>NZ_WSQA01000020.1 GCF_009768885.1 Sphingobacterium humi
TTCCAGCCGTCCCTCCCTTGCGGAGTGGTGCAAAGATAGGGACAAATTACCTTCACTTCCAAGAGATACAGCAAAGTATTTTTGTGGAAATAGCGTAACTCGCTAGGACAATGCGTGATAAATTTAGCAGACGGGAGGTATTCTATCGTCTTGTTGTCTTCGTTCTGTTGTCGTGCTGTCATCGTGAGCGGAGTCGAACGACTGGTACGTCAGTACAGATAGCACGCAATAACGACGTTAGTTTAAAGAAATATGAAAGCATTGATTACATAAACAAGCATTGCTTGCAAAGCTTTTGTCAGTGCTGAAGTACTATTGGTAGTAGTTTTATAAGATAGCGTGCAATCAATATTATAAAAAATTGAACAAAGCGTGCTACCTGTACCGACGTACTAATCGTTCGACTCCGCTCACGATGACAACCCGTCCACAAAACGTTGACAACACGTCGACAGTACCTCGACAGCACCTCGACAAAAAAGTTAAACAAAGCGTGCTACCTGTACCGACGTACCAGTCGTTCGACTCCGCTCACGATGACAACCCGTCCACAAAACGTTGACAGCACCTCGACAAAACGATAACAAAGAGTACCGCAATTCCCAGCCCTACCCTCCTCCTGCAGGCTCTAACTACTAAATACTCCATACTAACTACTGCAACAACACCTTCCACTTCCCTTTCACTCCCCTTTCTCACCCGTATCAATCCCCTTTGCAATAGGCTGAACAAGGGATGTGAAAAAGCATTACAATGCTTTTGTAATTATCCTATACAAAAGGAAAAGTATGGAAAAGGTTTTTTGGAAATGGGTAAAGTAAAGCTTAGCTCAAAAAGTTAATCTACTTTTTAAACACCCAGTATTTTTGGAGGGTAAAGTTGAATCCGAGGGAAACGATGATTTCTACGATTCCTTTGGAGAGCAGGAAGTGCCAGTGGAGGAAATCTACGAGGAAATGGATTCCCAGGGTTTTTAGACTGATGCTTCCGATGACTACAATGATAAACTTCCAGAGTTGGCTGCCGATCGATTGAGTCTTGCTGTTAAAAGACCAGTAACGGTTGATGGTAAAGTTTACGATAGCACCTAAACTTCCACTAATGACATTGGAGAATGGCGCTGTGAATTTTAAGACCGTGTAGCAGAAGGTATAGATGCCAAAGTCAGACAATCCGCCGATAAAGGCGGATAGCTGTACTCGTAGAAATTCTTTTACTTTCGCTGTCATGTGGCATGCGGTTTAATCTTGTTTTGGCTGTTGGGCTTTGGCGGCCTTCTCTTCGATATCCTTTTGATCACCTAAGGCCAATAGCTTTTTGGTATCGCCCAGGTTGATGAAGAACAAGATAATACAAATACCAAGCACACTGTAATTAATGGATCCCGGCACAAATACTTCCAGCACCAATACCAAACTGATAATAACGCGGATTTCGGTTGGACCCAGCAATCCGGCATCGATGGTATACTTATCGGTGATGCGATAACGCAATTGGGAAATAATCATGGCCCATCCGTATAAAGATACCAGGGTAAAGCCCAGGTATTTAAAATCGCCGGTGGCATACAGCACGTAACCAAGTCCGATAAAAACGGTACTCACCCAGTCCATCACGATATCCAATGCGAAACCGTACCATTTCCGCGATTTATTGCGGTAGTAGGCAATACGTCCATCCAGGGAGTCGCCGAACCATTGCACGAAGAAGCCGACAATACCGAGGAACAAGTAATTGATATGCACATACTCGGCGAGCAGGAAGCTTCCTAAAATCATGAAGGATCCAAATAGGCCGATTGCCGTTAATCCGTCGGAGGAAATCCAATTCGGGATTTTAGGCACGAGGTAGGAAATTAGTTTTTGTTCAGGATTACTTAAGATATTCGTTCTCTTCCGATCCTGAAATAACTTTTTATTGATCTTTTGACCACTCATTATTTTTATGATTTAAAGGCATTGCTGCCCTTTATGTTTTTCATTTTACAGCCAGTTATGGCTTTTATACCAATTCAAACTCTCTTTCAACCCTCTTTCCAGGTCAAATTTAGGGTTGAAATCTAATGCTTGTACGGCATGGTTAATTGCACATCCCCAGTTTTCTGCTGTTAACTCCCCTAGCCTTTCGGGATAGATTACCGGTGTTTTGGCGGAGGACTTATACAGGCGTTCCGAGAACTGCGCCACTAATTTCACTAGCCCAAGGGGCACATGAATGCGGAACAGTCTACGCTTTAAGGTTTGCTTAAAAATATCGGCCATCGCATACCTCGAGTACACTAGCCCGTCGGATATATTGTAAAATTGTAGGCCTTGTTGCGGCGCTATACAACCTTGCAATAAGACATCGCAAAGATCTTTCACGTAAACAAAGCTGAGTTTTTGTGGATTCTTGCCGATATAGGGATCCAAACCCTTATTCATGGTGTCGAATAAGATAAAGATATCCTTCTCCCGGGGACCATACACTGCGGTTGGGCGAAATACCGAAATAGGTTTATCGGCAAATTTCGCTTTAATCATCAGTTCCGCATCGCGTTTGCTACGCCCATATACGGTAACTGGCTGATAAGGCGTGGATTCATCGATCAATGTTTCGCTATTGTAGGCAATAGGCCCAATAGCTGCGAGGCTACTGACGAAGGAGATACGGATTAAAGGCATGTCAGCGGTTGTTGCTGCAGCCAGTATCGCTTCGGTATAGCCAATATTCACGGCTTTCATTTGTTCTTCATCTTTCGCCTTGGTCATAGCCGCGGCATGGATGATATAGGCATATTGTTCAGCTTCGAACAATTGCTTCAGTTCTTCTGTGTTACCAAGATTGGGGTATACAAATTTATCGACGTATTGCTGAATAGGCTCAATGGCACTGCTTTTACGCACTGCGGCATGCACTTCCAGGCCCAAGTTTTGGGCAGCCTCCACCAGGTGAGAGCCTACGAAACCGCTCGCACCGGTAATGAAAATTTTCTTTCTCATATCGCTTTTTCGTAAAGCCGATAACGTTTGTAGAAGTCTGCGTTTATTTGTTCAATAGCGTGATTCATCAGGTAGTTATGATCGAGCATCCATGAACATTCTGCTTCGACAATACCGGAAGGGAGTGCATTTTTGATAATGCGTCCGTAAAGGCAGGCTTCAATACCCAGTTTACGATAGCTCTCCAGTACGCCAAGCATAAGCACCCTGACAGATTTAATGTTTTTCTTACCGAATAAGAGTTTAAAGATTCCGGTTGGAAGGAGTCTTCCTCTTTTGATATTAATCAATATTTCATTGAGATTTGGAATTCCGAGGGCAAAGCCAATGATTTCGTCTCCTTTTTGTGCGATGATGCAGTATTTAGGGTCGACGAGCATTTTCAAGTCTTTGGCGATATAGAAGAATTCCGCATCGGTCATAGGTACAAACCCGAGGTTTTTATCCCATGCTTTATTGTAAACCACTTTAATTTTTTCGGCTTCATTTTTAAAATCTTTCAGGTTTATCTGTCGAAGAATAATTCCTGATCGTTGTAAACGAGCTTCCAATTTTTCCAACAACAACACCGAGCGTTGGCTTGCGGTACTTTTATTTACCAAATACGCTCTGAGGTCTTCTTTTTTATCGAATCCTGCTTTGCTGATGAGGTCCATATAGTAAGGAAAATTGTAGGGCATCATGACCATTGGCGGTCTGTCGAAGCCTTCTACTAATAATCCTAACGTATCGTTTGTTGATAAGTTGATGGGTCCAACGATATTGTTAGCGCCTTTATTTTTCACCCATTCTTCTGCGGTTTCCAATAATTTATTGGCCACTTCCTGATCGTTAATACAATCAAAGAATCCAAACTGTCCTTCGTTCACCTGGTTAAAGGCATTGTGGTTGGTATTGTAAATCGCGAGGACACGTCCTACGATTTCACCATCCTGATAGGCCAGAAAAGGTTGTGCAGTGGAATGTTGGTAGAAGGGGTGTTTTTTGGGGTTTAATAAATCATCCTGTGCCAGAAATAATTCTGGCACATAATTCGGATCGTTCGCATACAGATCGTGAGGAAAATCAATGAATTTTGCTCTTTGACTTTTCGTTTCTACGGGAACAATCGTTATCACGGTGATTAATTTTTAGTTATCCAATAAATGTTTCGACCTCTAATGCTTTGAACACTTTGGTCATTTTTTCCACGGCCTCATCGATTTGATCGAAGGTATGTGTTGCCATTAGGGAGAATCGGATTAGGGACTCTTCTGCTGGTACGGCCGGTGCAACTACAGGGTTCACAAAAACGCCATCATCTTGTAGCATTTTGGTCACGATGTATGTTTTCTCGTTATTTCTAACGAAGATAGGTAAGATTGGGCTTTCGGTAGCTCCTAAATCAAAACCGTTATCAAGTAATAACTTCTTCGCGTAATTGGTGTTGGCCCATAATCTTTCGATGTGCTCTGGTTCTGTTTGAATAATTTCCAGGGCTTTCAAAGTTGAAGCCACCGATGCCGGGGTCATGGATGCACTGAACATCAAGGAGCGGGCGCGGTGTTTCAAGAACTCGATGGTATCTTTATCAGCTGCCACGAAGCCCCCTAAGGAAGCTAATGACTTACTGAAAGTACCCATAATCAGGTCCACCTGATCTGTTAGACCGAAGTGAGATGCTGTTCCGGCACCTTTTTCCCCGATAACGCCAAGGCTATGGGCGTCGTCGCACAATATTGCGGCGTCGAATTCGTTAGCTACTTGTACAAGTTCTGGTAATTTTACGATGTCACCTTCCATGCTGAAGATACCATCAGTAGCGATAAGCTTGAAGCTTTCTTCGGGCAGGCGCGAAATTTTATCGCGAAGGTCATCGATATTATTGTGGGCGTATTTAATTACTTTGGAGAAGGACAATCTACTTCCATCGATGATAGAAGCATGGTCACGTTCATCTAACAAGATGTAATCATGGCGTCCAGTCAGGCAAGACAAGGGTCCTAAGTTCGACTGGAATCCGGTACTGAACAGAATTGCGGCTTCTTTACCAACGTAATCGGCCAATTTTTCTTCGAGTTCTACGTGAATATCGAGGGTTCCGTTCAGGAATCGCGACCCTGCGCACCCAGTTCCATATTTTTCCAAAGCATCTTGGGAGGCTTTAATAATACGGGGATCGGTTGTTAACCCTAGGTAGGAGTTTGAACCGAACATCAAGACACGACGGCCATCAATTTTAACCTCGGTATCTTGCTTGGATTGGATTGGTCTGAAATAGGCATATAAGTTTTTAGATTTTATATCTCCTAACTCGCCATTTAAAAACCGCGCAGTTCTTTCGTTTAATTTTCCCTTGCTCATTCGTCAGGTATCTATTTTCTCAACAATATTTACTTTTTGAACTTTTAACAAAAATCGTCAAAAATCTCACAAAGGTACAAAACTACTCTTATCATTAAACAATTAATGTGCAATTTTTACCTTTTATTACAAAAAATCGACGCAAACATACAAAACTTAAGCATGACTTTAGTTGTGATTTGACATATAAATATCATAAAATTAAATTAATATTAACAGAATGTAGTGTAATTAAAAGGGTATGATTTTGCAAAAATTGTTTATTTATTACCTTTGTGCTTCAAAGATCCAGATAAATGGCCATTTCATCGACTGTTAATATTAAAAATAAACGCGCTTCCTTTGAGTTTCACCTGCTAGACCGCTATGTTGCGGGGCTGGCTTTATTAGGTACGGAGATTAAATCTATCCGTGAAGGTAAAGCCAATATTAACGACAGTTTCTGCTCATTTTTCGAGGATGGATTATACATTCGGAACATGCATATTGCCGAGTATTCCTATGGTTCTTTTTATAACCATGAGGCCAAACGCGACCGCAAGCTATTATTGACCAAGAAGGAGCTTAAAAAGCTGCGGGAGAAAGGCGAGGAAAAGGGGTTTACGATAGTTCCATTACGTATTTTCATCAACGAACGAGGTTATGCGAAGATCGAAATTGCCTTGGCACAAGGCAAGAAGGACTTCGATAAGCGCGAGAGTATCAAAGAACGAGAGTCGAAACGTGAATTAGACCGCGTTATGAAGCGCTAGCTTCTTGGCGGCGTTGGTAATGTCCGGGTGTCATGCCTTCTCTTTTTCGGAAGGTACGCACGAAATAATTGACATCACTAAATCCGCAGGCATAACAAACTTCTTTAACAGACAGTTTTGTTTTCAGCATTTCTTTAGCTTTGTAGATTCTTTCTTGAATAACCAATTCCATGGGGCTTATGCCCAGTTCTTCCTTAAACATTCGGAACAGGGACGCTTTACTCATGTTCATGTATTGGCTTAGTTGATCAACAGTTAGTTTGTCACTTATATGATTTGCGATATATTTTTTCAAATGTATTATGGGCTGATTTTGCGCTGTTGGCTTGTCGATTCTGAGCTGCGCAAATTGCTGTTGCTGAATGATGCGCACGAGCAATTCTTTGAATAACAGATCGGCAAGCACATCCTTTAAGGGATCATCGCTAGTCATGCTAGCGAAGAGTTTATTGGATATGGCGCTAATTTCGCTGGTATTGGCAAAATGGATATTATCCCAGGCGAAGTTCCATTGGAGCCTGTTATTTTCTTTTGGATAATACTCATTAAGGTAATTTAAGGTTCGATTTACTTTATCGGAAGAGATTACCAATGCGGTGCATTGGGTCGGGTCTAACAAAGCGGCTTCGGGGAAATCGATGTGCATGGGTTTGGACGCCGGCAGCACGATGGTCTCACCGGGGTAATACTCAAAAGCAGGCACCTCATTGACGTGCATAATTTTCTTTCCCTTGAGCATGTTGATGATAACCATATCATCAAACTTCAGGGGCACCAAACTACTGGCTTGGTAGGTTTCATACACATTGAGTTCAAAGTTTTCAAGTGTAAAAGCTCTTCTATTCTCAACCAATGTATTGATTTCATTTTCCTTGGAAAAAGGCAGTTCCTGAATCAAATTTTTTCCACTCATATCAAACATTTTCTATAATTGGCTGCTTATCAAATATATAAAAACTATTGATAAATCAAAACTAATAGGCGTACTCCATGCCTTATTATGACATTAGGCAAAGCTAATAGGCTGTAATGGATAAATAAACGTCTTGAAACAATAATGCTATGGAAAGCGATTATAATGCTACAGGCCTTCCGTAATCTCCATTAAATTTGGGTTATAGTCCAGTATAAACTTAGAAAATCTTAAAATATGAGCACAATTGCACGACCATCGTTCAAAGAACGATATGACAATTTTATCAATGGCGCTTTCGTAGCACCAAGCTTAGGGAAGTATTTTGATAACCTTTCCCCATTAGATGGGAAGCCCTTTACCCAAGTTGCCCACTCGACCAAAGAAGATATTGATAAGGCTGTGGAAGCAGCTGCCAAAGCTTTTGAAACTTGGGGAAAAACCTCAGCTACCGAGCGTAGCAATATTTTAAATAAAATTGCCGACCGCATCGAGGCGAATTTAGAAATGATTGCTGCTGTGGAAACGGTGGACAACGGGAAAGCTATTCGGGAAACCCTGAATGCCGATATTCCATTAGCGATCGATCACTTCCGTTATTTTGCGGGCGTTATCCGTGCGGAAGAGGGTTCCCTATCGGAACTTGACAGCAATACGGTTTCCTTAATTGTTAATGAGCCTATTGGCGTTGTAGCCCAAATTATTCCTTGGAACTTCCCGATTTTAATGGCGGTTTGGAAATTGGCTCCGGCCTTAGCAGCAGGTTGTACCGTGGTTTTAAAACCAGCAGAAAGTACACCGACTTCCATTTTAGTGTTAATGGAATTGATTGCGGACTTGATTCCACCGGGAGTGATTAATATCGTGAATGGTTTTGGTTCGGAATTGGGCCGTCATTTAGTAACGCATCCAAAGGTGAACAAAGCTGCCTTTACGGGATCAACCGCAACAGGCCGATTAGTGATGCAATATGCGACGGAGAATATTATTCCTGTAACGTTAGAATTAGGCGGAAAATCGCCAAATATTTTCTTCTCTTCAGTGATGGATGAGGATGATTCCTATTTAGATAAAGCCGTTGAGGGTGCAGTATTATTCGCCTTTAACCAAGGAGAAATCTGTACCTGTCCTTCCCGCTTATTGATTCAGGAAGACATTTACGATAAGTTCATTGCCAAGGTAGTCGATCGGGTAAACCAGATTAAAGTGGGCGATCCGTTAGATCCTACGGTGATGATGGGCGCGCAGGCCTCCAAAATTCAGAAGGATAAAATCATGTCCTACATTAAATTAGGAAAAGAAGAAGGCGCAGAAGTGCTGACTGGTGGCGATGAAAACCAAGTAGGTGAAGGTTTTGAAGAAGGCTATTACATTAAGCCTACCTTGTTTAAAGGCCATAATAAGATGCGTATTTTCCAAGAGGAGATCTTTGGCCCAGTCTTGGCCGTAACCACCTTCAAGGATGAAGAAGAGGCTATTGCGATTGCCAACGATACGATGTATGGTTTAGGAGCGGGGGTTTGGACAAGAGATGCGCATCAGTTGTATAAAGTTCCACGTGCCATTCAGGCTGGCCGCGTTTGGGTGAATCAATATCACGCCTACCCTGCCGGTGCGCCATTTGGCGGCTACAAGCAATCGGGTATTGGTCGGGAGAATCATAAAATGATGTTGGCCCATTACCGTCAGGCTAAAAACATGTTGATATCCTACAGTAAGGAAAAACTTGGATTTTTTTAAAATCTAGTATATACAATCAGGTTAGGGGGGAATTACGGTTCCCCCTTTTTTCACTAAACATATGCTTATGATTTCACGAATTGATGTTTCTGATGCCGCGAAGTCGCTTATTAAAACCTTAAGCGATCAGCACGGCGATTTAATGTTCTATCAAGCGGGGGGCTGTTGTGAAGGCACGCAACCCCAATGTTTCGAGAAGGGCGGCTTTTATCCTCGGATGAATGACGCGATGATTGGCTTGGTGGAAGGCTATGAGTTCTGGGTGGATCGGGATTTATTCGAGTATTGGCAATATTCCCATTTTACATTGGATGTGCTTGAAGGCTTTGGCCCGGGCGGTTTTTCGCTAGAAACGCCTTTGGGTAAAACATTTAAAATTCATTATCGCTTATTTAATGAGGAGGAACTGAAAGAGCTGGCGCCGGTTATTCGGTATTAGGCTTGATTTTTTTTACCTTTAAGAATTGGCAATCATCGCCCTATTGTTCATTCTTAACGCTTCATTGCAATGGCCAGTTTATGTTTCAGTCCCTTAGCCCTTCGTTCGCTAACCATATCCAACCGTTTAGTGGTTTCCCCCATGTGTCAATATTCGGCACAAGATGGTGTTGCCAACAATTGGCACCTGGTTCATTTGGGGCAATTTGCAATTGGGAAAGCCGGTGCTGTTATTCAAGAAGCGACCGCCGTTTGTCCGGAAGGTCGCATTTCGTATGGCGATTTAGGGATTTGGTCGGATGAGCAATTACCCAAATACCAAGAAATTACTTCTTTTATAAAAAGTCAGGGCAGTATCCCCGGCATTCAGCTGGCGCATGCAGGCCGAAAAGCCAGTACGGATATTCCTTGGTTAGGGCGCTCGCAGTTTGCTCCACAAGACCCACATGGTTGGCAAACCGTATCTTCCAGCCCTATAGCCTATCATGCGCATGAGCATCCACCGCTAGCGATGACCCGCGATGAAATTCAACAATTGGTAAAGCAATTTGCGGAGGCGACCTATAGAGCCTGTCGGGCGGGCTATCAAATTATTGAAATCCATGCCGCTCATGGCTATTTAATCCATCAGTTTCTTTCTCCATTAATCAATCAGCGGGGCGATGACTATGGCGGATCTTTTGAAAACAGAGTACGCTTATTAGTTGAGATTGTGCAAGCTGTTCAAGGCCAATTGGGGATGGAGCATTCCCTTTGGGTGCGGATTTCAGCAACCGACTGGGTGGATGGCGGCTGGGATCTGGGTCAATCTATTGCTTTAGCCAGCCTGTTAAAAGAGATGGGGGTTGAAGTAATAGACGTTTCCTCGGGCGGTGCCGTTCGGGAGCAGCAAATTCCTGTGGGCCCGGGCTATCAGGTTCCCTTAGCAGCTGCTATCAAAAAAGAAACCGGCATAATTACCGGTTCTGTAGGATTGATTACGGATGCGCAGCAGGCTGAACAGATTCTGCAAGCCTCGCAGGCCGATTTTATTTTACTTGCCCGCGCCTTTCTACGGGATCCGCACCTGGTATATCAATGGGCCAAGGATTTGGGTGTTGATTTGGCCTGGGCGAACCAGTATGCGAGGGCAAAATTAACGTAATGCGGAATTAATTATCGATGATATCGAGTCCCTGCAATACAGGAACGGGTTTTTTATCTTCGTCGAGTGCGACAAAGGTAAAGCGACCCTGAATGGCTAATTCGCGACCATCCTGATACATGCTTTCCAAATAAATTTCAACGAATACTTTCAGGCTTGTGCGGCCTATACTTTCTACCCTTGCAATCGCTTCCACAATAGATCCGGAAGGAATAGCTTTATGGAAATCGATTTTATCGGTGGATACAGTAACGAGTTGCTTTCTGCAAAAGCGGGTTCCGCACATAAAAGTAACTTCATCCATCATGGCCATGGCTTTACCGCCGAATAAGGTGTCGTGGTGATTGGTGTGGAAAGGAAACACGGTCATGGCAATGCGTGTTTCACTTGCGTCCATACGTTCTTGAATAGTCATTATTTTCTTTGTGGCTGCAAAGGTATGAACTAATTTTCATTTTCGACAAGTACCCCAATGCCCTTTAGTAGCATGGAGGCGTTGAAAATGGTACATGGCCCCTCTTTCAATTTATAGTCAAACAACATTTCATTCCCCTGCACCTGAATATCAAAGTGGTAGTTCTTAAGATCTGAAGGATAGTCTTTTGCCATTTCCGCGAGTTGGAGATCATGGGTGGCCAGCATGCCCTGGCCCTGCAGGCCGATAAGTTTTTTTATAATGGCCTTAGAGCCTAAATATTTATCGACGGAATTTGTTCCACGTAACATTTCATCGATCAAGAAAAAGCTATCCGGCAGCTGCGCCACGCGATCCAGAATAAATTTCATGCGGTCTAGTTCAGCTTTAAAGGTAGATGTGCTTTCATTGAGAGAATCTTTGATGCGCATATAGGTCACTAATCGGTAAATGGGAATATGGAATTCTTGTGCACAAACTACAGCACCGGCATAGGCCAATACCGCATTGATGCCTACCGTCCTTAAAAAAGTACTTTTGCCGGCCATATTCGACCCTGTAATCAAGGCAATATGATGATCATGCCCGTCATAATCGTTAGCGACAGCTTTGCCAGCATCGATTAAGGGGTGGTTTAAGGCTTTACATTGCAAGCTATGCTGCTGCACATCCTCCGTAATGTGGGGCTGTACCCAATCCGGGTGATTGTACTTCAGGATGCACAAAGATAATAGAGCCTCGTAGGTACTCATGGCACCAAAGCCCGATACAATGGTATCCTGATATTGGTCTTTCCATTTATTTATGGCCATCACCTGTTTAAAATCCCAAAGGCTTAGCATGTTTAGTATGGCGCCTACCAACATATTGTTACGGACATCGAGCTTATCGATGAGCTTTCCGAGTTCGCGAATAACCTCCGAGAGTTTCTTATCCTGATCTTTGATGCGGAGCTGCTGTTGCAGTTGCTGCAAGAGTTCGGCCTTATAATTTCGTTCCTCAATCAGTTTAATGGCATCGGCAAAGGCAATCAAGGAAACACCGATCTTATCTATTTTATTGGAAAAGAGACTTACTTTACCTGCCTGGCTCATGGTCCATAAGAGATGGGCTATCCCTAGGCCAATCAGATAGGCCGACAGATCGTAATAAAACAGCGATACGAGAATTCCTACCAGGAAGATATAGGGCACGATGGGTACATACGCCCGCATAAAGGCGGAACCAAAATCCATGGCCTTATCGTGGAAATAACTTTGGATATAGGTTCTTAAATTTATTTTGGAACCTAGATTAAATAGCATTTTGGTTTGAAACTGCTGTAAGTGCTCGGGGTCTTGACTCAGCTCATCGGCGGCCGCCTGTCTTTGTTCCATGGTTTGCTTAGGCGCCGCCTGCAACATCCAGGAGGCTAAATCGGAGATGCCATCTTTGGTGGCACAGCGGTTTACTTTGGCAAATAAGGAATGCGCGCCAAAGATATCTAAATCGGAAGTATAGGGATGCTTAGGATCTTCAAATTCAGCTCCATCGGCATACATATTCGGCTGCCCCTCCAGCATGTTGATTTCATTTTCATTGATCTGCAAGAACACCTTGGCTTCTTGCAATTTGCGTTCAATTTTACTGCCCCGGAACACAAAGAAGACAAACAGCAGAATAATTCCCAATATGCTGCCCAACACCAGGAAGATGTTGTTTGTTTTAAACAATTGGAATACCAATATACCTCCACCCAACATGATGGCCAAGCGTAAGAATGAATTTTGGGTTATCTGACGTTCGAGTTGGTTAATGTTTTCCTTTGCAGATTTTATATTGTTTTGGTAAAATGCTAAACTCATGGGCTAAAAATAAAAAAAGCCCAGCAAAGCTGAGCAAAATATCTATGTTATTCTTGTTTCTACCAGGCTTGATCGCCCACTAAGGGTACAAAACGGAAAGTATCGAGTTCGATTCGTTCAAAATCATTCTCCCCTACGCGTAGGATGGTCACCATCTTTTGGAATTTCTCATCTCCAACCGGAATCACCATTAATCCACCTAAGCGCAGCTGCTTAAGCATTTTCTCGGGAACAAAGGGTGCTCCTGCTGTGACGATAATCTTATCGTAGGGTGCATGGTCAGGAATGCCCATAGAACCGTCGCCCAGAAAGAAGTTTGGCTTATAACCCATATAGGGCAATACCTGGATGGTGCGCTGGTAGAGGTTTTCTTGGCGCTCAATGGTATATACATCGGCTCCTAATTCCACGAGGATGCAGGTTTGATAACCGGAGCCTGTTCCAATTTCCAATACTTTATCGCCTTTATTAATATGCAATAGCTGGCTTTGATAGGCCACAGTATAGGGTTGCGAAATGGTTTGTCCATCACCAATAGGGAAAGCAATATCCCGATATGCTTGGTTCCAGAAGGTTTCATCGAAGAAAAAGTGCCTTGGAACCTTGCCAATTGCTTTCAACACCCGCTTATCATCAATCCCTCTTTTCTCCAGGTGTTTCACCAGCTGCTTCCGAGCACCTTGCTCCCGATAGTTATCTACAAACTTGTACGCCATACCGCTCAAAATTAGCCTTAATTTATCATATTATTACGCTTAAAGTGCAAATCATTAAAGGTCAGAAGTATGCCAAATTTCGTTAAATAGGATATTTTGAAGCATTATTTTTGTAAATTAGAAGGTCTCTAGGGTCTATCTTCTTGTGCGGTATGCGGTTGAAGGAAAGATCGGAGAAAACCAAAACGTTTAAAATTCTATTCACATGAGAAAAGTATTCGCAATTCTTATCCTTTGCCTTTTTCAAGTTCCTATTTTGTGGGCACAGGAGGAACAGGCTTCTCCGCAGGACGATGATATTATGAAAGTATTGGCCATAGGCAACAGCTTCTCGGAAGATGCCTTGGAGAACTACGTTTATGAGCTTGCCAAAGCAGCCAATAAAAAGGTTGTTATCGGCAATTTATACATTGGTGGGGCGCCTATACACCTGCATTTAGAAAATGCACACAACAATAACAAGGCCTATAACTACCGGAAAGTTGGCGAAGATGGGGTGAAAACGCGTACGGATAAGGTGAGCATTGAGGAAGCCCTGGCAGATGAGAACTGGGATTATGTGAGCTTGCAGCAAGCGAGCCCGCTGTCGGGAAAATACGATGTTATAATGGAGAGCCTGCCTAACCTATGGACTTATGTATTCGCGCATATAAATCCGGATACGAAGTTGGTTTACCATCAAACCTGGGCCTATCAACAAGATTCAAAGCATGAGGGCTTCAAAAACTACAACCAAGATCAGCAGCAGATGTATGATAGCATTATGCATGCGACTGCTGAGATTGACAAATCGGGTGATTTCACCTTTGTTGTTCCTTGTGGAACAGCGATCCAAAATGCGCGCACCTCTAGTATTGGCGATCATTTTACACGCGATGGCTATCATTTGGATTTAAACTACGGGCGATTTACCGCTGCCTGTACCTGGTATGCAAAACTGTTTAATCTGGATCCGCGTAAAAACAGCTATAGACCTGAAGGGGTAACGGAATTGCAAGCTAAAATAGCGAAAGAAGCGGCACAGAAAGCTGTGAAGAAGCCATTTAAAGTTTCGAAAATAAAGAAATAATAGCCTAAAAGGGATTAATAGGGGTCTACATCAATTTGAATGCGGACCCCTTTATTTTTTTTATCGAGTTCGAAAATCAAGATGGCTTGTTTAATTAAGTCTTTCACCTTTACGATAGAGATATCTTTCCGTTCGATCTTCAACGTAATGGTTTGAATAAAGTTATTGCGCACGCGGGCCACCAATGGTGGTTCGGGTCCTAATACGCGTGGTCCTAAGTTTTGCTTTAATAAGGCTGCGAGTTGATTTGCGGCATCATGCACCAAGTCTTTATCGGGATGCTTGAGATCGATCTTTATTAAGCGGTAGAAAGGTGGATATTGGTAATTCTTACGCTCGGTTACTTCCGTCAGGAACATCTCCTCGTAATTATGCTCGCGCACCTGTTCTAAAATGCGGTGATTGGGAGTATAGGTCTGTATAATTACTGTTCCTTCGGCTTGGCGACGTCCTGCCCGTCCTGCTACCTGCGAGAAGAGGGAGTAAGCACGTTCATACGCCCGGAAATCCGGAAAGTTAATCATGCCATCGGCATTGATAATACCAATCAGGCTTACATTCCCGAAGTCTAATCCTTTGGTGATCATCTGCGTACCGATCAATACATCGTACTCCTGATTATCAAAAGCAGATATGACCTTATCAAACCCGTATTTTCCTTTGGTGGAATCTAAATCGAGTCGGCCGATGCGGAGTTCGGGCATCAGCAATTCCAGTTCTTCTTCGACGCGCTCGGTTCCAAATCCCTTACTTTGCATATTCGGCATGCCACAGGCCGGGCAGGTTTGTAGGGGTTCTTCTGAAAAGCCACAGTAATGGCAATGCAGCAGGTTACTGGTTTTATGGTAAGTTAGGCTGACATCGCAGTTTATACATTTTGCCACATGGCCACAAGTGCCACATTGCAGAAATGGGGTATGCCCTCTCCTATTTTGAAAGAGGATAATCTGTTCTTTTTTAGCAACGGTTTCCGCAATGGCTGTTAAGAGGGTTTTGCTGAAATACGAGCTCATTTCATCCTTGCGTGCTGCTTCTGCAATATCGACTACTTGGATTTGTGGGAGTTGGGCATCGCCGAATCGTTCTAATAATTTCACGAGGCCATATTTTCCGGCCTTTGCATTATAGTAACTTTCTACGGATGGCGTTGCAGAGCCAAGCAACACCTTCGCTTGGTGTTGATGGGCCAGGTAGATGGCCGTGTCGCGTGCGTGATAGCGCGGCGCAGGATCGTATTGTTTGTAGGAGTTTTCATGTTCCTCATCCACGATTAACAGCCCTAGTTGGTTAAAGGGTAAGAATACGGAGGACCTAGCACCTATAACGACCTTAAATTCTCCTTTTCGTACCTTATGCCATACCTCGGCACGTTCATTATCATTAAATTTAGAGTGATATACCCCGAGCTTATCGCCAAAATGCTGCTTTAACCGTTCGGTAATTTGAGCGGTCAACGCAATTTCCGGCAATAGGTAAAGTGCATTCTTGCCTTGGGCCAGCACTTCCTCAATTAAGCGGATATAGAGTTGGGTTTTACCTGATGCCGTTACACCATGCAAGAGCAGCACATCCTTTTCACGGAATCCTGCTTTTATTTCATCGTATGCCTGTTGCTGGGCTTTACTGAAGGAAAAGTCCGGCGTTAGGAGGATATCTGTCCCTGCGAATCGTGAGACCACCTTTTCTTCAACATCGAAAATACCTTTATCAATTAACCCGGTAATGGCAGAGGAACCGCAGCCACTGGCTTCCATTAAATCTTGTCTGGAGATATCTTCTTTCACTTTGCGCAGCTGAAAATACGCCAGCAAAGCATCCTGCTGCTTAGGTGCGCGGTTTAATTCATCCACTACTAAGCGTTTGCTTTCCTCATCAAAATAGACCTTAGACAGCTTTAAGAAGACTTTGGTTTTCGGCTTATATTTCTCGCGAATTTCTTCAGAGATCAGGATATAGCCATGCTCAAACAAACTGCGTAGTAAAGGGAATACCGACTTCTGTCCTAATATTTTCATAACATCATTGACAGACAGTTCTCCGGCGACATCGAGCGCCTCCAAGACCATATAGCCTTTATCGGAAAGTAAGGATCGGTCGAGGTCAGGATTCTCGGCAGCAATAATCTTTGTTTCTGAGGCCATCTTTAAGGCGGCCGGCAGGGCCGCTTGCATCACATCGCCTTTTTGGCACATGTAATACTCGGCAATCCAATCCCACAGCTGCAACTGAAAGGTATTCACGATGGGTTCATCGTCAGCTACATCGAGGATGTACTTGGCTTCGTAGCGATCCGGTGCCTCTGTGCTGATAGCCTGCACAATGCCAGAATAGATTTTGTTTTTACCAAACTGTACAATAACACGCACACCGACTTCAATCTTCTCGTTTAACTCGAAGGGAACCCGATAGGTGTAGCTCTTGGCAATTGCCAAGGGCAATATCACTTCTACAAATAGCGTTTTACGGTTGTTGGGCAACAATTCCAGTTCTGACATAACACAAAAATATAGAAATAATGCTGCAAAGCTAATGGATGCTTATAATTATACTGTTTCAGGGGGCAATCAAGAAAAAAGGCCGCTAACTTTTAAAGCTAGGGCCTTCCATATCTTGGATTGTATGTGATTTATGCGCGATGTTTTATGGCGGCCACAAAGAGGGCAATCCATCCGATCATAAAGCATAAGCCACCTACAGGTGTTATGGGGCCGATAAAGGAAAGGCTTTCCAATCCGGTTAATGATTTTGTACTTAAGATGTAAATGGAGCCTGAGAACAAGATAATTCCGATAGTAAACATGATATAGGAAACCTTGATAGATTGGCTTTTCGCTCTCGAGAAAGTGGATAAAAACAAGAGGGCTAAGGTATGGTAAAATTGGTACTGATTGGCAGTTTTCCAAGCGTCCAATTGATTGTCCGAAATCTTCCCTTCGAGTCCATGTGCTCCAAATGCTCCGAGTATCACGGCTAACAGCCCGAAAAAGGAAGCTGTTAAAATGATTTGTTTGTTCATAAATAAAGCTAATATATCTGCTTGTAAAATTTCGATTATAAATGTATAAAATAACTTCTTAAAAGCCCTCCAATTTTTGCAATTTTGTCTATATTGAGTGTTTTTAGAGAAAAAGATCAGGTTTATCGTTCATGAGAAATACTATTATTGTTTCCATACTCCTATTTATTGCTGTTGTGTTGGCGTCGGTGTTTTATTTTGGGGATCTCAATAAGGAGGAGAAAAAGTCCGTAAAGCCTATCAATTATTTACCCAGCGACAGTTTTTTAATTGCATCCTTCGTGAATGATGCGACCACCGATAATATATTTAAGGATTTTGAAATCTTTGAAGCGATGTGGGGGCATGATTTTCAGCGGCAGCTCAGTCAGCTAAAGCAACAGTTGCTGCGCCAGAAAGAGCTATCACAATACTTGGCCGATCAGGAGATGTTTGTATCCTTCCACCCCGAGAAAGATAAGGTAAGCAGTTTATTCAGCATCCCTAGCAACGAGAAGATAGCGCCGGAAATATTGCAACAATTGCTACCCAAGCTGAGTGCGGACTTTCAATTCCAACAAAAAGATACCTTAGGGATCAAGCTTTATGGCTTTACCCCGCCCAAGTCAGACTCCACCTTCTTTGTCAGCTATATTGATGACATGTTTTTTGCCAGCTATAGTAAGGATTTGCTATGCAAGGTTGCGGATAAAAAAACGCCGAAGTTTGATGATAAGCAATTGGAGTTCTTCCATAAGAATCATAACCGCAATGCGCCATTTACGGTATACCTTCCACAGCAAAACCTCCCTGCATTAGTAGATTTATCGCGTCGGAATAAAGCGGGTGATTTCTTGCGTCAGTTTATTCATATTAAGGGTCAAACCGCTTGGAACATCAACTACAAACAAGATGCCTTGATGCTTTCTGGGGAAAGCGAACTGGAGGATACGAAAGGCCAATATATCGCCTTGTTTGCAAACCAACGGAAAACAACGCAACGGATATACAATTATTTCCCTTCCAATACGGCCTTATTTATTGAATATTCCTTCTCGGATAAAAAGCTATGGCAGGATGATTTGAGGGCCTGGCATGAGGCTACAGAAGACTCTAAACCGTTGAAAGGGCAGGCCGATGAAATACAGAAAGGACGTCCTTCTCTACTTGCCGATATGCAAACTGCTTTAGGTGGCGACTTTGCTATAGTAGAACAGAACAACAACGATTACCTAGGCTTTATCAGTATTCAGGATAGCAGTACCTTTAAATCTATCCTTTCGGATATGGCTGAATCGGTTGGCGATAGCAGCTACCGCTTCCGCTATGCACAGCTTCCCTACCGCTTCTATGGTGAGGGATTGAAAGCCTTTAGCCGTCCTTATTTTATTATCGTAGATGACTTATTGGTCATGGCCAATCAATTATCTACCCTGCAGGAATACCAACGTAAATGGAGGCGGAAGGATCTACTGATCGGCACCTTAGGTTTCAAAAACTATGAGAAAATTCAAGGAAATGAGGCGAATGTAACGGTGTTTATTAACAGTAAAAACGCCTATAACATCTTATCGAATAACTTGACCTCCAACTTTAGCAAGAACTTCCGAGATAAGAAGAACTACGGCTATCAGGACTTCTATTCCTGGTCTTTACAGCTTACGGGTAATTCCGGGAGCTTCTTAAGCCGATTGTATGCTATTTATAAGAGTAAAAACACCTTGGGTCTTACTCCGGAATGGACGTACAGCATGGGTAGCCGATTAATTAATGGCCCTTATGTATTTGAACATTCGGATACTTCCCAATTCATATTAGCCCAAGAGCAAGATCATACCGTACATGCTGTACATCCTACGGGCAAGAAACTCTGGACATCGGTATTCTCAGGTCGAATTGTCGGACAGGTTCAGCAGCTAAAAGACCGTTCTTTACTGTTGGTTACCGATCGCCGCAGGCTGTATCGCTTTGATACCAATGGTAAAGGGTTAGACGGCTTTTCTACCAGCATTAAAGCAGAGCCGGCCTTCCAACCTACCTATGTAGATTGGGGCAACCAGCAGATGATTCTTATTCCATCTAAAAACAGTGTCATGGCCTATAGCATGGACGGAGGACCGATATCAGGTTGGGATAATGTCACGGTGGACGGTGAGATTCTGGGGCCTGTACAGTTTCATGATAATAAAGCCATCGTAACGAGCAGCTACGGACGCTTGTATTTCTTCGATGTGAATGGTAGCAAGGTTCAGGAAATTGATGTGCCTGGAGATATCAGCTTTGTGAGCAATGCCGGTATTGTGCAGCGGGATAATAAAACCTATTACTATGCCAGTGACGATCAAGGCGATGTTTACCGCATGACTCCGGAAGGCAATACCAAAAAGATCTATGAAGGCAAATGGGATAAGAAGTATATGGCTGATTTTGAAAATGTACATAGCACCTCAGCGCCAGACCTTATCGTAATGGATGGGCAGCAGTTGCAGGTTTATGAATTAGGCGACAGCTTACAACCGGTGTATGATTATACCTTTACCCAAAACGTGAGCAACAGGCCTTATTTCTTTGCCACAGGAAGTGCTGGCTTGAAACAAATAGGCGTTGCAGCACAAGGAACTAACCTGATTTACCTATTCGCAGAGAATGGCACCTTGGTGGATGGTTTCCCGGTTGAAGCCCAGCCCTTGTTCTATTATGGGAAAATCAACTACAACTCATCGAACTACTTGGTTTGCACCCGTAGAGATTTTAAACTATATGCATTCCGCCATTAATAATTTATAAGCAAGAGAATCAAGCATCTACAGTCAAAAGAGACCATAAAAATAAGGTCTTAGAAATTTTTATAAGACAATTTTTTTTCTGTAGGTTTGCAATCACGAATTACGTATGTTAAAAGGAGAAGAAAATTTACAACTACTAGCCAAACCTAAAAAGATTATTGTTACTACGCATCATAAACCTGATGGTGATGCATTGGGATCATCCTTAGGCTTATATTACTGGTTAAAGAAAAAAGGACATGAAGTACAGGTGGTACTTTCGTCTGACTTTCCTGACTTCCTCGATTGGATGCCGGGTCGTGATTCTTTAATCATCTATCCTGAGCAACCAACCCAGGCACAACAACTTTTTGATGAGGCAGATATTATCTTCTGCTTAGATTACAGCGCGCTTTCGCGTACGAACCTGTTGGAATCGGTGATCCGCGAGGCTCCCGGTCAGAAATGGATGATAGACCATCACTTGGATCCGGAAGACTTCGCCAGCCTCAGCTATTGGGACTCCAATGCTGCTGCTACCGCGCAATTGATATACAGCTTTATTGCCGATGTTTGCCAAGATAAGGAAGCCGTTGATGAATTAATTGCGACCTGCCTGTATACTGGAATCATGACAGACACTGGTTCTTTCCGATTCCGCTCGACGACCGCTGCTGTTCACCGTATTATTGCGAACCTCTTGGATGCAGGTGCGAAAAACTGGGAAATCCATGAGCATATCTACAATAGTTCTACCGAAAACAGACTTCGTTTCTTAGGCTATTGTTTGATGAATTGCCTGGAGGTAATTCCGGAATACCATACCGCGATTTTCTCCCTGAGCAAGGAAGATCTCGCGAAGTTCAAGGTGAGCACAGGTGATACTGAGGGACTTGTAAACTACGCCCTATCAATAAAAGGGATAAGATTAGCAGGATTATTTGTTGACAGAACCGAATTAATTAAACTATCTTTGCGTTCTATTGGCGATATCCCTTGTAATGAGATCTGTAAGACACATTTCAACGGAGGTGGCCATTTAAATGCAGCAGGTGGTAATTCAAATGAGGACCTTGCAACGGTTGTAAACCGCTTCAAGTCCATTTTACCAGACTATAAACAATATTTAACATAGCATATTTTAAGCGTTATAAATAGAAAAATGAAAAAATCAATTTTATTATTGACAGCAGTAGCAGGTTTAGCACTTGCATCATGCCAAAATTTCAAAAAAGGAGAAGGTGGTCTTGAATACAAATTCTTGAAAGATAATGGCGGTGAGAAAGCTGTTGGTGGCGATGTTATTGCCATGGATATCGAGGTTAAAACCGACCGCGATTCTTTATTAGCAAGTACCTACGACCTAGGCTTGCCACAGATTGCTCCTATTATGCCTGACTCTTTAATGCAAGGTTCAGGATCTTACCCTGGTGACAACAACACTATCTTAAAAATGTTAGGTGAAGGCGATAGCGCTGTATTTAAATTAAACTTAGATACAATGGCTGCAAAAACAGGACAACCAAAACCTGAGTTTGCTGACAAATACATCCAATACACAATCAAAGTAAGAAAATTATTCAAAAGAGGAAACCAAACAGATTCAGCTTTATTCGAGCAAGTAAACAAATACTACTTAGCACAGATGGAAGGCTTGAAGAAAGCAGAAGATGGTAAAATCACCTCTTACATCGAGAAAAACAAATTGCAGCCTAAGAAAACGGCTACAGGTTTACAATACGTTATTACTAAAGAAGGTGCTGGTAACAATCCAGTAGTTGGTGATAGCGTAGTTATCAACTATACTGGTGCATTAACCAACGGTAAAGTATTTGATACCAACAACCCTGATGTTGCGAAGAAAAACAACCTTTTCAACGCCATGCGTCCATACGAGCCATTACGCGTTCGTGTTGGTCACACGCCAGTAATTCCAGGATGGACTGAAGGTTTACAATTATTGAAAAAAGGTAGCAAAGCTACATTTATCATTCCTTCGGCATTAGGCTACGGCGAGCGTCAGCAAAGCAACATGATCCCAGCATACGCACCATTGGTGTTCGATGTAGAGATCGTTGATGTAATTGCAGGCCCTAAAGGTGAAGAAGCTCCGGCTCTTCCACAAATGAATCCAATGCAAGCTCCTGCTAATTAAGGATAGAATATTAAGAATTTAATAAAAAAGAGCGGTTTTCCTTAGGAGAACCGCTTTTTTTTATGCCGATAAGCCAGTTTAGCTAACAATATCTTAACTTAGGGGCCATGGAAGAACAAATAGACGCTCAAGGGCTTATATTAACCGACACGCATACCCACATTTATTATCATCAGGAAGCCGGCACCTTGGATCAGCAGATGCAACGATGCTTTGCCAATGGCGTGCAGCGCCTATTCTTACCCAATGTGGATGTCGCCTCCATTGTTCCAGTTTTGGATACCGCAGCAGCCTATCCAACGCATTGCTTTCCAATGTTAGGTTTACACCCCTGCAGTGTGCAGGAAGATTATCTAGAAGCATTAGCAAGCATAAAAGCCGCAATTGCCAAGCATAAGATCTATGCCATCGGTGAAATAGGCATCGATCTTTATTGGGATAAAAGCACCTTGGCCATTCAACAGGATGCTTTTGCACAACAGATTGAATGGGCGAAGGAAATGGGTTTACCCATTAGCATACATTGCCGGGAAGCCTTCGATGAAGTCTTTGAGGTCTTAGATCAGCATAAAGACGAGCGTCTCTTTGGGGTATTTCACTGTTTTACAGGCAATGTAGCCCAAGCGCAACGAGCGATAGCCTTAGGCTTTAAACTAGGTATTGGCGGCGTTGTTACCTTTAAAAAGGCTGGTTTAGATGCCGTATTAAAAGACATCGATCTAGCCCACTTAGTTTTGGAAACAGATGCGCCCTATTTGGCACCTGTTCCCTTCCGTGGAAAAGAAAACGAAAGCAGTTACCTGCTTTATGTGGCGCAGAAAGTCGCCGATATTTATGAGAAACCCCTTGCTGAGATTGCTGAAGTAACGACAGCGAATTCAAAGGCATTATTTAGTATTTAAGAATTCATGCATAATATCTTTATTATTTATACGGGCGGAACCATAGGCATGGTTAAAGATCCTGAATCAGGTACATTTATCCCTTTCGACTTTGCGTTGATTGCGAAGAATCTTCCCGATTTAAGTCGTTTAAACTATAAATTGACGGTCCATTCCTTCGATCCTATTATCGACTCTTCCAATATGCGTCCAAGCATCTGGCTGGAGATGGCCCAATTGATTAAAGATAATTACGAGCTGTATGATGGATTTGTCATCTTGCACGGCTCTGATACCATGGCCTTCTCAGCCTCTATGTTGAGCTTCCTTTTGGAAGGCCTACAGAAACCGGTTATCCTATCCGGATCGCAATTACCGATTGGTGAAATCCGTACGGATGCCCGTGAAAACCTGATGACCGCCCTGGAAATAGCCTCAGCGAAAAAAGACGATCGTTCTATTATACAGGAAGTCTGTATCTTATTTGATAACAAGCTATTCCGTGGGAACCGCTCCTTTAAATACAATTCAGATAAGTTTGAGGCCTTCCGCTCCCCAAACTTCCCAGTATTGGCCGAAGCAGGAATCCACATTCGCTATAACGAAGAAGTATTGCAAAACAATACAGGTAAGGAATTTATTAGCCACCACAATATCGATAACCGCGTAGGCGTGCTCAAACTATTCCCAGGAATCAGCATAGCCACCATTGAAGCGGTATTAAATTCCGATGTCCGTAGTATTGTCATGGAGACCTTCGGCTCTGGAAATACCATGACCGACGAATGGTTCTTAGACTTACTTAAGAAAGCGGTAGAAAACGGAAAGAATATTCTAGATATCTCCCAGTGTAAGGTAGGTTCGGTTGAGTTGGGCCGTTATGAAACCTCGCAGGGATTACAAGCCATCGGTATTCTCAATGGCTATGATATGACCTTTGAAACGGCCGTAACCAAATTAATGTACCTGCAAGGTGAACTGGATAGTCAGGAAGAAGTAGCCTACTGGGTACAACAAAGCATTCGCGGTGAGCTAACTAAAAATGATTAGTTAGCACATCGGCGACAACAAAGGTACTTCCACCAATAAAGAGTAATTCCCCTTCCTTAACGGCTGCTTTGGCAGCAAGAAAAGCCTCTGATATACTGGCATATCCTTGGCCATGCAGATCAAATGTTAAAGCCATGGCTTGCAGCTGATCCACAGGCATGGCACGCGGCATATCGGGTGCCGCAAAGTAATACTGCGCATCCTTAGGCAACTGCGGCAAGATATGCGACAGGTCCTTATCGCGCATCGCACCGAAAATAATATGTAGTTTACTATAGCTTAGACTCGCCAGGTTGTTCAACACTTCGCGAATACCATCCTCATTATGTCCTGTATCACAGATAATCCACGGATCTGTACTTAAGGTTTGCCAACGGCCACGCAGACCCGTTGCTTCTTGCACATGGCTCAAACCATAGGCAATCTGTTCATCGTTGAGGGCGTAGCCTTTTGCTTTCAACGCATCCAACACACACATCACGCCTATAATATTCTTTTGTTGATAGCTGCCGGCAAGATCCAGGAGCCAAGATTTCTGAACAGACGTCTCCTTATCTTCCAATACAACCTGTAATCCGTCCGTCTGACGCGTCCAATCTACTAAACGATAGCGATCGCTAGCAAAAACCAAAGGCGCGCCTTCCGATGCTGCTTTGGCCTTAAATACCGATTCAATTTCTTCTTGGCGTTCCGAAATCACCACAGGCGTTTGCGGCTTAATAATTCCAGCCTTTTCAGCCGCAATTTCAGCTAGAGTATCACCCAGGATATTCATATGGTCCATACCGATATTGGTAATCAAACTGATCTCCGGTTGAATGATATTTGTGCTGTCTAATCGCCCGCCCAATCCTACTTCTATCACCGCAATATCTACCTGCGCTTTGGCGAAATACTGAAACGCCAAGGCCACGGTCACTTCAAAGAAGGAAGGTTTCACCTCTTCAATCAAATCCAGGTGCGACTGTACAAAGTCGACCACCTCTTGCTGCGGAATCATCTCGCCATCAATGCGAATCCGTTCTCTAAAGTCTACTAAATGTGGGGAAGTGTATAATCCGGTTTTTAGTCCGGAGGCGGCCAATACAGAGGCCAGCATATGCGAGCTTGAGCCTTTGCCGTTGGTGCCGGCTATATGGATGGATTTAAACTGCTGCTGCGGATTTCCCAAGGCTTCACATAAAACCAAGGTTTTATCCACATCCGGATTAATGGCTGTTGCGCCATCACGGGTAAACATGGGTAATCGAGCATATAAATACTCGATTACCTCTGCAAATGTTTTCATATCGGAACTGATTAACGAACTCTGAATCGGAAGGTAAGCAATCCGGTTTGCGAATTAGGCGCATTTGGAAGCGCATTTAAACGGGCTTGTTGTACGGCATTGATACATTTCTGTATCAAGCGATAATCGGCAATCGTTGTCCCTTTGGCTTGACGCGCCCGCAGGATATTCCCTTGATTATCTACCGTAAATTCAATCTTCACCACGCCGGTTTGTTGTCCGTTGTCTTCGATTTTTGGTGGCACGGTAAAACGTCTGTTCTCCAAGGAAAGCATCATATTCCCGAAACCTGATCCCCCTTCACCATAATTGCTGGCCAAAGGATCACCCAGGTTAGAACCCTGGTTCCCCGGTGTAGATCCGGTACCATCGCCTACCCCTTGGGCATTATTCTTTTTCCCTTTATACAGGGCGTTCGGATTTACCGCAGGTGCGGCATTCTTTTTCTCTACTGTTGATTGTTCGGCATTCGCCTTCACTGGTTTTTCGGCCTTATTCACCACCGGTGCATCCTCCACATCTTGGGTGGCCACCGCCTTATCAGCAACTTGCTGCGAAGGGGTCGGAATAGGTGTTGAAGTCGGATCGATTTTATCCGGGCGAACATTATTGGCATTTTCATCCATGGATGGCTCATCGACACTCATGTAATCATCGCCCATCCCTTCTGGGGAAGTTCCATAATTTACAATAATGCCCCCCATCCCATATTCTGGAATGTCCTGCGTAAAAACAATAAAAAAGCCAATAGCTAAAATCATCCCCATGATAATGGAGGAGATCCCTAAGGCTTTAGGCAGATTGTTTTCTTCTTGATATTGATTATAATACATATCCTTGAGGCTGTCCTTGTTCGACCCTGATATCAACAAAACGTTTAATATCAGGAATTTATTTTAGTCCTTTTTAGGTTCTGTTGCCAAAACCATCTTCACTTTTAATCTATTGGCAACATCCATTACCGATATCACGTGCTGAATAGGCACGGTGCTATCTGCATAAAGCATAATCGTCAGCTCCTCGCCTGTGGCCATGTTCGATTGGATATACGATTCTAACGATTCCAATGGCACTGCTTGTTTATCCACATGGTAAACAAGATCTGGCGTAATGGAAATCGTCATCGTTTTCTTCGCCACAGACTGCTCGCCAGCACTTGACTTCGGCAAGAGCAACTTCACCACCTGCGGGTTAGAAACAGCAGAAGCCAACAGGAAGAATAACATCAGGAAGAACATGATGTCGTTCAATGCCGCGGTGTGCACTTCAGCTGCAGGTCTATTTCTTCTATTGCGTAAATTCATTTTTTGTGTTTCAAGGGTTTTCCAATTGGATTACATACTTGGCTCATCCAATAGATCGATGAACTCGATCGCATCGGTCTCGATACGTAAGATTAAGCGCTCTACCATCATGTTTAAGATGTGGTAGCCAATGTAGGCCAAGATACCCACGGTAAGACCCGATGCAGAAGTAATCATTTTTACATAAAGACCTCCTGATACAGAACCGATATCAATACCTCCGGCCATCTCTACCTCACGGAAGATCTGGATTACCCCAAAGATGGTTCCTACGAAACCAAGCATCGGCGCAATACCGGCGATAATACCCAAAATATTGATATTCTTCTCTAAACGAGAAACCTCCAATTTACCTTGGTTTTCGATAGCACCTTCAATGTCTTTAATTGGACGACCGATACGGGTTAAGCCTTTCTGCAACATGCGTGATAACGCCGAGTTGCTGGAACGACATACCGCAATAGCGGAATCCAATTTGCCCGATAAGACATTGCTTTTCACTTGCGCAAGCAAGCCGCCTTCAGATTTTGCAGCTTTGCGAATCGTGATGTAACGCTCCACAAAAATCACCAATCCAAGGAAAAACAATAATAGGATAGGCACCATAATCCATCCACCTTTCATTAAAAGTTGGATCAGGTTTAAATCCTCCTGCGTAGCTAACGCTACAGTTTGTTGTTGAACTTGATTCAGGGTATCAACGGTAATAGGGTTCTGTACTAATGACATAATTAAAATAATATGTATGCTGTTTTGATTGATTTACTTGTTAATCTTATCTGGCCACGCATCTGCCATATAATGTTTTTGCACATATCGCAGTGCCGAGTCTACTTGCTCTTTTGTTTCATAGGAATCCCAAATTACCTTCTTCAGGTTATGCGCTAATTTACTTGGGACCACGCGCACCGAGGTTATCCCGGCTTTATTAAAAGACTCCGCTTGTTCATAGGCTTGTGCCAAGGTTCGATGCGAACCAATGACGATCTGCCAATGATGATTTGCTGGAATCAACGGTTTTTTCTCCTCCACAACGTGTGCCAGCGTATCTTGGGCCAAGCTATCCAAGCTATTTGTCAAGCTGTCCGTCGGCAAAGTAGCCGCCGCATCAACCGGTAAAACAGTTGGTTGCTCCTGCGCTAAGCTATCCGTTGAAGGCACAGCTGCTGTTTCTTTGTTTTGGTTCACATAGAACAAACCGCCTATAATCCCCATAGCCACCAAAACGGCAATCACATACCAAACCGTATTGCTTGAAGATCGTACGGGCTCCTCGATAAGCTCGACAGGCTCTGCAGCTTCCTGCAAAACAGGCTCCTCCACTTGCACTTCTTCAGCCTCCGAGTCGGCAATTACCGGTTCTTCTTCCGGCACTTCCACTTCAGCCGCTGGTTCTGTGCTTGGCAACAGTTCAGGCTCCGGTTCAGGCACTTTATCCCCTTCTACGGGTTGTAATTGAAACCCCGACAAATCCTCTGCTTTGAACACCAAAGACTGACCATGCTTAATAAACTGCCCCAAATGGTTCAGCTGGCCCAGGCCATGATCCTTAATGTCCTCCATCAACTTAATCACCTGTTCTTCCACCAGGGCTTCCGCCTCTTGGCGACCCAATTGGAAGGACTGCTGCACGTAGTCGATAAAGTCTACCCCATTGGCCGATTTGGCATCAAACTCCAAATAGGTAACCGGTGGTAAATAAACAGATTTCCGCTCATCAAATACCGAGGAGGTGTGGATACGTTTAAAGGTACCCAAGCCTTTCACAAAGACTTCGTTTCTGTGTTTTAATAGTTGATGAATATACTTCCCTAAATCCATTTATTGCTGTAATCGTGCAAAGTTAAAGTTTGTAGGCTTAAAACGAAAAATTTAAACCACCTAAAATATTAAATCCTAATTTCGGATAATACAAATAGCGTTGATATTCGGTATTGAACATGTTGTTCGCTTTCACAAAGATACCCAATTGCTTGGTAGCTTTGTACTCGGCACCCGCACTTAGATCAAAGAACGAAGGAATTGTTGATTTTTTCCAATCGTCAGACGGCGTGCTAGGATCTGTATAGGTGTATTCACGTGCTATGGCATTCCCATGGAACAAGGCTTCCGCATCGATATACAATTTCTCCGAAATATTGAAACGTGCATTTGCTGCTAAGCGCATTTTCGGTAAATGCCAAGCCTCATCTTGCTGAGCCATGGTGTATTGATCGATATTCAAACGACCACCTAGATTTACCAATGCCGATAGGCGCACATTAATCTCTCCTTCGATACCTACATGTTTCAAGGCTTTGTCGCCATCGCCATCGTAAATCATATCAAAGTTGAATGGCGTTTCTCTGTTGTTCACAAACATCGCCAATCCTTCCACTTGTCTGTAGAATGCTTTTACCTTATATCCAAAGGTTGCGCCGGCATTTCCTTTAATACCTCCGTAAATATTCATACGCTCAATGGTATTCTGAATATTCATGTTCGGCCCCAAGTACGGGTTCAAACGGGTGAAGCTGCGGAAGGAACCCTTCTCTACGCCACCTTTTACCCCTCCAAAGATGTAGAAGTAGCCCGGTACTAAGGAAAAGTCGATCTCTGCAACCGGGAAGATATTAAAACGGCTGCTATCGCCAAATTCAGATGCAATATTCGCCCCTAAGGTAATGTTATAGTTATCGCCTTTGAACTTGATATACGGGTTGGCATTCACAATCGAGTTGTTCATATTGCCATCCGCTGTATTTACACCTCCTAGGCTGTTAAAGTCTAAAGCCACATTCGCACCGATGTTAAAAGCACGAAGGCGTTTGTTCAGATAACCCGCTAGAGCAAAAGAATTTTCCTTTGCATCAAACTTATCCTTATAGGTATAAGCATCCGCTTTTAAGGAATAGCTTAAGGCATCATCGTTTTGCGGATCGTAATTACTGGTCAGTTCTCCCGAGAAGTAAATATCGTTAAAGCGTTGCGCTTCGCGCGTTGGGTTTAACGTGGTATTATTCTGATCCACCGGAATACCGTAGAAGCGCGTTCCGTAGCCATTATACCCGATTAAGCCATTCACTGTAAACATCGGGAAAATACGACGACCAAACACCCCAACTTCTTGTCTGGAGAATTTCTGATCATCCAGGCTACCCTTTTGGTTCAAGTGTTTCACAAAACCACCAACGCGGATATCCTCGTAATCTTCCACCGCAAAATAAGCTTCCCCTAGGATAGTTCCCAAGTTACCGACGCCTAATTTCACGTAATTGCTATTATGATCAATAATCTTGGAGAAGGGAGTTTCCATAATTTTCAACTCCTTCAATCCGGTATTGATATCTAATTTTTTATCCGGAACATTGCCATAGTTCAACTTGGGCATATATTCACGTTTGTTTGACATGTCGGGGCTCCGACGGATTTTAACCGCATCAGCAAGAATAGGTCGGTAGTCACGCACAATATCAAAAGAATCTAAAGTGACCGGACGATTGGTAGTGTCACGTTGCGCATACGCTTGTGAACCCATAGCCAATAAGATAGTTAATAGTCCAGTTTGTTTTATGATAGTATTCAACTTCATCTTTTCCTATTCTTATTTAATTTTTTCTAAAAGTGTTTTCGCCTCATCCAATACCCCATCGGTTTGATTTTCGTAGTTGTCGATAATACTTTCCAAGGTCGATTTCGCTTGGAACTTATCGTTCTTACCGATGTAGGCTTGTGCCATCAGGATAAACCCTTTGGCCACCCAATAATCGTAGGACGAGAAGGAATCAGAAATATCTAAGGCCGATTTAATCGCCCCATCATAGTTTTTATTTTTCACCTGCTGCTCAGCAACCAAGTAACGAGCCTCTGCCCCGGTTTCTGTTTTAGACTTCAAGGCTGCTAAGTTCAGCTCTTTCATGCCTTCCGAACCTCTGCTGGTCGCCAAGTAAGCTTTCGCCGCATACAAGTGCGCTCTAGCAATATCCTCTTCAGAAGCTTTCTCGTACTTCTTGATGATATTCGCATAGGTCAATGTTTCGGTATAATCGCCAATATTGAAATAGCTCACCAATAGATTATTTACTGCCCAGCCGTAGTTTTCTTTATATTCTGACGTCAGTTCTAATTTCTTCAATACCTGCACCGCTTCGTTATACGCTTTATTACGCAAATGAAGCTTCGCCACAGAAATCAAGGTACGCTCGGTATAAGCCGAGGTCCAATCGTTCATAATGATGTTGAAGTCGTGCATCGCTTCTTTATCCTTCCCTAAAGCAGCATTACTCTCCGCCCGTAAATAACGTGCGTGTTTCTCCTGAATAGGTTTCGGGAATTTATCGAAGTAGGCATTTACTGCTTCCACAGTAGCTTGGTGATTTCCACGATCAAATAAGGTGCGCGCCACAGAGAAGGCATGTGCATCTTGTTCTGCTGTACTTAAGTCACCGATATTCGTGCTTGTTGCATAACGGATATATCCTGAAGCATCACCTCTGTCTAAGTAAATATTCTCAATCGATGCTAAGGCTTGTTTAGCTTCATCCGTAGTCGGGTATTGGTTTACCACGCGTTGGAAGGTCGCTAAAGCGGCGTCATTATCATCTTTGTTATATTGCACTAAACCAATGGTGGTTAAGGCTCTAGGCACATAGGAGCTTCTTGGATACTGCTCTACCATTTTCTGCAGACCTGTAATCGCTAGGTCATGCTGCCCCATCAAGAAGTAGGTATAAGGCACCTCGAAAGCAACATCATCCGCATAGTTCGATTTAGGATATTTCGCCATCACCGAATTTAAGGTCTCAATCTTCGCTTGGTTATTACCCTGTAATCCTAAAAGGATACCTTTTTGGAATAAAGCATAATCCTGACTCTGCGCACCGGAAGCAATTAAACGATCGTAGTAATTGGCCGCTTTGCTGTAGTTCTTAATGGCCAAGTACGAATCGGCGGCACGGGCCATCGCATCGTTCCGCGTATTCAGGTCGATGCCATCTTTACCACCACCCGATAAGAAACGCTCGAAGTAATTTGCTGCCGTGCTGTAATTATCGGCACGGAAGGCCGCATAGGCTAAAGCATAGTTTGCATAATTGTAAACATCCGTTTTACGGGCTGCCGGCAATTGCAAGAAGCGGTTAAAGTTGGAAACAGCTTCCTTATACTTACGCACTTCATACATGGCTTCCGCTTTCCAATACGTCGCTAAGGCATAAATCTCCTCGTCGTAGCGGTTCGCTTCGGAACGCATAAACATCGAGATGGCATTCTCGAATGCACGCTCGTTGTAGTATTCTAAACCACGGTAGTACGTTACTTTCTGATAAGCCGCATTCGCTTCCTTACTTCTTCTGTCTAGGTCTTCCAGCACATCAACTGCCGCACGGTAGTTTTTAGTACTCAAAAGCACCTCGGCCAACAAGGTTTTGGCTTCCTCGTTACGACGCGACTTCGGATAGGTTTTAATATATTCCTGAACCGCATCCAGGGCCACTTGGTGGAACTCCAGGTCGTAAGATAACTTCGCGTAGTTGAATAAACCCTCTTCCTTCAATTGTGGATCGAAGTCTAACTTCGACGCCCGGAAGAATGCATTTCTAGCGCTCTGCTTATTTCCTGTTTTCAAGAAGGAATCACCCAGGGTAATCATGGCACTTTGGAAGTACGCATCCGGTTCTTCCAATTTCTCCAATTCCTGAATTGCTTTATCGTAGTTTCCTAATTTATAGTTGATATAACCAATTTGGTAACTATCCTGATTATTCTGTGTTTTCCCTTGGTCTTGCGCCTGGAACTTATCGTAGTATTCTTTCGATTTTGCTAAATCACCTTTAATAAAATAGGTCGCCGCCACAATACGAAACATCTCCGTTTCACTCTCTTGTTTGGTGCTTTGCAATTTTGGTAAGGCATAAGCCAAAACATCATCATAACGCTTGTCTAAGAAATACAAGGCCGTGATGTAATAAGGGTAAGAGTTCTCGTAGGTTTTAGAACCTTCCAAGCGCTCAAATTCGTTCAATGCAGTTTTATATTCCTGATCTAAATAGCTTAGGTATGCATAGTAATAAATGGAAGCCTCTTGGTATTGGCCCGATTTATCTTTCAGATCGGTGAATACAGGTTTTGCAGCGCCATAATCGCCGGTCATAAATTTAGCATAAGCCAATTTAAAACGGTATTCGGTATTCTCTGCTCCCGCTAAGTTTTTGCTATCGATTTTCTCAAACCATTCAATGGCTTTGTTGTAATCTTTCTTTGCGTAATACGATTTACCTATTTGAAAATAAGCAGCCTTGGAGTTGGCACTTGCCGGATAATCACGGATATATTTTAAAAACCTATTTTCTGCATCAGATTCGCCCAATTCTAACGCACAAACCGCTTGGAAGAACCGTACGTTCTCCTTCAATAAGGTTAATTCATCCGTCTCGTCTAATTGCAGCGTAGATTTGGTTCTGATTTCCTCCACTTTATCAAACTGCTGCGAAGCAGAACTGTACTTGCCGCGTTCAAATAATTCTAAGCCTTCTTTATAAGCTTTGTTTACCTCCTGCCACGCAGAATGCTGCGCCAATGCCGGTGTACTCAATAAGCTCAAAGCCACACCTACCTGGTAAATTTTTTTATACATACGATTGAATACTCCTTTTTGTGATTGCTTTCCAATTATAAAAAATGGTACCAAACTGCTCAGTTAGTGATACAACATCTTCAACTTACGAAAATAAAAGATAAGTTGTAAGTTTTCCTCAAAAGTTGTTAACACCTGTTAATAACCAAGCCTTTTTAACGATATTTAACATCCCCTTAAATATCCTCGAGCTCAGCTGCTTCCCGCTGGGTAAGGAAGGCTCCTGCAAGAACGCAGAAAGGGCCAAGTTTATTCCCTCGGCCCTTTATTTTTTCTGTTATTTTTTCATTAATTCCCCCGTTGTCCTGCGAGTAAATATAAGACGGCCATCCGTACGGCCACCCCATTTTCCACCTGATCCAAAATAATGGAATGTGAACTATCGGCAACATCCGAGGTAATCTCCACCCCTCTATTGATTGGGCCGGGGTGCATAATAACGATTTCTTTATCTAAGGAATCTAAAATCTCTTTATTTAATCCATAAAGCATGGAATATTCACGCAGCGATGGGAAATAAGCGATATCTTGACGCTCTAACTGAATGCGCAGCATATTCGCCACATCGCACCAGTTTAAGGCTTTCCGCAAATCATGCTCTACCTTCACCCCTAGGGAGGTAATATATTTTGGTATTAAAGTGGTCGGCCCGCAGACCATCACTTCAGCCCCTTGTTTTTGTAAACATAAAATGTTCGATAAGGCCACACGGGAGTGTAAGATATCGCCGATAATGGCGACTTTCTTCCCGGCTACTTCTCCTAAACGCTCGCGGATCGAGAATGAATCCAGTAAAGCCTGCGTAGGGTGCTCATGTGCTCCATCGCCTGCATTAACGATCTGCGCATCTACATGCTTACTCAAAAACACACCGGCACCAGCATATGGATGGCGCATCACAATCATATCCACTTTCATGGCCAAAATATTGTTCACCGTATCAATCAAGGTTTCCCCTTTACTTACCGAAGAAGAAGAAGCCGAAAAATTGATAATATCGGCCGACAAGCGCTTTTCAGCAAGTTCGAACGATAAGCGGGTCCGGGTGGAGTTTTCGAAAAACACATTGGCAATGGTGATATCACGTAAGGATGGCACCTTTTTGATAGGACGGTTTAAGACGTCTTTAAAGTTTGCGGCGGTATCCAAGATTAATTGGATATCGTTGCTATTTAAATCCTTTATACCTAAGAGATGGCGGGTACTAAGTTGTTCGGTTGCTGACATTTTTTAATAATAAAAAACCACTATTTTTTTTCGGTGATCAATACGATGCTGTCGTCATCATCGACTTCCTTCCAGCTCACAATAACTTTTTGCGAGTCGATGGAATCGACCTGAATACCAATATAATCGGGTTGGATAGGAATCTGTCTAGAGAAACGACGATCGACTAAAACCATCAATTCGATGCGCTTGGCACGACCGAATGCCTGAATAGCATCCATGGCCGAACGAATGGTTCTACCGGTCCAAAGTACATCATCCACGAAGATGACGTCCTTGTCGTCTATAATAAAATCAATCAGGGTGCTGTTGGCAAGCAGTGGCGAGTGTCCTTTCATGCGGAAATCGTCACGGTAGAAGGTAATATCAAGAATACCAATCGGCACTTCCACACCGCTCATCTCTTGAATCTCCTGCACCAAACGTTTCGCTAGGTAAGTTCCCCGCGGCTGGATGCCGATGATCACTGCATTGCTGAAATCGCCATGATTTTCAATTAATTGCTGAGACAATCGCTTAAGCGTGATCTGAAACTTGGGTCCATCTAATAATATCGATTGTTTCATGTATGGATTTATTTAGGCAAACTTAAGGCATTTTTTCGAAAAATCGTAATCAACAGCCCTAGAAGTCATGCATAAAAAAAGCAGCTTATCGATTAAGCTGCTTTTTATCAAATATTTAATTCCCTTCGAATAAAGGTCGATAGGTTTCGAAAATTTTGTTCACCTCGTCCAGCAATTCTTTCTGCTTGGCATCGGTTAAAACGCGTTGGTAGTTCTGAATGGAGGCTAGCCCAAAGCGCATGTTCCGGTATTCCAGGTTAGGCTTGCTTTCCGCAATAGCGGTATAATAAGCCATGTTCTCACGTAAGAACTTCAAATTGCGCGCAGCAACTTCATTGGCCTTCTGGGTTTCCCCCACTTTATACATCGCATCGATCAGGCTGGCGTAGCTAAACACTTCCGACATCAGGTACGGACGCTTCGGCATATTCTCGTAGGCATTCAACACCAATTTCTTCACTTCCTCTTTCTTGCCCATCATCAATAGGTTCTGTGCTGTTTCTCCATATAGGGAACCTACGTACATACTGATATAACGGTAAGAATCCGGATCTAAATAAGAAGAGTTACCAATATTACCCCATTGGAATTTATTCACGATATTGTTGTAAGTACCTTCCACATCTGAAATAGGCGCATTATCGGCGGTAGAATCTGCGGCCAAGGCCACAGGCATCAAACGCATCGCAAAACCTTCAGAAACCATGTACTTATTCAAGCCGATCATGTTTTCATCGGGTGTAGTCGTTGTAAAGTAAATCGGGCGCTTCCAATTGTTATTGGCTAATATCGCCAGGATCGACAATTCAGCACGTGAAACAATGCCCATGCTGTAGTTCCATTTCATGGTATCTACAATCGCATCTTCCCATTCTTTTGGCACTACTTTATTCGCAATTACGGCATTTTTATCCACCGTATATTGCATTTTCTTAGTCGGCAATACGTTGGCCCAATCGCCGCTTTGCAACTGCACTTTATTTTGTTGATTATCGGATAACATAATATCCAATAAGGTTTTTACTTCGATATGCTCCGGAATCTGGAAATCGTTGTAGTAGATCACATCACGAACACCATCTTTAATTTTCTCCGGATCGATATTGATCGGTAAAGCATCGGCATCATTTACCTTATGCATCATTTGCTTCATATACCAATCGGCACTTAACAAACTTAAGTTAACCACCCGCACATCCGTACGGAAGCCTTCCACCTCTTGCACATACCATAATGGATACGTATCGTTATCGCCGTAGCTGAATAAGATCGCATTCGGCGCACAAGATTCTAGGTAATTCTTGGCCATATCCCGCGCCAGGAATTTCGCCGAGCGGTCATGGTCATCCCAGTTTTGGCCTGCCAATAAAACAGGACCTGCTAAAACAGAAACCGCGGTGGCACCGATGGCAGCATTTTTTGCATTTATTTTTCCACTTAATTTCTCTGCAATCCAAATCGCCCCTAAACCTATCCAGATACAGAAGGCATAGAACGATCCGGCATAGGCATAATCACGCTCACGCGGCTGCAATGGCGTTTGGTTCAGGTATAGAACAATGGCCAAGCCGGTAAAGAAAAACAAGAGCGCCACAACCGCTGCATCCTTTTCCTGTTTTCTAAACTGCCATAAGGCCCCTAGTATACCCAAAATTAACGGTAGGAAGAAGTAGGTGTTGCGGGCTGCATTTTCTTTCTCGCTAGTTGGCAACACATTTTGCCCACCCAAGCGTATATTATCAATGGGCTTAATACCCGATATCCAGTTTCCTTCCGTGAAAGAGCCATGACCTTGCTGATCATTCTGGCGACCTACGAAATTCCACATGAAATAACGACCATACATATGGCCAATCTGGTAGGTAAAGAAGAACTTTAAGTTATCCCCCATCCCCGGTTGTTCAGATTCCCCCAAGCTCAACCAATCCCGATAAAAGCCCTCATGCTTATCGGAATAAACACGTGGGAATAAGGTTGTACGATCAAACGTATAATCGAATTTCTTCTTCGCAACCACATATTTCTCCCCGTCTTTACGGTATACATTGCCGGTTTCAAAAATATCGGTCGGCTTCGCATCAAAGTAACGTCCTTTAATCAAAGGCTCATCACCATATTGCTCCCGGTTTAAGTAACTTAAAAAGGAAAAGGCATTGTCCGGATCACTGTTATTCAAGGTAGGATTCGCTTTAGCACGAATCAGAATCATCGAAAAAGAACTATAACCGAAAATAACAAAGGCAATACCCAATAGCGCAATGTTTAAGGTAGGCTTCACCTTCTTGTAGGAATACCACAGTCCGAAACACAAACCACCCAATACCAATAAGGCAAAGAAGGTTACCCCCGTTCCAAATCCTAAACCTAGGCTGTTCACGAAGAACAAATCAAAGTAGGCGGCAAATTTAATCAGGTATTGAATAACTCCCCATAATACGAATGCCAACACCACAACCCCGATTAATAAAGCTTTAATAGCTCCGGCAGAGGTTGTTTTCTCGTTTCTACGGAAATAGATCACCAAGGCAATCGCCGGAATAACCAATAAGTTCAATAAGTGAACACCAATGGATAATCCCATTACATAGGCAATCAGCAATAACCAACGATCGGCACCCGGCTCATCGGCCCGTACCTCCCATTTTAATATGGCCCAAAAAACAACGGCCGTACAAAGGGAAGACATGGCATATACCTCAGATTCAACGGCGGAGAACCAGAACGTATCTGAAAAGGCATAAGCCAAAGCACCCACCACACCGGCACCCATAATATTGATTAAGGCCGCATCGGAAACTTCAGCCGTCCGCGAATATTTCACGTAGGCTTTCCGTGCTAAGGCCGTAATTGTCCAGAATAAAAATAAAATCGTCATCCCGCTACTCACGGCAGAACCGATATTCATCCAATAAGCAATCTGCGTTTTATCGCCCATCGCCAGGTTGGAGAAGATGTTTTGCACCATCAGAAATAAAGGAGCGCCCGGCTGGTGAACAATCTGCATTTTGTAGGCCGAAGCAATAAACTCGCCCGTATCCCACCAGCTCGTGGTTTTCTCTGCCGTCATGATATAAACCAAGGTCGCCAGAATACCACAGGCCCATCCCAACAGATTATTTATTTTCGTATAGTTCATACTAAAAGATAAGGTTTTCAAAAATTCTGCTTCGAAAATAAGGATTCCTTGCTACATTCAAACAAAGAGTTTCTAAATAAACCGATAATTTTAGCCCATATTTCTCGGAATCTCCCTTGGGAACGATTAGACACAAAAAATATGTGATTGAAAATCAGTATATCTAAAAAAAATAGCGTTATATTATTTGCAAAATAGAAAAGTCGACGTATATTTGCATCGTCAAAAGGGAAACGTCCTTACGACAACATTGAAAGATTGCCCGATAGTATAAAGGTAGTACGACAGATTTTGGTTCTGTTTGTCTAGGTTCGAATCCTGGTCGGGCAACACTCCTAATAAAAAGGACTGGTAATTATCAGTCCTTTTTTTGTTGCCAAAAACTTGTAAACACCCTCTTTTGCAAAGGCCAACATTTTTGGAAAACCAAGGATCAGTTTCAAAACCTGTGGACTAAGCAAATAATTTGGTCAATCTAAATAAGAAAAAGTTGACATCTCCTACACCTCTGAACTGACTTCTGAACGCCTTTATCTTAGCATTAAACGATTCTGCT
>NZ_WSQA01000021.1 GCF_009768885.1 Sphingobacterium humi
GTGCAGGTGATTGTCAACCTGATCTACTTCTAAAATCTCAAAGTATTCTAAAAGTCCTTCGGGCATCAATAAGGATAGTAATTTACGTTCGGCGTCTTGCAAGGGATTTCGGCTTTAAAGATGCTAAGCTAGGAAATTTTTACTATTCCCCCCAAGAATTCAGCTTGATCCGTTAAAGTACGAAGATAGCAACAAAAAAAAACTAAAAGGACAGCAAAGGTATTGGATAACGATACCTGAACACACATAATGAACCTGCTCGTCCATTAATCTTCGATTAAATTATTTCCCAAAAAGCCATAAATAGAAAAAGCCACTGAATCTCAGTGGCTTTTCTGTCGGGGTGGCAGGATTCGAACCTACGACCTCCACATCCCAAATGTGGCGCGATACCGGGCTACGCTACACCCCGAAAAGGTATCACCTTTGTTTTGTGTGGCACAAATATACGGCTAAAATCAATCTTGTCAAGAGTTTTTTTGTAATTTTTCCTAAACCCTTCATTTCATGGAAATTACAATCAAACAAACACCTATTAAAAAAAATATAAAATTCTATTTCAAAAAACCAATGGAAATATCTAATTTTGCACCCACCTCAAATTGAGGAAGATAAAATTTAAAAAAGTATTTTTTTATATCAGATAAAAGCTGTAATATTGCATTCCGATTTTTACAGGATATAAATCGTTTTTAATTACACAGAATCATGGATTTAGTAAAATTTGTAGAAGAACAAGCGGTAGTGAAAAATGAGATTCCCGCTTTCAAAGCTGGAGATACCATTAGCGTTCATTATAAAATTCGCGAAGGAAATAAAGAGCGTGTACAGGTATACCAGGGAGTGGTAATTCAATTAAACAGCGAAGGTGCTAACGCAACTTTTACCGTTCGTAAAATCTCTAACGGTGTAGGTGTTGAACGTATTTTCCCTGTAAACTCGCCTAACATCGAGAAAATTGACATTAACAGCGTAGGTAAAGTACGTCGTGCGAAATTATTCTATTTACGCGGACTTACTGGTAAAGCTGCTCGTATCAAATCGAAAAGAGTTTAATTACTATATTTCTTCGGAAAAGAAAAGGGCCTTACTTTATGTAAAGCCCTTTTTTTCGTACCCAGCCCTATCCACATCCTTAGTTTTGGATAACGACAGGTTTAGTACCCATTATCGTATCAATCTGCGCCTTCACCTCCTCGGTCATCAACGGCAACAGCTCCAATGCTTTTAAGTTCTCGGTCAATTGACTTTCTTTGGTCGCCCCTAAAATAGCCGTCGTCACATTCGGATTACTGATACACCAGGCAATACTCAAACAAGGCAGGCTCACGCCTAGCTCCTTGGCGAAATCACCAAGCGCACGAATGCGCGCCAATTTATCACTCACCACCGCTTTATCGCGCAACCATTCATAGCCTTCTAAAGACATGCGCGAGCCATCTGGTATACCTTCATTGTATTTCCCGGTCAAGATACCTGATGCCAAAGGGCTCCAAATGGTGGTACCCATACCCACGTTTCTAAAAATCGGCTCATAATCTACCTCCACCCGGCGGCGATTGAACAAATTATACTCCGGTTGCTCTACAGCCGGCCCTTCAAGTCCCATTTCCTTCGCGTGCATGTGCGCTTCCATAATTTCTGCGGCCGACCATTCCGAGGTTCCCCAATAAAAAATCTTCCCTTGCTGAATCAGCGTATTCATGGTGCGCACAACCTCTGCAATAGGCACATTGGGATCCGGACGGTGGCAATAATACAAGTCAAGGTACTCCACTTGCATACGCTGCAAAGCCTCGTGGCACGCCTCCATCAAATGTTTACGGCTAAGCCCATGCTGGTTAGGCTTCTTGTCGGCACCTTTCCAGCCAAAGTAGGCCTTACTGGACAGCACATAAGACGAACGATCCCAATTCACCTTGCGCAGCACACGCCCCATCATCTCCTCCGACAAACCCGCGGAATACACCTCCGCATTATCAAAGAAATTAACACCCGCATCATAAGCCTGCATCATCAAGCGTTCATTGGTATAATCATCGGTTTGTCGGGCAAAAGTTACCCAAGAGCCAAAGGAAAGCACGCTAAGTTGCAATCCCGATTTTCCCATTCTTCTATAGTCCATGTTCTATTATTTTTATTAAAGTTAATCCAATTCACGCAGAAATTCGAAACATCCTGCCAACAGTTTGAAATTTTTCCGTCCTTTTGAAAGCCAAAAAGCAGCTTGATTAGCCTCAACAAATTAATCTTCAAAGCAATCCATGCATTTTTGCGAAAGCATATTTTTTTGGAACGTATTGAATAATATTTTGTACCTTTGTATCCCGTACATAGAGCAGATGAGACGCCATAAAAAGAGCTCATCCTATATTAGAAATCCATTATTGCTATGACTAAATATATCTTTGTTACGGGCGGCGTAACTTCGTCGTTGGGGAAAGGAATTATTGCTGCTTCCCTTGCTAAACTTCTTCAGGCACGCGGTTTTAAAGTAACCATCCAAAAGTTTGACCCGTACATCAATATCGATCCAGGAACACTGAACCCATATGAACATGGCGAATGCTATGTGACAGAAGATGGGGCAGAAACCGACTTGGACTTAGGTCACTACGAACGTTTTCTGAACGTACCTACCTCGCAGGCAAATAACGTAACAACCGGCCGTATCTACAGCCATGTTATCGAGCAAGAGCGGGCAGGTGCCTACTTAGGAAAAACCGTTCAAGTAGTACCACACATTACCGATGAAATTAAACGTCGCATGTTAATGTTAGGACAAACCGGCAAATACGACATCGTCATTACCGAATTAGGTGGAACCGTGGGCGACATCGAGTCCTTACCATTTATTGAATCCGTGCGTCAGTTACGTTGGGAGTTGGGAAACAACGATTCCTTAGTAATTCACTTAACCTTAGTTCCTTACTTAGCAGCCGCAGGTGAACTAAAAACAAAACCTACACAACACTCGGTAAAAACCTTATTGGAATACGGTGTACAGCCGGATATTTTAGTTTGTAGAACCGAACACAAATTAAACAACGACATTCGCAAGAAGCTAGCCTTATTCTGCAATGTAAACATCAATGCGGTAGTCGAGTCTATTGACGCCCCTACCATCTATGATGTACCGTTGAATATGTTGAGAGAGCAATTGGATAAAACAGTCTTAGCAAAATTAAAACTTTCAACCAAGGCCGAACCCGATTTAGAAAACTGGAAAGCCTTCTTAGGCCGCCTAAAAAACCCAACCAACGAAGTAAACATAGGTTTGGTGGGTAAATATGTGGAATTGCCAGATGCGTATAAGTCCATTTCCGAAGCCTTCATTCATGCCGGTTCCAGCAATGAAACCAAAGTGAAGGTGCAATATATTGCTGCGGAAAGTGTAAACGATGAAAACGTAGCAGAGAAACTGAAAGGCTTAGACGGCGTATTAGTTGCTCCAGGCTTTGGCGAACGCGGATTAGATGGTAAACTAAGCACCATTAAATTCGTACGTGAGCATAAAATTCCATTCTTTGGTATCTGTTTAGGAATGCAATGTTCCGTAATCGAGTTTGGTAGAAACGTATTGGGCCTAAAAGGAGCCAATAGTTTTGAAATGGATGAAAACACCCCTCATCCGGTTATCAACTTGATGGAAGAGCAGAAAAACATCACCAACATGGGTGGTACCATGCGCTTAGGCGCCTACGATTGTGAAATTAAAAAGGGCACAAAAGCCTACGCAATCTACGGGAAAAGTAAAATTTCTGAAAGACATCGTCATCGTTACGAATTCAATAACGCCTACTTAAAAGACTATGAAAAGGCCGGTATGATTGCCTCAGGCGTGAATCCGGAGACCGGATTAGTTGAAATTGTAGAATTAAAAGATCACCCATTCTTCGTGGCTGGGCAATTTCACCCAGAATTAAAGTCAACAGTGGTAAATCCTCACCCACTTTTTGTTAGCTTTGTAGCCGCTTCGTTAGCACACAAAAAATCTAAGTAGTACTTTACCAAGCGACAATACAGTAAAAAATAAACAATGGATAGAAACAACCTATTAGGATTCATCTTAATCTTTGCCATTCTGGCGGGCTCCTTCTACCTCATGAAGCCTTCTCAGGATGAGATCAAAAAAGAACAACAGCTTCAAGACTCCTTAAAAAGAGTGAAAGACGGGGTAGTTTTGCCGACAGACAGCAGCAAAACCATCGCACAAGCAAGCCCTGTTGTTGATTCTGCAGCCTTAAAACAACCTTTCGGCGCAGCATCATTTGGCACAGAGCAGTTGATCAGCTTAGAAAACGAACGTATAGCCGTAAAAATCAGTACCAAAGGTGGACGCGTTAAAACCGTAGAACTAAAAGAAGAAACAAACTTCGACGGTTCTAAATTGGTGTTATTTGATGGCGACCAAAACCGTTTCGGATTAGAATTTAACATTCCCGGCAAAGCGGTTCAAACCAACGACCTATACTTCCAACCGCAAGGTGAAGGCTTTACCGTAGCGGGCAGCGATGCTAAATCGGTGACTTTACGCTTAAGCTATAGCCCTGAACAATATATCGATTATATCTACAGCTTAGCGGGAAATGACTATAACTTAAAATTAGACATCCGCACGGTAGGGTTAAACGACCTGATTGATGTGAAGAACAAAAGCTTATTGTTAGACTGGGAAACCAGCCTCTCGCAAAAAGAGCGTAACATTAAGTCGGAACGTGAGAAGTCGGCCATCTTCTACCGCGACACCGAAGGCAATGTAGATCACCTTTCGGAAACCAGCGACGAGAAAGAAACCGTGGAAGAGAAACTTTCTTGGATTGCCTACAAGCAACACTTCTTCTCGATTGTGTTAACCAGCAAAGAAGGCTTTAGCAACAGCAACCTGGCTTCAACGGTGGCTACACAAGATAGCTTGGTGAAGTTTTACCAAACCAAAGCAGAGTTAGCCTATACCGGACAAAAAGAAAACAACTATGGTTTTAGCTTTTTCTTCGGCCCTAACAAATACAAAACCCTAAAAGCAGAAGGAAACGACTTCAATAAAATCATCAATATGGGATGGGGACCAATGGGATGGATCAACAAATTCATCACCGTGCCGATCTTCGATTTCTTAGATGGTTTCAATATGAACTATGGTATCGTGATATTAATTTTAACCCTATTCTTAAAATTAATCATGTTCCCATTAACCTTCAAATCTTACCAATCGATGGCGAAAATGCGCGTGTTAAAACCGCAATTAGATGCCATTAAAGAGAAGGTAGGTGAAGACAATGCCATGCTATTGCAGCAGGAGCAAATGAAGCTTTACAAGCAAGCCGGTGTGAATCCACTGGGCGGATGTTTACCTTTATTATTGCAAATGCCATTTACCCTTGCCTTCTTCTTCTTCTTCCCGAACTTGTTCGAGCTGCGTGGAGAAAGCTTCCTATGGGTAAAAGACTTGTCGACATACGATGCGCCAATCACCTTCGCACCAATCTTCGGTGTAGATCACATTTCCTTTATGTGTATCTTGATGACCTTGACCACCCTGTTGACAACCTGGTATAACAACGCCACGTCAGGCGCAGCCAACAACCAGATGAAATACATCGGCTACATTATGCCATTGGTATTCTTCTTTGTGTTGAACAGCTTCCCTGCAGGTTTGAACTACTACTACTTCCTATCGGCGATCTTAACCTTCTTAACGCAATTTATCATCCGTCAATTTATTGATGATGACACCATCCTTGCGAAAATTGAAGAGAAGAAAAAACAACCGCAATCGGAAAAGAAAAACTCTTTCCAGAAGAAAATGGAAGAAATGATGCGTGCACAACAAGCTGCACAGCAGAATAAAAACAAAAACTAAGCAAGCCATACTTGTAAGAAAGAATAAGCAAGCCCGAGGGAAACCCCTCGGGCTTGTTTGCTATTGTTTGGAGAGGGTGGGTGATTTGCTATAGACTGCTTTGGTTTAACCCCATTGCTCTCCCCTTTCACTCCCCTTTCAAACCCGTATATAAGCCCTTTGCAAAGGGGAAGGTAAGGGGAGAGAAAAAGGTAATGAAAGCATGAAAAAAGCGCCTGAGTAGGCGCTTTTAAGAGCGATGTTATATCTAGTTACTTTAATATCAAGTAGTTTTCATTAGAAAACGACCAACGACATGCTTGATCAAGACACTTATAGTAAACATGTTATTCACATAATTGATTGCATTGACGTACCAGTCGTTCGTGGTTCGACTCCGCTCACCATGACAAAGCCATGACAAAGCCATGACAAAACGATGACAACACGTCTAAATACTAAATACTAACACCCCTACTCTCACATCTCAAATCTCATATCTCATATCTCCTACACAAACGCACTATACCCCGTTATGCTTCTTCCTACAATCAGGGAGTTAATTTCTTTGGTTCCTTCGTAGGAGTAGATGGCTTCGGCGTCGGCGAGGAAGCGGGCGACATTATATTCCAAAAGGATGCCGTTTCCGCCCATCACCTCGCGGGCGCGGGATACGATATCGCGGGTTCGTAAGGTACAGAATACCTTAGCGAGAGAAGCGTGTTCGTCTTTAAGTTTATCATCGTCTTGCAATTCCGAAAGGCGGAATACGAGGGTCTGCATGGCTGTGAGGTTGGATAGCATTTCCACCAGGTGATTCTGGATCAGCTGGAAGGAAGCGATGGGTTTTCCGAACTGCTCGCGTTGCAGGGTATATTCCAGAGCATTCTCATAGGCCCCACGAGCACAGCCTACGGCCATCCAGGCAACGCCGGCACGGGTCATTTGCAATACCTTGGCTGTATCTTTAAAGCTGTTGGCATTTGGCAAGCGATCCGCCTCCGGCACTTCACAGTTGGTTAGGGTAATTAAGCCGTTTTGAACAATGCGCAAGGCCATCTTTCCTTTTATTTTTTCGACGGCAAAGCCCGGGTTTTCCTTACGAACGATAAAGCCTTTCACCTGCTGATCGTCAAGGTCGCGCGCCCAGATAATAGTAATATCAGAAAAAGTAGAGTTACCGATCCATTTTTTCTGTCCGTTCAGCACCCACTTATCGCCTTCGCGTTTGCAGGTGGTCGTCAGTCCGCCGGCAGTTCCTGATCCTACCAAAGGTTCCGTAAGGCCAAAGGCCCCAATCTTCTTCAGCTGTTGCATGGCAGGCAGCCATTCCTGCTTTTGGGCATCCGAGCCACACATATAAATGGAGCCCATGGCCAAGCCGCTTTGCACGCCCAAGAAGGTAGCGATGGAAGGATCGATACGGCCGAATTCGCTGGCAATAATTCCATCCATTAAAGATGTTCCGCCGGCACAGCCATAGCCTTCATATACATAACCACATACATTCAGCTCGGCCAGCTTGGGAATAATTTCGAAGGGAAATTCATCGTGCAGCCAATAATTATTGACCAGGGGTTTTATTTCGGCCTCCAAAAAGGCGCGTACTTTCATTTGCAGGGCCCGATCTTCGGGGGAAAGCTTGGCAGAAACGTCATAAAAATCGGCATTAATAGCTGGGGGATCCTTTTTTTTCTTGCTGCCGGTCAGCATTTTCATTGCCATTTTCAGCTGATTTTCGTCCATTTTTGATACAGCGCCTAAAACTTCCGCTAAATCTACTTTTTTTGAAATCTTCTCCAATTGCGCCATATCCACTGATTTAATGAGCTTTAGGATGTTCTTTATCTTATCTAACATAGTCTTCGTTTAAGAATTTAACAGAAATATAATAAAAAATGTTTTTTATTGTTGCAAATCAACAAAACAGTAGTATATTTGCGCTGCTCAAAGCAAATAACTAAAATTAAACAACTGAAACACAGGAGGTTTAATAAAAATTTAAAATAAAGTTATTTTTTGGGTTACCTTTTATAGGTTACGGGTATTAAAGATTAAATAAACAAATTTGTTTCAACTAAATAGAAAATTAAAAAAATGAAAAATTTATTCAAATTCGGATTCTTAGGATTAGCTTTAACTGTAGCAGTTGCATCTTGTAACAACGCTGAAACTAAAACTGAAGCTGCTGCTGACTCTACTGCTGCTGCTATCGATTCTACTACTGAGAACATCGCTGATTCATTAGAAAACGTTGCTGATTCAGTACGTGCAACTGGTGATTCTATCGCTGATTCTTTGAAAAACGTTCAATAATCCGAACTTCATTAAAAAATACATCAAGAGCCCGTTTTAGAAACGGGCTTTTGTTGTTTTATGACCCTGGGTTTGCGACAGGGCATTGAATTTCTTATTTTTGCCTCACTAAAGATTATACAGCATGACATTATCATCCTTAACGGCCGTAACCCCTATTGACGGTAGATACTACAATAGCACGAAAGATTTAGCGAATTACTTCTCCGAGTTTGCCCTGATAAAATACCGAGTATTGGTTGAAGTGGAATACTTTATCGCTCTATCGGAATCGGGAATTCAGCAATTGGCCCATTTTGATGGTAGCTTGAACGATAAATTACGCGCGATCTACCGCAACTTTAGCGAAGCAGATGCCCAATGGATAAAAGATACCGAGAAAGTAACCAACCACGATGTAAAAGCCGTGGAATACTTCTTAAAGAATGAATTTGAAAAATTAGGACTAACCGATTCCTTGGAATTTATCCACTTCGGTTTAACCTCTCAAGATATTAACAATACCGCCATTCCATTATCGTGGAAAGAGGCCTTAACCAACGTATATACGCCTGCAATTCAAGAATTAGTGGGCGAATTAACCAACCTGTCCAACGAATGGAAAGAGGTACCGATGCTGGCGCGCACGCACGGGCAACCGGCTTCTCCAACCAAATTGGGCAAGGAATTCAAAGTGTTTATCGAGCGTATCGAAAAACAATTGGAGCTCTTGGCGCAAGTGCCTTTCTCGGCGAAGTTTGGCGGAGCAACAGGAAACTTCAACGCCCACCATGTGGCCTACCCGAGCAACGACTGGGTAGCCTTTGGCAATAAGTTTGTGAATGAGCAATTGGGCTTAAGCCGCTCTCAAACGACCACGCAAATTGAGCATTACGATAATTTTGCAGCAAGCTGCGATGCCTTAAAACGCATCAACAACATTATTATTGACCTTTGTCGTGATATTTGGACTTATATTTCCATGGATTACTTTAAGCAGAAAATTACGGCCGGCCAAATTGGTTCCTCGGCCATGCCGCATAAGGTAAATCCGATTGATTTTGAAAATGCAGAAGGAAACCTAGGCTTAGCCAATGCTGTATTCGAGCATTTAGCCGCCAAGTTACCAATCTCGCGTTTACAACGCGACTTAACCGACTCGACGGTATTGCGTAATATTGGCGTGCCTATGGCGCATACCCTCATCGCCATCAAATCCACCCTTCGCGGATTACGTAAATTGATATTAAACGAATCAGCCTTCCAGGAGGACTTGGAAAACAACTGGGCGGTGGTGGCCGAAGCCATTCAAACCATCCTACGTCGTGAGGGCTATCCGAAGCCGTATGAGGCTTTAAAAGACCTTACCCGTACGAATACCCAAGTGACCCAAGAAACCATTGCAGTGTTTGTGGATCAGCTGAATGTATCGGATGAAATCAAGCAGGAGATCAAGGCCATTTCGCCAAGCAATTACACCGGCGTTCCATTATAAGCTTTTACGCAGTAATGACGCGTCAATAGGGATAAAGATTTATATTTGTGCAATAATTTAGACTGATTTTAACATATGGCAACAATTAACGTATATACCGAAAGCACACCAAACCCAGCAACGATGAAGTTCTTGGTGAACAAGCTTTTGATAAATGGCAGCTTAGATTATCCAGACCGTGAGAAAGCGCAGGAGTCTGCCTTTGCAAGAGAGCTTTTCAAGTTCAACTTTGTGAACGGCGTTTTCTTTGCGAGTAATTTCGTTACGGTAACTAAGACAGATGATGCAGCATGGTCTGACATCGAGCCTTTATTGAAAGAGTTTGTAAAAGGCGCTGTAGAATCTGAGCTTGCGGTAAAACCAGAAGAACACTCGGAAGATGTGGTATTTGAAGGCTCCGATGTGGAAGTTAAAATCCAACAAGTATTACACGACTATGTGCGCCCTGCCGTAGAACAAGACGGAGGTGCTATTGCCTACAAATCCTTTGACAAAGGCACAGTAACCGTAGAATTAAGAGGTTCTTGCTCGGGTTGTCCATCTTCTACCATTACGTTGAAAGCAGGTATTGAAGGCCTATTGAAACGCATGGTTCCCGAAGTGGAAGAAGTAGTGGCTGAAGCCATGTAAGCAATCAAAAAAATAATAGATAAACCCGACCTCGTTGTCGGGTTTTTTATTAGTGCATATTTTTTGCTATATTTCAGCAAACCAACAAATTACCATGAGCAAAAAATCAATAGCATTTATCATCACGGTAGCCAGTATCTTCTTTTTGGTTGCCTTTTTATTCAATAAAATCATTGGATTCGGATACGCTTGGTACACTATCTTGATTGCCGGCCTTGTATTAGGGCTTATTCTGAACTTCTTTCAAACGGCCAAGAGCAATAAAAAACCAAGAAACCGCTTTAAAAAATAAAGCCTTTATTCCCAGATTGCCCTAAAAAACAAAATTCAGGAAAAAGAAGAAAACCCGGCTCAACCCGGCCCTTTCTTCCCTTCCCTGAATGTTTCTCTATTTTAGTAATTATCCTAGTATCAATAAGCAGCACAAATAGCCCTAAATACCCAAAGGTCTAAAACTAAATACCTAAAGGTCTAAAACTAAATACGCAATACTAAGTACTCAATCTAACTACTCAGACCAAGGTCTAAATACTTAATACTAAATACTCAAACTATGGTCTAACTACTAAATACTCAATACTAAATACTAAATACTTAATACTAAATACTCAAACTATGGTCTAACTACTAAATACTCAATACTAAGTACTAGGACGAAGTACTCAGACAACCTACCTCCCAAACTTACTCGCCAATGCAGCCAATTTGCTGGCCATATCGGTTTCCGGCTGGCGCGTATCACGTGTATCGCGCGTTTCGCGTTTTTCACTGCGCTTACGTGGTCCCTTCTCTTCGGTTTTCATGGTTAAGCTAATGCGGTTTCTTTTTTCGTCAACTTCCGTCACGGTCACCATGACCTGCTGTTGCACTTTCACCACCTCATGCGGATCGCTTACAAAATGGTTGGCCAATTGACTTAAGTGTACTAAGCCATCTTGATGCACGCCGATATCGACAAAGGCACCAAAGTTGGTGATGTTGGTGACAATCCCTGGCAACTTCATGCCAACACGAAGGTCGGACACACTGTTGACCCCTTCGGTGAAGGAGAAGGCTTCGAACTGCTCCCGCGGATCGAGTCCTGGTTTCGCTAACTCGAGTAAAATATCGTTTAAGGTCGGCAAACCCACCTCATCAGTCATGTATTTCTTTAAATCGATACGCTTGCGTAGCTGTTCATCCTTCATTAATTCCGGGATGGAAACAGACAGGTCTTTGGCCATCTGCTCTACCAAGGCGTAGCGCTCCGGGTGTACCCCCGATGCATCGAGTGGATGCTCGGCATGGCGGATACGTAAGAATCCTGCCGCTTGTTCGAAGGCCTTTTCGCCCAACCGAGGTACCTTCTTCAACTCACGGCGCGATTTAAAAGGCCCGTTTTCCTTGCGGTAGTTCACAATTTGTTGCGCCAGGGATGGCCCTAATCCGGAAATATAGGCTAAGATTTGCTTGGAAGCTGTATTAAGCTCCACGCCCACCGCATTCACACAGGACATCACGGTATCATCTAAGGCCGATTGCAATTTCGTTTGATCGACATCGTGCTGGTATTGACCAACGCCAATGGATTTGGGATCGATTTTCACCAATTCAGCGAGTGGATCCATTAACCGACGGCCGATGGAAACTGCCCCACGAACGGTAACATCCTGGTCTGGGAATTCCTCACGTGCCGTTTCTGAGGCTGAATAAATGGACGCCCCACTCTCATTCACCATCACAATAAGGACATTAGAAAGCTTCATCTTGCGGACGAAGTCTTCTGTTTCGCGACCCGCCGTTCCGTTACCAATGGCAATGGCTTCAACATCATGCTTCGCAATTAGGTGTTTAATGGTCTTTTCTGCCTCCAAGGAAGCGTTTGCCCCATTATGCGGATATACTGCTGTATTTTCTAAAAGATTGCCCTGCGCGTCTAATACAACGGTTTTACAGCCGGTACGGAATCCAGGATCTAAGGCTAATAGTCTTTTCTGCCCAAGCGGAGCCGCCAATAACAATTGCCGCACATTGTCAGCAAATACTTTAATGGCTTCCTCATCGGCCTTCTGACGTGTTAACACACGGATTTCTGTTTCCATCGATGGCTTCAACAAACGCTTATAACCATCCATTACCGCTAATTCTACTTGTTTAGAAGCCTCATTATTGCCCTTCACAAATTGCTTTGCAATAGCCGGCAATACATCCTCTTCCTGCACATCGATATCCAGGTACAGCAATTCTTCTTTTTCGCCACGGCGCATGGCCAATACCCGATGCGAAGGCGCATCTTTTAGGGATTCTGACCATTCGTAGTAATCTTTAAACTTCAAAGCAGCTTCCTCTTTGCCCGGTACCACGCGCGATACAAATTGCCCTTTGTTTAAAAAGGTTTTACGTGTATTCGCACGTACATCAGCATCTTCAGCAATTTGCTCGGCAATAATATCACGAGCGCCAGCTAAGGCTTCCTCTACAGTTTGCACGCCCTTTTCGGCATCGATATAGGCTTCCGCTGATGCAGCAAGATCCGTTTGGTTTTGTAACAAGATCAGCTCGGCTAGAGGTGCTAATCCTTTTTCACGGGCTACTGACGCGCGAGTTTTACGCTTCGGCTTGTATGGAAGGTAAATATCCTCCAAAATGGCCATGGTTTCGGCCGCTAACACCTGCTGTTCTAATTCAGGCGTTAATTTCCCTTGATCGTTGATGGACTTCAATACAGCCTCTTTGCGTTTATCTAAATCGCGAAGCTGCTGTACCCTATCACGAATAGCGGTAATCTGTACTTCATCTAAGCTTCCGGTCATTTCCTTTCTGTAACGAGAAATAAATGGAACGGTTGCTCCCTCATCCAATAACGCAAGGGTTGTTCGCACCTGTTTTTCAGTTAGCGACAGCTCCTGCGAAACGATAATTTCGTGTGATGTCATCATAAAATTCAAAATAAAAAATAAAGCTGTTGAAGGAGTTCAACAGCTCTGACATATATTAAACTAATTTTTTAGGCATTTTTAGTATCGTCCTCTTTCGTAGGCTGTGCATCTGGGGATGGAGTTCCCTCTTCTGTCGCCTCATTAGCTTGCGCTGCTGGACTTTCTTCTTGTTCATTGTTTGCAAAATGATCGTTATAGCCATAGCTGTAATAATCATCTTGAGTTGGGGTCTGATAAGGCTGGTGCTCGTAGGTTCCAGCAGGCGCAGTAAATTGCGGTGCTTTCTTCTCTTTGGCAGCAAGCTCCTGATCGCCATCTTCTGTGGTTTGAGTATCCTCCTGCTCGGTGCTAACAGGGGTATCTTGTTGGGCATAGCTTGTTTCCGGTTCTTTCTCGATATCGGTTTTGATATCATCGATTTCCTTCTCGAAGTTATTGATCTGATCTGAAATCTCTCTCTTTATCCCTTCCGAAGCATCTTTAAACTCCCGAATCCCTCTTCCTAATCCTCTCGCAAGTTCCGGCAATTTCTTACCGCCGAATAGCAACAAGGCCACCAATATAATCAACATCATCTCCTGGGTGCCTATGTTCAAAAACGCTAAATTCATCTCTATTTTTAATTTTTATGGAAAGCTAAGTTAAGTCTATTATTCTTTTTGGTCAATATTTTCCTGTAATTATTTCGAAACAAAATCTGGGGGCATTGGATCTTGTTATCGTACTTAAGATGAAATGTTTGCAAGAGCGTTCATCTTAATTCGACATTAATCGATAGGTAAAAACAGCGATCGGAAAAGAAATAAAAGCGGCTTAATTAAAATTCAATTTATTGATACCCCTGATTAATGTAAGGTTATATCTACCGATTCGCATTTTGCTCAGGTGAATTGGAAATGGCGAATGCAACTAAGGGCATATTGGCGCAATTATTGTTAATCTATTACAGGTGAAGCGATTTCACCATCGGTAATTCTTCCCGTTTTGCGAATCAAGCGCAGGCAGTATGGCCGTGGACCCGCTTGACCAAAGATCAACAATCTTTAACTCAGCAAGAAAAATTAGCCAAGGTTATCATTAACCGTTACGATTAAAAATATAGCGTTATACTATCCGTTTAGGTATTTATAGACATGTAAAGTAATTTAATTAAATGCAGAACAAAACTTCAACCTCGACTCTACTTGCTTCCTTTTTCCTGATCCCTCTTTTCCTCCTTGTTGGCTGTGGCGGTAATTTCAACTGGGATAAGGACGTTGCCAACATTACTGGAAAGAACCTGGAGAAATGGCTTCGAAAAGCACCATTTACCAATGAGCTTAGCCAAAAAGATAAAATCACCAATATCACATCGCTCTTTCCGTTTTTAGGGCAATATTATCAGGGTCAAGGCAGAATAGTGCCTTTACACAGCAGCCACCTAGATACCGTGGTATATAAACAAGAAACCGTTATCTATCAAGATCCAGCTTGGGGCGAGCTTTTCTTGCACGCCATGCTGCTGCACAAAAAGGACGAAGTTTTCTTGAACAACTTCTATTCAGAATCTGGGAATCCCTTTTTCGAAGAAAATGCCATGGAGATCTTTCATGTAGCCAATCTGTACGAAACCAAGGTTGCCAGTAAGAACAATCGTTATAAAACAGCCATCTACTGGGCAGGAACGGGTAATAGAAGTTATTTGTTGGGCTTCTACCAACAAGGTCAGCTTGTGATGGAGGCTACAATTCCCCTAGTAGACTCCGATACAACGAGAGTGTTAAATAAATTAAAAGAAGTTAATAAAGAATTGAATTTGAATATTCCAGAATGGGAACAGGCTAATCCTGCCGACTTAAGAGAAAGTGGAACCGTGGGAACCTTCTGGAAAACTGACCTTCCACCTTATTAAACCATCGCCGTGAACATCCTAAAGAACATCAACATCCGTCCATTTGCTATCCTGTTGCTTTCCCTTGCATCCCTAACCCTAGGCTGCAAGAAAGATAAGGACAGCCCCACAGAAAGAAACAGCAAGGTATATGTGGCAGGTATTTCGAATGCAGGCCCGAATGAAACTTGGACTGCCAGCATTTGGGAAAATGGGCAGGTAAAACAACTGACTGACGGTTCTAAAAATGAATATGCACAGGCCATTTATGTGGCTAATAATTCGGTGTATGCAGCCGGCCGGCAAGACTTGGGTACCGTAAATTCTTTTCAAGGAAAGATGTGGAAGGATGGCGTAGAATCGTTGTTAGATAATTCCGGCCACTTATCTGAGGCCTATGATATGGTGGTTTCAGGCACCGATGTGTATATCGCCGGTAGAAAACGCATCAATGATATGATGATTGCCTGCATTTGGAAAAATGGCGTTCCGCAAGTACTGTCGGATGGGAAAACGGATGCGTTTATCTTTTCCATCTTTGTACATGGGAAGGATGTATATGCCACTGGAGCGGCCAGAGCAACTAAGGATAAAAACAGCTTGCTGATACCTAAAGTATGGAAAAACGGCGTTGCACAAACGCTGGAAGCCACAAAGAGTGCCGTGGGCAATGCAATTTTTGTAGCCAATAACGACGTATATGTGGCAGGCTCCGAGGATGCTGAGCAGGATTTAAACAGCCCGAGGATATGGAAAAATGGAAAACTAACCACCTTCACCGATGGATTAAAAAGAGGCCGTTTAGATGGAATTGCTGTATATAACAATGATGTATATGCCGTAGGAGCGGTAAATATAAACCAGCGCCCTTCGGCCGTCCTATTGAAAAATAATACACTAACCGAGCTAACAGATGGCAGCATGGAAGCTGCGGCAAAAGATATTGCGATATATGATGGCGATGTGTATGTCGTTGGATTCCAAAGTTCCGGACAAAACAACATTAAAGGAAAATTGTGGATCAATGGCGAAGCATCGGATCTGAATGGCCCTCATGCCAACTCCCAAAGTAATGCATATGCTATTTTTGTAACCTCGAAGTAAGCAGGTAGCAAGGCCTATGCATTAGCTATTTACTTTTCGAAACAAATTCTTAATAAGGGGCTGCTGTTTTAGAAGATAAGTCTTCGTACCTTTGCTGTCTTATTATTTTAGCACGCATGTTTCGAAAATACAAAGCCGATAAGATTTATTACTTAAGTAGCATGGCCCTAGCAGGCCCTGTGGTGATTTCCCAATTAGGACATACCCTGGTACAAACTGCCGACACCATTATTGTAGGGCAATTTGCCGGCACTATTTCCTTAGCCGCCGTTTCCTTGGTGCACTCGGTATTTATGGTGGTCTTGGTTATCGGATTGGGGATAGCCTACGGTTTAACGCCCTTAATTGCCCAAGAAAACGGAAGATCCAATTATCAGGAATGTGCTAAATTGCTTTCGAACAGCTTCTGGTTGAATCTTATTTCGGGAATCCTACTCTTTCTACTCGTGTACTTCGGATCCATGTATACCATGCAACATGCTGATCAAGATCCGCGTGTAGTTGAAACCGCCAAACCTTATTTGCTTATTTTAAGCTTATCCATTCTGCCCCTGATGTTGTTCAATACCTTCAAGCAGTTTGCCGAAGGGTTAGGATTTACTAAACAAGCGATGAACATTACCATCTGGGGAAACGTCTTAAACGTGGTATTGGCCATTATTTTAGTGAAAGGTATGTTCGGCATCAAGCCTATGGGCGTAAGTGGTGTGGGGATTGCCACCTTGATCGATCGTATCCTAATGATGCTGGTGATGGCTTGGTATGTTTTAAAATCAAGCAATTTTAAACGGTATATATCGCATTTCTCCATTCGCTTTATCGATACAGAACGGTTAAAAAAGATTCTACGTATTGGTGCTCCGGTTGCTATGCAATATGTTTTTGAGATTGGTGCCTTTGCCGGTGCAGCATTGATTGCCGGAAAGATCGGCGCCCTGGAACAGGCAGCTCACCAAACGGCGATAACCCTTGCCGCCATGACCTACATGATGGCCAGCGGGATTGCTTCCGCAGCAACCATTAAGGTAGGAAATAGCTTCGGCAACAAGAACTACTTCCGCTTGGAAAAGTTTGCTACGGTATCCTATCACCTGGTTTTGCTATTCATGATAATCTGCGCGATTATCTTCGCTGTATTCAACCAGTACTTACCGGTCCTGATCTCGAAAGATACCGCCGTAATTGCGCTAGCAGCACACTTATTGATTATTGCCGGCATGTTCCAATTATTTGATGGAACGCAAGTAGTAGGATTGGGTATCCTGCGCGGCATGGGCGATGTTAATATCCCAACCCTGATTACCTTCTTTGCCTATTGGGTAGTCGGACTACCAACTGCTTATTACCTGGGAGTCAAAACCAGCATCGGCGTGCAGGGTATATGGTATGGTTTAACGCTAGGTCTCTTAACATCTTCTATCCTGTTGTTCTTTAGGTATAGACATATTAAAAAGAAATATCAGATTTGATTTTAGACTGGAGATGTGAGATGTGAGATATGAGAGCGAAGTGTGTCAATTTCGTCCGCTCTGTCATCGTGAGCTGTGTCATCCTGAGCGATGATAAAATGATGACAAAGCGGGTTGTAGCTCTCACATCTCATATCTCATATCTAATTTACACAACCCTTTCCGCGTCCCAGTTCTCTAGGTAATCGGCTACGCGTCGGATAAAGGATCCTCCTAGGGCGCCATCGATAACACGATGGTCATAAGACATAGAGATATACATCATATGGCGGATAGCAATTACATCGCCATGTTCTGTTTCCAATACAGCAGGTTTCTTTTTGATGGTTCCTACAGCTAATATTGCAGCCTGTGGCTGATTGATAATCGGCATTCCGAAGATATTGCCGAAAGCTCCAATATTGGTAAAGGTGAAAGTGCCACCTTGGGTATCGTCTGGTTTAAGCTTGTTGGCTCTTGATCGAACAGCAAGGTCATTTACAGCACGGCTGATGCCTACTAAGCTCAACTGATCTACATTCTTAATCACAGGAACAATGAGGTTTCCGGAAGGAAGAGCTGCGGCCATGCCCACATTGATATTCTTTTTGCGGATGATGTTATAACCATCTACAGATACATTTACCATGGGAAAGTCTTTGATGGCTTTTCCAATCGCTTCGATAATCAAAGGGGTGAATGTGATATTCTCACCTTCGCGTTTCTTATAGCTGTCTTTAACCTTATTACGCCAGTTTACTAGATTGGTAACATCGGCTTCTACAACAGAGAATACGTGGGGAGAGGTTTGCACACTATGTACCATATGGTCGGCAATTAAGCGACGCATGCGATCCATTTCGATGATCTCCTCGTTGCCAGTGCTGCTTAGCACCTGCGCAGGACTGCTTGCTGGCTTACTCGGTTGACTAGCTGCTACCGGAGTACTTGCCACTGGTTCTTTTACTGCACTAGGCTCTGATTTAGCTACTGAGCCTTTACGATCTTGGATATAGTTGAGCACATCTTCTTTGGTCACACGGCCTTCAGCTCCTGTTCCCACAATAGCGTCTAACTCTTTTTGGCTGATACCTTCGTGTTGTGCAATATTTCTTACTAGGGGCGAATAGAAACGGATGCCCTGATGAATAGGCTCCGTGGCTTCTGCCTTTTCGCTATACTGAGCCGTGGCCACCTGATCTAATCCAGGAATTTGCTCTTCTTCTACTTCTTCTGTTTGGAAATCAACTTCCACAGGTTGGGCTTCTTGGGCAGGTTCTGCCGGGCTTTCCGGCGCTGCAGTTGCAGCAGTTTCTTCCGCTTCGCCCTCGCCTTCTATTTCAATTAGGGCAATCACCTCGCCTACCTGAACCACTTGGTTTTCATCGAACAATCGCTCCTTTAATATCCCTGATACAGGCGAAGGAACTTCTGAATCCACTTTATCGGTTGCAATTTCTACTACCGCATCATCTTCATTGATTGGGTCGCCTACTTGTTTCAACCAATTGGTTAAAGTCGCTTCAGACACGCTTTCCCCCATCTTTGGAAGCAAAAGTTTATATATAGCCATCTATTTAAATTTCGATTGAATGAAATACTAAGTTAATTATTATTGATCACCTATCAAGGAAACAAAATTAAATATTTTGCAAGCAAAAATATTGAAAATATTATTTTGTTAAAAACCTTTTTCTTTTTGAAATAGGTTCCAAAGCATAAGTAAGGCCTGAGTGCTTGTGCGTTCGATATTTATGAGGCGATCTTGATGAAACTGAAAACGTTTTGTAATCGTCTCATTTTTACCTGCAATAGCCACCCATACGGTTCCAACAGGCTTCTCTGGACTTCCGCCACCCGGGCCAGCAATGCCACTCGTAGCGATGGCATAAGTTGCGCCCAAAACCTGCTGCGCTCCTTGCGCCATCTGGATAACCGTTTCTTCACTCACTGCGCCATGGTTTACTAGCGTCTCCTCAGCTACACCGAGCACCTGCATTTTCGCAGAATTTGCATAAGCGACCACAGCACCTTGGAACATCTGGCTAGCACCTGCTATTTCCGTAATCAGCCGCGCGATATTGCCACCCGTACAGCTTTCTGCCGTCGCTAAGGTTACTTGATCTTCGCTAAATGCACGAATAATAACTTCCTCGAAGCTCAGGTCTTCCCTTGCTACCACTGCAGGACCAATACGCTCGATAAGCTGTTGTGTATGCTGCTCCACCTCCTCCTCCAGATGCGCTAAGTCTGTACCGGAGGCCGACACCCGCAGGCGTACCATCCCTATTTTCGGTAGGTAGGCCAAGTGCAGATGCGCTGGAAAGGCATTCTCAATATCGGCAATCTGCTCCGCCAGATGCGACTCCCCTATCCCAACAGTCAGGATATAGCGGATGGCAATCTTTGCTAAACTCGGATAAGCTTTCAGTTTGGGAATAACCCGATGACTCATCAGGTTTTTCATCTCGAAGGGAACTCCCGGCAGAAAGACATAGATCTTGCCTTCATGGGCTACCCACATCCCTGGGGCGGTGCCCCAATCGTTAAACAGCACTTCCCCGTTCGCCAGTACATCGGCCTGCCCCATGTTGATATCGGGCATCGTTCGGTTGAACTTCGCGAAAATACCGCGTACATGCTCCAAAACCTCCTCATTACGAACCAGGCTGGTTTGGAAATAGGCAGCAGCAGTATGCTTGGTCACATCGTCTTTGGTAGGTCCTAAGCCACCGGTACAGATGATTAAGTCAGCACGCTGAGCTGCTGTTTGCAAGGCTTCCAGGATATGTTCTTGGCGATCAGAAATAGAGGTAATTTGTTCGATTTGAATCTGCAGGGGCAATAATGCTTGCGCTATCCAAGCCGAGTTGCTGTCGACAATCTGTCCGAGCAGGATTTCATCACCAATGGTAATTATTTCTGCTTTCATGGCAATTTGGTTTATTGTTTTTAATAGGTAAAGTGACTAGTACGCTTGGTCAGCTTCAAGTCTTGTAAGATGGAAGCCTTCGCCCTGATCGTCACGTTAAAGCTCTTATAGCGTCCAAATGGCACCCATCCGACCGACATATCCCAACAGTGCAGGTCGCGATAAATATTAATCTGCGACATACTAGACTCCATGCGCACAAAGTCAAATCCGGTATTGAACTGTACTTTCCATTTTGGCGTCACATTGAAATCACCATGTAGGTTCACCGTACTGGTGATATTCGGTTTCATCTCCCGCCGTTCCGTATCGAAGATGGATGAATAGTTAAAGCTAAAGGATCCGGATAAGTTCCAAGGGATATTAAAATCAACGAAAGCATTCGGATCTGTACTGATTCTCGCTAAGGCTTGTGCCTGCTCATCCGTCATGTTCGGCATGCTATTTTTCAGGGAGTCGATGTTATTGTTACGGCTTTTTGAGGCGTTCGGATTAAAGCTATAATCGAAGGAAAGACCGAAGTTCGTCAATCTGGCAAGCTTACCATCTTTCACCATATAGCGGTCTATGCGTTGTCCTGAAAACTTATCATAGCTATACGGATCGAATGTACCGTTAAAGTTGATATTCACTTTCTGATCGAAGAGGGCGGTACGTCCGGAGAAACTAATTGGAGATAGTTTCATCGAATCGGCAACCGCATTGTAGTTTCCGGAGAAGGATAAACCCTGGAGAATCGGGATCTTCTTAATACCCGTTCCGGTTGTATCCTTATCATCCCTAATCTTAGCCTCCAAGGTATTATCTACGGAGAAGCCAATACCGAAGGATCGGCCTTGAGATGGAGAACCGTAAATACCATTTTCAAAGATGGAATAACGACTGTATGCCCCATTATGATCCACAAAATCGCGGTAATAACCGTATCGCGGTGCAGCGAAATCAGGACGGTAATTCACATTGATGGAAGGGGTCATCACATGGCGCATCGCCTGGATCTTGCCGATTGGTTTATTGAAATTTCCATACACCTTGGTTGATAATCCGGAAGATACTGAATAATCATAAGCGCGTTTAAAGCCCTGCACTGTATCTCTCACCGTGCTGTAACCATTGATTTCATTCAGCAATCGCTTCTCTACCGATTGCAAATACCAACGTTCGGTATAATTCATCGAGGTATTGAATTGAAAATATTTCAACACGTTCAAACTCAAACTCACCGGGATATTATGTTGGAAACCATTGGTAAATTGATTCAGGAAATTCCCATTAAATAAAATGGTGTCCTTGGTCGATACGAAGTTTCTACCTTGCATGCTATACCCTACGGTAATGCGCTGATACCACTTCTGCTCGCCTACACGATCTTTGGAATCAAAAGGATTGAACGTAGAAACGTTCAAGCTGAACTGGGGCAATTCCAACGATACATCGCCCGTTGCTAAGTTCTGATCGTGGCGTAAGCTAGACGTAAAGTTCACTTTACCATCAGCGAACACTTTTCCATAGGAAATGGAAGAGTTCATCCGGTTATTGGTCAGCTGATTATAATCATAGGAACCATTTGCTGCTGTATTTCTAAAATAAGAACTGGTACCGAAGTTAACCGAGGCTGTGAAGGAAGTTCCCGGATTGGCTTCCTGGCGTTGGGTATGGTTCCAAGTAATATTAAAGTCTTTATTTCTACCGTAGTTTTCTGTCCCTTCAATCCCCGTAATGGTAGAACCATAGCGCAGGGCGAAGTTACCGTTGAATTTATAATTCACGATATATTGCGTCCGCATACTTGCTTCCCAGGAACCTTTTGAATATAAGTTACCCCGAAACTCCGTATCCCAATAATCGTTAAAGGTTAAATACCAGCCCAAGTCACGCATCGAGAAGCCACGAGCTGCATCCTCCCCGAAAGAAGGAAATAGGAATCCGGAGCTTTTCTTATCCTGTTTAGGAAAGAATCCAAATGGAATGGCCAGAAACTTTAAGGGAATATTTTCTACCACCAAATAAGATGGTCCTGCGATAATCTGTTTTTGCGTAATTACCCCTTTAGAAATATGGATACCAAAGTGGGTATGGGGGTATGGCAAGTTACAGGTACTGTATAAACCCGAATACAGCGAAGTTTCATCGTAAATATTCTTACGAACCTCTCTTGCCTGAATAAAAGCCCCGTCAACCTCCGTCAACACGCCAAAGGTTTTAGGAATCTGACTTTTGTAATTATACAACAAGGAATCCACCGCGATAGGTGCTTCCCCCGGCATCACCACCACGGGTCGGCCTACGTATTTATTGTTATGATCGATGACCCCGGAAGCGAAGAGCACATTGGTATTTCTATCCAAACGAATATAGTCGGCAGCAAGTTCAAAGCCCTGGTATTTCACCTTCGCGCCTTTAAACAAATGCAATATATTCTTACTTACTTCGTTCCAAGAAGAGTCGTTGGCTACAATACTTACGGTTGTTTCCAAGCCGCTACTATCTTTCATCACGACAGTATCTTGGCCTGTAACATCTCGGAAGTTATTTTTGGAAGTATCTTGAAGAAGAAGCGTGCTATCTTGCGCCTTTTCTGTGGTATCTGCGTTCAGTGCACGGGTTTTCAGCGTAGTTTCCTCTTGTGCCCGCACAAAAGACACCCCTACTAAAAGAAACAACATGCTCAGGAAAAAACAACTTAAAGCCTTCAAAATGAATTATGAATGTTATTTTTGTGCTAATTTTAAACTCTTGTTGGCAAAAATAGTCAAAAATCCTATACTAAGACGAGGATTTCAATAAAGTTAATCATATTTAACAATTTGACGGTTTAAATAGTGTTGACGGGATATTATAAATTGAAAACAGGGATGAATCTGAAGAAATCTACCAAGCTTATTTTATCGATTATCGGTATTGCGGCCCCCGCATTCTTAATTGCGAATTTCTCGGGCTACGATAAATCCAGCACGGCAGCAAAAGAGGTTGCCAGCAACAAATCCTTTAAGATGGTCGTTATCGATCCAGGGCATGGGGGCAGTTTGCCGGGTGCCCAAGGGCGTATTACCGCCGAGAAGGATATCGTATTGCAAGTTTCCAAAAAATTAAAAATAGCCTTAGAAAAGGAGCTACCTGGTGTAAAGGCCTTATTAACCCGAGATACCGACGTGGATGTACCTTTCCACGAGCGTTCCAACATTGCCAACCGCAACCATGCCGATCTGTTTATTTCCATCCACTGCAATTCTGCAGACTCCGACCAACGGATCCGTGGGAAAAACGGCCGTTACACAACACGAGTGGTGCGTAGACCCGATGTAAGCGGTACGGAAACCTTTGTTTGTGGTTATAACCGATTGCAGCGTGGCGAGTCGGATGTGGCCATGCGCGAGAATGCCGACATCCTGATGGAGGATAATTACCAAGAAAACTATGGCGGATTCGACCCCAAAGATCCTTCCTCCTACATTGTCTTTTCCTTAATGAAAAGAACATATAGAGAAAAAAGCATTAAATTTGCAAGCTATATTCAACAAGAATATGTAAACAAAGGGCGTGGGAACCGTGGTGTCCAAGAGCTTTCGCTGGCCGTATTGGCCTTCGCAAGTATGCCTGCTGTATTAACGGAAATAGGTTTCATTTCGAACCCTGATGAAGAGAAGTACATGGTATCGGATGCCGGACAAGAGGAGATTGTAAATAATCTTGTGGACGCTATAAAACGTTATAAAACAGCCCAAGAAGCCCTATAACAACGTAGCACATTAACAATAAATAAGGAATACTAGATTTTGAACAGGTTCATTGAGAAGAAAGACAGCTTAAGCAGCGGCATACGATTGATTCTATGCCTCGCCGTATTAGCATTAGCAAGTTTTAAACCAGCCGATGATCAAGGTGGAAACAGCGGAAAAGGAAAAATAAAAACAATAGTTATCGACCCTGGCCATGGCGGCCATGACTCCGGAGCGGTGGGGCGCCAGTCCAAAGAAAAAGATATCGCTTTGCAAGTATCCTTAAAACTAGGCAAGCGTATTGAAAAGGAACTTCCCGGCGTTAAGGTAGTCTATACCCGTACCACTGATGTTTACCCCAAGTTATACGAGCGCCCCGCGCTGGCCAATAAGCATCATGCCGATCTGTTTATCTCCATCCACTGCAACTCTGGCGGTGCCAGTTCACGTCGCGTGAAGAACAGCCGTGGCCGTTATGTTACCCAGCGGGTATTAAACACCTCGGCCAAAGGAACAGAAACCTTGGTACTTGGTTTTAGCAGAACCGGCGATCAAGATGTGGCCATCCGCGAGAACGCATCCATCCTTTTAGAGGATAACTACGAACAAAACTATGGAGGATTCGACCCCAAAGATCCTTCTTCTTATATTGTCTTTTCCTTAATGAAACGTCAGTTCCGCGAGCAGAGCATTAAACTTGCTGCCTATATGCAAGATCAGTTTGCCGCTTCCAGCCGGGTAGACCGCGGTGTGAAAGAGCAATCTCTGGCTGTATTAGCCACTGCCGGCATGCCTGCCGTACTTACGGAAATAGGCTTTATCTCCAATCCTGACGAGGAACGCTTTATGATGTCGGCAGCTGGCCAGGAGTCCATTGTGACCGACTTATTTAATGCGATAAATACCTATAGAAAAAACGTAGAAAGATAAACTTTTTAGTAAATTGGTGGTTAATTAATAGGTAGTAAAAACTTAATAAGGAATATTTTGAAGATATCGAACGAAACCAAGGTAGGCGCATTAACCAGTATTGCCATTGCTATTCTATTTATAGGTTATAGTTTTCTAAAAGGCAATAACGTATTTAGCAGCGAAAACACGTTTTATACCGAATATGATAATGTAGATGGATTGGCCGTATCTAAGCCCGTTTTAGTGAGCGGCTTTCAAATTGGCCGGGTTTCCAAGCTCACCCTACAGCCAAACGGCAAAATCCGCACAGAATTTAAAATCAACAACGATTATGATATCCCTTCCAACACGGTAGCACGCATTGTGAGTGCCGACCTTTTAGGAAGCAAGGCCATTGTTTTTGAATTGGGAAACAGCACCACCATGGCGCGCAGCGGCGACCCTTTATTGTCGGATGTGCAAGCCAACCTGATGGAAAAAGTGGAACCCCTGCAAAAGAAAATCGAAAACCTAGTCGAGAAATTAGACTCGGTATTATCCGGGGTAAACTCCGTATTGGATGATGGCTTCCAACGCGATTTCAAAAGCTCGGTACATAGTATCTCGGTATCCTTGAAGAACCTGGAGAAAATTACCAGCGATGTAGACGGTTTAATGGGCTCCGAGAAAAACAGATTAGCCAATATCATGGCCAACCTTGAATCCATTACCAACAACTTTAAAAACAACAACGAGAAGATCAATAAGATTCTTGCCAACCTAGACAACCTGTCGGATGACCTGTCTAAGACCGAAATCAAAGCAACGGTTGATAATGCCAACCAAGCCATGATGGACGTACGTGCCATTACCGACAAGATCAATAAAGGCGAAGGCTCCATCGGTCTCTTGATCCATGACGAGAAGCTGTACCATAACCTGAACAACGCTTCCCAGAACCTGGATGAATTGATGAAAGACTTAAAAACGAATCCTGGAAAATACCTGAAGATTTCCATATTCGGGAAGAAGGATACCAAATAACGGTATGATGGATACCAAATAAGGAAAACAATAAAGCCCGACTCGCAAGTCGGGCTTTATTGTTTTATACGTAAAGTTTATATTTATTTCAACGTTTCAGCCAACCAGTTAAAAAATTCCCGTTGCCATACCTGTGCATTATGGCCCGACAATACCCAGTGGTTTTCTTCCGGCAAATACACCAATCTACTTTTTACGCCTTTTAATTGCGCTGCTTGGAAGGCTTCTAAGCCTTGTCCAATTGGCACACGGTAATCTTTACCGCCTTGGAAAATCAAAATCGGAGTATTCCATTTATCGACATGCTTTATCGGATTGAAGGCATCGTAAGACTTCGCATTCGCTGGATCCCAATAGGCGCCGATATCATGGTTCGCAAAGAACAGCTCTTCTGTGGTTCCATACCAAGAAGTCATATCAAATAATCCACAGTGTGAAATCAACGATTTAAAGCGACCTTCATGAACCCCAGCCAACATAAATACCGAGTAGCCACCATAGCTAGCCCCAACGGCAGCAATTCTATTTTTATCGACATAGCTTTCTTTGGAAAGATCGTCGATAGCCGATAAGTAATCTTGAATAGACTGGCCACCCCAATCTTTAGAAATCTGCTCGTTCCATTTCACACCCCAACCCGGCATACCCCGACGGTTCGGTGCAATCACAATATACCCCTGCGAAGCCATCAATTGAAAATTCCAACGGAAGGAATAGGAAAGCGTAGTTGCCGATTGCGGGCCACCCTGACAGAATAATAAAACCGGATATTTCTTCGCCGGATCAAAATTTGGCGGATAAATAACCCAAGAAAACAGATCCAAGCCATCGCTAGCCTTTGTAAAACGACCTTCCACTTTGGTTTCAGCCAACTCACTATAGGCAGCGTCATTTACCGTAGTAATCTGGCGTAGCTCTTTGTTTTTAAAACCAAAGAAATACACTTCAGGTGCATGGGTCATCGTGGTAGAGGTCAGCACGAGGCCTTCCTTTGTTTCGCCCACAATTCCGGTAATATCAAACTCACCTGCTGTTAGTGGTTTAATCTTGGCGGCCATTTTATTCCATACCCCTTTACGAACGTCGATGCTGAACACCTGCACGGTTCCTTTGGTTGGCGCTGTAAAATAAATGGTCGAGTTATCCTTGCTCCAGGTAAAGCTATTAACCGTGCCATCCCAAAACTGGGTCAAATTCACCTGTCGTTTAGACGCTGGCTCATAGATGATGATATCATTTTTATCGGCTTCATAGCCATCGGTCTTCATACTCAACCAACCCAACAATTTCCCATCCGGGCTATACTGCGGATTGGTATCATAACCCGGCATGCCCTCCGTCAGGTTCACGGTTTGCCCAGTCGCCAAATCATACTGATACAAATCGGTATTGGTGCTTTGTGCATACTCGGTTCCAAACTTCTTCTTGGCTACATAAATGAGCGATTGGCTATCTTTTGCCCAGGTAAAATCTTCCGCACCTCCAAAAGGCATCTGCGGCGAATAATAGGGCTCATCGGCCATAATATCCTTGGCCTCGCCAATTTTTCCATGTTCATAAGTAGCCACAAACGGATGGTTAAAGCGCCCGTTATTCCAGGTATCCCAATGGCGGTAATCGAGGTTATCAAAGATATACACATCCGATTTCGGCAAATCAGCATACTTATCCGGGGAATGGTATTTCTTTAGCAACACGGCTTTTGAAAACAAGATATGCTTGCCATCGGGCGAAATCTTCACATTTTCCAAGCCATCGGCATAATCGGTCAATTGCTTATCCGTCCCATTATTCAAGTTTTTCTGCCAAATCTGGCCCTTATACAGGTACAGCACATCGCCATTCTCTTCAACCGAAAGAACCGACTCGGCTCCGGCACCTTGAGTAAATGGCGTCGCCGCCCCACCCCTTACCGGAACCACATACAGGTTCTTCTCCGATTTATTCGCTGCGAACTGATAATTCGATACCCCATAAATCAATTGGGTACCATCTGCCGATAAGCCTTCCGCACTTACGCGCCCCAGTTCCCAAAGTTTTTCAGGAGTTAAAGGCGAGCCTTTCGGAAGCGTGCGAACGCGGTCTTCCAACTTGGGTCTTTCTATCTTTTGCGGAACTTCTTTTCCTTGTGCAATAACCATATTATTGATCAATAAGAGTGCGCCAATATAGGATAGTCTCAACATATTCTTCACTTTTTTTCAGCCAATTTACTAAAGTTGGCAGGCATTGCGAAATCCCGGGGAATATTATCAATGCCGCGCAGAGGTCAACAGCAACCAAATGCTGGTTAAATACATCAAAATAGATTCTCTTTTTAACTTAATCATCTTCGATCGAATTGGTACCAATCAATTTTTGTCGATAAACGCATCAATACAGCTAAAATGATAAATACACCAATGGTGCCTACGATTAAGGAATAATCGCGCAGCTGCATAAGAATATAGATAAAAGAATAAAACAAAGACAAGATGGCCGCAAAGATGAGGGCCGACTGGCTGTTTTTGGTAATGGCCTTCACAAAAGAAGCGATAAGCCCCGTGGTAGCCAAGGCCGCCAGTAGGTAAGCCAGGTTAAAGCCCAAATGTTCCGATATGGCCAGCAGCAAGGCATAGAACAACACCATAGCAAAGCCAATCAATACGTATTGAATGATATGAACCCGTTGTTTTTTGATGACTTCCATAAAAAGCAGGGACACAAAAGTTAAGGCGACAACCAATATGCCGTATTTTGTAACTCGGTTCGTCTTTTGGTAATTGTTAATGGAAGGTAAGAAATTTATTTGAACCATGTCGTAATCTGAACTCAAACTGGCCCCGCTAGCCCCTACAGACTGTGGTTCAACAGGTTGTGTAACAGCCGTGGTATAATACTCCCCAGATTCTGCACTTTGCAAATCAATACCCGAGAAAGTATACACCTGCGTATCATCGCCGGTCCATTGCTGCGGCAATTTCCGATTGAAGGAAGGTAGCTCCCAACTTGCTGTGAAGGCTCTTTCGCCCACCTCGCGCGACTCAGGCAAGTAAGCTCCATTAAAGCTAGGGTTGCTCCACTCGCCTTTCACTTGAATGTTCGATTGCTTCGCTAAAGGCAGGAAGTTCAAGGATTTTGACCCGCGAATTTCATAGCTTATGGCAAAAGTTCGGTTTAAATCCTCATTGCCCTTCAGGTTTAAATCGGCTGCTAGATTAAATAAAAACGGATTGATATCTAGGTTGGCCTTGCTCAATTCATAGCTACTGTCGGCCCAACTTAGTTTCGGGTTCGCTGAAAGACCCTTCATATCTTGCACGCCATAAATAAGCTTCGCTTTGCCCCATTGCAAACGTTCAGGCGCTACCTCCAATTTGCTTAAGTCGAACCCTTGGAAATTGCCCTTCATGCTAATGTTGGTTTGGTAAACGATGGCTTGGTATATGCCGCGTTTTAAAGGCTCAGGTTTTACCTCTGCACTCACCTGTGTTTCATTGGGTAGCAAGTAGGCCCATTGGGTCTCTACCGAGGTTACCAGCTCCTTCACCCCTTTCCCACTGGGTTGAAAGCTTTCTTTCACTTCTTCATAAGGCACCGCAATAATCGGACTGGCAATAACCTGCTCTCTCCCCCATTTGGCGGCAATTTCATTGCTCACACCCTGCTCACGGGCTTTTCGCTCATGAATCAGATCATCGATTAGGTTCATCGGGATTAATAAGATCAGGGTCAGAAAGAAGATGACCGCAAATTTGAGTACGATGGAACCCGTAATCCGCTCGTAAATGGATTTATTTTCTTGAGGTTCGCTGCTGTAATTTTCTAGATTTTCCATATGCTGTTTTATTTAATAAGGTGTAGTTGTAATTTGTTTTCAAAAGTCCGTTGTAAATCTGCCAAAGGGTAGCTTAGGCAGTCCTTAAATTCCAATTGATGGAATGCCCACATGCGTTTTCCTTTTTGGAAGCTTCGCCAGTAATAGCCGGCATATTCAGGGAATAGCAAGCCACCAATCAGCAACATGGCCAAGAGGTATAAACTGATCTTACCATTGCCCAGTAATAAAAACTGCATGGCAATTTCATCCTGAATGTGGGTTCCTGTTGCTGTGATTAAATGGAACACATCGTGGTTTTCTAATTTGGGCATCACATCAAATCCCTTTTCTTGGTAAAAGCAACCTAGGCCATGGCCAAGGCTACCCTCCGGAAAGGTTAAAAAATCTTCTTTAGATATTCCCCAAGCCTGCTTGTTGGCCTTAAAAACGCAAGCGTATACCCGCGTGGAATGCGTATACAGGGCGAGCATAAATTTTAATCGAATTCCTCTCATAATCTTGTTTTAAAAAGTACTTTGAATTTCAAAGTTTATAGACAAAAAAAATTAATTATACTGTTGCTTTATCAATTGCTCTAAGGCAAGCAGATGGTTTTCAAAGGCTTTCTGCCCTTTATCGGTCTTGCTATAGCGCGTATTGGGCTTGCGGTCAATAAAGCTTTTACTCACCGTGATATAGCCTTCCTTCTCCAGACTCTTCAGGTTGGAAGCCAAGTTTCCGTCCGTCACGTCCAGTAACTCCTTCAAGGAGTTGAAGTCATAGGAATCATTCGCCATCAGAATACTCATAATCTGCAGGCGTACCCTATTTTCTAATACCTTATCATATAATGTTAAATCCAAACTCACTTTTCGTAGCGCTTATGTACTATCAGACCATAGATGATGTGCAACAGCCCAAAACCTGCCGCCCAAAACCAAACCCCATAACCAGGGAAGGCCAAAGCTAACAAGCCTAACAGAATTTCCAAAACGCCGAGCACCCGAACTTCACGAAAAGTAAAGACCGAAGCCGCCGCCAGGGAAAGGCCGTAAAAAATCAACAAACTAGAGGCGACTAAGCTATAATTGCCTCGGGCAATCAAGATTAAGGAAAACAAACCGCCTGTGATTAATGGGATGGCCATCGCTTTCAATAAGGCTTTACTGGTAGGGTTCCATATCGTTTGCCCATGCTTCTTGGCCTTGGCTTTCGCCATCAGCACGCCGGTAACTATTGAAACCAACAAAATCAACAAGGCAATTACAATCAGCTTCCACAACACTTGCTGATCCAACACGTAATAGTCACGATAACCAAAATCACTCTTTGTACCATATACGGTATAATAGGCCGCCCCTGCCCCTACTAAGGCAAAACAGCCAATCAATACCCCCGACAGTCCACTAATAGACATAAACTTCGAGGATTTCTCCATCATGTTGCGAATTTGCCCGATTTCTTTAAGTAGTTCCTGCTGATTCATAAAAGTACTTTGTTTTTCAAAGTAATGCAGAAAAAAGCATATCCGCAAATTATTTTTCAAAAATATTTAGGCTACCCGATTCAAATTAACGCCGAAATGCAGGCAATTTTCCCTTCAAAAGGGCCTTTGGCAACTCCTGCGCCATAAAATCTTCATTTCTTGAAAAAATTACTGCGTTAACAAACAAAGAGTTACGTGACAACATGAAAAAAAAGAAGAAAAAACTCTTGACATATATAGGTTTGGTTTCTATCTTTGTGGCTCAATAAAATCCTAACTGCGGAAGTGGCGTAATTGGTAGCCGCACCAGACTTAGGATCTGGCGCCGCGAGGCGTGGGGGTTCGAGTCCCTTCTTCCGCACTTGATATCCTCCCGTAATAAGTTTCCGGGAGGATTTTTTTTATGATTGCGAAAAGCTAAAAGAAGAGTATGAATATTTCACACCAAAACATTGACGACATCAACGCAAGTATCCAAGTGGAGATTGCTCCAGCGGATTACAACCCTCAAGTTGATAAAGCAATTAAAGACCAAGCAAAGAAAGCTAAATTACCAGGGTTCCGTCCAGGCATGGTTCCTACAGGACATATCAGACGCATGTACGGTAAGGCAATTTTATTCGATGAGATCAACAGAATCATCAACGATAAAATCGCTGAATATATCGGTGAGCAAAAACTAGAGGTATTAGGCCAGCCTTTACCGAAAGATGAAGACACCGACGGACAATACAACTGGGATTTCAACGATACTTTCAATTTCAACTACGAAATTGGTCTTGCTCCTAGCTTTGACGTTCCGTTCTCTGCTGAAACAGAATTCACAGAATACGATATCAAAGCTGACGAAGCCACTTTAGCTGAACGCATCAAAAATTTACGCCGTAGCTACGGTAAAATGACCAACCCTGAAGTATCTGAAGAAGGTGACGTATTATACGCAACTTTAAAACAAGATAAAGAAGAAGGTATCGAGAAAACAACTTCCGTACGCACCGACATCATCGAAGATGCGAAGATCAAAAAATCTTTAGCAGGCTTGAAAAAAGACGATGCTGTGAAAATCGATGTGAAGAAAGCATTCAAAGCAGCTGATTTAGCACGCATCTTAGGCGTAACAGAAGAAGAAGCAGAGAACTTAGATGTTACTAAATTCGAGCTTACTGTTAAAAACATCAACCGCTTAGAAGAATCTGACTTAAACCAAGAATTCTTCGACAAATTGTTCCCTGCAGGTGAAGTAACGACCGAAGAGCAATTCAACGAGAAAGTGAAAGAAGAAGTGGAAAACTTGTTCAAACAAAACTCAGCACAAAAACTTCGCAACGATATGTATGCCTTCGGTATGGATAAAGTAGAAGCTAAATTCCCTGAGGACTTCTTGAAAAGATGGTTGAAAGCCACGAACCCGAACTTATCTCCAGAAGAGATTGAAGAAGGTTTCGCTGACTTCCTAAACAACTTGAAATGGACGATCATCGAAAACAGAATCGTTACAGAAAACAACTTAGAAGTAAAATATGATGAGGTTGTTGATTTAGCAAAAGAACGTATCTATGCGCAAATCAAAATGTACAACATCAACGAAGAGCCTACTGACGAGCAATTGCAACAATTCGCGATGCAGTTATTATCTGATAGAGAACAAGCAAACCGCTTATTCGAAGAGGTAAAAGCACTTAAAGTATTCGACCAATTGAAATCAACCGTGAAAGTAAAAGCGGAAGCAATCGAGTTTGATAAGTTCGAAGCCTTAGAAAAATAAAAGAATTAAGAATTAGTAATAGTAGAGGTTAACAGGAAACTGTTAACCTTTCTTTGTTTTATGGGTTTGCATTGGGATGCGAATGGGATCAAGCTGAATTCTTGGGGGGAATAGTAAAAATTTCCTAGTTTAGCATCTTTAAAGCCGAAATCCCTTGCAAGACGCCGAACGTAAATTACTATCCTTATTGATGCCCGAAGGACTTTT
>NZ_WSQA01000022.1 GCF_009768885.1 Sphingobacterium humi
ATAATCAGAAACTCCCTGTGGAATAATAAGGGGCATGAGGGCTTTAAATGAATCGTGCATCTGGTAAAATTTCAAACACGAATATCCGATTATTTTTTGTCCTCTCCACAACTTTTGTACATGATCCGGAATAACCCTATAGTATCGGGATGTCAAATTTGGCAACTATGTCATTTATCATTACGTATAAATCCACTGGTTTAATGGTATCATCTTGCTTAAAGGCATAATGGAATCTGAAAAACATATCATGAACCTGTTCAAACACAAAAGAATTTTGAAAAAGATCCATTACCGTTTTTTTGACGATATCAAGAATATCTGCCCTGAAACTTGAAATGGACACATTGGCATTATCCGGACGGTCATATAAAGTGACAACAATATGTTCTGACTCTGAATTTTGGTACCAGGTTTCTACTTTACTCCAGAAGCCGTCCCATTGTTCGTCAATAAATTTAGGAATCAATTTGTGATGTGCAATACAATTATAAATTCCTTCAACAGACATAACTGAAAGATATCCGAGCTCAGTCGGTTGATTATTGACTCCCAAGGACTCTGTAACTAGCCCCAAAACAATCCCCTGTTCCGTAATTACTGGTCCTCCACTAAATCCACCTCGGGCCATAGTGGACAATATAAAATGCGGATGTCCACCAGTATATTTATCAACAATGGTATTGACTTCGCATTTAGCAGAAATCAATAATGGCTTAGGGGAAAATGGAATAGGAGGATAACCCATCACAAGGACATCTGACAAGACATATTCATCGCCTAACCAATCATCTAAATGGTCTCCCAGAATTAAAGCCGGTGCTTTAATATCAGGAACAAGTATTGCCGCAACATCAATATTTTCATCAGGATGCAAAAATGGTCCTTTAAAAACAGCAGTAGCCTGTGGGGTATATTCAAGATTCGCTCGGACCATTCCTGTCGTTCTGCTATCTTGAAGTTTGTAATAAGCTCTTTGATACGTAGTGGTACCAATTTCTTTTATGGTACAATTTTCCACAACATGTTTCGCAGTGATAAAAATTCCCTCTCCAATATGAAAACAGGAACCAATACTTTCATTTCCGTTTGCCAAGGTTACAGCTATATATCCCACCCCAGAAGCGAAATTATCATACGCATACTTTAGTTTATTACTATTTCTAAGCCTATTTTGGTCATCTAAATTTTCATCCATAAATAAATATTATTCAAAAACTAAAGATACATTTTATTCAAAAAACATTTATCCAGGTAGATAAGGACAATCCAAAAGAACACCAGAAGTTATGAAGCATGGGCATACCTGGATTTCAAGACCACTGATGAACATGGGAACTTCCAGATCAATAAATGAGTTCAATTACAAGCTTGAACAAAAACTCGCGGAATACAAGATCATAGGAATTGAATATACACAGGCCAAGAATCAACTTATGGACGGCCTCCGTATATAGGAGGAACAATTTGTATTAATATTTTCTCACATAATTTCTCTGATTTAGCGAGTAGGTTAAATAGCATTTATCAAAAAAAAAAATATTCAAGGATATGATATCCAATTAGTGGAATCCGAAGTGTTTATACCGACTGAAAAAGTCAATTAACATAGCAATGAGATGAGAATAGCTTAACTGTAGATTTTTTTAATTTTAATATTTCATCTTTTTAGTTTGCTTTTTTTATGTTTTGTTGGTTTTGTACAAGTATCGTTTAAGAGTGAAGTGTCTTTCAATTGATTTAATCGCCTTAAATCTTCCAAAAAAGAGTTCGAGTTCTGTACCAAAGGGATCACTTCAAGGGACAAGTCTTAAAAACAAAGATTTGTCCCTTTTTTATTCCCATATAATTTACTGATAATCTGCCAGATATTTATTTACTTTAAAATTGTCTTTGGGGTTCGATGATTGACACCAAATTATTTAATACAGAATCGACAAAAAGTTATGTATAAGATTATAACAGACAACAAAAAATATGCTAGTAAGTACCGATGGATCGAAAAGAAATAAACGATAAATTGGCAAAAGAACTATACATATTTAGCGGACTTGGAGCAGACGAAAGAGTTTTCCAAAGACTCGACTTTTCTGGCTTCTCGGTGACTTTTATAAAGTGGCTTGAACCGCTGGACAGAGAGACAATTGAAAATTACACAACTCGACTTCTCGACCAAGTTACGACAGTAAACCCAATTCTGATAGGACTTTCTTTTGGAGGAATGATTGCAGTTGAAGCCGCTAAACAAATCGATACAGAAAGAGTAATATTACTTTCTTCCGCAAAAACAAAACACGAAATTCCATTTTATTATCGTTTTGCTGGGAGCCTTAGCCTTCATAAACTGTTACCAACATGGACTTTAAAAAAGCCTAACATATTGACAAACTGGTTTTTCGGAACCCATTCAGCATTTGACAGACAACTTTTAAAGCAAATTCTAACGGATACTGATGCTGACTTCTTGAAATGGGCTATTGACAAAATTGTATGTTGGAAAAATCGAACTCTACCAATCAATATCTTTCATGTTCACGGAACAGATGACAGGATTTTACCCTTAAAATTTATAGCGTACGATAAGGCCATCAAAAATGCTGGGCACTTAATGACGCTTAACAGAGCCGAAGAACTAAATAAAATAATACTGCAGGAGCTTGAAGAGAAAGAGCCCTAATATTCTCTTACATGATTACTATATTGTAACCGAAAAAGGAATGCTTATATGGCCGAAAATGCTTTATTGAAAAACATCTTAAAACATGTAAATCTTACACAAGATGAAATTTCAACTTTCGAGCGTTTTTGGACGGAGAAAACACTGGAAAAGGGAGACTATCTCCTACGTAATGGCGATACCTGCCGTTATGAAAGCTATGTCGTTTCGGGAGCATTAAAAGCATTTTACATCAACGCTGACAATGGCAATGAGGAAATCTTGTTTTTTGCTATTAAAGACTGGTGGGCCACTGACTTATATAGCTTTTCCAGACAGAAGCCATCCATATACAACATACAAGCCATAGAAAGAACGACCGTTTTACAAATTAGCCATTATTCTTTTCAGCAATTACTAGTTGAAATTCCCCGTTTGGAGCGGTACTTTCGGTTAATATTGGAAAGTTACCTAGGCGTATTGCAAAAGAGAATTATCTACAACAATGTGTTCGATGCAGAAAGCAGATATATTGCCTTTTTGGAAAACTATCCCAACATAGCGTCCAAAGTACCCCAATATTTGATTGCATCCTATTTGGGGGTGTCAGCAGAATTTATAAGCCGTATAAAGAAAAAATATAAACCGTCTTGACCTACATCAATTTTTCCTAAATCAATTACCGTCAATTTTGCTTTATAAAAATTAAGAAGCAAATGAAACATCACCCTATTTTTCAGAACACCATTACCTGGAAGAAAGAATTGATTAACCGGACGGTAGTTGCACCCATGTCACGTGTGAGTGCTACTGCGGAGGGCTTGGCTACGGACGAAATGAAGGACTATTATTCCGCATTTGCAATTGGAGGATTTGGAGTTATTATTACCGAAGGCATCTATACTGATGTATACGGTAGCCAGAGTTATAATAACCAGCCTGCACTTGTAACAGATGCGCAAATCAATTCATGGGAAAAGGTAACCCGCGCTGTCCATCAATCGCCCGCTCTTATATTTGCCCAGTTGATGCATGCAGGTGCTTTATCGCAATATAGTGAAGAAACCTTAGCCCCATCTGCCTTAAAACCTATTGGCATAAAAATGCCTTCCTTCGGTGGCGAAGGGGCATTTCCAATCCCTAAAGAAATGGACTTGACGGATATTGAAAGAATGAAGCAAGGCTTTGTCAGCGGAGCTGTAAAAGCCTATAAGGCAGGATTTGACGGCGTAGAAATTCACGGAGCAAATGGTTACCTGTTAGACCAGTTCCTCACACCGGAACTGAACCGCCGTATCGACCATTACGGTGGCACTATGCAGAACCGTTTCCGTGTTATTGCTGAAATTATTGCTGGTATAAAGGCAACTGTTCCAGAGGATTTCATTGTAGGTCTACGGGTTTCAGAGGGAAAAGTAAATGACCTTACCTACCGATGGGCACAGGGTATTGAAACGGCTAAAGAACTAGCAGCGGAAATAAAGATGAGCAAACCTGATTTTGTTCACGTAGCAGTGCAGACAGGCGAATGGGAACGGGACAGCTTTTATGGAGAAGGAGTATCATTGGCATCAGTTATCCGTCAGGCTACAAGTATTCCTGTCATTGCCAACGGTGGTTTCCACAATCTTGATAAAGCAGAAGTTGCCTTGAAGAACGGCCACGCAACCCTGATCGCTATCGGAAAAGCAGCCTTAGCAGATCCCCATTGGGTGATGAAAACCATGAACGGACTTCCCTTGATTCCTTTTCATCGTGAAATGCTATGGCCTGAGGCAACCCTCAACCATACTCGGAAAATCGTCAAAGAATTAAATCTTGAACATAGCTAGAAAGAGAACAATGAAAATTTCACAAATTAAAATTACGCCTGACGCTTATGAACCATTCCGTCTGGCACAAGGACATCGTGTAGGCGATTTATTGTTTATTTCGGGACAGACCGCCATTGATAAGGATGGAAACCTGATAGGTATTGGTGACTTTGATGCACAGGCAAAAATGGCTTTCGAAAATCTGGACAAGGTATTGAAAGCCGGAGGTTCAAGTTTGAAGAATGTCATTAAGGTCACCATCATGCTCCGAGACATGGGGAACTTTGAGAAGATTGTCGAATTTAGAGGCAAATACTTTACTCCCCCATATCCGGCAGATACTATTTTTGAAGTATCGTCATTGTTTTCGCCGGATGCATTGATTGAGATTGAAGCCATTGCTGTGGCTGATGCACTGGCAGATTGGGATAAGTAAGACGAAAATATTACCAGTCACAATAAGGAGTGGATAAATAGGATCTACATTCAACCCCATTGTTGATTTTTATATAACCAAAATAAATATGTTCTAGATGAAGACGATTTGAAAGAATTCGCCCCAAATCAAGACCATAAAAATTACCCATTCCGCTCCTTTTTTCGTAACTTAGATAGCTCACAAAACAATTAATAAAATCCTGTTTTGACGATTTTAGCTATCCTAATCATTAGTTTTATTGCTTCTTTAGTACGATCAACTTTAGGTTTTGGCGAAGCATTAATTGCAGTTCCCTTTTTCCTTTTATTCCTACCTGTAGAAGTAGCCGTTCCCCTGGCAGTTATGCTGTCTATTTTCATTGCACTGGTCGTGGTGATACAAGACCATAAAAAAATCCATTTTCACAGTGCCAAATGGCTGATTATTTATGCAATACTCGGACTGCCTGTTGGTATTTTAGTATTGACCTATGTAAATGAAACATTCGTAAAAACAGGCCTTGGCTTACTCATCATACTGTATTCAATTTATTCCCTCTATTTTAAAAATAATAAGACCTTACAAGAGGATAATAAGTTTTGGCTATTTGTATGTGGTTTTTTATCGGGAGTATTTGGCGGAGCCTACGGCGTAAATGGACCACCATTAGTCATTTACGGGAATTTAAGACAATGGAGTGCAAAACATTTTAGGGCTACCCTACAGGCCTACTTTTTACCAGTTAGCCTATTAAGTGTTGTGGGTTATTATGCAAAGGGACTGCTTACAACAGAAGTCAATATTTACTTTCTCTATTCACTGATTACAACCCTTCCGGCAATTTTTATTGGTAGGTATCTAAATCATAAATTAAAGGATGGCACTTTTTTTAAATACGTTTATTGGGGACTGATGCTAATCAGTGTAGTTTTAATTGTCAGTGCTTTACTGTAAGTAGAAACCTCGAAATTCCACTCGATTTACCTAGAAAACATCGACATTCCTAACCTTTTATTATTTGTATAGAAATTTCGTTTGAACAGAAATGACTTTTGGCTTGATCAAATGGTTTTGCTTACTCCTGGAAAGATTCAAAAAGGCCCGAATGAACAATAAGGTTTTAAAATTAAAGGGAACACTTGTAAATCCTCCATATATATGCTTTTTGAGCATTTATTCTATACATCTCATTGCAATAAAACTTATGCCTACTACACCCTAGCATCACATAGTTTTCACTAAGCCATCCTAAATCTCTCACCCCTTGCTCTCCCCTTTCTCTCCCCTTTCACACCCGTATCAAACCCCTTTGAAATGGGACATGATAGGGAATAAAAAAGGAAGTGAAATAAAAGATAATACGGAAAACATAAAACGAATTCTTTACACTTTACAACCTAGTAATAAACTAAGCTCCCTTCTTAATTTCACCACCTATCCCTGCTTAATTCCACACTAATTAAGGCACTTTATTACCTTATCCTACAAACCTTCCCATCCACACTATCTATTTTTCTTTTAATTACAAACAACATCATTAAAGAAATCTAGTAAACTGAAAATCAAATCAGTAAACTTTAGGTTGTTGTAAAATCTAGTTATTATATAAAAAAACACCATTACATTGCTATGCTTCATAATGAAGCAACACTAACATTTTAATAACCAGTTACATAAATACTCCTATCATGGGAAAATTAAAAAAATTGGCAATACTATTGGTAGGCATACTTGCATCCCAAGCTACGTATGGCCAAGTAAAAACGAGCAAAGACACAGTAAGATCGCAACAGGCGGAAAAACCCAAACAAGAAATTAAAAACGACAAGAATAACATGATGCTTAACGCGGCAGCCGACAATGGCCCTCGGGTAGTTAATATTGGCCTACCAGCAAGTGTTGGCGGTACTGTTATCTTAGAAAACGGATTACCTGTTACCTATGATTTTATGGGTCAATTGCCAACTACGGTATGGCGGCAAGATAATGGAATAGGTAAATTTGAAGTCCTAAATGTACAAAATACAGCCTTATTTGCTAGCGACGTAGGGATATCAGTTAGCACATGGTCTAACAGAGGTTCTGACAAATTTAAGGGTATCGTAGGCTTTACCACCAATACCTTTGGCCTATTGCGTGCTGATGTCAATATCAGTGGTCCAATTAAAAACAATTGGTCATATTCGGCTACTGCATTCCTTAATTTTGATCCCGGTACTTTCAAATCCAATATTGCCACCTACTTGGACAATACTAAAATTTTCAAGTTCCTAATCAATAAAAGATATACGAAAGGTCAGATTGGCATCCAATACAAGTATGCAAACAGTTCCGCTATCAACGCCAAACAAAGTCCCTACATATACCGGGAAAATGGAAAAGTAGATGCCTTACCCGGATTCCGCATCGGTAGGGATGCCTACTTAGAAGAATCAGGCAGCATCCACGCCATAGATCCACTAACCGGGGCAGCCGTGAAATGGGATGCTATGGATGATGCAGGCAGCCACTCACATGTAATTGATCTTTTAGGAGATCATACCTTCAACAAAGGACTTAAACTCGATTATACCCTGCGCTATCAGTATGCGGATGTTGGGATGTATAACCCTTATTATACAGATATTACTACTGCCGGAAATACTAGTGCAGCAAAACCTGGTGACAAGCGTTATTTCCTTGCCGAAGACCCCGCCTCAGCATACGAAGGTTATGTTCAAAATGCTTTGATGATTTTTGCGCCTAGAGCAAGTAAAAATACCGCAATGGCTAGGATAGAAATCAGTAAAAAATCAAGTAAACATCATTGGGTTTTAGGGCTCCATAATTGGTTCTATCAAGTTGACAAAGGTAATAACGCGACGTACAGCACACAATTTAGCGTTGAACCAAATCCGAGAACATTAATCTATCAGCAATATACTGCTGAATTGGGCAATGATGGTAAACCTACCGAAACCTACCAATGGAAAAACATGACGGACGGCTTTGGTAATCGCAGTTATAACCGTGCGATGCAATATTACAACGGTCGTGAAAATAAGCTGGCTGTAGTTGCTACTGAAAAATGGGATGTAAACTCCAAGCTTTCCATAAGTTTAGGCGCCAGAGCGGAATGGCAACGTATTGATGGCGACTGGTATCCCGGTAGCAGCAGACAAGCGAATGGAGAAAACTGGGTCGCAGGTCATACCAGCAACATTAAAAAGGATTGGCTTAACCTTACAGGAACTGCAGAAGCAGTATACAAAGCATTTCCGCAACTTGGAACGCCCGAAAAGCCGATGAGCCTAGGTTTCCTGGCTGACCTGATGTACATTCAGCAAGCTGGTAAATTAAGCATGTATGCCGGTGCGGATGATCCTAACATGGAGAAGTCTGAAATCCCCGGAGGATCATTTGGAATCTACTTCAACCATCCTGTAATCAATATCATTAGTAAAGTAACCAAGATTAAACGAACGAAGTTTAAAAACAATTCTACGTTCAATAAAAGAGAAGCAGATGGAAGCATAACCACCGAAAAGCAGACCATTGGATACGACGTTAATACCATTGGCTGGACAACCGACGTCCTCTTAAAACTATTCAAGGGATTTGAATTGCAAGCCTTATTAACCTTGCAAAATCCGAAATATGAGAACTACGAATTTGATGTTTTCGGAGAACACTTTAGTAATAGCGGAAATATTGCACGCAGTGTTTCCAAAACCTTAGTAGAACTTAACCCCAGTTATAGTTGGAAAAGGTATAAGCTATGGGCTAGCGCACGCTACTTTAGTAAAGAATTTGCAAACTACCCAAACACCTTGGTGTTCGCTGGACGTTGGGAAACTTTTGCAGGCTTCAGCATGAAGGTCAATAAGAATCTTGACTTTGCCTTAAATGCTGTAAACCTCTTAAATCAAAGTGGTGCCCAAGGATCAATATCTGGAACAAATACCACCACGGCCGAACAAGCAAAAGCGCTATTCGATCGTCCGCTTTCCGGCACCTACATCAGACCCTTTACCCTTGAACTTAAAACCCGGTATAGATTTTAAATTAAAAATTTAAAAACATGAAAAATACAACCATAAAATCAAAGATATTACCTTACCTATTTCTCATCACCTTCCTCAGTATAGGCGATATAGCGAGCGCGCAAAACAAAACAAATAAACAGGCAACAGACAATACCGTCATTTTTTATTTTGCGCGACATGGAAAAACGATATTAAACACTATGGATCGTGTTCAGGGATGGGCCGACAGCCCTTTAACCCCAGAAGGCGTACTTGGAGCGGAAGATCTAGGTCGCGGGCTGAAGCAAGAAAACATTCAATTTAAATCAGCATATTCAAGCGATCTTGGCAGAGCAACACAAACTACACGTTTAGTATTGGATCAAAGTGGCAATAAAAACCTATCCTTTAAGGAAATGCCTGAACTTCGCGAAACAAACTTCGGAAGCTATGAAGGCGATCTAAACAGTAAAATGTGGAACGATGCAGCACTTTATCTTCATTTTAAATCGGCAAAGGAACTATTTGAGGAATTACCCAAAAATCCATCGCTCATAAAGGATATGTTGGCGAGTTTCAAAACGTTGGAAACATTAGGAATTGGAGAAGATTATGATGACGTAAAGAGCCGTGGACAACGATCTATCCGGGAAATAGCAGAGCGGGAAGCTAAAGCAGGTGGAGGAAACATACTCGTCGTTGGCCATGGAATGGCTTTAAGTATTTTTCTATCCGATTTAGATAGTCAAGGCAAAAAGGCACAGATTGGGCATATGGGAAACGCCGCCATTTCCAAAGTGATCTATAAGGATGGCAAATTTACCTTAGAATCTTTCGGAGACATGAGCTATGTGGAAAAGGGTAAAACAGAAAGACTAGGAAAATAAATATCCAATTATTTGCCGCATTCAAAATATTCGTAATGTATAAAATAAATAGAAATATTGAATAACTTAGGATAGAAAGATAAAACAAGATCCTATGCAAGCACGAATTGAAATCCTTCAAGGCGATATTACTAAGGTAAAAGTTGATGCGATTGTAAATGCCGCCAATAGTTCTTTAATGGGTGGCGGAGGTGTTGACGGAGCTATACATCGGGCTGGCGGTCCGGCGATATTGGCCGATTGCCGAAAGATTGTTGCCAAGCAAGGAGGTTGCAAAACAGGCCAGGCGGTGATCACAACTGCTGGAGATTTACCGGCAAGCTATGTCATCCATACGGTTGGTCCGGTTTGGCATAAGGGATCGCAGGAAGAAGAGATTAAACTCGCCTCCTGTTATATCGAGTCCTTAAAATTGGCCGTGAGCCATGGATGTAAAACCATTGCCTTTCCGAATATCAGTACGGGCATCTATCACTTCCCCAAAGATAAAGCAGCGCAAATATCAATCAGCAGCATTCTTAATTTCTTGGATAAGCAGCCTTCCATTGAACGGGTTCTGCTTATTTGTTTTGATGCCGAAAACTATGCCTATTGTACAAAAGAGCTTAAGAAGCAGGAGCAAAATAACTAGCTATAATTTATGATATGACACTAACGCAAATTCATCCTAAGTTGCCGATGCGCAATAAGGAAATAACCAAAGATTTCTATGTGAATATACTCGGCTTTCAAGTCTTCGGCGGAGATTACCCAGATTACCTGATGCTAAGTAAAGATAAGATTCAACTGCATTTTTTTCTGTTCCCTGATCTTCCGCCACTTGAAAATTATGGACAGATTTACATCCGCAGCAATGCTATTGAGGAATTATACGCCCATTTTTTGGAGGAAAAAGTGCCTATTCATCCGAATGATCCGCTAAGGTTAAAACCTTGGGGAATAAAAGAATTCTCCCTTTTAGATCCAGACCATAATTTGATAACCTTTGGGGAAGATGTTTAGGGATGGCTATAAATCAGGACGCCTATTAATTCCAGGATTTTTATACCGCTTATTTACCTTTTTCATTGCCGCTGTTTGGTTGATTAATGGTTTATACTGCAAAATATTAAATCAGGTTCCCAGGCATGAAGAAATTGTGGCGCGTATATTAGGCCCCTCCTATTCACGCAGTATCACTGTAGTTATCGGTATTGCGGAAGTGCTGATGAGCATTTGGATAATAAGTCGCATTAAACCCACATGGAGTACTTGGTTGCAGATTAGCCTAGTGGCTGTCATGAATTTATTGGAGTTCTTCCTGGCTCGCGATCTCCTTTTGTGGGGACCATGGAATTTACTTTTTTCTCTACTATTTATCCTCTTTGTATACTTCCAAAGTTTTATATTGCAGGAAGAAAAAAAACAGGCATGAGTTACTTCAAAAATCACCCATTTGCAGTAGAAGCACATTTTAAGAGTTCTATTGTATTAACTTTTGCTGTAGAGCAGGAACAGTTGGCCCCCTTAATTCCATCCTGTTTGCGATTGGATACCTTTGACGATAAATGGGCCTTCCTGGCTATCGCCATGGTGCAAACAGAAGGATTGCGACCGAAGGGTTTTCCAGCTTTTTTAGGGAATGATTTCTTTTTAATAGGCTATCGGATCTTTGTACGTTATACCACGAGTGCTGGAAAGAACCTTCGTGGATTGTATATTATAAAATCTGAAACGGATAGCAAGCGCATGGAATTTGCCGGTAATTTATTTACCCATTATAATTATACAACCACAGATATTCTCCTGGAACAACAAGCAGAAAAACGAATGATAATTTCTGAAAAGTCCAATTTTTCCATTACGATTGATGATGGAGTCCAAGAAGCTCCCCTACCTGTGGGCTCACCATTTACCAGCTGGAAGGAAGCCAGAAGGTACGCAGGTCCCCTTCCTTTTACTTTTACCTATCAAGAATCCGAGCAATCGGTCTTACTCATCGAAGGCGTGCGTAGCAATTGGGAACCCAAGCCTATTGCCATCAGCGATTATCATGTTGACTTCCTTGACAAGCTGCCGATTGAAAATCCTATATTGGCCAATGCCTTTGAAATTGAAGATATTCCTTATTATTGGAAGAAAGGTAAAATAGATCGATGGAAAGCATAAGAAAACCTTTTCAAGGTGTAAGCAATATCATTCGCTTTAATTGGCATTTTTATGTGATGGCCATCTTCGTCATCCTGCTTTGCCTGCTGTTTATTCCTTTTGTGCATGAATCCCTGCGCATCATGCTCCTGGTCCTTATCGCTTTGCTAACTATACCTGTACTAGGCTCCTTACTGGTTTCTTATTATGTTTATGATGTTTCCGGTTTATATAAGCTTTCTTGGATTGCAGGAAAAGACAATCAAAACATATTGCATATTTCAGCGGGTTTTGATGAAACCAGTGCAATTATAAAAGCTAAATTCCCGGCTGCCCAATTGGTAAACTGTGATTTTTATAATGCCGATCGGCACACCGAGATATCCATCAAACGGGCAAGGTTAAAATATCCCTTAGCGGATGGTTGCATGGCCATAAACAGCACAAATTTACCCTTTGAGGATTCAAGTTTTGATTTGATCCTGGCCATCTTTTCTGTTCATGAAATACGCGACCAAGAAGAACGGATTTTATTCTTTAAGCAATTACATCGGGTTTTAAGTGATGATGGAACCATACAGGTTACAGAACATTTACGCGATCTTCCAAACTTCCTTGCCTATCAGATTGGTTTTTTTCATTTTTACAGTTTGAATACCTGGAAGCATACCTTTGCGGAGGCAGGCTTTGCACTTAAATCAGAAATTAAAGTAAACCCATTCGTTTCAACCTTTGACCTAAAAAAAGTGAATCATGGAAATCCATCTTAACGTAATAGCTATCCTATTGATTTTGCTTTCCATCATCCATATTGGCTTTCCCTCCTATTTTAAATGGAAAACGGAACTGCAATCGCTAAGCCTGATCAATAGGCAGATTATGCAAGTTCATTTATTCTTTTTAGGCTTATTGCTATTTTTAATGGGTTTATTGTGTTTCTATCAAGCAGAGGCACTTATACATTCCACCTTAGGGCAGGTAATTTGTCTAGGCTTAGGCTTCTTTTGGAGCATCCGACTCTTGTTTCAATTCTTTGTTTATTCATCGGCCTTGTGGAAAGGGAAAAGATTCGAAACCGCCATGCATATCTTGTTCTCCTGCATATGGCTTTATTTTTCTATTATTTTTTGGCTAATCGGAGTACAGGTTCTGTAAAGGGATAGTAAATAAATACTTATCTTTATTTACTAATCATATTAATTAACCCATGACTACTCAGGAGGCTCAAAGAATAGGCATTAGAAAAGCTATTGCTGCTGTATTTATTGGATTGTTAGTGGCTCAAGTCATTATGACCCTCTTTTCTACTTCGGATGGTAATTTCTGGCATGGCTTCTTTTGGTTTGCTGACTTTGGCTACGGCTTAAATATAGCCGTGGCTGTGCTTGTTTTACTCTTCTTAGGCTATTTATTTGGTCGCTATGCGGGCAAAGCTATTTTAATACGGGGGAAGAGTTGGGTGTCGGTAGGTTTAATTGGCGGCCTATGTGTATTGCTATTAACAGCCTTCAGTTCAGGCTGGGTTGGCTTTTTTCAGGAAGGACTGGATAATAACTTCCCCTATGGTTCAACTACGGAAGAGCCCTTCTTAGATTATATCGTTAAACCCTTTTTCTGGGTCAGTTTAATCGGTTTTATTCCGGCGCTTATCGTCGGCTTGTTTTGCGGATATGCCATCCACAAAAAGAAAAAGGAATAGAATTTGTTGCAAGTAGTGAAAGGAGATAGACCTATGAACCCATTACGAGAAACCATACAACAGTATCGAGAAGAAGGGAATGATGCACTGCTGCATGAATACCGCTTTAAACATAATGGCCGTTATGAATGGGGAAAATCCTTTGACAGCAACTATTGGAAACGTCGGGATTTGCTCTTTGAATTGTATAAGGAGGTAAGTCCTAAAGACAAAGCATTATTGCGCTGGCTAATCGATCAAGAAATTGAGGGCGCCCTAGAAGCTATGATACCCCCTTATTTAATGGATGTTGCCGCATTCTTATTGTACAAAGTAATGGATAAAGAGGATATTGATGCCTTGTATGCAGCTAAGTTTGCTGGAGGCACAGATCATCATGTCTACCTTGATGTGGAGTTGCTGTTCGGCCATGACCGCGAGCAGATGAAGACATTTCTAAGAACGAACCAAGAGCAGCAGCCCTTATATGCGGAGATTCTGAAGACCATTGACTCTTATGAAATAAACCCGAATGCCAACTTTAAAAGTAGAGCCGATTATGTGAACTACTTTGAAACCCGCAAAATAAACATTATTAAAAACGATTTGGAGAGTACCGCTAAGTATTACAAATAAAAGCATCCGCTCCCATTGATAAAAAAAGGCAAACTTTAGGTAGTAAGTTTGCCTTTTTGCTTATGCTGTTTTATGGTCAAAATAGACGATAAATTGCGTTGGATTCAGTCCCCGATGATCCTTTAAGCATTTTGCGAATTTCCCGTAGGATGAAAAGCCACAGTAGGCCGCTAAATAAGCCAGTTTAAAGCTTCTCGCCTGCTCGGTATCCCGCAGGTAATTTTCTAGGTAGGCTATGCGCAGCATATTTACATAATTTGGAAAGTCCTTCTTCTTATTCTTATTGATAATATAAGAGAGGTACTTGGAATTGCAACCGATTTCTGCTGCTGCTGAGGTAATAGAACAAGCAGGATTTAAGAAATAGCGCTGTGATTCCCAATCTGTTAATGCTGCTAATAGCTTTTCTTCAGTTTCGGTACTCATGTAAGTTTTTGACCGAATAGGTTCCATTTTTGTTATCATAATATTGGAATTTTGTAGTTAGTTCTTCAGTTTATTATTCTTTTTCCAGGCTCAAATAGTAGCCTTGGTTATTTTCTTTTCCATCTACAAGGTCTTCGATATAGCCTTTCTTTCCTTTCTCTTCGAGGTGTAATTCTTCGTAATCTTTCGTATATAGGGCATTTGGCACCACATTGATATCGAAGATTAGCTCTTCCTTATCCGTATTGGCGAAGTTGCCATACAGCTCTACCCATTGTTTTACATAGCCTACATTCTTGCGGCTGTTAAAGGTTAAGTTAATGCGGCCAAGTTCACCCGGAGGCACTTTCATGGTACTCGATTTATTGATGACGATACAGCCACAGGAGCTGATGATATCTTCCAGGATTAAGGGCGCTTTGCCGGTATTTTTAATGGTAAAAGAGATGTCAAGATCTTGCCCGGTAAGCAATGGATAGTAATGTCGATCGTTATCGATGATTGCTATGGTGGTATTTTTTTCTTCTATAGCTGCACATGAAACCAAGAGGTAAATGAGGAAGCCGTAACAATAGAATAGTTTTTTCATATGTCTATAATTTATTAAGGAAACACTTGTATTTCATCAATGCCTAAGCGTGCCGGCTGTTGGTTTATCCGAAATACTTTCAATTCACATGGCAATTGCGGGTTGATGTTGCTGAGGTTGATGCGAAATGTAGCGTAATCAGGCTGCAAGGTCATCCCATCCTGCTTTATTGTTGCCATAATTTTATTGTTTTGCCATAGTTCTAGCCTTGCTGGGGCTGTATAGGCGTGTTTTTCATTCAACAGAAACCTAATTTCCATGCTTTTCTTCTTTTCAAAGGCATGTGCTGCAAATGATATAAAAAGGTCTTGATTTGATGTGAGCCAGCCTTGATGGAAATCGGATGGAAAGCCTAGGATACCATCTGCTAGGATAGCGGTTGGATAATGATCTCCTTTGCTATCGATCAGCTTTAGGATATGTTCTTTTTTTAGCGTGTTGACAGCTTGGTTTAAGCCATCATAATTCCGCCATTGTTCGATATATTGACTTATAGCTCCATCGGTTTCTTTATAAACTTCCAGAATACCATCATTCAAGGCTTGGTCTAGCTTGTTTACTAAACTCAAGGTAGCAGGCTTCACCTTAACCTGATTGTTTCTATTCTCAAATGCCCCTGAGGCTTGTAATCCTCGCGTATAAGCAATTTGTAATTGGGTGTAGGTAAATCCGCCTAGCAGTTTATTTAATCGTTCTTGCTCCTCTTTTGAAGCTGTAGGTGCCAAGGCAGTTAACTCTTGGCAAAGCTTTAAAAAGTTTACCGATTTAAAATAACTTCGCTCAACATCGTCAAACCCTAAGTATAATGAATAGGGTTTCTTCTTCGCCAGAAAGTCTTTTTCTAGAGATAAGTAATACGCACTTAAGAGCTGCTGGCTCTTTGGATAGAACTTCGCGAAATAAGCGTGGATTAGTTTTTCTAGGGATAAATCCTGCTGAATTAATAAAGCACTACTTACGTAAGTTTTCAGATCGTCGAAGCTGCTGTAATCATAGCCGGAAGCATTGATAAATACCCCCTCAATGCCAGCATTTTTGAAATGCTTAAGCTGCTCTTGAAATATGGACAGCGTAGGAATTGGCGTTAAATAATCATCAAAATTGGATGCATAATCCCAAAGATAGATCCGATTGGTTTTTAGCCTCCAGGCCTGCAATTGCTTTTGGAACTCTTTGTATTTTGGATTACCGTCCAGCTGTGCTGTTTTCGGCAAGTTGATGCTGCTGAAAAATATACCCGCATTTGGTGCTAAACTATATTTAGAGGGCTTATTCACCGAATGGTAAACAAGGGTATAGAATTGATGCTGCGGAAAGTCCTTTGCCAACTTATTCAATAAATAGACAACGGCGGATGCAGCATTGCCTTCCGTATTGCCTAGGTCTTGACAACGGTTGCAGGTACAAGCGATCTTATTATCATTCGGAGCAATCATAAATTTTAAGGAATCCTCTCCTTCCTCGGTATAATGCTCTTGAATATGCGTCTTAATTTGCTGATACAGGTTATCACTGCTAAAGCAATATTGTTCCTTCGTTAACTTGCCATGACTATGCGCCCAAATGGAATCATTCTCGACAAGGATCTTATGCAGATTATGACCCCATATCGGCCATTCCTGATCTAAGTTTTGCGTACCTATGACAGCCGCATAATCAGGATCTGTATTGGGTTGGTAATGTGGCTCGCGGTAATTAAAGTCAAAGCTGCGACATTGATCCTTGAATTCAACATAAGCTGGCGGCAGATCATCGGCTAGAATGGACTTCACTTCTTGGCTAATGCGCTCAATCAATTGATAAGACATCCAAATTGAAATATCCTTACGCTGTACCCGAAGATGAATGATATCCTTCGTATGCTTGATGCAATAGCTATGCGGCAAGTCAGCAGCAACTTCCAGGTGGATCTGTTTGTATCCCTCCGGAATCTCATCCCCTAATGTTCCATTGATAATGATTTCTTTGTCAGCCGATCGCTTCGACAACTGATTATACAGATAATCACGCCATTGTTCGCTTGCGGCATCTTCCTCGGCAGTAATGACATAGCCCTTGGCTTTGAGGTCCACAAATTCACTGTGACAAGCTGAAACCATAATCAGCAGATGGAGTAAAAGGATATTAAAACTTAACATTGAGTTGAAAATACAGGTTATACAAGTTTCTATACAGCGTCATGTCAACAGGGCTTTGGAAATTATACCAGGTTCCTAGAATGTTTGCCGCTATATTTTTCGTCAGTAACCGTCCTGCACCAGCACCCACCATACTGTTTAGTACGGAGAGGGTATTGATGTATTGATAGTCTAAGAGTTCTATATCAGGAGTAGAACCGATGTTTGCCATAGCTAGTAAGTAATTCTTCGGATGGTCTAAACTATACCTCGCTTGTAAGGCCGCATTGTATAACCATTTCTGTTGCACAAAGGATTGGGTAAATTTTCCTTGCAGCCTGAATTGTCCCAAGTCTTTTCCTACAGCAGCAATTACAGAACTTAAGTTCATGCCATCGTAAAACTCACGGTATCCGGCGCCGGCTTCGATTTCCCAATCTTTAGGCAAAGTTCGAATAATTGTTCCATTTGCGCTATATTTTGGAAAATACTTATTTGCATAACCCACATCGATGCGTGTAGACCATAGGGGCGACCAGATTCTCCCCCATTCTACTTGCCCTTGCAAGCCTCTACCTTCTTCCCGACCAGAGTATAATACCCTCCCGGTGAATGAATTCGGCTTTTGAATGGTTGTGTACTCCAGCATAGATATGGTTTGAATGCTGTAATTATCGCCAAACCGAGCTCTGTTATGACTTAGTACCAGCTCGTTGTTATAGGATTGATGCTGTAAATATTTCAGATTACTCTTGAATTCATCCAGTTCCATTAAGGATGGTTCGTAGAAAGACTGGTAATAAATCGCCGAATCATATTGCTTTAGCTTTTCGTAGGCAATGCCTTTTAGGTACTTTAACTCCTTGTCCATCGGATGGTAACTCAGCCCTTCGTTTGCAATTTTGATTGCCTCCGTTGATTCCTTTTTCTCTAATAAGGACTTACTGTAATCGTATGAAGATTGCACAAAGGTTTTTACCACCAAATCATTGTACGGGTTTTGCTGCACTTCTTCCTTCATCATGCCATACACATCGGCAACGGGCGTTCCATGCTGCTGCATGGCCATTACTAAATGTACCCTGAACGTACTGTCGTCTGGATAGGCATTTTTCGCACGTTCAGCAAATTGCATCAGGAGCTCCTTATTCTTCATTTGATGCGCCAGGTTTATACCATACATCAGCGCCTGCTTGTTACTCGGGTCAATTGCTAACCATCGGTTCACCCAGTTTAAGGAGGCCAGGTACCTGTTAGACTCATTGCTTTCCTTCACAATCTGCATCATCATATCGTTATAGCCCGAAAGGTAATAGAACTGCTGATTCTCAGGAACGCTGCGGAACAACTCTTCATACACATTGACCGCTTGATCAACCTGCTGCATGCGCATCAATATGCTTGCTTTTTTAAGGGTATAGGTCTGATTCGAAGGATCTAAGGCTTTCATCCTGTCTAGCATATCAATTGCTTCCCGGTATTTCCCCTGTTGGAAGTAACTGTTTTGCAAGGCATTGTTCAAGTAGTCACGGTATTCTTCGGTAGCAATAGGAATAATCATTAGGATTTTTCCTTCTGCGGTTGCCCACTCTTCGGCACCCAGATGATCCTTAATCTCCTGCGCTATAAAGCCCACATAAGCCTCCCTAAGATCCATGTCATTTGGATCATTCAGGTACATGGTTTTAATAAGCTGGGCTTCTTTTTGCTTATCATTTTTTAAGCGATAGATGCTCAGCTCCTTCGCCTGTAGGGGTTTCGACATGCCTTTAATTCGAGCGTAACTACGCAGTTTATCCAAGGCCTCATCGTATTGCTGCTGCGCAATCAAATGGTTGAACACCACCTGAAAGGCTTCCTCATTTCCCGCATCGCCTTCTAGGATCTTCCCATACAAGATCGCCGGATCGTTATCTTTTGCCGACCGCGCTGCTTCTAACAGGAAGTAATTGTATTGGGAACTGGCGCTTCCGCCCATTTCCTTTTGCAGAAAGGCTAAGATTTCATCATAGCGTTTATTATGTTCCAAGATGGCTACCTTTTTATCGGCCAGGCTTTTATTGCGTGGGAAGTTGTTCAGGCCGCGCTCGGTACTTACAAGAGCATTGTTATAGTCGCCTGCTTTGATGTAACCATTGATTAAGTCCAAGTATACTTCCAGGTTTCTAGGCTTTTCCTGCAGTAGGAGTTTATTGATTTCAATGGCATCGTCAATCTTGCCGGCTTTCCGTTTGTCGTTGGCCGTCATTTCCATTTGGTAGTTGACATCGCCTTGGATAACGCTGTCGCCAGGGAATACCTGTGAAATTCTCTTCAACAAACGATTGGCTTCGACCTCATTCCCTTGTAAACGATAGAGTTCAATCTTTTTGCGCCATAAGCCACGCCAATACGGATTAACCTCCAATAGTTCATTCACGAAACAGATAGCACTGGAATAGCGTTTGGTTTCCGTTTCAACGGCCACGAGCAAATGGCGGGCATCGACACTAGATCGGTTGTACTCCAACGCTTTATTCAGCTCATAACGTGCTTTATCATACTGTTTGGTCAACACGTAATATTTCCCCAACAGCATTTTTAAGTCGCCATCCTTCGGATAACGTTTTAAGCCTTGCTCAGTAATAGCCTTAGCTTCTTTATATTTTCCTTCCCCAAAGCGTTTATTGATGTTTTTTACCAGATCATCCTTATCACTGATTTGCAATAGCTCCTGCGCATGCAGGCTTTGGCCTGGAACATAGCCGCTTAGCTGAATGGCAAGCAGCGCTAAAAAAAGGCCTTTATGGATAGTGAATATTCTTCGATTCATGTTTTTTAACTAGATAGTACTGATTAGGATTAAGCGACTTCCGAATTGGCTGTAGGCTGGAATCCTTGGCGCGTCATGGTTCCCCACTTAAAGTTTTTCTTGGTCATGAATTGCCAATAACCACGAAGCGAGAAGATGACGATAAAAGGGTGATACAAGAACGCTTCAAAGGAAGAGAATAAGATCAGCTTTAAATACTCGCTAAAAGATTTGTATTGTCGCTTGATGGAGATATCGAACATAATGGTTAAGGTCGATATACTGATTCCGATCAAATACACATAGAGTAGCATGAGCCAGAAGGTTGCCGGATTAATTTGCTGCGTATAGACTTGAAAGAGCAGGAATAAAAACCCTGAGATTTCAATAATAGGCGCCAATAATTCAAAGAAGAAGGCATAAGGCATAATAATTAACCCCATACGGCCATACTTTCTATTGAAAAGGAACTTCCGATGGTTCACGAAGATTTGCAATAAACCTCTGCCCCATCTTGTCCGCTGCCGCGCCAATACTTTTAAGTTTGGTGGCCCCTCCGTCCAACAACAAGAAAATGGGGTTTGCACAATGCGATACGGTTGATGGTGTTCGTGTTTATAGGCTATCATACGCAGCGTCATATCCATATCTTCCGCATGCGAGTACGGATCAAACCCACCGCAATTAATTACGGTCTGCCGTTCGAAGAGTCCGAATCCTCCGGATACGTTAGGAACAGCATTCAAGGCTGACCAGCCCATTTTCGCTACCAGGTAAGAACGCAGGTATTCGGTTTCCTGAAAAGTCGGGATAATCTGTTTTGGAGGTTTAACCCTAGTAATGACCCCTTGCTCGATGTCACAGCCATTGGCCATCCGCATGGTGGCTCCCACGGCAATTACAGGAACATCAGAATCCAGCACCGGCAGAATTACTTTCGCTAAAGTATCCGATGCTAAGAAGCAGTCTACGTCGGTATTGATGAAGTAGTCGTATTTAGCCACATTCACACCGGCGTTCATGGCATCGGCTTTCGTCCCGCCATTTTCTTTATCAACCACGATTAAACGTTCGTATTTAGGGTTGAAAGAGCGAAACACCCGCTTCATCGGCTGACAGGACACTTTATTGATATAAGCGTATGGCACCTCGACCATATCAAAGTTATCGACCAGTAATTCCAAGGTATCATCAGTACTACCGTCATTTACAACGATTACTTCAAAGTTTGGATAATCTAAGCTCAATAGCGATTTAACACTATCGATTACAATTACCTCTTCATTATATGCTGGGGCAACCACAGAAATGCCTGGGGCAGTTTCCGGATACTCAGTCAGCATTTTTTCTTCTCGCTTGGTATATCGTATCCTATTCCGAAGGATATTGAAGTAACCTAATATCGCCAGGGTCAGGTAAATACAGGTAATACTGGTCGCGTAGAAGAATATGGCATAGCCATAAAAGGAAAAAAAGATGTCATGCATAGGTTTGGCGATTAGAGATTAAGTTCCAGTATGGTAAGTAACTTGATCAAATACTTTTTTATCAAATCCATTTGCATGCGTGGCAAAGCTTTTCAGCACTTGATTACCTTTGTTTCCAAACTGCTGAATGCAATAAGCCAAATCAATTTTACGCTCTTTATCGTAAGAGATCATATACAAACCGGTCAGGTACTCCAGCCCTTTGTCAGTTTTAAACTGTGCGATACTGTGAATGATACTTTTCTGTACGTCTTTATTCGTCAAATCATACAGGCCGATTAACTGTTGTTCAGCTTCGCCATAATTAAGTTTACCCAGCGTTTCAATAATGGCTATTTTCACCGCGTTGGAACTGTTTTGCTCCAGCATGCTGCTCAGAATAGGTGCTGAGTCTACCTGATTGAAGAACCCGATTTCCTTAATGATAAATGCTTTAAACGCATCGTTATTCGAGTTTCTAACATAACGTGTCAGCATAGGCAGTGGCCCAGACTTCGAACGACTCGTTAAGAAGTGATGGATGATGACTTCATCCAAGGCGTTGAAATCGCTATCAAAGCTCTCCTCTAAGAATTTAAACGGATCGTTTGTATCATATTGCATTACCGCGGCACGGGCGTGTTTCCTCAATCCCTTATCTTTGTGGTAAACGGAACGCATCACAATGGCTCCGGTAAAGCCGTTTCCTAAATCGTCTAATTTCCGTAGGGCTTCCCTTCTTTTTTTGGAACTTCCTGATTTAAGCTCGTTCTCCCAAAATTCCGGAATACCATACGATTGAATTAGGGTTTGCACGTTATTCTGATTGATAGTCTGATTAGATTTACGTGCATTGCTTAACAGATCAATAATAATATCCGTAAAGATTAATTTATCCCTACGCCTTTTCACCAGCTTAATAGAGTCAGCAAGGCTATAGGCAATTTCTTCTTTGGAATGGTGATACGGATCAAAGATGATATCATTGATTCGGTTTCCCATTTTAGACTCAATACGATTTTTCCTTTTTTCATTCACCCGATAATACCAGTTGATTGCTAAGAAACGGATGAGACTGAAGAAATAAATAAGCAAGAGAATTGAAATCAAAAGTACAGTCAGGCGGATAATAAATGGATATCCGAGAAACTTGCTTTCCAAATAGAAAACATAGTACTGTATGTAATAATTCAAGTCCATAATTAATTTGTTTTAGTTATGATGAATACTGTTTAGTTCTGCTTTTAGGTGATCTCTAAAACGAAGCTCCTCGTGTTTAGATTTCGCTTATTCAAAATTATTAAGGGATTGAAGAAAAAATATCTCAAAACGGCGATAAGACGACCATCTAACAAAATAAGACAGGGACAAGAAATGGTTAACGCACTGTAAATCAAGTGAATGAAAAGTGTAGCGTTTTATCTACAAAGCGTTATCCGTTTTCGGAAAAAAGAAAGAAATAGGGTGATTTTTCGGAATTTACATAAAGATTTGAGGCATGGACATTACCGGATTTTTACATCTTTCTATTAAGAATAAGACAATTTGTTCAATAATTCACGGATTGAACCCTGTTATCTCGATATTTTTTAACCTAGAGTCGTTAATATTTAGCAATATTTCATGAAAACAGATCAAACAGCACTTGCTAAAAATGGAAAATAAGGGAGATAGTCTCAAAAATCACCCGCTAAGACAGGCGAATAGACCAAATGTCCACCACTATGAGAAGAGAAAAGAGAGAAAAGCTTAGGCTTGTTGCCGACTTTTAAGGGTATCGATATATTGGGAAGGCGTTTTTCCCATAACAGATTTAAAGGCAATCGTGAATTTACTGTGCGATGAAAAGCCAGCCATCTCCGCCAGATAGGCCAGTTTATATTCCAATAAGGAACTGTCTTCTGCTATCCGATCAATGAGGTATTGCACCTTCTTATATTGCAGATAATGGTTAAAATCCATGTTCCTGTATTTTTTAATAATAAAGGACACATACTTTTGATTGGTGCTCAATCGGATGGCCAGTTTATTTAAGCTGATATCCTTATCCAGAAAAAAGTATTCTTGCTCCAAATCGGCAAGTTCTTTCACCAATCGGCTTTCCGTTTCCAGCGCTATATTAAACTCTGTATCGTTTGCCGAGGCAATTTCTCGAACCAATTGAAGGGGCACTTCATCGGGCTTTGGCACCTCTTTCTTAACTACAGGGATATATCGTGGTTTTTGAATCCGTTTGTATCGATATTGATAAATAAACAGGGAAACCAAGGAAATACCGCAGATAGAAACGATCCACCAGAACAGTAATTTATATTTACGCGCATTGATTAGCTCCATATTAAGCTCCTTGATCAGGTGCGAAGACACCTCCTGTCCCAAAATATTCTGCTTATTCAGCACGCTTAATTTTAGTTCGTAGTAATCATTGGCTACCGTAAGGTTATCAATGGCTTTGTAATAATTAATCGAAGTTTGGTAAAGTTGTTCTTTCAAATGGATGCGTTCCGTTTTAGCAACATAGGGTTCCAACAATTTAATATAGTGCCCACAGGAATCAAGCATTCCTTGCCGCAGGTAAACTTCCGCCAGTCCTCGATAGATAAAAGGAAGGATAACCGTATTCTCGGGTTTCAGGAAAGTCAAGCCATGGCGAAAATGCATTATCGCTCTTCTTGGGTCGTTGTTTTCCAAAAAACAGGTGCCCAGTATTTGTTCATTCCGAGCGAGCACCAGTCTCGCATTGCTTTTCTCCTTATCTAAGGACATACTGATAATGCGCGCACTATCAATCAGGGGGATGGCCTGTCGGTAGGCTTTATTCCCCACTTTAAAGAGTGCTTGTTCCTGTAATAGGTTAATTTTTGCAAACTGCTTTTTCTCCGGGTCTTTAATGAAATCACAGGCGTTTTCTGCCGATTCCATATAATGAAAAGCTTGTTCATGAAGTCCTAAAACCCGAAAAGTGGCAGCAATAAATATCGATATGTTAGTTTTCCATTCCGGGAGGCCGGTCAGGTTGGCAATTTTCTCAGCCTGTAGTGAAGCTTTTAAAGACCCTGCGTAATCAGAAACCCCAAACAATTGATGCGCTTTCAGCATCAGTTTATTAATTTCTTCATCAGAGCCTTTGGCCGCCATATTTGTATAAGGAAGGTTTCCAGCCTTCTTATCGGTGGCAAGCTCATCATAAATCATATGATATTCATGGCTAGCCTGATGCCTTTGGCCATATCCGAGGTTTGCTAAGGTCAAGCTGCAGCATAGCAAGAGTAGCGTTTTGTGTTTCATAACATCCTACTTCAAGATTGTTTTTTCTCGATATTCTATGGGGGAACAACCCATTTCTAAATTAAAATTCCGATAAAAGGAGGCTCTGGAATTAAACCCACATTGCAGGGCAAGTTCTTCAATATTACTATCAAAGTCTTCCTGTTCCAATTGGGTACAAGCTTCTTTTATCCGTAAGGAGTTAATGACCTTTAAAAAACTCTCATTATAGGTTACTTTAAAGAATTGTAGGATGTGTTGCTTGGATATATTAAGGTCTTTGGTCATTTGATCCAAATGGAAATCGGTATCTAAATAAGTTTTTTCGGCCAGGTAATGGCTGATTTTTTCTGCATAATCTTGTTGATCCAGAGCGAATAAATTGCTCGATAACAGCTCTGCCACGCTATACTCGCCATTTATCCCGCCTGAACCCTGGTTAGCTGTATTCGAATGATTGGCTCGAATCAGGGATTTTAATAAGTAGTTAAAGCCCAATAAACCACCTAATAACATGATAAAGTATATGGTAATTCCCGAGCCATTCGAATAGGAAGTCTCCCGTTCCACCAAGCGGTTCAGGGTCATCGTTAATACGAATACCGCCAAGATCAGCACGAGAATAGCCGCGTAATAATAAGCCCTTCTTTCCATCAGCTGCCGACGTTCCACACTGATATTAAAAATAAGAATAGACAGGGGATAAAATAACCAGGATAGGCCCATGGCACTATACAAAAAGATATAATACTCCGCTCTATAATTTATTCGAAACGAGTATGAGACCAAGAAATAAATATAAAATAGCATGCCAATGCCAAACGGAATAAAATGAAGCCAGATCATTCGCTTACTAATGGGTTTCTTTTCAATAGCCCTAAAAGTCAGGAAAAGCATGGGGCCGTAGATTAGGCCAAATGGCGCTGCCGTATCGACATATAATAATCCCGGAATGCCACTCCGGAAGGTGGCCGCATAGCTAATGTGGATGAAAAGAATAACCAGTAACCAAGTCACATAGCGGATGGCCGTATTTTTTACAGGTAATAGGGATCCCAGGTAAAAGCCTAGTAAACAAACCAGCATCGTGGCTCCATATAGAAGGTATAATATCATAACTGTTTCCCCAGGTTATTCCTAAATTCTGAAGGTGATACGCCATTAAACTGCTTAAAATAACGAATGAAGGATGTCCGGGAATTAAAACCAGATAAGTTCGCCAGGAACTCCAGTTTTAAATTATCAGAGCCATTATTTAATAATTGTACGGCATAGGCAATACGATACCGGGCAACCCACTCGTAAAAATTACTCGAAAGTTCGGTATTGATTAGGTAGCTGATTTGATGTTTTGGAATTTGAACATGCAAAGACAAGTTTTCCAAAGATAAATTGGCGTCCAAATACAATTGATCATTGATCATGCTCTGATGCAATTTCTCCTTATAGATACTTATCACTTGCGAGGGCAGGTTAATGCTTGGCGATTCGTGTTGGATTAAAGGTGCGACTTCTTGTCTTTTCTTATGGCTGCTGGAACAAGCATACCAAAATATTATACCCATGGTAATAAGCATAATGGCGAAGATGACCAACATCGGATCGACATCAAAATACATGGGTGAAATGGTATTAATGGATCAAGCTGAATTCTTGGGGGGAATAGTAAAAATTTCCTAGTTTAGCATCTTTAAAGCCGAAATCCCTTGCAAGACGCCGAACGTAAATTACTATCCTTATTGATGCCCGAAGGACTTTTAGAA
>NZ_WSQA01000023.1 GCF_009768885.1 Sphingobacterium humi
TTCAATGCAAAACTTAAGGCTTTTAGAAGTGTATTTCGAGGAGTTAGAGATACTACCTTTTTCTTATATCGGGTGATGAAATTGTATGCTTAAAAATTATTACCCCCCAAACTTTCGGTATGATCCTGCGAATGCTTTTGGGATTAGGATTTTCTAAAACTTTTGAAAGGCTATTCTCAGCCGTAGGTAAGCCCTCTGCAAAGGGGATTGATACGGGTGTGAAAGGGGTGTGAAAGGGGTGTGAAAAGGGAGAAGGTGAAAGAAGGTAGGAAAGGTTGGTGGATTTGTCATCGTGTTGCCGTCGTGCTGTCATCGTTTTGTCATGGTGAGGGGGGGGGGTAAAATGTTTGCAAATTTATTGGAAGGTGATGACATAAAGTGGCATTGCTTGTTAAGCATTGCTTACAAACTACGGCACGCTTTGTTAGTAAACTGCGGCCCTCATTACTTATCGTTGCGGCAAGTATTGTCATCGTGAGCGGAGTCGAACGACTGGTACGTCAGTGCAATCAATAATATATAGTTTTTTTATAATAGCAAGTTTGTGTAATTGATTAATAATGAGAAATATCGTGTTTGATTGCACTGACGTACCAGTCGTTCGACTCCGCTCACGATGACAACACTCCGACAGCACGATGACAGCAAAAATACTCCCCCCTCCTGACCTCCACCTTAATATCGCTAGTAATCGAAAAAATACCGCTATTTTTTGGGGCTATATTTAGGCATGAATAAATATTGTTCCCCAGTAATATTTACCCTAATTGCACTACTTACCTTTTCCTCTTGCAAAGAAGAATCAGTCCCCTTTGGCCAGGTGCCAGGCTTCCCTTCTACGGTTTATTATAGAAAAGGAAATCGGACCGGTATTACGATTCGATCCAAAAGTAACATCTATTGGCGGCTTACGTCTATGGCTTTTCAAGGGCATAAGATACAGGATGAGCTATGGGATACCTTCCCCGGCCTCAGCTACCAAAGTAACATTCCGAAAGCTACAGATGAATCCTTAGACCACTTAGCAGGCATCTATAAGGTGCAATACAATTGGTTTACCTGGGAAAGGTTGAACGACACGAGCATCAAGATTGTCTTAAAGCCCAATATGACCAAAAAAGATCGGGTATTAAAATTCTTCCTGACAGGTGATACCGGACAAGAAATGGTGAAGGTAGTACAGAAAGCTGACTAGGCCGAATTGGTTTGATTATCCTTTTTCAGGAGGTAAGTCGCCAAATCTTTTGCATTAAATAGGAGGATTGCGGCCAAAATAACACTCAGCAAAGGGGTTATCAAGTCTATATTTTGCTGGAAAATGATTTCCTGATTATGCTGTACAGCCTGCACCTTGCTCCATATATTCCTGATTAAATCGGGTAAAGCTTGTACTAAAAAATAAATGGCCAGCAATTGCATGCAAATCATTAAGAATTGCTTTTTATCAGGTGCGGGCGCTGCATCCACTTGTTCGCTAGGTTTTACTCCTATAATAGCTAATACCTTTTCCGTTCTAAAGAGAAAAATAAATAAAAAAAACACATGCATCAAAAACTGAAAGATATAGGGTACCATGACCAGCACAGGCGATCGTGCGTCTAAATCAGATTGGCTTAAAAATAAGAAAAAACTGATCTCAGAAGTGCGCTGAAAAATGGGGGTAAATAAAGATAAGCCAAGGATTTTGATCCCAATATATAGCCAGTCGTAGCGTTTCATAATTAGTCTTAATTAATATTTAAACTAATTTACTAAAAATATTTCGCCCAACAGGCTTAAAAGAAGATGTTATAGCCCAAAGAAAGGCGACCGTAAGGATACTCACGATGGTAATCAGCATATTGCGGATCTTTAAAATGCCCTTGCAGGTTGAAATAACCTGAGCTAACATTAATAGACCAGCGTTTATACAATCGTAAGCTGGCCTCCACGCTTAGGCCATGTAAAATATAATAGGAATCATTGCCTGAAATGGTAAAGAAGACCCCACCGTTATAATCAGCACTTAACAGAAAACGATTGATCAGCATCAACTCCCCTTTGAACCTGTAAGATGCCCCGGGCCCGTAATTATAGTTTCGACTGGCCCCATACAGCAGGTAAGGATCGGGTACCGCAGCGAGAACCACCGCACCAGCACCTACACTAAGGTTCAGGCGGTTTCCCTTTTTATACCGGAACTCCGACAGCCAGTTGTAATTGATGCTTTGGGCACCATAGAAAAAGGAGTCGTTATTGATAAAATCGTAATGGGCATTTAAGGTTCCAAAATGATTTCCACGTTGCGATTTAAAGAATTTAGCACCATAGAGCAAGGCATGCACATTCACCATATTAATGAAAGAGCTATCCCCTGTTCCGAGTTCCAAGGTTACGGCGAATTGATCGAATGGTCGTTTATAATTATGGTCGCCATTGGAATATTTAAAGCGTAATCGGCCATAGAAGGAGTTTTTTCCTTTGGTCAGGAAATCGCCGTCCTTTGCATCAAAGCGTCGGATACCGGCATCTACCTCGGCAGAGATTATAGAGGAATCGACCAGGAAGTAATCTTCCACTTGCTTGCCCCATTTCCCATCCAACATGCGGTTCAGGCCATGCACAGGGTTTACCAGGGTGGCCACTACCTCATTTCCGATCCGGTTATGGTGGCTTCTGTTACGGGCCAGGATATTGCGCGATACCCGGTGCATCATTTCGCCGAGTAAAATCCCACCGAAGGTGGTGTTCACCAAATCGTTAATGGAAGGATGCTGGGTTTCGCCGGCGGTTTCCCAAATATAACTGCCTGCCACCGTAGCAATACTGGATTGATAGAAATTATAGCCATTGCTGCGGAAGGCGTTGAAATAGATCTGCCCATGAAAGGGATGGTCGATTTGGTTGGTGGTAAATTGATTATCATCCCAATCCCAAGCCGATAGCCGTTGATGGTCTAAGAAATTCTGAAAAGAGATGTAAGAATAGGGATCGCGGGTGATGAAGCGGTTGAAGGAAGCGGGCAAGGCCTGCGCTAAAAACCACTCGGCACCAGCTCGCCAAAACTTCTTCTCGCGTTTGGGATTCAGGTTGTAGGTCAGGGTATCCTTTAAGAAGGCAGGATCTTTAAAGTAAGCTGTATCTGTTTGTAATGTTGGAAGGCTATCCACCTGCGCGCAAGCTGTACTTACACGGAAAAAAACACCAATTAAAAGAAGAATGATAATGAAAGAAAAACGCAATGTTGTGTAATTTTTAATGTGTCAACAAAATTAACTAATCTTTAGCTATTTCCCCAAACAGGTAAATTGGCTCCTACACATTCCCTAAAAAGCTTCGGTATACAAAACCTCATTTTCAGGCAAACAGTTTTGACTATCAGGGGTTTTATTTATATTTAAGGATAACCAAAACGATAAACATCATGAAAAAAGTACTTTCTATGCTAGGCCTCTGCTGTTTCAGTATACTTCTATATGCACAATCTAAGGTAGGTTTACATGGCGTTTATCTCGCTAAAAACGGCCAACAAAATGAATTATGGCTGTTCGCGGATGGTTATGGCTCGCATATTTCCTACGAAAACAACACATACGGCTCCACCTATGGCGGTCCGGTAGCACTCACCGAGGAGGGCATACGCATCACTATTGAATATAACGATGCTAACCCGCAGGAAGTGGGGCAAACCAAAAACATAAAGGCCCATGTAAAAGCGACAGGCCTACAGATTGGTAGCTTAAACTATATAAAGCAAGTCGCCAAGAAGCAAGACCTGGATGGCTTATGGCGAATTACAGGAAGAAAGCAGGAAGACAAGATGTCGACCATTAAACGTGGCGACCGGAAGACTATTAAGCTATTGGTGGATGGCTATTTCCAATGGATTGCCATCAATCCGGCAGAAAAAGGATTCTACGGAACCGGCGGTGGGCAATACAGCTTTGCCAATGGTAAATACGTCGAGCATATTCTGTTCTTCTCGAGAGATAATGGCCGCGTAGGCGCTAAATTAGACTTTACAGGCGAGCTGAAGAATGGGGAATGGCATCATTCCGGCAAATCATCCAAAGGCGATCCGATCTATGAAATATGGTCTCGCGACCGGGAATAAACATGAAAAGGAATGAAAAGAAGTTAAAAAGCCTGGATATTGAAAGTATCCAGGCTTTTTATATGCATTTACCTTCGGGTTTAACCAAATAGGTCGGAGCTTAAGTAGCGGTCGCCTCTATCGCAAACAATAAACACGATAAGGCCCTCTTCCAACTCGTTGGCCACTTGCAGCGCCGCATGGAAGGCTCCTCCAGAGCTCATGCCGGCAAAGACGCCTTCCTGCTTGGCAAGCTCGCGTGCCTTTTGGGTTGCGTCGCTTTGTTTAATATCGATCACACGGTCCACACGGCTAGCATCGTATATCTTAGGTAGGTATTCCTGGGGCCAGCGACGGATGCCCGGAATGGATGATTCCTCGGTTGGCTGGCAGCCGATGATTTGAATATCCGGGTTTTGTTCTTTTAAATACATGGAACAGCCCATAATGGTGCCGGTGGTACCCATGGCACTGACAAAATGGGTAATCTTTCCTTCGGTATCCCGCCAGATCTCTGGTGCGGTGGTTTTAATATGGGCTTCGTAATTATCGGGATTCGCAAATTGATTCAGGATAAAGTACTCGCCGCTTGCGGCCTTTTCTTCGGCATAGTCGCGGCATATTTCCATGGTTTCCAATAGGGTTACCTTCGCACCAAAGGCTTCCATGGTTAAAGTACGCTCGCGGGTGGACGTCGATGGCATCACCAACTCCAGCGAAAGGCCAAACATAGAAGCTATCATGGCCAGGGCGATGCCGGTATTACCGGAGGTAGCCTCGATAAGCTTGGTGTCTTTGTTAATTTCCCCGCGTTCCATCGCGGAACGAATCATATTTAAGGCCGCGCGGTCTTTCACCGATCCGCCCGGGTTGTTGCCTTCTAGTTTGGCATATATTTTCACCTTTGGGTTGTTGTGGAATCTGGTAATTTCCACCAAAGGGGTATTTCCAATAGTTTCTATAATATTTCCCATTATACGATTGGTTTTGAGTCTATAAATTTTGAATTGGCTTGGTGATATACGGTGGTGTAAGGCCCTACACTGGAGGTTAACCACACGTTTCCGCCAATAACAGAATGATGGCCTACCACGGTTTCACCACCCAAGATGGTAGCACCGGCATAAATAATGACATGGTCTTCAATAATCGGGTGTCTTTGGGTATTCGAGAGGCTTTTATCGACGGCTAAAGCGCCCAAAGTGACCCCTTGGTACAGCTTTACATGCTTGCCGATAATACAGGTTTCGCCGATAACAACGCCGGTTCCATGGTCGATATGCAGGTATTCCGCAATGCGAGCCCCCGGATGGATATCAATCCCGGTTTTTGAATGGGCATACTCGGTTAATATACGTGGAATCAGCGGGATGCCGAGCAACAGCAGCTCGTGCGCCATGCGGTAGATGCAGATGGCCAGGAAGCCCGGATAGGTGCGTATGACCTCATTGAGGCTTTGCGCAGCCGGGTCGCCATCTAAGATGGCTTGTGCATCGGTGAGCATCGTTTCATAGATTGCGGGTAGATGCTTAAAGAAATCGGAGGCTACCTGCTTCACATCGCAGTTGCCACAGGCTTTGGTTTTCAATAAGAGTTGATACAGCTCGGCCTCTGCCACTTGGAAGGCAGCAGCAACATCGGCTACTTCATGGTAGGTATGGGAATTGCGCTCCGGAAACAGCAGGTGCATCAGGGAAACTGCCCATTGGGCAATTTGTTTATTGCTGGGCATATCTTGAACAGCTTGCTGTTTCTGGTAGATATGTTCGTAAAAATCTTTCATGGGGTAAACTTGTTTTTGCTGGTTATAACACCAGTTTTTCAAATAATTCTTGATGAGTTGCAGCAGCATCGACACATAGGCCCGGGTGAACAGCAGAGCACTGGATAAGGGTGCTGCGATAGGCCGTCAACCAGCGAAAGCGCTCCGTTTGATCGAGCTGTGCTAATGCACCGCCGGCGTTTTCGCCACGGCAAACAGCACGCATGGATTGCAAATGGGCTTCGATCTGTGCAAAGTCGATATCCTTGGCCAGCGCACAACATCGCTCCGGGTCTACTTGGTAGATGATTTCAGCATAACGCTGCTTGCGGCAATATAACAATACCCCGATATTCATAAACTCCTCCCGCTCTACACGTGGAACCAACCGCACAACGGCATATTCATATAAGGTTCTATCTGCCATACTGAATCTGATTGATAAAGATGGACGATTGCGCAGCACGCTGCGCGATAAACTCGATATAGACCTGGCGTACCGCATCGGCATCTAGCCCGCGAACCTCATCGATTAGCCACTCATCAGGAACAGCGTTTAGCACCTTGGCGATGTTCTCTTGATTGAACAGCTCGCGGTATTGCGCATCTATGGCTTCAACGGCAGTCGCCTGCTTGAGTAATACATGATCATTTATCTGCACGAAGGGCTTGCTAACCTGCTCTTGCCAATTGTCCCAGCTGTGGTGAAAATAGAGCGCGGCACCATAATCGATCAGCCAGAGCTCTTTATGCCAAACCAGCATATTGGTGTTCTTCACCGTACGGTCTACATTCATCAATAAGGCATCCAGCCATACGATCTTAGAGGCTTCTTCCGCCGCTATCTCATCCACATTGGCATCAAAGGTGATGGCACCATTCAAGAAATGGACGCCCAGGTTTTTTCCTACCGAGAACTTTAATAAGTCTTGAATCTCCTCATCGGGTTCGGTGCGGCCGAAGCCTTCATCTAAATCGGCAAAGACCATCTCGGGTACTCGCAGCCCTAAAAAGCGGGCAAGCTCACCTCCGATAAACTCCGCAACCAAGGCCTTCTTGCCCTGTCCGGCACCCCGAAACTTAATCACATAGCTAAAGCCATCATCGGCATCTACTAATCCGGGCAAGGAACCGCCCTCCCGAAAGGGTTGTATATATCGGGTAATGGTAACTTCTCGGATTTCAGGACTTTGTATCTCCATAGTTTTTATCTTATGCTTTGCGCACAGGCTTAGGGTTTCGATAACATCAAATTTAAGCGAATCCCCTATTTAAAGGTAATGGAAAAGCAAAAAAATAACGTAAAGCAGGAAAAATGTACACTAATCTGACCTAAAGGTCTAGGTAATTCTAGCTATATTTGTGTCACTCGAGATTAATTGTGATAAATTTTATGGATACTACTACAGCTTATAAGCAGGTCATCAGCCATTGCCAGGATTTATTTTTGAAGAAAACAAAAGACTATGGTACGGCCTGGCGGATAATGCGTCTCTCTTCGATTACCGATCAGCTTTATATAAAAGCGCAAAGAATCCGTACCTTAGAAGTGAAAAAGGTGTCCAAAGTGGGCGAAGGGGTGCTGGAGGAATACATCGGCATCGTCAATTACTGCGTCATTGCCATGATGCAGCTGGAATTGGGCGAGGATGGCGAAGAAAACCTACCGGCAGATTTCGTGGAAGCCAAATACAACGAGAAAGTGCAGGAAACACTGGACTTAATGCTGGCAAAAAATCATGATTACGGTGAAGCATGGCGCGACATGCGCGTGTCTTCCCTCACCGACCTTATCCTGATGAAACTGCACCGCGTAAAACAAATTGAAGACAATGGCGGCCAAACCCTCGTATCGGAAGGATTGAAAGCCAATTATCAAGATATGCTAAACTATGCCGTGTTTGCACTGATTAAATTAGGTTTAGCAGCAAAATAAAGAACATGACATACACAAATAGCTTTCCGCAAAAGCAAAGCAAGAAACCTATCTTATGGCTATGGATCCCCCGACTTATCGTCGGACTGCTCTTTATCTTCTCCGGGTTGATAAAAGCAAACGATCCAATGGGGTTCGGCTATAAACTGCAAGAGTATTTCCATGTGTTTGGCATGGGATTCTTAAACGACTTTAGCGACTGGATCGCCATCATCATCTGTGCCTTGGAAATTATTTTGGGTGCCCTTTTGATTCTAGGCATAGCCGGTAAGAAAGTGGCCTGGGGACTGCTGATCCTGATTATCTTCTTTACCTTCCTGACTTTTTACTCGGCCTTCTTCGAAGCCGTAAAGTCTTGCGGATGCTTTGGCGATGCGATTCCCTTAACACCCTGGGAATCTTTCATTAAAGACTTAGTGCTATTGGCTTTGATTATCCCCTTGTTTATCTATCGGGATCGGATTACGCCGATTATCAAAAGCTTATTCACCAGAAACCTCCTTACCCTATTTATCATTATCGCTTCCTTTGGAATCGGTATTTACACCTTGTACTTCCTTCCTTTTGTTGATTTCCTTCCCTACAAAGAAGGCAATAACATCCCGGAGCTAAGGAAGATTCCGGAAGGCGCCGAACCTGATGTTTATGAACATGTGTACCAGTTGAAAAACAAAACAACCGGTGAGGTTCGAAAAGTTACAGATAAGGAATATCTAGGCGATAAATTGTGGGAAGACGATAACCTGGAAGTTATTGGCGAACCGGAAAGCAAACTGATTAAAAAAGGATTCCAATTGGCGATTCCTGATTTGATCATCTCGGATATGGAAGGCACCGACCGTACGGATGAAATCACCAGCAACCCCTACTACAACTTTATCGTGGTAAGTACGGATTTGACTAAGCTATCGCCTTTAGATTTTAAGGCCTTGGATAAGATCAATACGACCATTCGTGAGCTTTCTGAAGATTATAACATCCGAGCGATTCTGGCGACAGCATCCTCATCGGATGATGTGAACTACTTGAACGATCAGATGGATTTGGTTTTGGAAACCTTCTATGTAGATGCTGTTCCATTGAAAAGCATGGTGCGGTCGAGCCCTGGGTTCTTACTCATGCTGAATGGCACCGTGGTTAAAAAGTGGTCGAAGTACAACTTCCCGTCCAAAGAAGTGTTGATAAAGAACTATTTCGATAAGATACAATAATGGATCGACCGATATTTTTAGTGGGTTTTATGGGCTCCGGGAAAACAACCTGGGGAAAGAAATTAGCGTCTGCCCTCGAAGTTCCTTTTATCGATATGGACCATCTTATTGTCGAGAAAATAGGCATGAGTATTCCGGAATACTTCAAAGCCCATGGCGAAGACGCCTTTCGGGAATTGGAGCAAGCCGTAATGAAGGAGCAAGAAGGCCGTGCTGGCATTATATCTACCGGGGGTGGCACACCTTGTTTCTTTGATAACATGGACTGGCTGCTAGATCATGGAACGGTATTATACCTCAACCATAGTGCGAAGTCGTTGTGGAAAAGGCTCAGCCAATCGGATGTGAATAAACGTCCGGCCTTAAAAGGCTTTACAGGCGAGCAGCTCTTGGCTTTTATTGAAGAGAAACTACAGGAAAGAGCGCCTTATTACAACCGGGCGCATATTCATGTCGATCAAATAAATACTTCCTTAGCGGAATTGCTAAACATTGTTAAAGACTATCATCAAACGCATGAGAAAAAAGACTAGCTTCTTTCTTTTTGTTGTTACTGGCTGCACGCTATTGCTTAGCGCCTGCTTTCGCGGCGATATGCAAGGCAATACAGACCAGTATCCGAAGGTTTCCAATCGGTTTAACATCCAGACCATGGATGAGTTCTACGACTTCCTGACCTTTCGGGAAGGGGCTTATCCCTTGGTGAGTGCGCACCGTGGCGGTGCTTTCCCGGGCTACCCCGAGAACTGCATTGCGACCTTCGCCGAAGTTGCCAAAGAGATGCCAGCCATTATCGAATGTGATGTACGCATGAGTAAGGATTCCGTGCTGGTGCTGATGCATGATGAAACGCTGAACAGAACCTCTACAGGGAAAGGAAAAGTGATCAATAAAACCTACGCAGAGCTGCAGGAGCTGAAGCTAAAAGACCCGTCGGGAAAAGTAACCCGCTACGGCATTCCAACACTGGAGCAAGCCTTATTGTGGGGAAAGAATGCAGTGATTTACACCTTGGATGTGAAACGTGAGGTGCCTTATGAGCTGCTGGTGGACATCATTCGGAAGACGCAGAGTGAAACGAGTAGCATTATCATTACCTATACGGCGAATCAAGCGGCTGCAGTAAATCGCTTAGCCCCGGATCTGATGATCTCGGCCAGCATCAAATCTATGGATGATCTCACCAGACTCTACGGCTTAGATATTCCAGACACCCGTTTGGTTGCTTTCGTAGGGACTGCAGAACCCGATACCAGCCTGTACAATAACTTACGCAGACATGGCATCCGTTCTATTTTAGGAACCATCGGCAACTTAGATAAATCAGCTAAGAAAGCAGGTTATCAACGCTATGCTGAATTTGTAGACCGCGGTGCAGATATCCTATCTACCGACCATCCGATGGAGGCTGCAAAAGCCCTATCTTTTTACATCAATAAGCGTAATATCCGCTCAAAATACATTCAATAGCATATTCATGGCCATACAGGTAGCACAGTTGACAAAGACTTATGGAACGCAGAAAGCCCTTGATGGGATTAGCTTTGAAACGCAATCGCATAAGATTATTGGGTTCTTAGGTCCCAATGGTGCTGGGAAATCGACCTGTATGAAAATATTGACGGGTATCTTGCCTGCAACATCCGGAACTGCCAAGCTATTGGGCACTGCGGTAAGTCAGGATAACCTCGCCTTAAAAAGGCGCGTTGGCTACCTGCCAGAACATAACCCCTTATACCAAGACATGTATGTGTTGGAGGCCTTGGCCTTTGAAGCAGACTTGCAACAAGTGCCTCATAAAAAGGAAAGAATAGCAGAGGTTATCAAAATAACGGGCTTAAGCTTAGAGCAGCATAAGAAAATCCAACAGCTTTCTAAGGGTTACAAGCAGCGTGTCGGATTGGCATTGGCGATTATCCACAATCCGGAAGTCCTGATCCTGGACGAGCCTACCACCGGTCTGGATCCTAACCAGATTATCGAAATCCGTACTTTAATTCAAAACCTCGGCAAAGAAAAGACAGTCCTACTCTCCACGCATATCATGCAAGAGGTAGAAGCAATCTGCGATGAAGTCATCATCATAAACCGAGGACAGCTCAAGCTGCATAAAACCAAAGCGGAACTGCAGCAGGAATTTCCGAACAAAAGCATGGAAGACATCTTCGTGCAGTTTACCCAATAACAACTTCCTATTTTCTTTCAATTTTCGAAAAGACTGCTCATCAGCAGTTAAATTCAACGAATATCCCTTCGTTTTTTATTGAAAATTAACAAAGAGAGAAACATTTTATCTAGTCTCTTGTTTATACTATATAAAAACACGAATTATATGAAAAATCTATTACTTACCCTAGCCCTTTCCGTTGGTTGTATTTCATACAGCGCAGCGCAAGTACAAATTGACACAAGGCCGCAAACGTCGGCTGATGTAGGCATGTCTCCCATCAAACAAGGAAACTGGATGGTCGGTGGCTCTGTGGGAAGCTTAGGTTATAGTTTTGAGTCGAAATCTTTCAACATAAATTTAAGCCCCCGCGCAGGATACTTTGTTACCGATGGATTAGCCATTGGTGCACAAGCCAACCTAGGACTACGTACCGTAGATGAAGGTGATAACGAATGGGGATATGGTATTGCGCCATTTGTTCGCTATTACTTCCCTGGTGGCGCTAGTGCTTCCGGTCGATTCTTCGGACAAGGTGATATCGGTATCGGTGGTTCCTCGGCCGGCGATAATGTATCGCTGAACCTCGGTGCAAACGTAGGTTATGCGCACTTTATCACCCAAACGGTAGCCTTAGAAGTAATGGCAGGCTATAATTATTCCAAAGCAAACATCGACGCGGCGAATAAAGCCTCCGGCTTAGGCGTATCCTTAGGATTCCAAGTATACTTACCTGGAAGACGCTAGGAAAGAAAATTAGAAACACATAAACAGGGATGGGCCTTTCGGTTCATCCCTGTTTATATTTTAAGCCTAAAGCCAAGCAGCAGTAGGCCGAGAAGTTCAAGCTGCCACATGCATTTGGTTTTGTTCCCATCAGGTATTTTTCTAATTTAGAGGGCAAAATAGCGCACGCCCTTGTACAGTATTTTCAAAAAAGAAATAGCAAATTATTTCAATGCCTATACAGGCTTCCTAGCGATAGCCTTGTTCCTGTTAATAACCGGACTGCTATGCTGGATATTCCCGAATACATCCATCTTAGAGGCTGGATATGCCAGTATGGACAGCTTCTTTAACCTCGCTCCATACGTCCTGATGTTCTTAATACCCGCCATTGCAATGCGTAGCATTGCCGGCGAACAAGCAGACGGAACCTACGAGCTCTTATTGAGCCGCTCCATTAGTATCCAACAATTGGTTGTAGGGAAGTTTCTAGGAGCCTCTGCCATTTTCATCCTGGCGCTAATCCCGACCTTGCTCTACCCCATCAGCTTGTATTTCCTGGCAAATCCGGTAGGAAACATCGATACGGGCGCTATCATTGGCTCTTACATCGGCTTGCTTTTTCTTGGTCTTAGTTATACCGCTATCGCCATTTTCTGCTCCAGCCTCAGCAAAAACAGCATTGTAGCCTTCTTATTGGCGGTATTTGCCTGCTTTTTCGTTTACTACGCCTTCGATGCCATCAGTCAGTTCAGCAGCCTATTGCCCTACGAACAAGGCATCAAGCGCTTCGGCATTCAAGAGCATTACCTCAACATCAGCCGCGGCGTGCTCTCCGCGGGCGATTTACTCTATTTTATATCGCTTAGCCTGGTATTCCTGGTATTTACCATCGGCCACCTGCGCAGGCATTATACCCCAATCCGCAAAACAATGCTACGCTACGCCTTGGTTGTACTGGCCGTCCTGATAGTAAACCAACCCTTTGTTACCCGTAATCTGGGTCGTTTAGATTTTACAGCCGATAAGCGCTTTACCCTATCCGATAGCAGCAAGGAATTGCTCAAGTCGTTAAAAAAGGATATTCAGGTCACGGTATTCTTGGATGGCGACCTTCCGAATGGATTCAACCGCTTGAAAGAAGCGAGCCTAGACATGCTGACCAACCTTCGCGCCTTTGCAAATGTAAACATCAGCTATAATACCATCGATCCTTTAGAAGGATCAGAACAAGAGCGGCAGGAGTTTTCCAATGCCTTAGTTCAACGCGGATTATACCCGACTAACCTGAGTGTAAAAAACGAAGGCGGCCTATCGCAAAAACCGATATTCCCTTGGGCGATAATCGGGGATGGCAAACAGGAAGTCGCCATTAACCTATTACAGACCAAAATGGGACTGCCCCCGGAAGAAGTGTTAAACAATTCCGTGCAGAACCTGGAATATGCCTTCGCAAGCGCCATTAAAAAGCTAAACGCAGGATCTATGCCATTTATAGGTTTTACTGAAGGCCATGGCGAGCCCAGTGATCTGCAGCTTTACGACGCCATGCAATCCTTAGCGAGCACAGGGCAGGTTGGACGAGTAAACCTCGACTCCATGAGCTATGCCTCCTTGGATCAGCTATCCTTATTGATTATCGCGAAACCACAATTGCCCTTCTCGGAAGCGGATAAATATAAAATCGACTACTTTGTACGTCGTGGGGGCCGCTTGATATGGGCCATTGATCCAATAGATGCCAGCTTGGATCATCTCCGGAAAATGGGCAGCCAGCCTTTGGTAACCCAGCAGTTGAATTTAGACGATCAGCTGTTTACTTACGGGGTACGGATTAATTACGACCTGATTGCCGACTTGAATTGTGGCCAGATACCGGTTACTGTAGGTCAACTATCTGGACAGCCGCAGATCGAATTAGCCCCTTGGTATTTCTTCCCGATTCTGGTACCAACCAGCAAAGCTGCCCTGGTGAAAAACCTCGACGGCATCCGTACGGAGTTTATCAGCAGTTTAGACACCCTGACAAGCCCTGGCATTAAGAAGGAAATCCTGTTGACCTCCTCCCCTTTCTCCCGATTGCTGACGCCTCCAAATCAGATTGGACTGGACATGATTGATGAGCAACCCGACCCGCAGAAGTTTAAAAGTAAGCCGATTCCGGTTGCTGTGATGCTGGAGGGCAACTTTCCATACCTGTATAAGGATCGGCCAACACCGACAGGCATTGCGGAACCACGCGATTTAAATCAGCTTTCTAAACCGGCCAAGATGTTCGTTATCAGTGATGGCGATTGGCTAATCAACGCGATCAATCAATCCGATCAATCGCCTTTCCCATTAGGATGGGATCGGTATACGCAGCAGCAGTTTGCCAACAAGACCCTGCTTAGCAACTTGACGGATTACCTTTTATACGATGAATCGCTCATAGCTTTACGCAATAGAGAGGTGAAATTGCGTTTGTTAGACCAGGCCAGCCTGAAGACCAACAAGGTTTTCTGGCAGTTGACCAATGTGGCGGCACCCATCCTCATTTTACTCATTATAGCCTTTTTGCAGCAATTGGCACGCAAGCATAGATACGCAAAAAGAGCTTAAGGTCAATCCCTTAAGCTCTTTACAAAAAATAAACAAAAAATAGTGTTAAGCCTTCTTCATGCTGCCCGTTTCATTGAAACGAATATGCCAGCTGAAGCTCTCCTCCAATAAGTGTGGGGTATGCCCACCCCGGACACATGCCCGATCGAAATAAGATTGTAATTCTTCGCGATAATCCGGATGCACACAGTTGTCAATAATCTTCTGCGCACGCTCACGCGGTGCTAATCCACGTAAATCTGCCAAACCGATATCAGTTACTAATATATCCACATCATGCTCTGTATGGTCGGTATGCGACACCATTGGCAAGATATGCGATATTTTATTTTCCTTCGAAGCCGACTGTGTAACAAAGATACTTAGATAAGCATTCCGGGCGAAATCGCCAGATCCACCGATACCATTCATAATTTTCGTCCCCCCGATATGCGTAGAGTTCACATTGCCATAAATATCAAACTCGATGGCGGTATTGATAGCGATAATACCCAATCGACGAATTAAGCCCGGGGTATTGGAAATATTCTGCGGACGCAATACAAACTTATCCCGATAGCGTTGTAGATTGCCGAACACGCGCTCGTAGCAAGCCGCAGAAACAGTAACCGAAGATGCCGAGGCATAACTTAGTTTGCCGGCATCCATTAAATCAAACGTACTGTCTTGCAATACTTCCGAGAACATGGTTAAATCGTAAAAATTACTGTGTTTAAACCCGGTTAACACGGCGTTGGCCACCTTCCCGATACCGGCCTGAATCGGCAATAAACGATCGGTTAAGTGTCCTAAGCGCACCTCTTCTTCAAAGAAGTTTAAGATATGCTTCGCAATGGCTGATGTTTTTTCATCGGGTTCTGCAATATCTGCCGGACTATCGTGTTGGCTTGTAAACACAATAGCGGCCACCTTATCCGGATTTAAAGGGATAGTTTTCCGGCCAATTTTATTCCATGGGGCAACAATAGGAATCACGTTACGGTGTGGGTAATCTTCCGCCTGATAGATATCGTGAATACCATACACTTCCTCAGGAATGGAGGTATTAATTTCCAGAATTACCTTTTTAGCAAGTGCAGCAAAGGTTACCGAGTTTCCGACCGAAGTAGTCGGCACGATGCTACCATCACGATCGATATAGGCCACTTCAATGACAGCGATATCCACATCGGGCAAGTTTTTATTATGCAATAATTCAGCGCTTTCACTTAAGTGCTGATCGATAAACAACACTTCCCCTGCATTAATCTTAGCCCTTAATATCGGGTCTACCTGGAAAGGCATCCGTTTTTTTAACGCCCCGGCTTCGGCCAATTTCCCATCGGTACCATGACCTAGGGACGCCCCTGTCATCAGGGTAATTTTAATATTTTCGTGTTTCGCACGTTCCGCCAATGCGGGAAGAACGACTTTACTATCTCCAGCTTTGGTAAATCCACTAGAGCCAACCACCATCCCGTCTTCAATAAGCTTCACGGCTTCTTCGGCTGTAGTAACTTTGTCTTTGAGTCTTTCTAAACGTATTCTTTCTAACATTTTAGTACAATTTGGCGCCCTATTGCTAGAGCCGGGCAATATTAATCAATATTTTAATTTTAAAATTATCCATAATAGACAGTTAATTATTGCTTGCTTAAAAAAAGTAAGTAATTACTAACTGGCATTAGGAGGAATAAGTAAGCGGCAATACCCTCAGTATGAAGTGGGTAAAAGCGGTAAAAACAGCACTATGCCTGCTGTTGCTCGTAAATATAAAAAAGAATTCAAGATATGCTGGTGATGAAAATCATAAAAAAAACTGAGTTGACACTTACAATAAGTGCATTGGGTAGTTAACGTTTTGGTTTTATCAATAAAAAACTTGAAATTTATAACTCATAAATACTTTTTTCTGGATGCATAAAGAATATGTTGACAAATATTACCTGACAGAAGTAGATACTTTTGAACAAAGCATCTATTGTCATCATGCGGTGATGGGGGAACACCACGTGACGGAACACTTCCACAGAAAAGGTCAATTTCTCTATACCGAAGGTGGCGTGGTATTCTTAAAAACTCCGGAGAAATCTTATTTTCTACCTGCCCGACATTATATCTGGATACCCGGAGGTGTGAAGCATAGCATTCATCCCAGCGGCCCACAGGTGGTGATGCGGAACCTGTATTTCCCAAAATTTGCAACGGATACCGCCTTTTTCGATAAGATAAATATTTATCCGGTAAACGATCTGCTCATTGAACTCATCATGTTTACCAACCGTTGGAACGGCAATATCTTCCCCGAGGAAGAGCCTAAATTTTCCATCGCCAAAGCGTTCAAACTGATCTTACCCGAAATATCACTGACCGAACTTCCCCTTGCACTACCCTACCCGAAGAACGACAAATTAAAACTGATTGTAACATACTTAGAGCAAAACATTGCCGAGAACATCAGTTTTAAATCCTTAGCCGAACATTTCGACATCAGCGAACGCACCTTAGCCCGCCTGTTTCAGAAGGAGCTCAACATGTCTTACATTCAATATTTCACGATTTTAAGGATGCTGACCTCCCTCAAATTATTGTTGGATGAGAAACTAAGTGTGAACGAGGTGGCCCTTCGCGTAGGCTACAACAGCTTGCCAACCTTTAGTAACACCTTCAATAAGGTAATTGGGGTACGGCCAAGTGAATATGTTAAAAACCGAAACTTACTTTTATAATTTCTATACGAGATGAAATTCAGATCCCTAACCCTAGGCTTAGTCTTGGGCTTGTTCTGCGCTTGTGGAACACAGGCTCAGGTAGGCAAAAACCAAGTAAAAGCACCAAAAGCAATCCAATTATTCAATGGTAAAGACATCAAGAATTGGACGCCCAAAATACGATTGCATGAAGTTGGTGATAATTACGCCAATACCTTTCGCGTAGAAGAAGGCCTGTTGAAGGTTCGCTACGATGGATATAGCGACTTTAACCAACAATATGGCCACCTGGCCTACAACAAACCGTTTAGTTATTATATTTTAAGGGTTGAATATCGTTTTGTAGGCGAACAAACCAAAGGTGGTGAAGGCTGGGCATGGCGCAACAGCGGGGCAATGCTGCATGGGCAAGCGCCGAGCAGCATGTTAAAAGACCAAGATTTTCCCATTTCCATTGAAGGACAATTGCTGGGTGGCGACGGTAAAAATGCACGTACCACATCGAATTTATGTACCCCGGGTACCAATGTTGTTATCGACAACAAATTGTTTACCCCACATTGTTTAAGCTCGACCTCAAAAACCTACCATGGCGACCAGTGGGTAACGGCTGATTTTGTGGTATTGGGCGATTCCCTGATTCAACACATCTTAGACGGCCAAGTGGTGCTTGCTTATAACAAACCGCAAATTGGTGGCGCAAATGTGGGGCCGGTAGATCCAAAACAGAAGGTTGACGGCACCCTATTAAAAGAAGGCTATATCTATTTGCAAAGTGAAAGCCACCCGATAGATTTCAGAAAGGTGGAATTGTACGACCTGAGCAAATACCAGGGCGATGCTGCGAAATTAGACCAGGTGATTAAAGCGGTATTACAAGCTAAATAAGCTGGAAGCCCAGCAAGACATAAACATAAAAGGCAATCTTACGATTGCCTTTTTTAATGCGTTTTCGAGCACAAACAAGAAAAGGGATGTGAAAACACCCCTATTATATCTTTAGGAAAAAGCGGACAATTAACCTAATTTATTAACGAATTTCGCTAATTTAGATTTGTTGTTGTTTGCTTTTTTCTTGTGAATTACATTTTTCTTTGCCAAACGATCTAGCATAGAAACCACGCGTGGATATAATGCTTTCGCTTCTTCAGCATCGGTAGTAAGACGTAATTTTTTGATCGCGTTACGCGTAGTTTTTGCTTGGTAACGGTTTCTTAGACGCTTCGCAGCGTTAGCTCTAATTCTTTTGATCGCTGATTTATGATTTGCCATTTCTCTTAGCTATATATTTTATTATCTTTTTATATTAAATTTCGGAATGCAAAAATAACATCTAAAAACTAATATTCAAAATCATTTTTAAAGTTTTCGAAATCCCTATCTTTGTGCATGCAAAAATTATCCATGGATCAGCTGAATCGAGTTGATGTAGAAACCTTTAAGAACCAAGAGAAAACCCCCTTGGTGATTGTTTTAGACAATGTTCGCAGCATGCATAACGTCGGTTCGGCCTTCCGCACTGCAGACGCTTTTGCCGTAGAAAGAATTTTACTTTGTGGCATTACCGGAACACCTCCACACCGCGAAATCGAGAAAACAGCACTCGGCGCTACCCAATCGGTAACCTGGGAATACTATAAAAACAGCATCGATGCCGTGCATCAGCTCAAGGCGGAAGGCTATACCCTCTTGGCCATCGAACAGGTGGAAAACTCCGTTTCCCTCGACGAATACCAACCCGATCCGCAACAGAAATTAGCCCTTATCTTCGGAAACGAGGTGCATGGCGTGGAAGAAGAGGTGATTCAAGTGGCCGATACATGCCTGGAAATTCCTCAATTTGGCACCAAACATTCCTTCAATGTATCTGTAACGATAGGAATTGTATTGTGGGATTTCATAAATAAACTGAAAATTATTAAGAAATAACAAAATACATCGCTTCTTGATTTTTAGAAGTCAGTACAAAATAGTAGATTTGCGTTGCAAAAAATAAGACAAAATGAGTGTATTAGTAAATAAAGATTCCAAAGTAATCGTTCAGGGTTTTACCGGTAACGAAGGTACTTATCATGCATCTCAAATGATTGAGTACGGTACAAACGTAGTAGGTGGTGTGACGCCAGGCAAAGGTGGACAATCCCACTTAGACCGTCCAGTATTCAACACCGTACAAGACGCTGTTGATAAAACAGGAGCTAACGTATCGATTATTTTTGTTCCACCAGCATTCGCTGCAGATGCCATTATGGAAGCTGCTGCTGCAGGTATCGCGTTGATCGTGTGTATTACAGAGGGTATCCCTACTAAAGATATGATTCAAGTTAAATCTTACTTGAGCGACAAAAACTCTCGTTTAATCGGCCCTAACTGTCCTGGTATCATTACAGCTGAAGAAGCAAAAATTGGTATCATGCCAGGCTTTATCTTCAAAAAAGGTAAAGTAGGTGTAGTTTCTAAATCAGGTACTTTAACATACGAAGCGGTAGACCAAACGGTAAAAGCGGGATTAGGTATTACTACAGCTATCGGTATCGGTGGAGACCCTATTATCGGAACGACAACGAAAGAAGCGGTAGAATTGTTGATGAACGACCCAGAAACGGAAGGCATTATCATGATCGGTGAAATCGGTGGTGGTATGGAAGCTGAAGCTGCTCGTTGGATCAAAGAAAACGGTACTAAACCAGTAGTAGGCTTTATTGCTGGCCAAACAGCGCCTCCGGGACGTCGTATGGGCCACGCTGGTGCTATCGTAGGTGGTGCAGATGACACAGCTGCTGCTAAAATGCAAATTATGCGTGAATGCGGTATCCGTGTAGTTGAATCACCAGCAGAAATCGGAAAAGCAATCGCTGAAGAATTAGCTAAATAATTCCAGCTTTTTAACCCATATAAATAGCGCTTACCTGTAGGTAAGCGCTATTTTTTGTACCCTATACCTTGAGGCTGTCTTTTTACGGATCATACCGAAAGTTTGGGGGGTAATAATTTTTAAGCATACAATTTCATCACCCGATATAAGAAAAAGGTAGTATCTCTAACTCCTCGAAATACACTTCTAAAAGCCTTAAGTTTTGCATTG
>NZ_WSQA01000024.1 GCF_009768885.1 Sphingobacterium humi
ATATACGCTCATTTAGTAACACAGATAGGATACCTTGCCAGTAATTAACCGAATTCTTCAATTGAACACGAATGGAGAAGGATTTTTTATGCCAAAATATTTATTTAGGACAGTACTGGCTGATTATCTACAAATATTAAATAGTGTTCGTAAACGTTAAAAAAGATTTGTATACAAAAAACCATATAAGTTGTAGGAGAATCGCCGCGTACACAGAATAATTAGTGGAAAACAGGGTTTTCCACTTTTTTTTATTTATTTCGTAGGATAATTAAGCTGCTATGAGTTTAACCGTACTGGAAGAATACATTGAAACCGGGAACTACCAAGACCTGGACCTGTTATTAAGTAAATCGCCAGAGTTGGTAAAAGAGAACACCAGCCACGATATCTCGCCCCTATTATTAGCTTGCTACTACCATAAGACGCAGATTGTCCAAGTCATTCTTAAATACATCAAGAGCATTACCATTCATGAAGCCTGTGCAGTGGGACTGACCGAGCAGGTGCAATTTATGCTGGAACAAAAACCGGAGGTCATCAACGAGCTTTCGTCTCATGGCTTTTATCCACTGGGAATTGCCGCCCACTTTGGTCAGGAAGAAATTGTACGCATTTTGTTGTTGCAGCACGCCAATCCGAATGCAGCTTCCAAAAATGGCTACCAGGTGTTCCCTATTCATGCGGCCTTAAGCGGGCAGCATGACCGCATTGTAAAGCAATTAATTGAGGCAGGTGCGGAAGTGAATGTATTGCAGTCTTCCAGAACCAGCCCTTTGCACCTAGCAGCACAACAAGGCAATATCGATTTGATTATCGTTTTATTGGAACATGGAGCCGACATTTCGGTTCGGAATGAATTTGGCCAAACCGCTGCGGACCTGGCTTCAGAGAAAGGCTTCCATGAAATTGCTGAAATCTTAAAAAGCTAAATCCCTTTTATGAGGCTTGCGCCTATTCCACAGTGCAAACAGCGTTTCTTATCGCAATAAGCGGCCTGCAATTGTAAGATGGCCTGACTGTCCATGGCCGATTGTAGGGGCATGCCCAACTTTTTATAGGGCAATACCAGCTTATTCCGCTCGGCAGGCACCTGTTCCAACCAACTTAAGGCCCGATCCATCAGTTTTTGGTTCGCGGTATATTTCCCATAGGTAAATAACAATAATGCAAAGCTATTGATAACCAACAGGTGAAAGAAATCGTTTGTAATAGCACCGCTATGGGGCACCGCTTCCTTTTCAAAATGATAATGATCTTCCCAGAAGGCAGGCAGCTGAACCTCGCTGACGTAAACCTGAATCTCAGCCAGCTCCTTGCTGTGGGTAATCCACGCAAACCAACCCGGATGACCGGTATATAAGGCCGCTAATTGCGCCAATTTAAATGTCGGAAAGTTATAGGGGCGCATCCGTAGAAACTTCCATTGGTAAGGCGACAAACTGCTTAAATGATGGGCCCGCTCTAAAAAGCTGTAGGCCCGTCGCAACTCTTGCACGTAGGCATCCTTTACCCCTTCCTGCTGCAACCAACCGGCCTGCCCGAAAAACAAGCTCTGCACCTGCAGGGGCTTATTCCCTAATTTTCGTAGCAGATTCAGCTGTAGAATCTGACTCAGGTCTATAAAACTCTGCTTATTGACTTTCATGCCAAAAGCGGCAGCAATAAGCGCCAGGCATAGCCTTTCCCAATCGCCTTGCATCATCTTCAACAAGCCTAACACCTGCGCATAGCGTTGTTCCAGGCGCTCAATGGCCATGCGCTCCAGCACATTCACCTGCACATGGCTGGGCACAGCCTCCAGCTCGTAAGCACAAGGGATGGGGTTTATATTTTTTAGGAGGGTATTCGCCTTGGCGATAATGCTGGCATCTACCAAATCGCATAATTGCAAGCAGGGCAAGAGGCTTCCGTTTTCCAGCCAGGCAGCCTCCTCGCCATCCCAAACCACATGCAACAACACGGCATTATAGGCTGGATTATGCTGATGTCCGTGCAAAGCCCAATCGCGCGCATGCACATGCACTTCCACATGCCCATGCCAGGCATGCCCCTCCATTTCCAGCTGCGCCATCAGAAAATCAGGCCCCGCATCGGCATTCCAACGCCCCGGATTTACAATGCGCAGGCTATCGCCAAAGCTAGTCTGCAAGGGGAATTGACGAAACAAGCGAAAGCGCCATATAAATTGCAAGATATCCTCCGTGATTTCCATGGAAGCAAATTAGCAAGGCAAGGTTAAGCTTTGGGGCTAATTAAATTAAGAAGGAATTAAGACTGTTAGGGTATCGGAACCAACGGCCTGTCGAGCGATTTCTTTTCCATAGATCTCCGGCGCTTTCACGCCTGAATTCCATGCCCCGGCACCGGTAAAGATGCGGGCCTCATCCCACAGCCCCGCCTGAATAAAGAGATCTAAGGTTTTCTTCCCGCCCTCAATAATCAGCGATTGAATGTCCATCAGGTACAATTGATAGAGGATTTGTTGCGGCAGGTACAGGTCGAAATTTTCTAATTCCACGAACTTGAGGTGCCCGCGCCAATCGGTTTTAATGGCATTGAACACGATGGTTTCGGCCTGTTCATCCATGATGCTAAAACTTGCCGGCACCGCCAGGTTTTTATCAATCAATACCCGCTTAGGATTACGCCCTTCCCAATCGCGAACGGTTAGGCTCGGGTTATCGATCAAGGCGGTATTCTTCCCCACCAAAATGGCATCCTCTTCGGCGCGCCATTTATGCACCAATTGCTTACTCACCTTATTGCTGATCCAGCGTTGCTGCCCTTCGATCGGTGAAAAATAGCCGTCTACAGTTTCTGCCCATTTCAGAATCACATAAGGCCTGAACTTTTCCAATTTGGTGAAGAAACGACGGTTGACCCAACGCGCCTCCTCTTCCAACACACCTAGCTCGGTTGTTATCCCGGCTTCCTGCAGCTTCTGAATGCCTAAGCCGTTTACCTTAGCAAATGGATCTTGACAGGCGATTACAGCGCGCTTAAATCCCATAGAAACGATTAAATCGGCACAGGGTGGCGTTTTTCCATAATGCGCACAGGGCTCCAGACTCACATAGATACTGCTTTCTGCGAAGTAGGCCTTGGCCTGCTCTTCCCCGAAACGGGAAATGACTTGATTGATGGCGTTTACTTCGGCATGCGGGCCGCCGTAAGGGGCGGTATAGCCTTCGCCAATGATTTCATTTTGATATACAATTACAGCGCCCACCATCGGATTTGGACTTGTTTTCCCGGCACTCAGGACCGCCAACTCCAAACAGCGACGCATAAAAAGGATATCCATATTCATGGCACAAACTTATTAATATTCTTCTTAAAAAAACAGTTTTCTCTGGTTTTTTGTAGGTTTGCAGCATGGAAACCTTAATGCATGTTCGGCAAGCTTACCTCGCCCAGCTAAGCGCTCTTTACGATGAAGAAGAGGCAAAATCTTTATTTCAGATTGCCGCCGAAGAGCTGCTGCAACTGTCGCGCATAAGCTTGACAATGAGCCTGCAGCAGACCTGGCCAGCTGAGGCATTAACGCCACTATGGAGCTGCCTGGAACGCCTGAAGCAAGGCGAGCCTATTCAGCATATTTTTGGCCGCGCGCCCTTCTTTGGCTATACTTTCCGTGTAGATGAACATACCTTGATTCCACGCCCGGAAACCGAAGAATTGGTCGACTTGATCCTCAACGAAAATAAACAGCATCCGGGATTGCGCCTGATTGATATCGGCACCGGGTCGGGTTGTATTGCTATCAGCTTACAGAAAAATTTACCCAGCAGTACGGTAACGGCTGTGGATGTTTCCAAGGAGGCGCTGGCGGTGGCTCGTGCCAACGCAGAAACCCTAGAAGCTGCCGTGGAATTCCGCTGTCTGGATATTCTGGAATGGGAACTTGCCTTTGGCGAGGAACAATTCGATATCGTGGTCAGCAACCCTCCCTATATCACGCAAAGCGAAAAACAGGCCATGCATGCCAATGTGTTGCAGCATGAACCGCATACGGCGTTATTTGTTCCCGAAAAAGCTCCCCTCCTTTTTTACGACTATATCGCCGACTTTGCCCTGCATCACCTCAGTGCAAACGGCAAGCTTTACTTTGAAATGAACCAATACCTCGCTAACGAAACCAAAGACCTGATTCAAAAGAAGGGTTTTAAGGACGTGAAAATTATAAACGATATCAATGGCGTAGCTAGGATGCTAAGTGCGCGCAAACAGGCTAAAATGATAGCTAATTTGGATGTTTAAGATGGCATGTTTGGTTCAACGAATTGTAGGCTGTTGAACTGTCTTTGCTTTTTACCGAGTTTCCGTCTGTATTTCTTTACAGCAACTTTTGGCTAGACCCCTTGCTCTCCCCTTTCACTCCCCTTTCAAACCCGTATCAAGCCCCTTTGCATTGGGCTTTGCTTGGGCATGGATTGGGTTAGTGTTGGGCAAGGGTTGATTGTTGAGGAATAGTTGCTGTACTGAAAGATGATTTGGTATAAAAAGAGGGTTGGCACTAGTGTGGAATAAGATTCTGAAAAAATAAATGCATATTTTTTTCGATTGAAAAACAGCAAGTTATTTGGAAAAGGAGAAATTTATGTAGAAAAGATTTGGAGTGTATGGGCCTTTTTTCTACCTTTGCATCACTTCAAACAACGAAGGGTACGACAAAAACAAGACGTACAAGATTCCGTAGCTCAGCTGGTAGAGCAATACACTTTTAATGTATGGGTCCTGGGTTCGAATCCCAGCGGGATCACTTCTTGGGACAAGTCTAAAAATGATAGACTTGTCCCATTTTTTTTGCCTTGTAACTTACTGTTATTCTGATAGATAAGAGCAATCGCAGAATTTAGCCTCGGAGTTCGATGTTGTGTTCCGTCAAATTCCAAAAAATCAGGGAACATCGAACTCACTATAAGCCTTTTTTCCTCAATATCGCCGTTTTCATAGCGTCTATCAATGTTTGCAACCTTTTTTAAGGTGGATGCTACCAAGTCTTTTATCTCCGTTCCCACTACTGCCAAGTCGTTTAATCTACGTTCCAAAACCTCAATCTTTCCTTTGGTCAATTTCTTTACTTCTTGGAAATCGTCATCTGCCATTTCTCCATCGGCATTTTTCAAAAGCGCATTTTGATAGCGTTTGTTCAACGCATCAATCTCACCTATGATATTTGCCCGTTCCGTGTTTTGGGCTTTGGTTTTGTTATTGAAGTCTTTTATAAAGGCTTCGATAAAAACATCGACCATACCCTCTTTTGGTGATAGATGCCGTAACTGTTTTAAGAAAGCCTCATTGGTGGTTTCGGCTTTGAACCGTACTCCGCAGGAAGAAGTGCAATGATAGTAGTAATAGTAATTGCCCATCTTGCCCTTTGAGGCACTTCCTGTGAGCATCCTATTACAATTAGGATTAGGGCATTTAATAAACCCTCTAAGCGGTAGATTGTCCATAGCCACGATTTTAGGCTTTACAGCCCTCTTTCTCCCATCGAGAATATCCTGTACATCCGCAAACGTCTTTTCGCTGATTAATGGCTCATGCTGTCCTTTGACAAAATATCCCTTTTCCTCTTTGTAGGGAGGAATGAATATTTTGCCACAGTACAAGGGGTTTCGGACGGCTACCCAAAAGTTATTTTTGCTGAACCGACCTTTTCCATCGGCTTTCTCCCGAACCATTTTCCATATCTGTTCCGTATTGAAGTTATTGGAAACGATTTGCTCAAACGCCCATTTTAATATGGGTGCTTCAAAATCATGGGGTGCAATGAACTTCTTTTTGCCCTCTGTTATCTTATTGACATATCCCAAAGGAGCAGTACCCATATACCGCCCCTCTTTTTTCGCCCTACGCATTCCGTGAAAAACATTTAATGCACGCCTGTCGTTCTCAACTTCCGGTGAAGCGAGATAGAATGCAAGCATGATTTTATTTTCGGGAATGGTAAGGTCTAAGGGCTGTTCTATCGCAACAGGCTCAACGCCATGTGTCCGTAACTGGTTAATCATTTGGTACGCATCACCTGCGTTCCTACTGAACCTATCCCATTTGGTAAATAATATTATTGACCCCGCTTTGTTGTTTTTTGTTTTACGCAGGTTGGACAAATATTTCTGCCACTCTGGACGTTTGAAAGATTTTGCCGAATGGTCTTCTATGTAAACATCCCTTACCGGAATGCCTTTTATCTCGCAATATTTTCTTAATCGATCTTCTTGGTCACGTTGCGAATATCCCTTGTCCGCTTGCTCGTCTGTCGATACACGTATGTATAAATCTGCCTTTCTCATCACAACAGTTTTCCTTGTTCATTAGGTTAAAGTTTTCCTCTTAGATACTGGTTAACTGCAATGTCAGCTATCTTCTTTACAAACTCCAAGATGGTTTTTGCTTCCTCTAAATCGACCTCTGTTCCTTTCTTTTTCAAGATTTGCACAACTCTTTCGGGAGTTAAATCGTTCGCTTTTTCTTTCTCCATCTTCAACTCTATTTTGCTTGTTAACCGAGCGGAATAATCCGCATCACGAACAAACTTATAGATATGATGGAATGGCTCTTTGAATATGTCTTTGGATTGAATTACTTGGCTTAGATTGGCTCAAAGCGTTAATATAGCCAAAGCACATTTACGGCATTCACTCCGCTACTTACCGTAAAAGAGCTTATGGCTATGATTGGGAACAGGAGATTGAAGATGTCGCTCCACAGAGTAGCTGTTTCACTCCAAACTTCAACCACCTGTTGCTGTATGGATTAACATTAAATTCTTTCTGAACCATTTCGGCAATGCTATCCTCATTACTTCCACGATTTGTTTTATCCGAAAGCCAATATGCCTGTTGTTCACGTTTCATGGAGCAAAGGTTGGACGTGTTCTTAACGGAGGCAAAAGGTCATGCAAGTTTGAAAAAAAATCTCCACCCGTTGGGTAGTATTTGTTTTCCAAAACCTTGTGCATCCTAAACACTAACCTAAACTGCTCCCGAAACGAAACACAGCATACTCCGGCTCTTTACACGAATAAAAAAAATGTCAGGCATGAGGAATAGAAGCATTGGAAATGGTATTGAAACAAAACAACAGCACCACCTCTCATTGCCGAATAAATCAAAAAAATTAATTCAAAACAGTAAAGAAATGACACATCAAATAATCACATCGGAAGCAAGGGTATATGTCGGCACATACGCAAAATATAATGACGGTTCAATCTTCGGGGAGTGGCTAACGCTATCCGACTATGCGGACAAAGACGAATTTTACGATGCTTGCAGGGAGTTGCACGATGACGAGGAAGACCCCGAATTTATGTTCCAAGACTACGAAAATATCCCAAATGGCTTAATCGGCGAATATTGGATAAGCGATAGCATATTTGAGGTTTTGGAGGCTTTGGAAGATATGGACGAAACCCGAAAAGAGGCATTCCTAATATGGTGCGAAAACGGACACCGTAAGCTATCCGAGGGCGATATTGACGACCTAATAAGCGACTTTGACGATGACTATATAGGGGAATACAAGGACGAGGAAGATTTTGCCTATGAACAGGTAGAGCAAATGGACTTGCCCGAATTTGCAAAAACGTACTTCGATTATGAGGCTTATGCCCGTGACCTGTTTAGCGGTAACTATTGGAGCGATAGCGGTCATGTATTTTATAATTGCTAACCCACAGGCGACCGCCTGCAAAGGTGGTCGCCTATCAAAAATCAAAACCATGATAACAGAAACTTATCAAGCGACCCTAAAACATGATACGGGCATGATATGGGTAAAAGTAGTATCGCTAAGCGGTGAAAGGGGCGCAATACAACAGATAACCACCGCCGAGCATTGCCCCGAATGTGCCATTATAAAATTGAAGAAGATTAACACTAAAAAAGTATAACGACATGAAAGCATTAAACGAAATGAACAACGTTGAAAAAGGGTATTTACTTGCTAAGCTATTCCCCGAAAACCTTAAAGATTTGACCCTTTTTGTACAGCAGGAAACGGAACGTTTCAGAACGCAGGAGGAATATATACGCAGTATTTGGGCTAAAAGAACGCTTTTAACAGTCGATTATTGGTTTAGCTTGGTCAGTAATACCGAACAGGTTTTAAAGCGGTATAACGTCATGTTACACCGTAGCACACGGGTGTTTTCTGACCAGTTATTTGACGGTCACAATGCCATATTTCTAATAAACTGCCTTGTTGAATATGCAGACAGGGAAGAATGTAACCCAAAGCTAAAAGAGGCTATACATTTGATATTCGGGCATGATAAAATGATTGTAACGGACTTAAACCAATAAACAAATGTACATAACAGATTTATACGGTCAGAAAAAAGAAGTAACCGACCTCGATACAGCCATTGCACAGGCAGAAAATTTTAAGGATATGCACCATATCCCACCCTTGGAGAGCGATAAGGAAAGGCAAGCCTATTGGCGTGATATATACAAAAAATTGATACAACTAAAATCAAAGGAAAATGAGCAATCTTGCAGATAAAACGGAATACAGGGCATTGAGCATTATTGCCCGAATGGTGAAGCAGTTTGAAAAACTGCATTATATGGATATGACCAAAATTGATGATTGGGATGCCACACAGGCGAGGAATTTATTAGAGGGTGTTATCCAATCCAACGGGTACAAAATCAACTATGACAGGGGCAGTAATAAGCCGATTTTAAAGTTATAGGATTGTTTAACGGGAGCGGTAAGCCGTTCCCGTTTTTGCCTCAAAAATTGGACGGCAAAAAGACAGATCCTCCCGATGGTCGGAACAGTCTTTTTGCGGAAAGCGGAACAACCCCTTTGTTAAATGCTCCCATTCCACCATTCCCTATCAGCATTTCCCAAATAGGTTGTATTGGCGTTGACTACTTTCTTTCGTGAGTTGAGACGAAAAAGAAAGTAGCAAAGAAACCAAAGACAGTAATTATAATTTTAGTGTCAAATTGACCTGCAATATCAATAGAATTGTGACAAATTGACCATAAAATATTTGTGGCTTTTTAATTGATTAAACCTATCAAATACTGAAATGTTAACCTAAAGGCGTGAAATCAAATCAATTGTTCTCGGTCTTTTGTCACTTTCAAAAATTCTAATATAGAAGCTTTAAAATTTTACATATTATATGGCAAAAAGAAACCCCGAGGTAACCGCTCGAAATAAAAAAATTAATGAGCTAACAGAAAAACTTCAAGATATGCAAGATGAAGTTTTAAAGAAAACTGGCTTTGAGAATGTTCATTCTTTACATGGGAAAATTGGAGGGAAATTTGACCAATTTATAGACATTAAAACTGAAGTAATTAACTCTTCGGAACATTTTATTAGCCTTTGGCTCCAAGGGTACGAAAATGACCTTTTGAGTAGAGGTGAATATGTAGAAAACTCTAATTTGTATGATACCTATAAATTATTACAAGACCATCCTGTCTTTAGGGATTACCTTTTTGTGTTTTTAGAAAGAGTTTACTTACGTAATTATGATGCCTTGTCAAAAAAAAGACCACTAATTGAAGAAGCAGAAATTTATATCGGACAGAATAATGCTAATTATGGTATTTTAATAACCCCACGTTTTGTAAATGGTTCATGGGAGAATGACAAAAGTGAAATAAGGCATTTCAAGAAACAATATTGGTCTATTGGACATATTCTCGAAACAGGATTTGTAGTTCCTAACAAGAATGACAGAATGACTTTCAGAGATGTTCCTGACTATCTAAATTTCTTCGTAAATGTACTTGTGAGAAATTCGGGGTCTAAGTATGAAATGGAGATTGCAGAATTATATAGGGATTTTGTTCTTGACCATCCAAGACCAGAAAATATTCCGCTTTTAATTCCTGAATTTCGTTATGAGGGAATTGATGTAGTGCATAAATATAGACTTGACTTTACAATAATTGAGCCTAATGACTTAAACAAGGTAGGTTTTGAATTATCGCCTTGGTCAACTCATGGGCAATTAACAGGGGTTAAAAACATGACCCAGATAGAGATAAATGAAAAGGCAAAAAGTAATTTTGAGAAAGAAATGACTAAGCACAAAAATTACTTCAAAAAACACGGGATATTCTCTTTGATTTACACCGATGAAGATTTAAAAAACACAAAAAATATATTTGACGATATGAAAAAATATCTTGAACCCAAGACTTCTGCACGTCAATTAAAGTTACATATATTGGATGATTTCTTTAAAAAAGATGTAACAAAGAAATAGAGGAATTACTAATAGATTTGTTTTACTATTTGCCATTGACCACCCCGTCAATGGCTTTTTTCATGTCATTGCCAATCAGCAGATATTTTGAAAAGCCAAGCTCCGCAAGTTCTCTGATAATTTTTTCTTCATCCATATCAGTATGGGCAATTAGCTTCAATTTAGGGTATTGACTTCTTAATTCCCGTAAATGCTTCATGATGCCTTTATCAGAAAAATCGAGATCGATGATGCAGATATTGGGTAACGATTTTAATGCTGACAGTTGATTTATCCCATCCACAACGTTATCAGAGCGAAAGACAACATCTACCCCCGAAGCAACGAGGTCATCATGTATTAAATCCATCACTGGACTTTTATCATTGATAAATGCTGTGGTAATTCGGCTTATGTTCTTAGTCTCCATATTGACGTAGTTTTTCATTTTGTATGGAGTTCCTGCATTAAAAAAAAGCGCAGGCAACTACACTTACCGATACTGGGGCACTGGTATGCCTGACAACGAATAAGCGAGCACCCACGCCTATGGCGTGAGCATTCCTACTTATCGTCTCGTTGTCTTAAAAATTACCAGTTTTCAGTATCGAGACTTAAAGTAACAACACTTTAAGATTTTTATATTTTCAGATACAAATATAGTGAAGCCAAAAAGGTTCAACAAACGTAATATGCATAATTTGCAGTGTGACTCTCATTAGAAAGTTTTGATTTTACCATTTTCCAGCCAATTCGGAATTTCAAAGCTCTTCGCTTTGGGATGTTGATGGAATATATTTCTTAAATTTCTAAACACTGAATAAGCATCACTTATAATTTGTTTTTGTTTATCAGTAAACTTCAAATCATATTGGTTTTCACTAATTCTATGAGCCGGATTTTGTCTTTCTCTTCGTATTTTCTTTAACGGTTTAAAAAGTTCACTGATTGTACCGTCTCCCTCTACGTTAAAAACTGAAGTTAGCCATTCTTCGAAAATTTGTAGTGTACCTTTAGACTGCTTTTCTACCAAGCCATTTCCTAATTCTTTGTATTCAAATAGTTCAACCTTCCCCTCGAAAAAATCTTTATTGATGTTTTCTGAAATCATTTTATCAAGTAGCAATATGAAATCATTATAATTTTTCAAAGTTGGTGTAAAGAAAAACGTGAATTCCTTTGGTCTATTCTCTTCTTCAAATGTTTTTCTAAATAGAGCCTTGGAAAAAATCAATTCAGTTAGGTCGTTTATGCATTTTTGTTCTCCAATGAAGCCAGAAAAAATAGAATAAGAAGATGACCAGTTGCCTTGAATTGTATTCTGATGATATTCTTCAAGCATTTTACAGTTACCTGATTTCTCTCTGCTTTTCCAATAGATTTGATGCTCGGCGGTTAAATCCTTTAGGTATCTTAAGTAAACTACCGCCAACCTGTTTCCATTTTCATCGAAACCTAATCCAAATGTTTTTAGAAAGATGTCGTCCTCATCCCTTACAATTGGCTTTTCATTTTCATCATATCTGCAAGAAATACGTCCAGAATAATCTTCAAACTTGAAATCAAACCGAGGGTCATTAGAATACCTATCCAATACTTCTATTTCAAAAAAAATTGGTTTTAAATGAGGTTCTCCGAGTGCAAGCTGTTGCGTATAACAAGCGTTACCAAATTCAGCTAAAGTTCTATTCTTGCTAAGGAAAATTTTACTTGGATAGAGACAAATGGGGAATTCTGTATTCTCAGATGAAATTTTGAAATCACCAAATGAATGAATAACTTCTTTAATTTTTTTTGCTTCTTCCAAAATACTTAACTGGCTCTCAATTGGATAATGCTGAAAACCTATAATATGAGGATTGGTGCTTGACTGAATTGAAACGATATCTTCAATAACAAGTTCTTTTATTAAGTCTATTGAGGCTTCATATTCTATATTAAGCTTTTGGGAAATATTCCGTAGTGGAATTCCGTTGAAGTCCGAAGAGTTCACGAAAAAATCATATACAATAGTTTGAATTTTATTTTTCAATTTATTAGTGTTTTTTATTAGGCTTGCCACTTATTAGAAATTTATTAAAGTAAAGGATGCTTTACGGTTTATGTATCTCCGTATTTTGGGATGCCTTTTCTTGTGCCTTTTTCTGTCTTGAATAACTCCACAGGAAAAGCACACCGAATATAATCAAAGCATAAGCTATCCATTTGCCCAAACGTTCAGAAGTTTTAATAATAACGGATTTTTCATAAGATGAAAAGCCTTCCGCTCCTGTCGGGCTACGCCTGTAAAACTTCCTACGGTTAATCCAGTACCGCAGACCTAAACCCAAAACCAATGCTATTATGCCTAAAACCAGTGAAACTCCCATAATGATAAACGCCTATATTTCAATCTCTAAATTTACAAAATGTATTCGTTTTGCTCTACAAGAAAAAATAGAACACCGTTTAATCAAAAAATCCCGCCACATTGGACGAGATTTTCTGTTTTTAATCACGACTGTTAAACTGGAAACTTATTTGTTTTTCATTCCCGAAGTTGTCCAAAATCCAAATATCAAACGACTGTGATACGGTGGATTGCGAAGTGTAATACAGCCTAAACTTTGTCTGTGGCAACAGGTACACATCATTGGGCATATAAGGCGGTTCGTTGTAATACCGCAATGTTCCCTGTCCGTCAAACTGGAAATAGCGGATGTAGTATTTCGCATCATTGAAATTGCCCGACCGTTGAATGGTAATCCGTATTTCAACGGTCTGTCCGTTCGTTACCTCTGTGGGTACAGGCATCACCTGTACCTCAAAAGGGTAATTCTGTTGTATATCAAGTTCGTCTTTTTCACACGAGGTCAGCACCACGGCGCAGACCAACATCGCCAAGAGCATGAACATTGCCTGCAAATGTAGCCCGTACTTCCTGATTAATATTTTCATCATAAATCAATTTTAAAAGTTAAACCTTAGTCCAATCCCTGCCGATGGACGGAACTGTTTCAAATCCGTACCCCATAATACTTTTGTCCGCCCTTGCAGGAGCAGGACAAAGCGGTCGGACAGGTACGTTTCGAGCGTGAGCCGTCCGCCTGTGCCGTAAACGAAATTGTCTTTGTCGAGGATGGTCGAGCCATCCGGTAGCATGGCTTCGCTCCGGTTGATGGTTTCATAACCTGCCACGGCTGTAAGCCCTGCATTCAGCGTGACGGTCTTTCTTGCATCGCCCAATAGCTGAAGACTGTAACCCACCTCGCCCGTATAGGTTTCAAGCGGTATCTGTACATCCCTGTAACCGGAAAACTGATGGGTGTACTCCGCACCCCATATCCAGTAATTGCCGTTCTTTCTGTTCACGGTCAATGTCAAATTCAGATAGTAATTGTCGCTTATTTCTTTGGACAGCATACCTGCGTTTATTTCCAATCCCTTTTGTTTGGGGAGCATCCGCTGTGCCTGTACTGCCGTCATACTTAGCATGGCAAGCACCACGGCAAAAATGTATCTTATCATTGTTCTTTCTTTTTGGGTTAATTAATCTTTAGGTGCATATCGCTTATCAGCTTGGCGTGTACGAGGTCGGAGTTTTCCACCTGCAATACCTGTTGTCTGCCCCCGTTCTTTTCAAAAATTTCGATAACCAAAACCTTGTCATCCGTGATGGTAAACTGGTCAAGCAGGAACACATTTTGGTCGGTGGTATTGCCCGTTATTTCACCGAGCGTTTTGTACATACGCAATGGGTTCATTGCCTTTTCCTGCACCACGGTACGCTTGGCGACTTTCTTGTCCACGACCTTGAAATTCACAAAGTCAATGTTGAACGGAACATTGCTTTTGTTGCGCAGTTCCGTATGGAAATAGAATTTTCCGTTATGGACGTAGATACCTTTTAACAGGAATTGTATACCGTAGCTTTTTGCCCCGATATGCTTTACAATCCTCTTGTTCTTTTTGTAAATCGTTTCCATGAGCAAGCCTGCCAGTGACGGCGAATTGCTCCCCAATTCCTCAAACAGAACATCGTTGCCGTTTTCCCTGTCCGATGCCTTTTGCATGGTCAGCAAATCATAATTCAGCGTTGCAGGATAAGGACTGTAACAGACATTGAAATTGTAAAACCGACCATCGTCCGTGATGACCGAAAAATTGGTTTCCTCGTCAAAATCCCTTACGCTTGCTTTGATGCGCAAAACGTTTTCCGCATCTTCGGCTTTGCCTGCAATAAGGTATTCACTGCCCAAATCCACGTAGCGGATAGCGGACGGGAATATGAGGTGCGAGGTCTTGCTGTACGTTACCTGCATTTCGTAAGGGTCAACCTTGCCCATGCTCAATTTTGTTGTACTGGATGCAATTTGCTGTGCATTCGCACCTGTGATAAAGACCGTTAAACAGACCATTGCCATGAGGCTTTTAAATATTGCGTTCATATCGATATTATTTGATTTTTAATGGAGATATGGAATGTTCATGTGTGTTTGTCTTTTTGGAAACATGAACATTTCATTTTCTTTTTGATTTTAGTTAAACATTAATTTTTTGAAACGAGGAATAGCTGATGACCGGCTTTGACGGTTACTTTCGGTGTCCTCACTTTCTTGGAGAAGTAACCCGATACGCCCTGCACCACACCACGGGAAAGGTCGCCTGCCATCTGTTGCCCTGCCGAGCGTGTCATCATGATACTTGTTCCCCCCGTTTGGCTCATGTTGGAGGCTATCTCGGTAAGGGCATTCATTTCGGGAGAATATGGCAAATATAGCCCTTGCTGTCCGTCCACATCATACACGGTTATATCGACCGGAATAATGTTGCTCTCAAATTCGATGGATGTTACCTTTAACTGCAACCTGCCACTTTGAAACTTGGCGTTAGCCGTCAGTACCGTTCCTGCCGGAATGGAACGGACGGGAGTTTGCGCCGTTTCCAACAGTCGCAACCGTACACCACTTTCGCCCGTCACGACCTGTGTTTCCTGTACTACTGCCTTAATGCTATTTTTCGGCTGTATGACCTGTTCCGAAACGCCCGCCGTATAAAAGCCACGGTTTCGGGTTTCGTTCCAGTTTGCCAAAAAAGCACTGTCAGTCGGTTCACGGTACAATGCGGAAACCGCATTTTTCCTTACAGGGGTGAACGCCACGAAATGTTCCTTTTGTGAGGCACTCTTTGCCGAAGCTGTTGTGTCCGTATTGTTCGGCTGTGCCGGAGTTGAGGGCAGGTAACGGGAAGCCATCTCGTATGACTTTTCCATCAAAGCCAACTGGTCTTCCATGGTCGTTACAGGCGGTACGTCCTTTTCTGCCAGTTGTTCTTTCAATTCCTCAATCTGTCTGCGGAGTTCCTGCGTTTCGTAATCGCTGTTGTCGTAGAACGAAGTCAGCGTATTTTGCGCACTGCGGTAACTGTTCAGAGCAGGGTTGCTGTTCCTGCGTGTACCACCGCCGTAAGCGTAGCTGTCTTCGTAGCCCTCATCCGGTTGCTCCGCTTCCGGATCGGCGGTACTGTCCTCGCTCCAATAGTCGGACAGTGACAGGAGCGCATTGCGCTTTTCCTCCATTTTCTGTTCGAGCATTTCCTGTTCATAAGCCTTTTGCTTATCGGATTGAAGCCCTGCATCGGTCGCCTGCGGTACGGCATCGTTCAGACCAATATCCTCAACCTTTTGCTTGTCGGAAGATGGTTTGAAGATTAAATACATACAGCCGAAGAACACCACGCCCATAAGAGCAAAAATGATGGGCTTTTTTAACTTTTCGGCTTTGTTCTGCGCACCGTCTTGGGGTGCATCCATTCCGTTTTTTGGGTCGTCATCTTCGACCAAAAAACTTACTTTGTTTTCACTGTCTTTCATGCATTTTACGTTTTAAGATTGTGTTAATACTGTCCTGCGGAGAAACCGAGGATTTGTTTTGCCTGTTAATCGGGTTTTCGATATGTTCTATTGTTAGGGTATTATTGGGCTGTGCTACATCGTAGCATACTTTTAACAGTACGATAATGGACAATAGCGCATAGCCCGAAAAGAGCAGTAGCGTATAGCGGTGCTGTTTTTTGACAGGCATCGCTCGCCACTGTCCATCGAGTTTGTCAAACCAATTATTGATTGTCGTTCTTAGATTTTTCATGCCCCAATCCGTTTTAGAGACTGAACCGCTTCTGCCTGTGAACCGTCTTTTGCTCCGGTGCATCGCTGACCATAGCGATTGCTTCCTTTGCGTTGGGAGCGGTCACGACCGACAGGTCGGAGAGTTCCGTTTGTTTCAGTAATTGCCCGTAACGGTCTTTTTTCGCAACTTCCATGCTGTTAAGGAAGAATTTGCCGTTTAGGTACTTCACCCTCATAAGACATTCTACCCTGGGCAGGTCTTCGCCTGCCCATTGCAGAAAGCACGACAGTAACAACTCCTGTTTAGCTACACCTTTGGGGCAACCTGCGAGATATTCGCTGATGCTTGCTTTCAGTTTTCCGGCATACGCACCCTGCGTATGGAAATAGCCGTCATACCCTTTTGCGGTAAGGATGTTGGCGAACGTGTTCAAATCTGATATTGCTTCCATAATCTTGGCTTTAGCGGTCTATGACTTCTATATCCCTGTTTTCCAATACGGCAAACTTTTCGATATTGAAGCCCTGCGGATTGTTGTCAGACTTGACCGAGTTTAACAATAGGCATGAAGTGACCAAATTCCGTTTGGTCACGTTGCTTGGACGGATGATAAACTGTTTGGCATACGTTCTTACGGCATACGGGTAGGTGTCGAAGTTGCAGACCACGCTGTCCACCTCGATACGCTGTTGCACGTTGCCCGAAATGATACGATTGTAGTACCCTTTTTCCGAAAGGTCTTTGTAGTAATCGAAAGCCGATTTGTCGGCAAGGTTAAAAGCCCTTTTCATGTTGCTTTCGATGGCGTTCTTATCGGGTGCGAGCGTGAAGAACAGTTCATGGAAACGCTTAACGTGTTCCCGTGCCTCAACAGGCCTGTTGATGCTTGCATCCTGTGACAATGCCAACATCAAGGACTTGCCGTTGTCCAGTACATAGACCTTTTGTCGTTGCAACTCTGCAAAGTTGTAGGATTGCCAAACGGCATAACCTACCACAGCGATGCAGAGTACGGCAAATACAATGGCGTACAGCCGTATTTGCCTAAAGCTGTTTTCTATATTTCTTAGTGTCTTAAATTCCATTGCTTCTTGATTTTTATTTGTTCATTAACCTGCCACCAATATTTCCTGCAACAGCCCCCGTTCCGGCTCCGGCGATGTTTCCGGTTTTCGATGCCGTAGAGTTTACGTTGCGCATGAAGTTCCCTGCGCCCCCTGCCTGTATTACCCAACCTGCCACCGTTGGAACGGTGAAGTACCCCACGATGCCAATCAGCATGAAGATGATATACACGGTGTTGGATGTGTCGGGGATGTAGGTCGGGTCGGCAAGCATATCAATATCCCGTTCGATGATGAGGGATTGTATCTTGGCGAGCATGGAGCTGAACATATCGGCGATGGGCAACCACAGGTACACGCTGATATATCGGGTCAGCCATTGCGTAAGTGTGGATTGAAAACCATCCCATACACTTATCGCAAAGGCTATCGGCCCGAGAATGGACAGCACGATAAGAAAGAATGTCCGTATGGTGTCTATGACCAAAGCGGATGCTTGGAAAAGGACTTCCAGTAGTTCCCGAAACCAGTCACGGATGCTTTTCTTTAAATCGTACATTCCACGCTCCATGTACATACCGGATATGGCAACCAAATCGGACGGCGACCATCCCAATTCGTCCAGTTTCTTATCAAATTCCTCATCGCTTACGAGGTAAGCGGTTTCGGGATTGCGGAGCATCGCCTCTCTCTCCAACAGGTCTTTTTGTTCCTGCAATTTGTTGAGGTCAAGCACTTGGTTTTCGAGCATGGCGTTTGTGCCTTTTACCACCGGACTTAATACCGCATTGATAGTTCCCAATACGATGGTCGGGAAGAACATAATGCAAAGCCCGATGGCGAAAGGTCGCAGGAGCGGAAACACGTCTATCGGTTCTGCACGGCTCAATGCCTGCCACACTTTCAGTGCCATGTAGAACAGTGCGCCCAATCCGGCGATGCCCTTAGCCACTGTCGCCATATCGGCGGACAGTGGGAGCATCTCATCGTAAAGCGAGCGCAGGAGTTCGTGAAGATTGTTCCATTCCATAGCTTACCAGTATTTTTGTTCAGCAGTTCCGTACAGTTCAAGCACCCTTTTAGTATTGTTCTGTTTTTTAGCCCTTAATATGCTCACGGAAATGTTTTTGTTGGTGTAATAGCGGACAAGGCTGTGATAATCCTTGACCTCTTTGTAAACCTTGTCGATGATGTCCATACGCTCTTTATCGTTCAGCGAAAGCGAGGTCGAGGAAACAATCTGTTTCAGTTCTTTGAGCAGTTCGGTACTCTCGTTCAATAGCGTGGAATAACCGTTGGCAATTGCCGTCAGTTCCTGCGGAGAGAAATTGGGGTCGTTCATCATTTTGCCGAAATTGTTCACGTACATTTCGGACACATTGCCCACGAGCAACACGGTCTGTTGCACCTTACGGGCATCTTTCACCAAGTTGTTTACGGCTTTCAGTTTGTCGTAATATTCCTTGCCCTGTTCATACACTTTTTTTACCTCGTTGAAATTCTTTACCACGTTTGAAACGGTGGATGAAGTCTGTATGATTTCATTTGCACTGTTGATGATACCCGATGCAAGGTTTGCAGGGTCGGTCACAATCCATTGTGCCTTTGCGGACGGTGCAACGGCAAGCATAAATGCCGTACACACCAGTAACATTGTTTTCTTCATTGTCTCTGATTTTTTTTAAATGATTAATAATTACCTGCCTACCGGACAGGCAGGTTTGCGTTCTCACGTCTCTGTTGGGCAATGCGTTTTATCGCCAGTTCCACATTGCCGTCCAGTTCGGATGCCAGTTGCATGACTTCCATTTTTTCGGTTTCCTCTGTGGTGTATGCCAAATATTCTTCGAGCGAAACCTCTGTGGCATACACGGCGGAGTGCGTACCGCCAAGCCCAATCCATACCTCTTTGTAAAGCCTTGACGGGTCATTGTTCTGATTGATGGAAAGGA
>NZ_WSQA01000025.1 GCF_009768885.1 Sphingobacterium humi
CAGCAGAATCGTTTAATGCTAAGATAAAGGCGTTCAGAAGTCAGTTCAGAGGTGTAGGAGATGTCAACTTTTTCTTATTTAGATTGACCAAATTATTTGCTTAGTCCACAGGTTTTGAAACTGATCCGTTATTCCATTTCTAATGTATCTTTTCGAAACCTGCAAGCATAAAAAAAAAGCCACTTTTTCAAGTGGCTTTTTTCTGTGAACCCACTGGTACAGAACTCGAACTCTTTTTTGGAAGATTTGAGGCGATTGAATCAGTTAAAGGATAGTCCTTATCAATCTGATATATTCATAAAAAAAACAAAGCAAGGTAAAAATATCCTTCCCAAAACTTGTTCAATATCAAAGAAGCCATCAGGCAGAAGATAAGTATTAATTAAGAAATTACGCCTCATATTTCATGTCAACCTGAATTCCTAGTAATTTGTTTTCGGGCTTATCGTCCCCTATAATATGACATATATTGGGACTAACAATAGTGTCAAATTCGTTATCGGACAACTGAACTCTCAACTCATCGATATGATTTTGATTCATTGTTATAATATACTGCTTATTGTTTGCAGTAATATATTCGTTTGCAATCTTAAATAGAGTCGCAATTTGTCTAGGGTCGATTCCGTCTAATAATCTACTATCATGAAAAATACTTGACATCGAATGGTTCTGACCCAATAATAAAATAGTTAAGTCATAGCAAAAAATCTTCACATTACTTATCCCATCTGATGAATCAGACTCGATTTTTGCGTCGAAATTAAACCTAATTGAGTTTTCGTTCTCATTATTACTAAGAGATAGTCCTGCAACAGAATTAGGGTAAAAACTCTTCGCTAATGCTCTAAAGAAATCACTAATCCCCTTCACAAAATCTTTGACATCATTTAGGTATATTTCTGTATTAGCTGTAGCCTCTAAAAATTTTTTATCAATTGTTAGCTTTGTAGAATGATATTCTTTTAAAAGTTTCTGATAATTTTCGATTTGTTCTTTTTCTGCTTTTAGTGCAGATAGCTTATTTGTTAGTTGAACAAAAACGTCTAAGGCCTGATGGACATTAAGATATTGAAGTTTTTCATCAAATTGTTTGTGAGATTTTTTTAACAACTCTTTTTTCTGTTCTACCTCTCTTATAATTTCTTGTTTTTGACCGGATAAACGTTTTATACGGTTTTTAGCTATTTGGGAATAAAAATTATTAAGGTCTTCTAATGATTTTTTAAGTTCCGAACTAAAATTTACACTCGATTCCTCATAAATCTTAATAATTTTCTCTTTACTTATATCGGGAGTCGTTTCTAAACTACTTTGAATATTCGAAATCTGATTTTCCAGCAAGAAAATTTCATTCTGAAGTTTAGAAATGCTTCTTTTAAGTTCATCAGCGTCCTTTTTTATATCATAATAATCTTCGGCTATAGTGAATGACAAAAGATCACTTTCTAGCCCGCTAATTCTTTCCGCTAAATCTTGAGTAGCTAATTCGGAATCTCGCTCACCTAGGAAGAAATCTTTTAAAACTGGATCAGAATTTAGTTGACCAAGAAGGTCTTTTATTCTGTCTTTTTCAGCCTTCAATTCTTGCTTCTCTTTAACAAGAAAAATATCAAGTCCCAAAAGAAAAGAATTAGCTAATAAAATCTGATAATCCACTTTTAGGGTATTTGGGTTCTTGAAATCTAAAAAGGATCCACGTCTTGGCCTATAAAAAAAAGGAAACAAAGCTCTAAAGCTGAGACTGCTTGTGTTTTCTGGTATATCGAACAATAGCTCGCCTAATTTTTGATTAAAATTCGACAATTTTAAATTCTCTCCGTTTAATCGTATAATATTCTGTTTGTCAGCACTTCTGCAAGATTCATAACGATTACCATTTATTTCAAAATCGAGAATAAATTCCCATCCAGATAGGTTATTCTTAAAACTGTCTTTTTTACTAGACCCAAGGCAAAATTGAATAATAGCCATTAATAAGGACTTTCCAACCCCATTAAATGAGTTCTTCTTATAGTCCGCTTCTTCGATGTTCTGTTCAGCGACTATGATATTAAGACCTACTTTATTTTTAAATAATACAGGTCTAAAACTAGTTTGATTTGATTTTAATGATATTAATTGCATTTGTAAATCATTCCAGATTGTTCTTTAATTGTATTTATTCCGTAAAGGAATATAATTGCGAGAATAAAATTATCAAATGAATGTGACACATAATAGTTCCCATTCTTGATGTCATTATTGTATTGCTCCCAAATCTCATCAATGGAAAGTGGTTTATCATTGACCCTTTGAAGGATATAGCTTCCCAAACCTAGCAAAGAAGCTGAAAAATTCAAATGTTTAGATGGAAGTATCATTTCTAATTATGATTTTCAAAGATATCACAAGTCTCAAAGTATTTTGCAAGTATTGTAAGAATTGAAAGTAAGTATTGCTGTTGATCCTTTGGAAGACATTTTTTTATAAGCTCTATAAATATTTTGTCGCCAGGATACTCTAGTGTCGCTTCAATATTTATGTTCTCCTTTTTAATTTCAGAATACAAACCGTTTAATTGTTGTTGTAATGTTTCTGCCAAAAATGGATCATTTGAAAGATACTGATTTAGACTTCCTAGAAGTTGTGCGCCACAATTAAGTTGTATCTTGCTTGTCTCACTTAGCCCATTAAATACGATCTTTTTATCCCAGTCTGGAATCTCTATCCTTTCAAGATTTGTACTCACAGGAAGCTTCACTATTTGCGAAATCACTTCATTTAGTATGGAATAGTTTATGAAATCAAGACTAATTTCTGGAAGAAATCCTATAACCTGTGTTATTTTGTCTTCGTCCAGTTCAAGTAATAATCTCTCCATATCCTTAGGTGTAAAAAATCCACCGTTTGACAGAGATTCATTCTTTATCAATTGATTAATGGATAATTCACAATCAGCATTTACTCCTAAGTATTTTTCATTAAGAACAAAATAAAATTCATTTATTGGACTCCAATACTTTTTTAACCCATTATAATCTGTAGCTATTTTTTTGATAACATCTGGATAAGAGGAACTAATTTCTTCTGGAGCATATACTTGGAAATATGTTGCCGAAGATTTTATATATCCATCGTTTTTTCTATCACCTATATTTCCCCAAGGTTTTATTTGTTGAAAATCATCATATGAATAGTTCATGATTGAAGTAAACAATTTTTCAAATTCATTCCCATTTGAAGCATATATCTTCAATTTAAAAAACAACCTAGCAAAGGCTTTTTGCTGTGCATTCATATCAGCTTGATTAAATCGCAATATACAAAGAACGAATTGCTTTTGAGAAAAATTTATACACATCAATTATCCATTATGAGCGCTTGTAATGCTTAGATGAATAGCCATTAAAATTTAATTAGAAATTTTTACTAAAAAATCTTTCCTGACTTCGTCCTGTCTCATGAAAAAAGCTCATTAATAATGTTAAAATTTGTGTAGGAGTAGTGGCTTTATTTAATAAACCTTTAATATTATGAGACACCTATTGCACAAAATCGTCTCCGATATACAGAAACAGGAGCAAAAATTATCGGCTGAGGCTTCCAATTTTATGGAGGAGGCTTATGAGATGACAGTTTATCTGAAAGAACTTCTTGGTAACATTAAAGAAGATATTGTAAACGAGGGTTTCAAAACCAAAGAAGACGAAATCCTTTTCTTTAAACAGATAAAACCTACCTTACTCGGAAAACTTATCTATTATAACAAGATATTCAGGATTGAAACCGCATGCCCTGCAAGCAATGGAAAAATATATGAGAGCTATTTCGCCTTGCACCTGCGAGACTTGAAACTCGAATATACCGAACATGTCTGCAATTCCGATTTTTACCGCTACTACCGTTCTGGTAGAACCGACCATGATGAGCAATATTTCACACTTGGAAAAATAAACTGCTATGACGGGCTGAATAGCTTCGTGTTTGAAATCGACACCAAATTCTCGACCTACTTTGATTATAAGGTTGCGAAAATCATCGCCAACGAATTAGTCTATAATTACCTGACGACAAAGTTAAGCCCCGAACAAAACCCCGATGTCCTGCTACAACAGGAGGAAACAAAAGACTTCTTTTGGACACAGACAAAAAATGCCCTTATCGAATTGATTTATGCACTCTACGCCTGCGATGCTATTTCGCAGGGGAAAATAGGCATCCGCAAAATCAGCATGGTATTCCAAATCCTGTTCCGTATATCACTGAACGATATACATAACAGCTTCCACCGGATGAAAACCCGTGCAGGCTCACGGACGTTGTTTTTAGACCAACTCAAATACAGTTTGGAGGAATATATGGACAGGGAAGACAACCCATAATTCTTATCTTCTTTTTCCTGCAAACGGACAGCATCAATCGGTGCTGTCTTTTTTTTGCCCCTTTGCCTATATGTGTCTATCGGCAAATCCATTGGATTGGATGCCGAGCTATTGCCGAAAAGTGCGAAAAGCCCCTAAAAACAGCACTTTACATGATTTGAAAAAAAATGAGAAAAGTGCCTTTTTGATAGACACGTATCGGACGACAGCCTGCGCCAATCGCTCCAATTTTGTGGTGTTAGAAATCATTAAAAAAAATATTATGAACATCGACAGAATGGAATTTATCGCATGGATGCAACGTATCATGGAACGCTTTGACATTTTGAAAGAGTACGTCCTAAACATCAAGAAAGAACGCCACAGCATAGACGGCGAGGAATTACTGGACAACCAAGACCTGCTCCTCATGCTGAAAATCAGCCACCGCTCTTTACAACGATACCGCTCCACAGGCAAGCTACCGTATTACACCATTAGCGGAAAACTGTATTACAAACTATCGGATGTACACCAGTTCATCAGGGAAAGTTTCAAAGCCCCCATAAGGCGTACCAAAGAAAACCCGAGACAAACACCGCCGTCTAAGGGCGGGTAAACAGATTGGGTATCTACACGGATTACTTTCGGAGAATAAACTTTAAATAATCAATATCATGAGCGAACAGACAATCGAAAATCCACAGCAATATTCCGAACAGCTTTCGGATGTGCTGTTGGTAATGGACAAGGAGAAAAAGAAAATCCAAGCCGTCACGGGTGTTGACGAAAACGGCAATCTGAAAACCGTTGATGCAACCAAGAAAAACCAAAGCCAATTTATGCGGGTTGACAGAGCCGGAGATTTGTTCACCAATTTCTTCTCCAACTTTTGGCGACAGCTAAAAGACCCGACCCATTTATCATTCTTCAAAGTACCTGCAAAGGAAGCGGTCGAAACCGCCAAAGAAATGCAGAAACAGGTCGACGCCCCCACCAAAGAGGGTGAGGCTGTCATGGCAAAGCATAAGGTCAAAGAGCCAAAGGAACAACAACAGGAAAACAAAAAGGATGTGGAAACACCACAGGCGACACCGGAAACACAGCAGGCGCAGGAAAAAAACGAGTACCGCTATAAGGCAGAAGATGTAGACTGGCAAACTTTAGGACAATTCGGTATAAACAAAGAGAGACTTGAAAAAGACGGTCAATTGGATTTGCTGTTAAAGGGTTATAAAACCAACAAGGTATATCCCATAAGTGTCAATTTCGGTTCAGCTATCATGCGCACGGAAGCAAGGCTCGGTTTCCAAGACGGTGAAAGTGGAAAACCTGTATTTGTCATGTACGGTGTGCGCCACGAACCCAATCTCAAAGCCCCTTTCTTTGGTCACGAGTTTACCAAAGAAGACAGGGAAAACCTGCTCAAAACCGGAAACATGGGGCGTGTGGTGGAACTGACCAACCGCAAAACAGGCGAAAAGATACCCTCCATTATCAGTATCGACCACCTAACGAATGAGGTTATCGCATTCCGGCAGGACAGGATAAAAGTACCCGATGAGATTAAGGGCGTAAAGTTGACCGAAGACCAAAAACGGGATTTGAAAGATGGGAAAGCCATTTATTTAGAGGGGTTGGATTTTAAGAACAGTGCGAACAAAAATGCCCATGTGCAGTTCAACGCCGACAAAAAATATACGGAGTTCCTTTTTGGAGATAAAGCCCCCAAGCAGGCGCAGGAAAACGACCCGAAAATGTTCCGCAACAAAGTGTTTTCGGATGAACAGTACAAACAACTCACCGAGGGCAAGACGATTTACGTTTCGGATTTCAAGGACGGAAAAGGAAACCCGTACAAAGGATATATCACGCTGAACAAAGAAACTGGAAACTATGATTTCAGCTTTAAGAACCCCAATGCGCTGAAAAATAAGGCACAGCCTGCCGAAGCACACAAAACACAAGTTGCCGTTAATTCCAACGGGAAAACCAACGAAGCAACCAAGCACGTCAACGAACCGCTGAAACCGGAACAACAAACGCCGAAAAATAAAACACAACAGCAAGGGCAGAATGACCCCAACCTTCCGGCTAAATCCAGAGGGGTAAGAAGATAATACCATCAAAAAACATTTTTCTTTGGAAAATCCCCTTTCACAGAATACGAAGGGGTTTCTCAAAGAGAATTGTTCATCACATAATCCATTAAAAGAGATAATATCATGAAAGCAATCATTGCAGAAAAGCCAAGTGTAGCAAGGGAAATAGCTACCCTGTTGGGAGCGACCGAAAAACGGGATGGCTACCTCACAGGGAACGGCTATGAAGTTACGTGGGCATTGGGGCATTTGGTCGGACTGGCGATGCCCGAAGATTACGGGGTATCGGGCTTCCAAAAGGAAGCCCTGCCCATATTGCCCGACCCTTTTTTACTGACGGTACGAAAGATTAAAAAGGACAAAAGCTATGTTCCCGATAATAGGGCATTAAAACAGTTAAATATTATCGAACAGGTCATCGGCAGATGCGATAGTATTATCGTGGCTACCGATGCCGGACGTGAGGGCGAACTCATATTTAGATACATTTACGAGTACCTAAAATGCCGTAAACCGTTTGAACGTCTATGGATAAGCTCGCTCACGGAAAAGGCGATTAAACAGGGTTTTGAAAACCTAAAAGCCGGAAGCGATTTTGACGGGCTGTACCGTGCCGGACAAGGGCGGAGCAAAGCCGACTGGCTTGTGGGCATCAATGCCTCGCAGGCATTGAGTATTTCGGCAGGGCGTGGCGTTTACTCGCTTGGTAGGGTACAAACGCCAACGCTTGCCCTTATCTGTAAGCGGTACTTGGAAAACAAAGACTTTGCCGTCAAGAAATACTTTCAAATCCAGTTGGAACACCGCAAAGAATTTACAGACTTTAAGAGCCTGTCAAAGACCAAATGGGATGATAGAAAACTCGCTGACGATACGCTGAAATCCATTCAACGTAATAGAACGGCTACCGTTACGACAGTCGAGAGTAACACGGTTAAGGAGCAACCGCCTTTGCTGTTCGACCTAACGGGATTGCAGAAAGAAGCTAATAAAAGAGCATCCTATACTGCCGAGGAAACGTTGAACATTGCCCAAAGCCTATATGAAAAGAAATTTATCACGTATCCCCGTACAGGGAGCAAGTACATCCCCGAAGATATATGGTCGGAAATCCCTGCACTGGTAAGGAATTTGGAAGCACGGGCTTCCTGCAAAAAAGCGGTCGGAAAAGTGAAATGGGGTCGTTTCAATAAGTGCATCGTGAATGACGTAAAGGTCACAGACCACCACGGTCTGCTGATTACCGAAAAAATACCGTCCGAACTATCTGCACACGAAAATGTTATCTATGATATGATTGCGCACCGCCTGTTGGAAGCCCTTTCGTCTGCCTGTACCAAAGAAATAACGGACATCGGATTGCAGGCTCTACATTATGATTTTACACTGAAAGGGTGTAAAATCATAGAAGCCGGCTGGCGTGGCATCAAAGAAAAATTCACAGATGAGGACAGCGAATCTGTGCAGGAACTGCCGGAATTAAAGGTCGGCGATGAGCTGAAAATCAAAGAGGCATCCGTACTGGAAAAGAAGACCAAACCGCCTGTGCTTTACACCGAGGCAGGTCTGTTGTCCGCAATGGAAAATGCCGGAAAGGAAATTGATAACGAGGACGAACGGAAAGCCCTAAAAGACATTGGCATCGGTACACCTGCCACAAGAGCCTCCATAATCGAAACGCTTTTTAAGAGGGATTACATTAGGCGTGAAAAGAAATCCCTTATTCCTACCGATAAGGGATTGCAGGTTTACGGGGCAGTAAAGGACAAAAAGATTGCCGATGTAGCCATGACCGCCGAATGGGAAATGGCATTGCAGAAAATTGAAAACGACGAGGCGGATGCAGGTGCTTTTCAGCGTGAAATGGAAACCTATGCCACTTCCATTACACGGGAACTTTTGTACACGGGCATTCCCCATGAAAAGCAACCCGAACTGACCTGCCCCAAATGCAAGTGCCGTCAGCTATTGATTTGGCACAAAGTTGTAAAATGCCCCGATGAGGCTTGTGGTTGGCTTCAATTCCGTATTGTTTGCGGAGTGCCATTAAGCCTTGCCGATATAGAAAGTCTTTTGACCAAAGGAAAGACCAACCTTATCAAAGGCATGAAAAGCAATTCGGGCAATAAATTCAATGCCTATATCGTCATGAACGACAAAGCCGAAACCTCCTTTGAATTTGAAAACAGGAAACCAAAAAGGAAATAAATGTTTTGTTTTTTGGACGGCATACAGCGTGAGGGATAGAAGCGACATCCTTTTGCGGTCCTCGCAGATCCGCAAAAGATATAGCGGATAGCCCGACCCGTCTGCATTTTTTCGATAGCCTGGGCATGGGGATAAAATGCAGACGGTGGCACGCCCAAACCCTACTTTTCGTCCTGCTCGTCCATTCTCTTGATAAGTTCCTCTCGAAGCGCATCAAGGAATTTAGTACGGTTCATCTTCCGGTTTCTCAACTCCAAATAGGTCTGATAAAAATTACCCAAATCAATATCAAATGTGCTTTCAAAATATTGAGCGACTTCTCTTATGTCGTTGTTCCCTTTGTCAAATACATCTTGATAGTGCAAAGCATAAATCAATTCTATCAACGCCACTTTGCTACCCGTCCATTTCAATTTTTTAAAGGCTTTCGGTTTGTCTTTTTGGAATTTGTTATACAACTGGTCTTCGATGTAAACCTGTATCAAATCGTTGGCTATTATCTTGGCGACCTTGTAATCATGCGAAGTGGAAAAGGACTGGTCAGACTGGAAATAATAAGTATCCAACCACAGCTTTATATCATGTTTGCCACGTACAAAAAAACTTTCGTCAAGAAAGGAATTGTTGCTACGGTAATACTTATAAAAATCGAGGTTGTTGTCAAAGAACCTTTTTAGTTTTTTCAACTCTCTATTGAGGTACTTTCTTATGGGCTTTGCACCATAAGGCTTCTTTGTCTCGATTTTGTAAATAGCATTGTAATAAATGAGTTTGGCAACAATGGTGGGTTTTTGATATTTAAAAAAGCGGATTTCTTCGTCAACATTCTTAAACCCTTTTTTTAAGATACGCTCCTTTACTTCGGACAGGCATTCCAAAATCAGATGTATAACGGCTTCTATGCGTTGTATGGAGCAATCGGCTTCAATTTCCAATTCATTGATTGCCGTTTCCAGATTATGGAATATTTCTTTGAAATAATTATTCATATTTTGTTAATTATTGTTTGTTCTATTTAATAGATAAAAATTCTAACTAATGAATTACAAGCAATTCATACACAGAAAAAATCAAGACGGAATTAATCCGTCTTGATTTGTGAAAAAATAATTAGATTACACCTAATTGAACTTTTGCTCCCATAATATGATTTTCGTCATTAGTTTCTAATGCGAAATACCCATATGCCAAGGCTGATGCAGAAGCTCGTTCTATAGCTTGTTCATAAAGTTGCCCCCAAGTTCTACCACCTTGATTTTCATAAGCTGTAATTAGCTTTCGAAGACTTGCCTCTCCGAAAATAGTTACATGTCCAGAAAAATCATTCGCTGGATCTCCTAAGTGGGCTGTTGACCAGTCAATAATTCCTGCGACAATACCATCCTGTGAGGTAAGTATGTGTCCTGCATATAAATCACCATGAATAAACTGTGTAAAATCTGGCCATAGTTTATCGTTATCTAACCATTTTTTATAGCGTAATTCAAGCTCTGAACTTATCCCTATTTCTGATTTTACCGTTTTTAATTGATTATCAATCTCTGGTCTTAAATCAGACGGCTTCATAATCTTCAGATGATTTTTAATCACTTCTTCTTCTGTAATATCATGTAACTCTACTAAAGATTTCGCTAATGATTGTATATAGTTTGGACTGTCTTTATCCATATTCCAAACCATACCATAAGTTTCCGCATCAACCGTAAGTGCAGGTTTTTCTTTAATTAGTGGATAGGCTATTAATTTTGGAGATGTAATCTTCCAATCGGGAACTTTAACAGATAGGTGTTTTTTTACAAGATGTAAAATTCTCTTTTCCTTATCTATTTGTTCACTCATATCATTCCGCCGAGGAATACGAAGTAACCACCTCTGTCCTTTATTATCTATAGCGAAACCTACCCTAAAGTCGATACCCATTTCATTAAATCTTATATTTTCTGTTAATAACAGTCCATGCTCTTCTGCAAGTATTTGAATATCCTTGATTGTCATTTTTTTCTATTTTTGCATCTATCCCATTTAAACGGTATAGATTATTATAAATTAATTCTTATTAACTAATTGCGATATTTCACCGCTTATAATGTTACTTTTTCCGACATCCCTTTTAGATTTACCAATTTTCATTAACATAGGCGATAAAAAGGAAACTATTCCAATTAGTATTGTTATCGAACCTGAGAGTAAAAACGAATTTGATATTCCGATTTTTTCAGCTAATGCACCAGTAAATAACAAACCTACAACCGATGGTAAAACAGCTAAGCTGTAGTACATAGAAAACACTCTTCCTAACATGTTAGAAGCGATTTCCAATTGTATAATCGTTGTAAATGAGGCTGAAAATATTGATAGTGAAATACCAGCCAATATGGTAATTACAGCATATCCTATAAACCATGTGGATGGTAACAAGCCACATAATAGAAAAGAAGCTCCTAATAATATATGCATGGAATTAACCATAATGATTTTTTTAGTTTTTATCTTAGCTAAACCTAAAACTGCACCTCCTAATAGCATTCCTACAGACCAAGCAATTTCGATCACACTCATTTCCCATTTACCCCCATTGTAATATTCAGTTGTTAATAGAGGAAACATAATTGCAGTTGGCATAATGAAAAATGTAACCATCATTGCGTATAAGAAAAGTAGAGCTAAACCTCTCTTCGCTAAAACATTCTTGAAACCATCTTTCCAATCTTTCAAAATGTAACTTATTGAAAGCTTTGTATTTGTTTTGATGTGAGGAATATGCACAAATACTAAAGATACAATGGCGATAATTGCTCCAAGTATATCTAAGTATAAGACGGTGGAAATAGACAAGTAAGTGATAGCTAAAGTTCCAATTGCTGGACCAGCTATTCCACTCACCGAATGTATTACTTGATTAATTCCTGCTATCCTAATCAATTCTTTTTTTGGCACAAGAAGTGGAGCTATAGTCTGTATTGCCGGAGAGTGGAACGCATTTCCAACAGAACGTAAACCCAACATAAGATAAATCCAATTGATATTTGCTGTTTCATTTCGTAGAAGAATGCTCATCGTTAATGCGCACAGTGCTAAAAAAATATCAGACATTATTAAGACCTTTTTACGGTTCCATCTATCGATAAAGACACCAACAAAAGTCCCTATTATAGCTTGTGGGAGCATTCCTGATATCCCTGCAAAAGCCAATACCTCAGCCGACCTATGCTCTAAACTCAACCAAATAATAATTGAAAATTGAACGGCATTGCTGGTCAACATAGATATAAATTGTCCAGACCATATAAATACATAGGTCTGTACCCATTTTCTATTTTCCATGAAAATTAATGAAATAGTTATACAACAAAAAAAGGAAGAGCAATACGATGATTGTCTTCTAAGAAGGGAAGTGTACTAAAGTAACACTTGGATTAGTTATTCCAAGGCTTAGCCATCATTGCTGTATTTGAATAGTTCATGGTACAAAGTTATAAAAAATACTGTTCGTTAAAACATTATGAATAAAAAAGTTCATTCAAAGTTTTTATTTGCTATTCTGGATCAAATGCTGTAAATCGGGGTCGTTCTTAATACGCTCCATTTCGCTTTCTACAATATGCACAATGTCTGCTTTGACCTGCCTGTAATTGGCTTCAATGACCTGCTTCATATTGTCGTTGCCGTTTTCATCGGCAAAAGATAATATCTGCGGTATCTTCTTATATGCTTTGGTCTCGGCAGAAACCTTTTCGTTATCCACGACAATTTCAGCATGAAATATTTTCTGCTCGATACGCTCATCAAAGTTATCTGAAACAGACCCTACGAACATTCCCTGTGTCAAGGTAGATATTTTGGAAGCCGGAATAAGGCTGTCCAATTGGGTGGATATAGAAGTAGATTTGTCATTACGGTTGATAGTCATGCTTTGCCTTTTCTGCAACACTTTTCCAAAGCGTTCACTTAGATTCTTAGCTGTTTCGCCCACTACCTGACCGGAAAAAATATTACCCACGGTATTTTGGATGACCTTGCTTTCTTTATCGCCGTAATCCCTTATCAATTGTGAATAGTCTTGAAAGCCCAAACATACCGCAACCTTATTGCTACGTGCCGTTGCGATAAGATTATCCAAACCCCGAAAATATATCGTAGGCAACTCGTCTATTATAACGGAACTCTTTAACTTATCTTTCTTATTGATGAGTTTTACAATCCTCGAATTGTACAACCCTAAAGCGGACGAATAGATATTTTGGCGGTCGGGATTATTGCCCACGCACAAGATTTTCGGCTCTTGGGGATTGTTGATGTCCAGTGAAAAATCATCACCCGTCATCACCCAATAAAGCTGTGGCGAAATCATCCGTGACAATGGAATTTTTGCCGATGCTATCTGCCCCTGCAATTGGTCTTGCGCTCCGCCCTGCCACGCATCCATGAAAGCCGACAGGTAATTTTCGAGTTCGGGATATGAGGTCAGTATCGTAAAAACGTCTGCATATTTTTTATTCAGCAATTCAATAGCATGGGGGAATGTACAATACTTTCCATCTTCATAGATTTTCAGATACCAAATGATTGAGGCAAGCAATATAATTGGGCTTTCCACGAAAAAATCCCCTTGCTTCAAAATCCACGACCTGTTAAGGTTAAGCATGATGGTATAAGAGGCTTCGTAGGCATCGGATATATCCGTCATAAAGGCAGGGCTTAGCGGATTGCATCGGTGGCTACGGCGTGGGTCGTCAAAATTGATAACATAAAATTTCGGCTTTACCTTATACTTATCGGAATGTTTCAGCAAATGGTTGTAGGCAATCGTGGAAAGGTCGTCAAACTTAAAATCGTAGATATACATCGCAAATCCCTTTTCGATATGTTGCTTGATGTAGTTGTTTACGATGGCGTAGGATTTTCCGGAGCCGGGAGTACCAAGCACAATCGAAGCCCGAAAAGGATTGACGATGTTAACCCATCCATTGTTCCATTTGCCTTTGTAAAAAAACTTCGTTGGGAGATTGACCGAGTATTCATTTTCTATCAGACGGGTTTCCTGTTGGAAACTCTCGTTTTCATTATTGAAAACATCGTCCATCAGATTGTTGCGGAGCAGTCGGCTCATCCATACCCCTGCCATGAGCAAGGCTATATAACCCAAACTCGTTGTAAGGATATAAAGCGATGTGGCAACCCCTGCCGACAACTTTAACAATGGCGTGTTCAGAAAGAACAGCACAAAACCGATAACTAAGGCGGTGTAAATCTTAGCCCATGTTATCTTTTCATTCTTTACGCCTTTAGTGCCGAGACAGCTTAACGCCAATAACAGCAAGGCAAAAATCTTGGTGTAAAGGGTGTGGGCAAATAGCCCTGCGGTACGGTTGAAATTGGTCAGTATCTTGCCGATAATTTCCAGTGTCCATCCACGTTCGGCAAAGAACCCGTAACAGAACCAATAAAAGTGCATCAGTACCAAAAGAATACTTACAGCACGCATAAAAGCCATGATTTTGGCTAATCCTCTCAAATCGTCTTCTCCTTGCATAACAAAAAATTTTAGTGATGCAGGAAATTTAGAGGCTATTTAAAAGGGCTTATCCAAAGCGGTGTCGGATGGCTTTTGGGGGCTTAGTTTGGCTGAGTATCGTAGAAGCAGAAAAGGTAAAACTCGCTATTGAGTATCAAGAGCAATTTTTTGTACCTTTGTTCCTAACAAAAACTAAAATATTTAATCCAATGAAGCTATAAGTAACTGTCCAAAAAAGAAATGATAGCTCATCACTTTTGCATAAGTGATGAAGAAATCTATTACAAACTTAAATTTATTACAATGACACAGTTACAAATGATTGATACAACCAAATCAATAGCTCAACAAGACGAAAATGTTTCCGCAGTTTTAATGTATGGTTCGTTTACCAAAAATGAGGGCGACCAATATTCTGACATCGAGTTTTATATTTTTCTGAAAAGCAAAGAAAATTTTTCTGCCGAAAAGTGGGTAAATCAGATTTATCCGACAGCGTTATATTTTACGAATGAATACGGAAGTGAAGTTGCCATTTTTGAGAACCTGATTAGAGGCGAATTTCATTTTTTAACAGTAAATGAGATTGACGTTATAAAATCGTGGGAGGGTTTTGTATCGTTCAGTGATTTTGACCAAATGAACTTAATTGACAAAAACGGTCTTTTGACTGAAACGCTTAATCAAATAAAAACAAAATTCCCCGACCGAACTACAAATGAAAACATTTTACTTTTAAGTAAATCATTACTAAATGTATTATTGACAACAAACAATTTGATTAAACGAGAGGAATACGCTCACGCTTACCAAAGTCTGTCGAACGTACAAAAGTATTTACTTTGGTTAATCCGAATAGCAACAAATCAAACCAATCATTGGGAAAGTCCGACAAAAAGTCTTGAAAAAGACATTGATAAAGATTGGTATTCAGCATTTAGATTGACAACATCTGATTTGGACGCCGACAATTTAAAAACAGCTTTCCAAAATTCATTGAACTTATCAAAAAAGCTGTTTGATGAATTAGGTGTTAAGACAGACCTAAAACGACTACTACATAGGATTGAATAAGCCGAAATTTTCTATTTCTTTATGTGGTTGGGAAATGTTTATTGCTTGTAATCTATTCTGACAAATGCGGTTAACCCATCCACTCTGTTAAACGTGGCATTCAAAGCTAAAACCATCAATGACCAGATGTTAATCCTGGTCTTTGATGGTCAAAAAAGCTATTATTGTCTTCCATGCCTTTTGCGTTTCTTCTTTTTCTTCATACGGTTGGCAAATTCCTGTTCCTCGTAGTCTTCGCCCTGTGCCTCCGGCAGTAGCCCACCCAATCCGTCTATTAACAAATCGTCGGTCTGCTGTCCTTTATTAAGGAAGTTAAAAAGTGAATGGGCTTCCTCTTTCTTTACGGTGTTGCCTGTGGTCGATGACTGATTTTGTGCGTTCGTTTTTTCAGCTTCTTGGCGTTGTCCAACCGTCTGCCTGTTCCACCAATCGTTAAAGACATTCGCCGATAGGTTTTTGCCCAAAGCTGAACCGTTCCAAACGGTACGGCTTTCGTGGTCGATAAAAGTCATACCGTAGATACGCCCCTCATCGTTGCGCCGTACCACGGTATTGATGCCCTGCTCCAATAATTGCTTTTTAAAATCGGTTTCGTTTGTAGCGGTGTGCATTGCCACTTCAATGGTGCTTTTGAGTACGGCTCTTACGGGGTCAGCTTTCATTTTCTCTTTAGCCTTTGCGAATTGGCTTTGCAGTCCGTCCAGTCCTGCCTGTTTGCCGAAAAGGGATGCCTTAAAAGGATTGCTCGCTTTTTCGCCCGGTTCGTTCAATGCAAAATAGACAAGCCCATTTTTGGGCTGTCCGTGCAATTCCCCTTTGACTTCCTCTGCGGTGATATTGAAAAGCGAAAGCAATGCGTTGTACGCTCCGAGGCTTGCGTACCCGTAATACATCGGCAGGTGTCGCACCACCGATGCGATTTGGCTCTTAACGTCTCCGGCTCTGTAATCCACGGGACGGAATACCTGCTCGTTTCCGGTACGCTGTTTTTCCGTTGCAGGTATGAGGTTATACGTTTGCTCCAAATCCCGACAGATTGCCATCGAACGTGGATGGTCGTAACTATCCGGTAACTTCTTCCCGTCCAAACCCACACAGACCGTTACGATATGGATATGGGTACGTTCAATATCGGTATGCTTGAAAACAACATAAGGTTGATTGCCGTACCCCATACTCTCCATATACTCCTGCGCCATTTTTACGAACTGCCCATCGCTGACCCTATCCGCAGGATCAGGGTTCAGCGATATGTGGCGCACAGGCTTTTCCGTTTTGATATTTGCGGACAGATACGGCTCAAAACACTGGTGCAGGTAACTGGTCGAATAGGTATTATCCAACGTTTCGGGTATTCTGTTCAATAACAAAACCTGCCCGTTTTCACTGTCAATCTTCTTTTGGTTATAGGAAATTGCACCGTACAAATTCTCACCCTTGCCAATCTTTGCTATCATCTTATCTGTGTTTTTGCAGGTGTTCTTTTTCAAATTCCTGTGTTAGCTCAATCACTTTCCGGCACAAGTCCGCCATTTCTGCGGTCTGTTTTTCCAGTTTAAAGAGGTAAGCCGATGCCTTTTTCTCCGAGAAATTGCGGTAAAGTATCTTCACGATTTGGTTGTAGTTCACGCCAACGGCTCTGAACTGGCTGTAAAAATTGGTCAGCCTCGTATGAAAATCGACTGCATCCATATCAATTTTTATGGTCTTGATTGGCTTCTGAAAAATGCAGGCTGTAATAAAATGTGCCATTACTTTCATTCCCGATTGCTCGAACAGCGTAAGGAACTGTGCATTTTCCATGTCGTTGAGACTAATCGAATAACGGTGGATGGCAGGGTCTTTCTTAGGCTTGCGACCAACTTTATTTGTTCGGTTTGTTCTGTTGTTTTCCATATCTAAATCCATTAATAACCGAGCTTCAGCGAGCTCAACTTTAGTTAATTATCATAAACCCCGACTTCGGAGGGTGTTTTCCAAGCCCCCTGCAAGGGCAAGTGGTTTTGAGATGCGGAATTTATTTCGAGCATCTCAAAACATAACTTGCTCTGTTCGGGTGAACAGAAAATCCCGCTGAGGCGGGATTGGATAGAGCGGAAAAAAACGGCTTTGTGCCGTTCCGCCCATAACTTCCATTCTCCAATGATTTTTCCATTCATCCCTTGTATTTAAGCCTTTACAAAGTAAGGGTAGCTTTTTCAAAGCATTGCCCTGTCCGCCACGACCAAACATTGCCAACAAATGCCCCACACTACCGCATTAAAAGAGTGCATCGGAATAACCTGCTTCTTTGCGCTATCAGTCACGCAAGCCTGTTTGCAGGCATCCGCTCCCGATGGCAGTTCTGAAAGACGGAGCGCAGGAATGCCGGAACACATGACGGCGTTCCGCATGGCAGGCACGAATGCCGGACGGCATGAAAGCTATCCGATAGCCATTCCAACGGGCAGGACGACAGGCAAGCCATCGGTCTTGCCCGTGCGAGAGCCGGAATGACGGCACGGCTGACTAAACGAATGACGGCAGGCCCGACAGACGGGATTGTACCAAGACTGCCGGACAGGGTGCAGGGATGAAAGCCCTGTTTCACGCCGGACGGCAGGCAGTCCACGGAAATAGAAACTTAAAAATAGAATAGAAATGGAAGCAACAAACAGGACAAAATTCATTGCTTTTTCAAGCCAAAAAGGGGGCGTTGGGAAGAGCACGTTTACAACGGTTATG
>NZ_WSQA01000026.1 GCF_009768885.1 Sphingobacterium humi
ATGTACATACCGGATATGGCAACCAAATCGGACGGCGACCATCCCAATTCGTCCAGTTTCTTATCAAATTCCTCATCGCTTACGAGGTAAGCGGTTTCGGGATTGCGGAGCATCGCCTCTCTCTCCAACAGGTCTTTTTGTTCCTGCAATTTGTTGAGGTCAAGCACTTGGTTTTCGAGCATGGCGTTTGTGCCTTTTACCACCGGACTTAATACCGCATTGATAGTTCCCAATACGATGGTCGGGAAGAACATAATGCAAAGCCCGATGGCGAAAGGTCGCAGGAGCGGAAACACGTCTATCGGTTCTGCACGGCTCAATGCCTGCCACACTTTCAGTGCCATGTAGAACAGTGCGCCCAATCCGGCGATGCCCTTAGCCACTGTCGCCATATCGGCGGACAGTGGGAGCATCTCATCGTAAAGCGAGCGCAGGAGTTCGTGAAGATTGTTCCATTCCATAGCTTACCAGTATTTTTGTTCAGCAGTTCCGTACAGTTCAAGCACCCTTTTAGTATTGTTCTGTTTTTTAGCCCTTAATATGCTCACGGAAATGTTTTTGTTGGTGTAATAGCGGACAAGGCTGTGATAATCCTTGACCTCTTTGTAAACCTTGTCGATGATGTCCATACGCTCTTTATCGTTCAGCGAAAGCGAGGTCGAGGAAACAATCTGTTTCAGTTCTTTGAGCAGTTCGGTACTCTCGTTCAATAGCGTGGAATAACCGTTGGCAATTGCCGTCAGTTCCTGCGGAGAGAAATTGGGGTCGTTCATCATTTTGCCGAAATTGTTCACGTACATTTCGGACACATTGCCCACGAGCAACACGGTCTGTTGCACCTTACGGGCATCTTTCACCAAGTTGTTTACGGCTTTCAGTTTGTCGTAATATTCCTTGCCCTGTTCATACACTTTTTTTACCTCGTTGAAATTCTTTACCACGTTTGAAACGGTGGATGAAGTCTGTATGATTTCATTTGCACTGTTGATGATACCCGATGCAAGGTTTGCAGGGTCGGTCACAATCCATTGTGCCTTTGCGGACGGTGCAACGGCAAGCATAAATGCCGTACACACCAGTAACATTGTTTTCTTCATTGTCTCTGATTTTTTTTAAATGATTAATAATTACCTGCCTACCGGACAGGCAGGTTTGCGTTCTCACGTCTCTGTTGGGCAATGCGTTTTATCGCCAGTTCCACATTGCCGTCCAGTTCGGATGCCAGTTGCATGACTTCCATTTTTTCGGTTTCCTCTGTGGTGTATGCCAAATATTCTTCGAGCGAAACCTCTGTGGCATACACGGCGGAGTGCGTACCGCCAAGCCCAATCCATACCTCTTTGTAAAGCCTTGACGGGTCATTGTTCTGATTGATGGAAAGGATTTGGGATTTTTCCTTTTCTGTAAGCCCCAACATTTCTTGTATCGCATCGAATTTGTTCATGTACTTGCGTTGGTCAAGCAGGATTTTACAGTCGGAATTGTTGATGATACTTTCCTTGACCACGGGTGACTGGATGATGTCGTCCACTTCCTGCGTGACTACGATAGCCTCACCAAAAAATTTGCGGACGGTCTTAAACAGGTACTTGATGTACTCCGCCATTCCCTCTTTGGCGATAGCTTTCCACGCTTCCTCAATCAGTATCATTTTGCGCACACCTTTGAGCCTGCGCATCTTATTGATGAATACTTCCATAATGATGATGGTCACTATGGGAAAGAGGATTTTGTGGTCTTTAATCGCATCAATTTCAAACACGATAAAGCGTTTGGAAAGCAGGTCAAGTTGCTTGTCGGAGTTCAACAGATAGTCGTACTCTCCGCCCTTGTAATAGGGTTCAAGCACGTTCAGAAAATTTGCGAGGTCAAAGTCTTTTTCCCTCACCTGTTTGTCTTCCAGTACCTTTTTGTAGTCACCTTTTACATACTCGTAAAATCCATTGAAAGAGGGATATTCACCGCTTTGCCTGATACGGTCGATATAACCGCTCACGGCATTGGACAATGCCACTTCCTCGGAACGGGTCGGCGGTTCATCGTCACGCTTCCAAAGCGTAAGAATGAGCGTTTTGATACTTTCCCTTTTCTCAATGTCGAATACGCCGTCATCCGTATAAAATGGATTGAATGCAATCGGGTTGTCTTCGGTGTAGGTAAAATACACACCGTCTTTTCCTTTTGTCTTCCCCTTAATCAGTTCGCACAGCCCTTGATAAGAGTTGCCCGTATCGACCAATAGTACATGGGAGCCTTGCTCATAATACTGCCTCACCATGTGATTGGTGAAGAATGATTTTCCACTTCCAGTTTGGAGGGTTGGCGGGCTACTCAATTAAGAATAGCCCGCCAACCCCCAGATGGGCCTAACACGAAGCGATTGCGATTTGTGATAATGCCCCGCTTCATAGGCAAATCTGATATATCCAAATGGATGGGCTTTCCTGTCAATCGGTCTGCCATCTTAATACCGAAAGGCGATGGCGAATTTTGGTAGTTGGTTTCCTCGATGAAGAAACACAGCGCAGGTTCAATGAACGTGTAAAAACTTTCCTCTGCCGGAAAGTCACCTGCATTTCCTGCCATGCCTGCCCAATACAGTGTCGCAACATCCACCGTGTTGTGCCTCGGCTTGCATTCCATCAAAGCGAGCGCACTGCCCGTATCGTTCTTTAGCTGTTTGAGTTCGTTCGGGTCATCCGACCACGCCATCACATTGAAGTGCGCACGGATAGAGGATAGCCCGAAGCTGTGCGCTTCGTTCAGATACCTTTCAATCCACTCTTTGTTAATCTGATTGGCACGGCTGTACCTTGCCAGTGAGTGCATATTACGGGCTGACTTTTCAAACTTCCGCAGGTTCTCATCGCTGTTATCCAAAAACAAATACTGATTGTAAATATGGTTACAGCTAAGGAGCAAGCCCACGGGAGAGGCAAAGGACAACAGGCAATCGCTCCTGTCCGTGGACAGCTTTTCATACCTCGTATTTGCCGATACCGTGTTTGGCAAATCGTCCGTATCGGACAGGGTGTGCAGGCACAGCCTTTTGTTGCCAATACGCACGTCCTCGCTTCCCAAAGCGATGTCCTGCATGGGCGTTCCGGCTTCCCTCGACAGGGTAAGGTACTGTTCGAGCAATCCCTGTTGGTCGCCTGTGCCGATGATGTCATCCTCGGTCAAGCGTTCCAGTTTTACAAAACCACTATCATTGACAATACGCTCAAACTGTGCCACCGCTTCCATGAACTTTCGGACGGTTTCTTTATCCCTTATTTCTTTCGGGATAAGTACACCTTTGCAAAGCGAACTAAAGTTGCTCTGCATCCGCATCCGCTCTTTGGTCGTCTTGGTCAAAAAGAGATAGCAGTAATGGTTTAAAAAAGGACGTTCGTTGAAATGCTGTTGATAGGACTTTGCAAGGAAACTCAATCCGTCCTGTGCAATATCCGGCGCATAACTTTCCTTGATGTACCAGTCCTGTTTGTGGACAATGGTATAGTCCGGCAAGGTCTTGATAGCCTTGTGCCATGCCGAATGGATGGCATCGTACTCCGCCGATGCCACCGTAAATAACTCCGGCAGGTGTACCCGAAAGCAAGCCGTGATGTCTGCATCCTTTGAAATGATGCAGTTGTGTTCTACTGCCAGTAATGGAAACTTGCTTTCCAACGTTGTGGCTTTTCCTGTATTTCTCATAAATGACTGGATTTAGAAGTGATTTTTAAATAGCGGTGTATGGCTCTGCGACAGATGATGTATTTCGGATGCCTTTTCTTTGCCCCGACTTTCATCAATCCGTGTTCGCCGTATTTGCCGTTCAATGCGAATGTTTGCCAAACGATGAGCGATGCACCGCCTGCCCCGACAAGCAGGCACACGTAGGAGTTTACGCCTGCCATGTACATGACCATGACAAGGATAAGCACGCCGAGCAGACCACCTGCGAAGATGAACAGGTACTGTGCTTTCAGCCCTTTGAACTCGACCGTTCTGCCGATACCTTTATTGATATTGTAATTGCTCATAGGTCGTCGGCTTAAAGGAAGAATGAGCGGAGAATGGTCGCCGCTACGATGAGGAAGATACAAGCCCCAAACCACGACGCCGCAGTCTTGCTTGTATCGGGGTCACCGCTACTAAATTTGTTGTACACCTTTACGCCACCGATTAATCCGACCACAGCCCCAATCGCATAAATTAATTGGGTTGCAGGGTCGAAATAGGAGGTCACCATCTGCGTGGCTTCGGTGATACCTGCCGAGCCGTTGCCCTGTGCGAACACACCTAATGCCGACAGGAACGCAACGCCTGTCAGCAACATTTTTTTGCTTTGTTTTACCATGATTTAACTGAATTAAATTGTTACTACTTGCCCACCTCGTGCGGGCTTTCGCAACAAAAATCTTATGGAAATCGAAGCGTTATGGCAAACTGGAAATCAGCGGAATGAATTGGCAGTGAGTGGCTGTTAAAGCAAAAAAATATTATATTTAGTACATTTATAGCAGGATATATTTTACCAACTAATAGATTTAAATTAACATGGGAATTATAGGGTCAAAATGGAGAAAATGGAACTTTCATATTCATACTAAAGGAACTAATAAAAATGACCAGTTTTCATCCGCTACAATGGATGATTTCTTTCATACGTTTTTCAAAAAAGCTTATGAGCAACAGATTTCAGCAATAGGAATAACTGATTACTTCTCAATCGAGAAGTATCTTGAAACAATTGCATACAGAAACACAATTGGAGATAAAGTAGATGGTAGTGGACAAAAACTCTTTAGCGATGAAGAGATAGCGTTCATTAGCGATATTTTTATCTTCCCCAATGTTGAATTGAGAATGTTACCAGCTACGGATAAAGGTCGTTTAATAAATATACATTGTGTATTTAATCCCGAGTATGTAGTAGATTTAGAGAACGATTTCTTTTCCCATATTGAAAATCAAGATGGGGTAAAAATGAACAAACATGGGATAACAAACTATGGAAAAACTTTAGACCCTCAAATTAACGAACCTCACAAACAATACGAAAAAGGCATAGAGAATTTTGTCATTGACCTAAAATCTCTACGAGAGCTTATTTCAACAAATAAGAAATTTAGGGATAACACATTACTTATTGTGAGCAATTCTAATAATGATGGTGCTTCGGGAACGCAAAAGCACTATGACCTATTTGAAAATGAAAATGGTAGTTTAGATGGTTTGAGAACATCTATATATAAGATTTCAGATGCCATATTTTCTGCAAATCCAAAGGACATTAAATACTTTATCGGAAAAAAATCCTATGGTTCAGAGGGATATAATGAAACGATTTATAGAAAAGAGGTTGAAGACGTTATCCAACATAGAGGGTCGTTAAAACCTTGTATTGTCGGATGTGACGCTCATAAAGAGGATGACTTATTTTCTAAGTTTACTTGGGTAAAGAGCGACTTGAATTTCGAGGGGTTAAGGCAAATTTGCTTTGAACCTGAACATAGGGTTAAAATTCAAAATGATACTCCCGACTTTAAGGAAGAAAAATTACTAATAGAAAAAGTCTCCTTTCTATCTCCTAATAGTGTATTCTCAACTAAAGCTATACATCTCAATCCTAATCTCAATGTTATAATTGGAGGAAAATCTTCGGGCAAATCAATTCTACTTTATGCAATAGCAAAGACCCTTTCAGCAGATGAAACAGTATTAAAAAATGATGATGGAACAGAAAAGTATGACTTAGATAAGATTGAAAATGGATTTGATTTCCAAATAACAACCAAAGGAGGTTTTACACAAAACTTGAAAAGGCAATCGGACGAAAACTCAATACTTCCAGAGATTAAGTATATCCCACAGAACTATTTAGTGAAACTCGCAGAACCCGAACTTAACAAAAAAGGAAAGTCCTTAAATAAACTCGTAAGGGATTTGATTACCGAGGACGATACTTCTAAAGAGTGGTATCAAGATTTTGTAAATAAGGTTTCTCAAAATGACAAGTTGAGAAATGCGCAAATTGATATTTACTTTGAAACTCAAAAAGAGATACAAGATTTGGAGGATGAGCTGAAAACGAAATCCAACAGACTTGTGCTGGAAAAAAATATTGAAACAAATTCACAAAAAGTGGAAGACCTAAATAAAAGTACTGGTCTTACCTCTGAACAAGTCGCAGAATACAAAGAACTTCAAGGTAAACTTGAGGCTAATAATACAAAACGTCAAAATTTCAAAGACGATTTTTCAACCATCCAAAACTTCAATAGCGAGTTCATTCAAGCAATGAAAAGCTTAAAGCAAAAAAAGGATGCTGTATTGCAACAATTGCAATTACAAGAGATAAAAGATTTTTATAAAATAGCTTATGCTGATATTGATGCCTTATTGACCAAAGCAAATGATATTGCTACTGAGATAGAAGTCCAAGTGAAAGAAGACGGTATGCGTTCCTTTATAAGAGAATGTAAATTTGGAGAGGTACTCAATACTATACATAGCGAGCAGGTTGAAATAAAGAAGTTGATACAGCCGTATTTGCAAGATGAGCAGGTTAAAAAAGCTGTCGAAGCGTTAAATCTATCCATCGCAAATGATAAAAAAGCTCTGCATGATATTGTGGTTTTAACCAAGAAAATACAAGAAAAAAACAAACTTCTTGTAGATACCAAGAACGAGATATTCGAGATTTACAAAAGTAGTTATCAGGAGTATATTAATATCATAACAGCCTTAAGGGATAGAACTATTGAATTAGAAAAAGATGGATTAGGGATAGTTGGAAAAGCACAATACAACTATGTCAAATTACGCAAGGAAATGTATGCTATAAGTGATGGCAGAAGTGCTTCCTATAACCAATATAACATTTTGTCGGATAGCAAAAAAGCTACGGATGAAGCCGATTTTGAAACAATATTTGAGGATGTCAAAAAGCTATTTAATGATTTGATTGATAAGAAGTATGTGCTGACAAATAGAACATCCATCCAGTCGGCGGTAAAAATTGTTTTAGATGACTATTTCTTTGATTATTGGGAGATAAACTATAAAAATGATAAACTTGGAGAAATGTCTACTGGTAAGGCAAGCTTTGTTATCTTGATGCTGATTATTGGTCTAAGTAAATCTAAAGCACCTATATTAATAGACCAACCCGAAGATAACCTTGATAATAGGTCAATCACGACAGATTTAGTCAATTACCTTAGAAGTAAAAAACTCGAACGTCAGATAATTATAGTCACACACAATGCAAATATTGTAGTGAATGCGGATGCTGAAAATGTTATCGTAGCTAATCAAAAGGGTCAAAACGATGAACAATCAACAAGTATTTTTAAATTCGATTACATAAACGGAGCTATTGAAAACTCTTTTGACAAAATCGCCACGGAAACAGATGTTTTAAAATCAATGGGTATTAGGCAACATATTGCGGATATTGTCGAGGGAGGTAAAGATGCGTTTATTATGCGAGAGAAAAAATACAGGTTTCACTAATTGACAATCGGGGAGCTTACACAAACTCCCCAATGTCGAAATCCTCTAAATCACTTTTCCGCAAATCGGGAGAACTGAAATCCGTTCCGGCGGAGAGGCTTTTGTCCAACAACTCTGCAATCTTCCGTGAAGCCCCATCCATTGAGTTTTCGAGCAGACTTAACAATTCCGTTCCCTGTAATCGTTGAACTATGTCCACCGCTTTCTGTTGTTGGGCAGGTTCAAGTGTATCTTGCTCCAACCATGCCCCTACGGTTGTCAGTTCATCAAAGGTAACCCCTGTGGCAAACTCATTGTCGCTGTCCTCAAACCCGTATTCATCCCATTCGTCTTCCTCATTTTCAAAATCGGACATACTCCCGAAAACTTCATCCGGCTCTCCCTCAATCTGCGGATTTTCCAATCCAAAACCTATCCCGTAGGTTTCTGTTCCAAAATTATCAGCTATCCCGTCACGTTCGCCCGATTGTCTCTTTGTGGCATTCAGTGGCAAGGTGTGGCGTTCCACAGGCTTGGGAAGCCCCATAATATCCGGCAGGTCGGGGCTTTTCTTTTCCGGCTTTATTTCCTTGCGGACATTCTTATGGATGACTACCTTATCTTTCAGCAAAAGGATGATGACGATGATAAGGCATATTACAATCAATGTTTCCATAGCTATAAGATTGGCTTTTGCTTGTCGGCATAGATAATCTTTATTTCGTCTCCGAACTCCTCAAAGTGATGTTTCAGTACGCTGTGCAGGTAATCGGTAAGCGTAATTTCTCCCTCGCCGAGCAGAAAGACGATACGGGATAATTTCTTATGGAAATCGGGGCTTATGTAGACCGATTTTCCGCACCTTGCCACGACCCCTGTCGGTCTTAAAAATGCCGATTTGTAATGCGCTTTGCGCAATACCTTTTCCGGTTGTTTTTGCTGTGTCTTGTTCATAATCGAATGCTTTAAAAAATGGGTTTAAACTTATTGTTGAAATCATCGGTGATGGCTTTCTCGAACTGTTCAAAATGATGTTCGAGAATATTGTCCAAATAGGCGTACAGAGGTATTTTATCCTCGCCGATAACCTGCACGATACGGGAAAGCCGTTCGTGGTATTCCTGCCGGATGTAGATGCTCTTATCGCCACGGCGTGTCATGGTGTGGCTGTTGAGAAAACGCTCGCCATAGCCCGTATCGGAAGCCCTCTTTTGTCGGGTGCGCTCTTTGGCTACGGGCTTTTCCGTTGGCGTTTCCTTTGTCGGCTCTGCGCTCGGCTCTTGCGGTGCTACCGCCTGTTGGGGCTTCTTTGTTTCGCCTGCCATAATGGACATGAGATATGCCTCGTCA
>NZ_WSQA01000027.1 GCF_009768885.1 Sphingobacterium humi
TACTAATAGCCCGAAGCTTTCCAATGCGGATAGTTCTGTTGTCCTCTCTCTTTTTGAATCTTTTCTTCCAATAACATGTCAATTGGTATTTAGTAGGTAGTACTTAGTATTTAGACCTTTGGTCCGTAATGCTTTCACTTACTAATTATTAAAAAGATATTCAGGTGCCTATATCGGCGGTGTCCACCTCTTCCCATTCCGAACAGAGAAGTTAAGCCCGCCAGAGCCGATGGTATTGCCGTAACAGGTGGGAGAGTAGGTCGGCGCCTATTTTTATACGAAAAGCCCGTGATCATGGATCATGGGCTTTTTTGGTTTTGGTAGGTTTTAAAGGTGGCATGTATTGTTGTCGTTTTGTTATTGTTTTGTCATCGTTAGACTCCGCTACCAATGACGTGTTTATGAAAAATACTGTAAGTAAGGTGTTTATGTATTACTGATTGCATTGACGTACCAGTCGTTCGACTCCGCTCACGATGACAATACTTGGCGGCACGTAATATAAAGGGTGCCGTAGTTTGTAAGCAATGCTTAACAAGCAATGCTACTTCATGTCATCACCTTCCAATAAATTTTGTAAACATTTTACCACCTCACGATGACAAACACAATGACAAACATGACGACAAACACGACGACAATAAGATGACAGCACATGCCAAACGCTTTCCCTCTCATTAACTTATTTTGCCTGATATTAAACCTATCTATTTTCCATTTGGGACTTTAACTATTTACCTTTATATTAAGGGGTTTTTAAAACTTATTAAGGGTTTTATTATTTAGTTTCAAATTATTAATCAATTATTAATACTGTAATTCGTTTTCATGAATATTTATGAGTTAATATCCATTGGATTATACATGTTGTTGATGATCCTGATTGGATTATATTCTTACAAGAAATCAACCAGTAACTCGGAGGAGTTCTTAATTGGTGGTCGGAAGATGGGAGCAGCAGTTACTGCGCTATCGGCCGGGGCTGCTGATATGAGTGGTTGGTTGTTGATGGGTTTGCCTGGGGCCATGTACTTATCTGGACTGTCTGCTTCCTGGATTGCCATCGGTTTAACCATCGGGGCTTTTTTAAATTATGTGATTGTAGCACCGCGGTTACGTGTGTATACTGAAGTAGCGAAAAACGCCATCACCTTACCCGTATTCTTCGAAAACCGCTTTCACGATAAGACCCAGCTGTTGAAGATTGTATCTTCTATATTTATTTTGGTCTTTTTTACTTTATATACCTCAGCGGGTATGGTATCGGGAGGACGCCTCTTTGAATCAGCCTTTGGGATGGATTACTATACCGGTCTGTTTAGTACCACCTTTGTGGTGGTGTTATACACCTTCCTAGGCGGCTTTCTTGCCGTTAGCTTAACAGACTTCGTGCAAGGTACCATTATGGTCACAGCGCTCGTTATATTGCCGATTGTTGTGATATTTCAAATCGGTAGCTTTGATGAAACCATGCAGCTTATTGAAAACAAGAATCCCAATTACCTCGATCTCTTTAAAGGGACCACGACGGTCTCCATATTAAGTTTGCTGGCCTGGGGCTTGGGTTATTTTGGGCAACCGCATATCTTGGTTCGGTTTATGGCGATAGAACGCGTTAAGGATATCCCTAAGGCGCGTAACATCGGGATCAGTTGGATGATTTTTACGGTTGGTGGCGCTATGCTGGTAGGCCTTTTCGGCATCGCCTATCTTCAAAAATTCGATGTAGCCAGCATGCAACGTTTTGACGGATCGAAAGAACTTGCCGAAACTATTTTTATTCACCTTTCTCGGGTACTTTTTCATCCCTTCATTGGTGGCTTCTTATTGTCGGCTATTTTAGCGGCCGTCATGAGTACCATTTCCTCCCAATTGTTGGTAACATCCAGCTCGATGACCGAAGATATCTACAAGACCTTTTTCAACAAGCAGGCGAATGCCAAGAATATGCTGTTGATGAGTCGCATATCCGTATTGCTGGTAGCGATTGTAGCCTTAATCTTATCCTTAAATCCAAAAGATAGTATCTTGAACCTAGTCGGCAATGCCTGGGCAGGTTTTGGTGCGGCCTTTGGCCCTATTATTATCCTTTCGTTGGTTTGGAAACGTACTACCGCCTTAGCAGGCTTGGTGGGCATGCTGGTCGGTGGAACCGTGGTATTGCTATGGGTATACCTTCCGCATCCGTATAAAGCCCTTTACGAAATGATTCCAGGCTTTATCAGCAGTTTCCTAAGCATTGTGATCATCTCCTTGATGAGTAAGCCCGTATCTCCGGCTATACAGGAGGAATTTGAGGAGGTCAATCGGCTTATAAAAAAGGGATAAGGAAAGTCTCTAAATTTAGTTAGCCGTTTTCTTTTCTTCGATGGTCAGCTTTTTGGTCAGGATGCGAAGCAGGGAATCCTTAGCTAATCCTTTTGGCGATCGGAAGTCGATATCCACAAATTGATCATAAACATTATACGTATTTTTTCCACATAGGCTATCGACCACCGTGGAAAGGGCATGTTGTTTCACGTTGATGTTGTAAATCGTATCTGCCGATTTTCGGATAAAGAAGAGATTTTCGGTGGTATCCCGGTATTGGGTCAGGTTAACTTCCAGTTGAAAGTTTTCGTTCTTTTCTTTTAGAATCGGATTCTTTAATTGGTAAATGGTACTGATCAAGGCAATGGTAAACACATTCCAGATGCCATAGAGCATCCAGTTGTATTGAAAGCCTAGCCTTACCCTTAAGAAAGAAAAGACGAAACCATCCATGATGTTCGATAACACAATAAACACACCCAGCACATAGAAGAGCGTATTTGCATTTTCAAAGTTGCTTAAGTGCGCTAAGCCATACAAAGCCACACTACTATACAGAAACCAGCGGTAGTTTTTGCGCCAAGTGTTTCGATGGATAACGTAGCTATAAAAGGGTTTGTATTTGAGGAAATAACGGAACAGCAATTCCTCAATAAGTGGCGCCAAGAGACCAACAGCGAGTAAATCTTGCCAAAAGGACTCGTCATGAGGCATTTTCTTGGTAAAGATGGGGTCTATTTGTTGCAGCAGGTACTCTAAAGGCAGAATGATGGAAAGAATCAATACCTTAAACAGGAACATGGTGAAAAACACCTTTGCATACGTGTCGTTGTTCTTGGCAAATAATTGTCTATCCGAAGGGTAAATAATAAAACTCCAAAAATGTTGAAGAATTTTCAGCATGTTTTTCAGTTAGAGGTAAGGATGTGTAAAGATATTAAAAAGTCCCTTCATTTTAGGAGGGACTTTTTAAATTTAAATTCGCTTAGCGCGTATAGAATTTTAGCTTACTGGCATGCTGTGCATCGAAGTACAAGCGATGCGTATTCTTGATATAGTCTTCTTTTTTAGCCTGGTAAATATCCATGAATTGGTTCGGGTTACGATCTACCAAGGGAAACCAGCTGTGCTGAATTTGAACCATCAATTTATGTCCCTTCTTAAAAGTATGGGCCACATCTGGCAGGTTTACCGTAACTGCAGTCACCTGATTGGGAACAAAAGGTGCCGGTTTGCTGAAGGAGTTTCTGAACTTGCCGCGCAGCACTTCCCCCCGAACCAACATCTGATAGTTGGCCATCAGCACCTCGTCATTCTTTGCCGGTAAGGCAGTCGTTGTATCCGGGTACACATCAATAATCTTCACAATAAAGTCGGCATCGGTACCCGTCATCGAAACCTGCAGGTCGGCAATCACCGGGCCAGCCAGGGTTAAGTCTTCTTCCAAGGCTTCTGTTTCGAAGAGCAGTACATCAGGTCGGGTAGCGGCAAATCGCTGGTCAGCAATCATATATTCCCGCGTTCGGCTGGTTATAATTCCATCTTGGGAAGGAACCGGTTTGTTCGGATCCGATTGGTATTCCAAGTAGGCTGCTCCTTCTTTGCGGTTACGACTTAAGGACCCATCGGCATTTAAATAAAAAGCAGATTCTTGCACGTCTTTTGGCGGCCACTGGTCGAAATGCTCCCAGCGGTTGGCACCCGTGAAATAGATATTCGCCTCGGCAGGATTAAAGTCGCCTTTCCCCTTCAAGTAATATTCAAAAAATGGTTTTTCATAGGCCTGCTGATAGGTAAGGCTTGTTTTTTCGCCAAAGCGGATATCGCCGAAGGAATCCCCATCCGATCTTACCCAACCACCGTGAAACCAAGGGCCCATCACCAGGATGTTGTTGTTCTTTTTATTGCGTTTTTCAATCTGTCTGTACGTTTCAAATGCACCGTAGGTATCCTCGGCGTCGTATAGGCCACCAACCACCATAACAGCAGGTTTTACGGCGTTTAAATGATGCGTAATGGTTCGGTTCATCCAAAAGGTATCCAAGGTACTGTGCTTGGCCAGGTTGTCCCAAAACTTCACCGTATGGCTGAGATATTTCGTCTTCAATTCCGAGAGGGTAGGGTTATCCATGAAGAATTTATACATATCCTTCCCTGGAAATTCGAAGCCTTTGGGGCCTTCCAAATCGGTAATCGGTTTAGGTCGTGGGGCATCGAAGATGTACATAAAGCGGAAGGCATCGGCGAGGAATAGGGCTCCGCCATGGTGAAAATCATCACCTATAAACCAATCGGTAACGGGGGCTTGGGGCGATACGGCCTTTAAGGCCGGGTGAGTACCAATTAAACCGGCCGTAGCATAAAAACCCGGATAGGAGATGCCATACATGCCCACCTTTCCGTTGTTTCCTTTGCTGTTTTTTACCAACCAATCGATGGTATCCCAGGTATCGGTACTTTCATCAATAGGCAGTTTATTGTCCTTGGTTCTGGTAGGGCGAATGTCTTCAAAGGTACCTTCACTCATCCATTTTCCACGTACATCTTGGTAAACGAAGATGTAGCCCAATTCCATCATCTCGGGAAAACTACCCAAGCTTTTTTTAAACTTATCTTTTCCGTAGGGTGCCACGGTATACGGCGTTCGGTTCAATAAAATAGGGTAGGTTTTGCTTTTGTCTTTTGGCGTATATATAGACGTAAACAAGCGTACGCCATCGCGCATGGTAATGTAAGTCTCCGTTTTATCGTAATGTTGCTGCACATCAAAATCGCTATGTTGTTGTGCAACAGCGTAAAGGCCCATACAAAGGCAAAAGAAACAGAAGGTTATTAATCTTTTCATAGTTTTTGGTCAGAAGATGAACCCGTGAATTTAGGTAATTTTAACCTTTTTTCCTTAAATTGCTTGCAAACAAACACATACTATATGAGTATCAAAGATGGATTTTTAGTAGAGTTGGAACGCGAAACCAACAATACCCGTAGAATTATTGATCGCTTAAAAGACGAAGATCTTGCTTATAAACCACATGAAAAGTCGATGTCATTGGGCGACTTATTGGGTCATGTAGTAGAACTGCACAACTGGGTAGGAACTGCTTTATTGAAAAATGACTTTAATTTACAAACAGACTATCAACCCCTTAAGCCAAGTACGGTTGCCGAACTCAAAGAAGCTTTAGATGCCGGCTATAAGGTAAACGAGCAACAAATTAGCAGCTTCCCGGAAGAAGATTGGTTTAAAACATGGACGATGCGCGTAGGCGATTACGTGATTGGCGAAATGCCTAAACTTGGTGCTTTACGCTTTGTTATCTTCAATCACCTAATTCACCATCGGGGGCAAGCTACAGTTTACCTTCGCTTATTGAATATCGCTGTGCCGGGTTTATATGGCCCTTCTGCCGATGAACAGAAATAGGTAAATCCTAAAAAGAATATCCCAAGCCCGGCCATCGACCGGGCTTTTTTGTGCTTGCTGCCCAATGCAGTCTCTCGCCGTAAGGCGCCTTTCACTGCCGCTGTAGCAGCTTCCGCTCTTCAAGTGTGTGCTAATACCCAAAATATAAAAGAAGCCGGCAGGGGGTCGCTAAAACAAGAAACAAGGATACCGTAGTTCTCCAGCTTTCTTATCTCCTCTCTTCTGGCTCCGATCTACCGACCTTCTTCCGTCTAGATCCCTTTCACTTCCCTTTCACACCCAATTGAAACCCCTTTCAAGCCCCTTCTGAATGGGGGCGGAATGGGGGCTGTATGGCTACTGAAAAGCAAGACAAAAACGAGAAACCGAAGGAGGGGTGGGCGGATGCGTAGAGAAGGGCAGAGGTTGTTGCTGGGCAGTAAAAAGGGATCAAGCTGAATTCTTGGGGGGAATAGTAAAAATTTCCTAGTTTAGCATCTTTAAAGCCGAAATCCCTTGCAAGACGCCGAACGTAAATTACTATCCTTATTGATGCCCGAAGGA
>NZ_WSQA01000028.1 GCF_009768885.1 Sphingobacterium humi
ATGATCACGGGCTTTTCGTATAAAAATAGGCGCCGACCTACTCTCCCACCTGTTACGGCAATACCATCGGCTCTGGCGGGCTTAACTTCTCTGTTCGGAATGGGAAGAGGTGGACACCGCCGATATAGGCACCTGAATATCTTTTTAATAATTAGTAAGTGAAAGCATTACTGACCTAAGGTCTAAATACTAAGTACTACCTACTAAATACCAATTGACATGTTATTGGAAGAAAAGATTCAAAAAGAGAGAGGACAACAGAACTATCCGCATTGGAAAGCTTCGGGCTATTAGTATCACTTGGCTTTGGTCTTTCAACCTTTACACCTATGACCTATCAACGTTGTCATCTTCAACGACCCTATAAGGAAGTCTCATCTCGTGGCTAGTTTCGCACTTAGATGCTTTCAGCGCTTATCTATTCCGAACGTAGCTACCCTGCCGTACACCTGGCGGCATAACAGGTTCACCAGCGGTTCGTCCAACCCGGTCCTCTCGTACTAAGGTCAGATCCACTCAAACTTCCAGCGCCCACAACAGATAGGGACCGAACTGTCTCGCGACGTTCTGAACCCAGCTCGCGTGCCACTTTAATGGGCGAACAGCCCAACCCTTGGGACCTTCTCCAGCCCCAGGATGTGACGAGCCGACATCGAGGTGCCAAACCTCCCCGTCGATATGAGCTCTTGGGGGAGATCAGCCTGTTATCCCCAGAGTACCTTTTATCCTTTGAGCGATGGCCCTTCCATACAGAACCACCGGATCACTATGTCCGTCTTTCGACCCTGGTCGACTTGTAGGTCTCACAGTCAAGCAAGCTTATGCCATTGCACTCCGCGTACGGTTACCAAGCGTACTGAGCTTACCTTTGAAAGCCTCCGTTACCTTTTTGGAGGCGACCACCCCAGTCAAACTACCCACCAAACAATGTCCTCGGCACAGCCGAGTTAGAAACCGAATACAGAAAGGGCGGTATTTCAAGGTTGTATCCACGATTCCTGGCGAAACCGCTTCAAATACTCCCGCCTATCCTACACATCCTGTACCCAATTTCAATGTTAAGCTATAGTGAAGGTTCATGGGGTCTTTCCGTCCCGTTGCGGGTAACCGGCGTCTTCACCGATACCACAATTTCACCGAGCTCATGGCTGAGACAGCGCCCAGATCGTTACACCATTCGTGCAGGTCGGAACTTACCCGACAAGGAATTTCGCTACCTTAGGACCGTTATAGTTACGGCCGCCGTTTACTGGGGCTTCGATTCAATGCTTCTCCTTGCGGATGACATCCCCTCTTAACCTTCCAGCACCGGGCAGGTGTCAGGCCTTATACTTCATCTTTCGATTTCGCAAAGCCATATGTTTTTGCTAAACAGTCGCCTGGGCCTTTTCACTGCGGCTTCTCCATCGCTGGAGGAAGCGCCCCTTCTCCCGAAGTTACAGGGCCATTTTGCCGAGTTCCTTAGCCATGATTCACTCGAGCACCTTAGGATTCTCTCCTCGACCACCTGTGTCGGTTTGCGGTACGGGTGTTGATAACCTGAAGCTTAGCGGGTTTTCTTGGAAGTCTGATTACCTGCACTATCAGCGCCCCCGAGGGTTTGCTGTACTATCGGGTTTCAGCTAGACCGGCGGATTTGCCTACCAGTCCAATACCTACACCCTTCAACGAACTATTCCGTCAGTTCGCGGCAGTGTCACTACTCCGTCACCACATCGCAGTTATCAACAGTACGGGAATGTTGACCCGTTGTCCATCGGCTCTCTCCCTTCGGATTAGCCTTAGGTCCCGACTGACCCTGATCCGATTAGCGTTGATCAGGAAACCTTGGTCTTTCGGTGGGCGGGTTTCTCACCCGCCTTATCGTTACTTATGCCTACATTTGCTTTTCTATAAGGTCCACCACAAGTCACCTCGCGGATTCACCCCCTATAGAATGCTCCCCTACCAGTGTATCACAAAGATACAATCCATAGCTTCGGTAGTAATCTTGATGCCCGTTTATTATCCACGCCCGGTCGCTCGACTAGTGAGCTGTTACGCACTCTTTAAATGAATGGCTGCTTCCAAGCCAACATCCTAGCTGTCTGGGCAACCGGACCTCGTTAGTTCAACTTAGACTACATTTAGGGACCTTAGCTGATGGTCTGGGTTCTTTCCCTCTCGGCCTTGGACCTTAGCACCCAAAGCCTCACTGCCGGCCATATCTAGTAGCATTCGGAGTTCGTCTGGATTTGGTAGGATTTGACTCCCCCGCACCCAATCGGTAGCTCTACCTCTGCTAGACTCAATGCCGACGCTGTTCCTAAAAACATTTCGGGGAGTACGAGCTATTTCCCAGTTTGATTGGCCTTTCACCCCTACCCTCAGGTCATCCGGAAACTTTTCAACGTTTATCGGTTCGGTCCTCCAGTACGTGTTACCGCACCTTCAACCTGCCCAAGGGTAGATCACAAGGTTTCGCGTCTACCTCATCCGACTATGCGCCCTATTCAGACTCGCTTTCGCTTCGGCTCCTTGACTGAATCAATTAACCTTGCCGGACAAGAGTAACTCGTAGGCTCATTATGCAAAAGGCACGCCGTCACAGAACTTGTCTGCTCCGACCGCTTGTAAGCACACGGTTTCAGGTTCTTTTCACTCCCCTGTTCGGGGTTCTTTTCACCTTTCCCTCACGGTACTGGTTCACTATCGGTCTCTCAGGAGTATTTAGCCTTACCAGATGGTGCTGGCAGATTCCCACAGGATTTCTCCGGTCCCGCGGTACTCAGGATACCATTATGTCTGTATTCTTTGCCTGTACGGGGCTCTCACCCTTATCGCGCAGTTTCCCACCTGCTTCCAGTTCATAGCACAGTACAATCGCATGGTCCTACAACCCCCAAATTGCCGTAACAATATGGGTTTGGGCTCTTTCCCGTTCGCTCGCCACTACTTGGGAAATCATTATTATTTTCTCCTCCTACGCCTACTTAGATGTTTCAGTTCAGCGCGTTCGCGTATTATACAATATACCTTCAGTATATTAGGTTGCCCCATTCGGAAATCTACGGATCAATTCGCATTTGCCAATCCCCGCAGCTTATCGCAGCTTATCACGTCCTTCATCGCCTCTGAGAGCCTAGGCATCCCCCGTGTGCCCTTTCTTACTTTCTTCACGCTATCACCCCTTTTGCTAAGTGATAGGTTGCTTTTGGC
>NZ_WSQA01000029.1 GCF_009768885.1 Sphingobacterium humi
AGGGTTCAACGCAAGGAGAACCTGATAACATAACAACAGCGGAAGCGAGATGCGGAAGCGATAAGTTCTTTAAGAAATAATGATCAAGTAGCGCAGCGAGTAGTCGAGAGACGAAAGTTGAACAAGAAGATTTTTTAAATCAATTCAACCAGATCGGAACCAGGAAACAGATATTTTAATATAGACGATTCTATTTTTTATAAATAGTCTCAATCTCACACTTCATTTTACAATGGAGAGTTTGATCCTGGCTCAGGATGAACGCTAGCGGCAGGCCTAATACATGCAAGTCGAACGGGATCCAGTGGTAGCTTGCTACCATTGGTGAGAGTGGCGCACGGGTGCGTAACGCGTGAGCAACCTACCCATATCAGGGGGATAGCCCGAAGAAATTCGGATTAACACCGCATAAGACTATAACCCGGCATCGGGCAGTAGTTAAATATTTATAGGATATGGATGGGCTCGCGTGACATTAGCTAGTTGGTGAGGTAACGGCTCACCAAGGCGACGATGTCTAGGGGCTCTGAGAGGAGAATCCCCCACACTGGTACTGAGACACGGACCAGACTCCTACGGGAGGCAGCAGTAAGGAATATTGGTCAATGGACGCAAGTCTGAACCAGCCATGCCGCGTGCAGGATGACTGCCCTATGGGTTGTAAACTGCTTTTGTTAGGGAATAAACCCATCTACGAGTAGATGGCTGAATGTACCTAAAGAATAAGGATCGGCTAACTCCGTGCCAGCAGCCGCGGTAATACGGAGGATCCGAGCGTTATCCGGATTTATTGGGTTTAAAGGGTGCGTAGGCGGCACTTTAAGTCAGGGGTGAAAGACGGCAGCTTAACTGTCGCAGTGCCTTTGATACTGAAGTGCTTGAATGCGGTTGAAGACGGCGGAATGAGACAAGTAGCGGTGAAATGCATAGATATGTCTCAGAACACCGATTGCGAAGGCAGCTGTCTAAGCCGTTATTGACGCTGATGCACGAAAGCGTGGGGATCGAACAGGATTAGATACCCTGGTAGTCCACGCCCTAAACGATGATAACTCGATGTTTGCAATATACCGTAAGCGTCCAAGCGAAAGCGTTAAGTTATCCACCTGGGGAGTACGCCCGCAAGGGTGAAACTCAAAGGAATTGACGGGGGCCCGCACAAGCGGAGGAGCATGTGGTTTAATTCGATGATACGCGAGGAACCTTACCCGGGCTTGAAAGTTACTGAAGGATGCAGAGACGCATCCGTCCTTCGGGACAGGAAACTAGGTGCTGCATGGCTGTCGTCAGCTCGTGCCGTGAGGTGTTGGGTTAAGTCCCGCAACGAGCGCAACCCCTATGTTTAGTTGCCAGCATTTAAGGTGGGGACTCTAAACAGACTGCCTGCGCAAGCAGAGAGGAAGGCGGGGACGACGTCAAGTCATCATGGCCCTTACGTCCGGGGCTACACACGTGCTACAATGGATGGTACAGCGGGCAGCTACATAGCAATATGATGCCAATCTCGAAAAGCCATTCACAGTTCGGATCGGGGTCTGCAACTCGACCCCGTGAAGTTGGATTCGCTAGTAATCGCGTATCAGCAATGACGCGGTGAATACGTTCCCGGGCCTTGTACACACCGCCCGTCAAGCCATGAAAGCTGGGGGTACCTAAAGCATGTAACCGCAAGGAGCGTGTTAGGGTAAAACCGGTAATTGGGGCTAAGTCGTAACAAGGTAGCCGTACCGGAAGGTGCGGCTGGAATACCTCCTTTCTAGAGCCTGATTCCGGCTCGTCTGCGCCACATTTGATCGTTTAACTAAGAAACACATTTAGAAGAAAGTACCCACCCGCCCTATTATAAGGTAAGGTATGGGAGACTTGAGAAGATGAAGAATAAAGCTAGTCCCGTAGCTCAGTTGGTTAGAGCACTACACTGATAATGTAGGGGTCAGCAGTTCAAATCTGCTCGGGACTACCATCAGACTTAAATGGAAAGGGGAATTAGCTCAGCTGGCTAGAGCACCTGCCTTGCACGCAGGGGGTCAACGGTTCGAATCCGTTATTCTCCAC
>NZ_WSQA01000003.1 GCF_009768885.1 Sphingobacterium humi
TTTCAATGCAAAACTTAAGGCTTTTAGAAGTGTATTTCGAGGAGTTAGAGATACTACCTTTTTCTTATATCGGGTGATGAAATTGTATGCTTAAAAATTATTACCCCCCAAACTTTCGGTATGATCCCAAGTATTGTCATCGTGAGCTGTCATCCTGAGCGAAGTCGAAGGACTGGTACGTCAAATACAATCAGCAATATCTTAGAAAGGGCTTAATTAACGAAAACAATCTAGTATAGTAGGAAGTTAGTTTCATCCCTTCAAGATATATGTCGTCAGCGTTTCAAGGTCTTAGCACCGCACAGCATATAAAAAAGAGATATGCTTCAAAAATCAAAAAACCTCGATGGAAAAAGTATGGTTATTTTTTAGAGATGGAAAGCTTTCATTAAAAGGTACTTTGTCCCTACAACACTATGTCTAAAGACTTAGGAAATTCATACCTGTAGTTTGTGATGGCAAAACACATTCTTGGTCACAAAATAAGGTCAATAATTAAGGCAAAATGCTAAGAACAGCAATTACCGATGCGGGGGCATACGACATCTTTGTTAACCAAATAAGGTATATTTAATATTCGGCCTGAATGATTTTTGTCATCAGGGAAAGGGTGTATCGCTTCAAAGAGGTAATGAACGATGCACATTTATAACAGAAAATCCTTTGGCTTATAGAAGTGCAATCGTATTAAAAATCATGAAAGAAATTTCTCAACGCTAATGATTTTTAATGCTTTTTTAGAAAGTTTGAAATGAGTTTGATGTTTGAATTTTGCACATGATACATTTTAGATAATTCTACCCACCTGTCTAATGCGCTCTTTGTCTGCTCAATAACTTCCTCTATAAATTTTTTAGATAATTTTGATTCCTGCCCTAGTTTTCTTAAATGTTCGATATTAGGGGTCTTACCTTGCCCCATGACCATCGTGCTTTGCTCACCATTTGGCCCACTTGAAAAAGTAAGATCGTAAGCAGGGGCAACCTTCCATTCACCCTGTTCATCCATGAGGAAGCTGAAGTTCTTGGCGTGGTCGTCTCTATTATGAGCCAACACATTAAAAACAGCAAGACGGTACATTTTTTCCACTTCACGAATATCTTTGGTTAGTGCTCCTGTTAAATTGAGCAAATCTTCATAGTCTAATGATGGTGTTCTGAAATCACTGTGCAACAAGCCACATACTGTATGCATGTGTAATCGCCTATCGCTTTCTCTATCAAAACGCTTTACTGCAAAATAACCAGCTCCTTTTTTCGATGAAAATAAATGCACTTCCGGCATGAACACACCTGCTTCTTTCGCCAAAAGCGCATAAACATATTCAATAGCACCAGCGTCGTAACCATCTTGGGCATTAGGAAACTTAACCAACCATGGTTCGAAGTGATTTTCAAGCTCTTTTGCTCCATATGAAATACTATTTCTATCTGCACTTAAACCAATCAAACCTTTGGGACGTGCTCCTCCAGAAGATCCGTTTAAAGCTAATAATTCTGGAAGAACATCTTCGGATGTACCTTTTAATACATTTTCTGTTTGTGTGGCTAGACAATCTAAGTCAATTATCTCATGCTCATTTGTAGGGCTATAATCTGGTTCATATACCAAAGCTCCCATGCCAAATAATCCGACATGTGCCAAACGCTCCAACGGAGAAATACTTGCAGGTAATATACCTTGCGATTTTGCCATCCGGTCAAAAAGTAAACGACCCCAGCCATCAGGTAAACTGTCGCTAAACACGCCAGCCAATCCTTCAAAAGGACGCATAGGAAGCTCTATAATACCGGTTTGAAGAGGCAAACGGAAAGGAGAAATTTCCAGGCCTTTTTGTAAGAATTCAGGATCATACTCAAAATAAATAACACGATCACGTATAGCTAAACGCCCTACTTGTTGAATTCCAGAGCCAAAATTCAACCCAACCTTAACTTCTGAAGTGGAATGGATCATTTTTTACGCCCTCTTTTTCGTGAAACAGTACGAGTGTCCTTTAAAACATCGTCTATGGAGGTAAAAGTTGGTTTTGTAGGTTTGAGCACGTTAATTATATCTTCTAATCCGCCAACAACCAGGAGAAGCTTCAAAAGAGATTCTAATGAAATAGCACCCTTTTGCTCAAACTTTCGCAAAGTAGCTAAAGGTACGCCCGAACGTTCAGCTAAGCCTTCTTGGGTTAATTCCATCGAAAGCCGCCTAGCCCGAATGTTTTCTGATAATTTTTGCTGTGCTTTTGATACGGATATAAATGATATCATTATATTTGTTAATAAACTTTAACTATGTTTACTAATACTATAGTATTACAAATTTAATAAATTTTAAAGAGAAAACTACTTCGACTGAATAGTTTATCGTGTTACAAAATCTTCTGGCACAATGCATGAAATATCATATTAACGTAGATCATGCAAAACCCTCAACAAAAATATTATGTTTCGTGTCAGATAAAGATGCTTTTATTAGCAAAGCTTTTTATTAACAATAAAATATTCGTTTTATAAATCAATGGCGAGAACAAGTTAATACCTAGTCATATCCCCACCCAGCCTTACTTCGTCATCACGTCTATCAAAGGCCTTCTATAATCATGGTCCTTTTCCGATAACTCCAATTCCCGATCTGCCAAATCGATATTTAAGAACAGTTCCGAATACAATTCCTCCTGATCCTCTTCAAAAAACAACTTCAACCGATAGTATTCACTTTGATTTAAATCTACCGGCATTTCGTTTAAGCTAAAAGCCGTGGCATATACTGGATCTTTAGTAAATCCTTTCGTCGTAGCTACACCATATAATTCCGCCAAAGCCTGAATAAAAGTATCGCTTTCTGCACCAATTGAACTTAGTTTAACACCATTCGGAATAAAAGAACCTTCAGCCGATATATCGCCATCCACAATTCCGGCAGGAATGTTTGCATTAACTTCTATCGCTAAACCAATAGTTTTGTCTTTATACAGTCCTTTTGCCAGGTAGATATGCGAGGTATCCGTCTTTGTTTCATCAGTAATTTTTAGGAAAACATCAATAAATCCTTCTTCCGGATCAATACGTTGGGTAATATCTTGTAATTGCATAAGTGCTGCCTGTTGAGGTTTATTCGTATTGCCGCAGCCAAGCATAAATAGGAAACTAAAGAATAGGGGATAGGTAATTTGTTTTTTCATGGCAATGTGCAGCTGTGCTATAATTGTTTTTCTTTTAGGCCACAAAAATGGTTCCTTAATTTGAAAATTAAACGATTACAGTATAAAGTGAGTGACTTTGTAGATTGTTGTAGCAGTCGTAGTGGTTCGACTTCGCTGCCAATTACATGTTTTTGCAACATGTTGCTAATAAACATATTAAGTATTACTGATTGCATTGACGCACCAGTCGTTCGTCCTTCGACTTCGCTCAGGATGACAGTTCACGATGACATGTTTGCACAAAACGCTGTAAGTAAGGTGGTTATGCATTGTTGTTTGCATTGACGTACCAATGGTTCGTCCTTCGACTTCGCTCAGGATGACAGCTCACCATGACAACCCTGGCCACAACGCGACACAAAGCGGGCCGCAGTTTACTAGCATAGCGTGCCGTAGTTTGTAAGCAATGCTTAACAAGCAATGCTACTTAATGTCATCACCTAACAATAAATTTTGCAAACATTTTACCCCCTCACGATGACAGCTCAGGATGACAAATCGATGACAGCACTGACCAAAACGCAGTACAAAGAGGGCCACAGTTTACAATATAGCTAACCAAATGTCTCACAGCTAGGTCTAAATACTAACTACTCCATACTAACTACTAACTACTTTATACTAAATACTATTCTCCCCCCTTTCTCACCCCTTTCACACCCCTTTCAAACCCCTTTGCCAAGGGTGCTGAATGGGGAGTGAAAGAAGCCAAAGTAGCCTTTGCAAAAAACTGGAGTCCTAGGATGTTCTAAGTTAATCTCAACCATTGATTTGCAAGTTAACATCGATTACTTTATGCTGATTTTACCATGAAATCCGATGAAATGCTTTATTTTAGTAAAAAATACGTGTAAAAACTTTATCATTTGTTGGCTGAGCGGATAGCCAACAAAATTTAGCGCCTATATAAGATGTCAATTAGTGAGATTGCCAAGCATTTAAACGTATCGAAGTCCACTGTTTCTCTGGTTATTAATGGGAAGGCAGAGCAGGGGCGTATTAGTCAGGAATTGGCTAAGCGCATTATGGACTATGTCAATGAAATTGGTTACAAGCCGAATGCCTTGGCAAAAAGCCTGGCAACCGGCAAGACCCATACCATTGGCTTGATTGTTGAAAATATTGGCGACTCCTTTTTCGGGCCTATTGCCCTGCATATTGAGGAATACCTGCGCCAGCACGGCTATTATGTGCTGTATAGCAGCACCCTTGGCGAGGAGGATATTGCACGCAATATTGTGCAGGCCATGGTAGATAAGCAGGTGGAAGGTCTTATCCTTTCGCCAACCATTGGGCAGGAAGCCCAGGTGATGCAGGTATTGAAAAATAAAATGCCGCTGGTGATCTTTGATAGACGTATTCCGGGTGTGGAAACCAATTATGTGGGAACCGATAACTACACGGCCAGTAAGAAGGCCGTAGAACACCTGTTTGACAGTGGCTTTTCGCAAATCGGGATGATCACCATTGATTCCCAACAGCCGCAGATGCTCGATCGTTTACGTGGCTATCATGAAATCATCGCCAAGCGAAAAGCAAAACCTCAACTGCTGCAACTTTCTTATACCCTGGAGCGGCCAGATCGCATACAGGCTATCAAGGAATTTCTACAAAATAACAAACAGTTGGATGCTTTGTATTTTAGTACCAACTACTTATGTGTCTCTACCCTGAAGGCTATACAATTGTTACCAAAGGCAAAGACCTATGGCATGCTTGCCTTTGACGATCATGAGCTTTTTGAACTGTTAAACCCTAAAATCTCCTGTATCCGTCAACCCTTGGAAGATATCGCAAAAGCTATCGTAGCTACCTTAATTGCCCAAATTAAGGAGCCCAAAAAATCATTTACCGACCAAGTTATTCCTTCCGATTTAATAATCAGGCAGAGTTCTCGCTAAAAAAAATTTGGAACTTATTCGTTTAAGGCATACCTTTATTCTAATTGCAAAACCGGTTTTGCAAAAGAACCTACTATTTACCATTATAAATCGACTATGTCAAATGCAAAATTTTCAATCTATTTGGGAACGATATGTAGCTATATTGTTTGTGCGGCCTTAAGCGCTCCACTGTCTTATGCCCATGGGGGATTTGACGCGGAAAATACAGCAACCAAATATGTACAACAACAGTACAGCGGTCGGGTTACAGATCATCAGGGCGCAGCTTTGCTGGGCGCTTCGGTTCGAAATCTGAACTCCAATGCCGTCACCTTAACCGACGATGCAGGTCGGTTCAGCATCTCCGGAAAAGTAGGAGATAACCTCGAAATAACCTACACTGGCTATGAACGTGTGACCGTTCAGCTTCAAGGCAATACCGAGATACAGGTACAACTGACCTCAACCATGCAAAATGTGGAAGAAGTGGTGGTGATGGGGTATAACAGCCTTCGCCAATCGAATATCTCCGGGGCGGTAAGCCGTGTAGATATGAACGTTGCCGATAAACGCCGCGTGCAGGATGTGGGGCAATTGCTGCAGGGACAAGCTGCGGGTATTTCCGTCACCCAATCTACCGGTCAGCCCGGTGATGCCATCGATATCCGCATTCGCGGGGTAGGAACCATTGGCAACAATTCACCTTTATTTATTATCGATGGGATACCAACGACGAACTTCAGCTTTATTAATCCGGCCGATATCGAATCCTTGTCCGTTTTAAAAGATGCCTCAGCAGCCTCCTTATATGGTTCACGCGCTGCCGCAGGGGTCATCTTAGTAACCACGAAGCGGGGTAAATCGGGGCAAACCCGCATCGATGTCAATGCCTATACCGGTATTCAGCAGGCCAGCAACTTGCCGACCATGATGAATACCGAGCAATACCTGAATACCATGGAGAAAGCCTGGCGCAATACCAATGCCACAGGCAGCAATCCCTATACCGTGCAAAAAACACGTACCGACCTGGCCAATACCGATTGGTTAAATGAACTGTTTGAAACGGGGAAAACCAACAGCTTTCAGCTCTCGGCTTCCGGTGGGTCTGACAAAGTAACCTACATGTTGTCAACAGGCTATTACGGTCAAAATGGTATTGTGGTTAATAATAACGATCGCTATCAGCGCTTGGAAGCACGTTCCAATATCCATGCGAAATTGAGCGAGCGCGTCGAAGTTAAGAGTAATATCCTGTTGAATCATCAGGATAAAATGGCGGTTTCCTCCCGAGGCGATGCACCGGGCATTATTCGCCATGCCTTGTTACGGCCGCCAGTGCTGGGGGTATATAAAGACCCGAGCGACCCGACCTATCGTGTGGATAATCCCTATACAGATTTACCCTTCTATAAAGGGCCAAAAGACTTCCAATCTGGCTTGTACGAATGGTCTCAAAACCCAGTAGCCTTGGCTAATTTCTCTAATAACAACCTGAAGCAATTCAAGGTGTTTGGTAATGTGGAAGCGGCGGTGAATATTTTAAAAGATAAATCTTTACGCTTTCGTTCCAATGTGGGTTTGGAGTTGAACTTTAACCATAACAAAGCCTTTTTCACCAACTTTGGCGATGATGAACGGGTAGACCCAACGGTGGATGTGGGGCAGGGCAGGGTCAACCGTCCGAATGGTTTAAATGAAGATCGGGGTGAAGATTATACCTTGACTTGGAATAATGTGTTAAACTATGATAAGACCTTGGGCGACCATCAGATTAATGCTTTGGCGGGTACTGAATTTATCAATAACCAAAGCAGCTCCATCAATGCCTCCCGCAGAAGATTTGAATATACCTTAGATAGGTTCCAATACATGGACTTGGGCGGCACTTCGCAAGATCTATGGAATGGGGGCTTTGCTCAGGAATGGGCTTTATTCTCGCTGTTTAGCTCAGCAACCTATTCCTATAAAAATCGCTATACCCTAACGGGAAATATTCGTGCAGATGCTTCCTCTCGTTTCGGCTCCGACAATAAATGGGGTTATTTCCCATCGGTAGCCCTAGGTTGGATTTTGACCAACGAAGATTTCTTCCCCAAGAATGAAGTGCTCAATTACCTGAAATTAAGAGCAAGTACCGGTAAGCTGGGGAACCAAAATATTACCAACTATGCCTACCTCACGTTATTTAGCCGCGAAGGAAATATTACTCGATACGGAAATCCTGCCTTAAAATGGGAAACTACCCTGCAAGATAACCTGGGTTTGGATATGCAATTGTTAAACAATACCCTGGAATTGAATGTGGATGTGTTTAAAAAGAAAACCAAGGATATTTTATTAGCCGTAAGCCTCCCAACTTTCGTGGGCAATGTAGATGCCACCTATGTGAATGCCGGACAAGTGGAAAATACAGGCTTCGAATTAAACCTGCGCTATAAAAACAGCCTAGCCAATGACGGGCATTACAGCTTTGGGGGGAACTTAACCCATATTAAAAATAAGGTAGCTGCCCTGCACGAGAATGTTCCACGTATCATTGGTGAGGTATCGCGCGCGGAAATTGGCCAACCCTTAGATGTGTATTACGGATACCAAATGGATGGCATCTATCAAAATGCAGCCGAAGTAAAAGCTCATCAGCATGGCGTCACTACGCCAGTAAGTAAACCTGGGGATATCCGATTTAAAGACCTCAATAATGATGGTATCATCAATGATGCCGACCGCACTTTTATCGGTAATCCGATTCCACGCTGGTCTTATGGTATGTTTGCTGCGGTAGATTATAAAGGATTTGACCTGAATGTGTTCTTCCAAGGGGTAAAAGGAGTAGACCGCTACAATGACGGTATGCGCATTGTAAACTTCGATTCCCGCCCGTTTAACTATACCACCCGGATGTTGGATGCCTGGGATGGCGAAGGTTCCAGCAATAGCCTGCCACGAGTTGCCTTTGAAGATACCGGCATCAGTAAGTTCTCTACGCTTTACATTGAGGATGCTTCTTACCTACGTTTGAAAAATGTGGAACTAGGCTATTCCTTTGGCAAGTTTTTGAACAACTGGGGCGTAAATGCTGCGCGCCTGTATGTATCGGCACAAAACCTATATACCTGGACCAAGTATACCGGATTAGATCCGGAGACGACAGACTTAATTGATAAGGGAACCTATCCCCAATCAAAAACCATCTTATTAGGTCTTAACTTTAATTTCTAAGTCATGAAAAAATTAACCCTCTATACGCTAGGATCGATGCTGCTGTTCAGCAGTTGTTCAAAATGGTTGGACAAAGAGCCTATTGGTATCCTGACCAAGGAACAGGTGCAGGTAGACCCCACCGAAGGAACCGTAACAACAGGTATTGACAATGCCTACAGACCCCTCTCTTATACGTTGAATTTATTTGGAAACTGGGATTGGATCGGTGGATTAGTAATTCGCCCGGATTTCTTACTGGAAGATATTGCTGCTGGCGATGCCAATAAAAAATGGGCTCCCGATGGCGACCAAGCCTGGATGGATGATGTAGCCAATTATAATTTTACCGCAGAGAACGGCGCTTTTGCCGGTATTTGGAAATACAATTATGAGGGGATCTCTCGTTGTAATATGGCGATATTCCAATTGACCGATGCGACCACCCTTTCCAAAATAAACATGGCCGAGGGCAAGCGGAAGCAGCTATTGGCGGAAGCCTCCTTCTTACGGGCTTTTTTCTATTTCGATTTGCTGAAATACTTTGGCGATGTGCCGATGGTCTTGAAACCGCTGACCGATTTTAACGAGGCCTATGAAGTGGCAGTACGGACGCCGAAGGCTGAAGTATATCAACAAATAAATACCGATCTGCAGGTTGCCATTACGGGTTTTCCCGACGGCCGTTTCAGTAACCAATCGGAAAAATGGCGCGCCTCCAAAGGAGCAGCATTAGCCTTGGCCGCCAAAGTAGCCCTATTTCAGGAAAACTGGAAAGAAGTGATTAGCAAGGTGGCAGCCATTGAACAAATGGGCGTATATGACCTCAATGCCAATTATTTCGATGCCTTTGACGATAGTAAAACCTATGTGGAAAAGGAGAATATTTTTATCTATGACCACGAGCCGGGGAAACAACCTAGCAAAGGCAATGGATTTACCGCCCTACAGGGTTGGGGTTTTATGGCACCATCGGCCAACTTCTTAGCGGCCTTTGAAACAGGCGATCCGCGGAAAGCATTGACGGTAAATACGGCCGATCAGGCGGTTTACAAACTCTTAGGGGCACAGAATGCCAATAACAAGGGAAATGATAATTCTCCGGTCAACCGGATCTATATTCGTTATGCCGATGTGCTGTTATGGAAAGCGGAAGCCTTGATTAAAGATAATCAGGTGGCTGCCGGCGTTGCAATCATCAACAAAATAAGGAAACGGGCGCGGGGTGCCAATGCGGCGGTATTGCCCGATCGTGCCGCGAATACCACGGATGCCAATGTGGCCATGGGCTGGTTGCAACAAGAGCGCCGCGTGGAACTGGGCTTGGAAAGCCATCGTCTGTCGGATTTACGACGCTGGAAAATTGCCAAGGCTACCTTGAATGCCATGGGCAAATCCTTTGCAGATAAGCACGTATTATACCCGATTCCGCAGGCAGAAGTAGATAAAACAGTAGGTAAAATTTCACAAAATAATGGATATTAAGCTATGATTAGATTCGTTAAGTTCACTTTCTTACTCCTCATCACGAGCTTGCTTGCATGCCGTGATGCAAAACTCGTTCAATCAACTACAAGGCCGGCCTGGACCTTGGGTGGTTTCCACCGTCCGGAAGGCATCAATCCGATTATATCTCCCGATTCTACAACCAGCTTTCTAGATCCCATGTCGGGCAAGCAGGTGCATTGGGAGGAAAATGACACCTTTAATCCGGGTGCCGTGGTGAAAGATGATACCTTATTCGTGTTGTACCGAGCGGAGGATAAATTTGGCATCGGCATTGGCTTTCGCACGTCCCGACTGGGCTTGGCTAGCAGTACCGATGGTCTTCATTTTAACCGAAGCAAAGAACCGGTACTCTATCCCGCAGCAGACGGGCAGAAGAAATACGAATGGCCGGGTGGGGTCGAAGATCCCCGCGTGGCGGTTACGGAAGATGGTACCTTCGTGGTATTCTATACGCAATGGAATCGGGATACGCCGCGCCTAGGGGTGGCTACCTCGAAAGACCTACGAACCTGGGTAAAGCATGGTCCTATTTTCGCAAACGCAGCCTATAAACCTTTAATGAGTACTTCCCATAAATCGGCCTCCATCTTGACGACGGTAAAGAATGATAAGCTGGTAATTGCAAAAATCAATGGAAAATATTGGATGTACTGGGGCGAGCATGGTGTAAAAGGGGCAACTTCCGACAACTTGATCGATTGGGAACCGGTGCTAGACGCGAAAGGTGAGCTGGCTAAATTCATCGAAACCCGACCGGGGTATTTCGATAGCGCATTAACGGAATGCGGCCCACCGGCGGTACTGACCGATAAGGGAATCCTGTTGCTTTATAACGGTAAGAATCATGATGAAAAGGAGCAAGCCGATCCGCGGTTTACCTTAGGTACTTACAGCGCGGGGCAGGTTTTGTTTGATAAAAATGATCCTACGAAAGTATTGGAGCGATTGGATACGCCGTTTTTGCGACCTATGGAAGATTTTGAAAAAAGTGGGCAATATGTAGATGGAACGGTGTTTTTGCAAGGCTTGGCCTATTACAAATCCAAATGGTTTTTATACTACGGCAGTGCAGACTCTAGAGTGGGGGTTGCGGTTTATGATCCGAAAAACCCAAGTGCATTTGATCCATTGCCAACTAGCAATTAAACCTATGAAAAAGGAATTGATTCTTTGTATCGATATTGGAGGAACGCATATTACCAGCGCTGTTGTGGATAGGGATGCCATGCAACTGGTTGATCGTTCCTTTTGTTATCAGCCGGTGGATAGTCAGGGAAGCCGGCAAGCCATCCTCGCCGATTGGGATCAGGCCATACAACAAAGTTTAGCCAGCATAAACAAGCCGCTGGAGGCTATGATGATCGCAATTCCAGGCCCTTTTGATTATACCCAGGGTATCTGTTTAATGGATGGCATGCATAAATATCAATCTTTACTGCACTTGGATGTGAAAAGCTACCTAGCCGTAACCTATGGCATTCCAAAATCGGCTATCTTTTTCTTCAATGATGCCCATGCCTTTCTATTGGGTGAAATCTACCATCAGCACTGGTTTGCAAAGCGGGTGGTCGGCCTGACCTTAGGAACAGGATTGGGATCGGCTTGGTATGATAAAAGCCAGCTGAAAGACTTGAACTATGGCTCGGCATCCTTTCGGGAGGGCATTGCGGAAGATTACATCTCTACCCGGGGGCTTTTGGGCTTCCTGGCCGGTAAATCGAATAGGAGCTTTGCCAATGTGAGGGAATTGGTGGAAGATGAGGCGGCAGCAACAGAACAAAAGCTAGCCTTTGATTTTCTTCGGGAAGCTTTACGGGAGTTTATACAAGCTTATATTCTTCCTTTGGAACCGGATGCTATTGTGATTGGGGGCAGCATTGCTAAGGCAGAACGTTTCTTCCTGGCACAATTGCAGGCCGAGGTTCCCATTCCTATACAATTGGCTTCCATGGACGAGAAGAATATATTTTATGGCATGGCGGCAAGCCTGCCAAACAGCTAATTATTGAACTAAATCTGAAATTATATGAATAACGTTTGGAAATATGCTTTGATAGCCTCTCTCGGGGGCTTTCTGTTCGGCTTTGAAACGGCCGTCATCTCCGGAGCAGAACAAATTATACAGCGCTTATGGGCATTAGATGCGTTTTGGCATGGCCTAACTGTTTCTATTTCTTTAATAGGTACCATTTTGGGAGCGTTGCTAGCAGGTCGCATTTCAGATCGCTATGGCCGCAAGCCGGTCTTGCTGGTGATTGCTTTGTTGTACTTGTTTTCAGCCATTGGCTGTGCCCTTTCGCCCTATTGGAGTTTCTTTTTGCTCTTCCGATTGCTGGGCGGGCTAGCCGTCGGGATCAGCTCGGTGGTAGGACCGGTATACATCTCGGAGATTGCCCCTTCTAAAGATCGTGGTAAACTGACCGGGCTCTTCCAGATCATGATCGTCAGTGGTATTTTTATTGCCTACCTCACCAACTTCTTGTTTGCCGATACGGGCGAAGATTCCTGGCGCTATATGTTGGGGATTATGGCCTTGCCCGCACTCTTGTTTTATGTGCTGTTGCGGAGTATTCCCGAAAGTCCGCGTTGGCTTTTGTTGCATAAGGGTAAGGAGGAGGCTGCTCAGGTGTTTCAATTGCTGGGACAGCCGGTACAAGCTGCTCCGGCTACTAGCAAGGGACAAGTTTCCTTGTTTCAAAGCCAATATATGAAACCTATTGTTTTTGCAGTGCTGCTGGCCTTCTTTAATCAGATGACGGGGATTAATGCGATTCTGTATTATGCACCACGGATTTTTGAAATGGCCGGCTTTGATGCGAAACTTAGCTATTTACAGCCTATTTTTATTGGGGGTACCAATGTGTTTTTTACCCTATTGGGCATGAGTATTATCGATCGGATTGGCCGGAAGAAGTTATTGCTATCCGGTGCAATCGGTATGTTTATCTTTTTACTGCTAACGGCCTTTGGTCTGAAGGGTGAAAACTCAGGCATGCTGCTGTATTATATTATTGGATTTATCGCTTCCTTCGCGCTATCGCAAGGTGCGGTGATCTGGGTGTTTTTAGCCGAGATCTTTCCCAATGAGGTACGTGCGCAGGGCTCGTCTTTAGGGAGCACTACGCACTGGGTATTTGCGGCTTTAATTTCCTGGATATTCCCTGTTATTGTGGAGTCCGTGCCGCAAGGGGGTTATTATATCTTCTTGTTTTATGCCATTATGGTGGTCTTGTCCTTTATCTTCATCCTGTTTATTCCCGAAACGAAAGGGAAATCTTTGGAAGATATGGATAGCATCGTGCATTAATCAGCGACCCGATTGCTTCTATTTCTTTTTGAGGTAATCGGCAATCGCCTGATAAGCGGGCAGAGAATACGGATCATTGGCTGTATTGCTGGCGGTATGGTGCGAGGCTAAGCGCACCAGCACCATTTCGGCAGCCGGGTCGATGTAGATGGCTTGGCCATGTACGCCGCGGGCGGAAAAGGCACCGTCTTCATTATGGGCCACCCACCACATGTTGCGGTAGCTCCAATTCTTTAAATTCGTGTAGCCCGCTTTGGCGAAATCTTCCTGACGTCCTCCTTTTCGAATGTCATCGATTACCGCCTTCGGCAGCACTTGTTTCTTATTAAAATAACCGTTGTTACGGATCATCTCCCCAAACATCGCCAGGTCGCGGAGGTTGGCATTGAAGCCTCCGCCGGCAAAGGCAATACCCGATCGGTCGATCTGATAGTAACCATCATGATGCGCGCCAATAGGTTGCCAGATTCGCTCGGATAACAGGTCCGGGATGCTCTTGCCGGTCACCTTGCTGATTATCCAGCCCATGGCATCGGTATTGATAGTTTTATAGCCAAAGGCTTGGCCATGGCTACCCGCCTTATGTACGGTTTGCAGAAATTCATAGTAGTTTTTAGGGCCTTTGTAATCTGCAGGAAGGGGAACCGGATTGCCAGCCGCAGAGAATACCCATACATCGGCTTTGGGGTCAGCATAATCTTCGCTATAGTCCAGCGAAGTTGTCATGTCCAGTACCTGCCGGATCGTGGCATCACCGAACGCCGAATTCGCCAATTCCGGCACGTAATCTTTCACCAGCTTATTTTCATCCAGCACACCCTCGGCCAGCAAAAGGGCGCCCAGCGTGCCTGTAAAAGTCTTACTAACCGACATCACGGCATGCGTACCTTCGGGATCTAACTCGCCAAAGTAACGCTCATACACTACCTTGCCTTTGTGCAACACGATAAATCCGTCGGCATAAGTCTCGGCCAGGGAAGTTTCTATACTAACTGGTTCGTCTTTCCCTAGGGGAATAAATGTTATATTGCCGATTTTAGCGTCGAGTTTTTGTTTGAAGGAATAGTTGCCTTGGTCTGCAGAGCGCACCACCTTGGTCGGGAAGAACTCCCGCATATGGCAAACGCTATAGCGAATGGCTGGAAATTCAAAAAAACTCCCGTCGAAAAGGGAGACCGTGCGGTTGGCTGCCGGTGGAAATCCTTGCATCCAACCCAGGATTTTAGGGTCCGATTGTGCGGCAGTTAAAGGTTCTTGTGCGTTCAAAGTGGTAGAAATAGTTAAAGCCAGTAGGCTGCTGTAAAGCTTGTTCATCTGTGCTAAGTGTTGTCTACTAGTATAAGGAAAAAGAAGGGGAATTTGTTTGTTAGCGGTTACAATCTTTGTTTTTACGCTATATTTAAAAATAATACCGCCAATTATTGAATAATGGTAAAAAAATTATCAAATTAGTCAACATTCAAATTAACTATTAATCGAGAAAATAATTAAACAGGATGATGGGTGCAAAAATGCAGTATAGATTGTTGTGGGAACGGGTAAGAACCGGCGATGAGCAGGCTTACTTCGACCTGTATGCACAATTGTATCCAGAATTGGTCCGCTTCGGGGTAAGAACCTTTGCCGATAGCGATCTGGCTAGTGATGCAACGGACGCGGTATTTCTCAGTATTTGGGAAAAAAGAGATAGCTTAGATCGGGTGGAAAATGTGCAGTCTTATCTGCTGACCATGTTGAAGCGCAAGATGATACGTTTGCTAGAGCGAAAGCAGAAACTTAGCAATGCCCTTAGCAGCATGCTGGACCAAGATGAATGGACCGAAATGCCTTATGAGGAGTTTATTATCCGCGTGCAGACCGATGAACTTGTGCAGCATAAATTGAAGAATGCCCTGGCCAAATTGTCCTTTCGCCAAAAACAAGTCGTCCAATTAAAGTTCTTCGAAAACCTGAGTTATGAACAGATTGCCGAACAGACCCAGATGTCGGTAAAGACCTGTTATAACACTTTATACGATGCATTAAAATTAATGCGTAGTGTTTTTTATGATTTTTAATCCATTCACTTTCAGTTTGTTGAAAAATAGTTTGCATTTTTCTTAGGCAAAATATCCTTTCTTGGGCACTATAGTATAAATGCCTAAAAGTATGCGTGATAATCCCATAAAGGAAGTTGAAGATTTCTTGATCGATCCTACTTTTCAACAGTATTGTGGAAAAGAGAACGAGCTCAGCATGCGTTATTGGCAGCGTTATATCCAAGCACATCCCGAACAATCGGAAACTATCGCACAGGCAAAAGAACTCTATCATATCCTAACAGCGAATCGGAAGCCTATTCCGCAACAGCTTGAACAGTTGAAAACAAAGCTGGCTAATCAGGCTATTCCACAACTGAACGTTCGGAAATTTCCTTGGGCAACTTGGGCGGCCGTTGCAGCTTTGTTTATCCTGACGCTAGGGGTATCCTATTGGTTTCTGCAATCTCAGGATACAGCGACCCAGCAAGAGGCTGCTTCGAGTAGTTTGCAAGTCGTGGAAACCAAAAAAGGGGAGAAGAAGCGATTTGCTCTTAGCGATGGTACTTGGGTAACTTTAAACGCTGCGAGCCAACTAACCATTCAAGAAGATTTCAACAAAGCAACCCGTAAAGTGAAACTCATAGGCGAGGCCTATTTTGAGGTTGCAAAAAATAAAGAGAAACCATTTCAGTTGGAAACTGCTGATTTTGATATCCATGTCTTAGGTACGGTCTTCAATGTTAAATCCTATCCGGGGGAAAAGGAATCTGAAGCCTATTTGCTGGAAGGGTTAATTGAGATGCACAGTAAGGGGAAAAATAATAACGCCATCTTAATTAAGCCTAACCAACGGGTCTCCGTACTGCGGACTACCTTGGAGGATGCACCTGCATTGCAGAAAAGCAATCTCCAACAGATGCCGAAACTAGCAGCACAGGAAATCGTGATTCAGGATATCCGCCCGCATGCTGTGGCTGCGGAAATCCCAGACATCGCCTGGAAACATGGCCGATTGGTGATGGATGAGCAACCCTTTGAGGAGGTGATTGCCATGTTGGAACGCTGGTATGATGTCGATATTAGTCTGGATGACCCTCAGTTGTTAGACTATCGCTTTACCGCCACCTTCCACAAAGAAAACATCCAGCAAGCCTTGGAAGCCCTTCAAAAAGTACAACCTTTTAAATTCAATAGCTATGGAAAAAAAATAACGATCTCAAAACAACAACACTAAAAAAGGACGGCGTGTGAACACCATCCTTTAGCACGATTAAAATTTTAGAGGCAAAAGCATCTGACCATGCCCATGCCTAGTAGTAAACTTTAACCAAGTACTAAAATATGATTAAAAATGACTTGTTGCAAGTGCATTCAAACCGGCATTTGTACTTTAGATTCATTATCCGAATGAAACTAACCCTAATTATGATATTATTCTTTCTGTTTAACGTGAAGGGAAATGTGTTTTCCCAGCAGAAAGTCAGCATTTCAGTGCAGAAAACGAAGCTTAGCAAGGTGCTTAAACTCATCGAAGCGCAAAGTGATTATTACTTTGTCTTCAATCCGGGTTTAAAGAATTTTGCAAAAGAAATAAATATTGCGGTGGATAATGAACTGGTAACTGAACTGTTGCCAAAGTTATTCCGCCGGAGTGGCTTGGCCTATACCGTAGAGGAGTCGGGCTTGGTGGTGGTTAATCAGCAACAGACGATTAACGTACGGGGCCAGGTTGTCGATCCGGAAGGCCATCCGCTAGCAGGAGCTACCATTCGTGTAAAAGGATCAGCCACAGGTAAATCAACCGATTTAAACGGACAGTTTGAAATCGAACTTCCCGCGGGGAGTATCCTGATTGTTTCCTATACCGGTTTCTTATCCAAAGAAGTAACGGTAAATACAGGTGCCGCCTTGAAAATTCAGTTGGAACCAGACCAGATGATGCTGAATGAAGTGGTGGTAACAGCCTTAGGCATTACCCGCGAAAAAAGAACCCTAGGCTACTCGGTAACCCAGGTGAACGGTGAAAGCCTAACACAAGCCCGGGAAAATAACGTGGCTAATGCCTTGGTCGGTAAGGTGGCAGGATTGGATGTGACTTCTACAGCCGGTGGTGTAGGGTCCGCGACAAGTGTGGTTATCCGCGGTGCATCCAGCTTAAGCCAAACCAACCAACCTTTATATGTCATTAACGGTGTACCGATGGAGAATGCGCCGCAAGGGATTACCAATAAAAATCCGAATGGAAATAGCGGTAGCCAATGGGATAATGCCCCGGATATGGGGGATGCTATCGGGAACTTAAATCCCGATGATATCGAAAGTATTTCCGTGTTAAAAGGTGCTGCAGCATCAGCTTTATATGGCTCGCGTGCGAAAGCAGGGGTTATTTTGATCACCACAAAATCAGGTAAAGGATCAGGTATCGAGTTCAGTAGCAACTACGTGGTCGAACAGGTAATGGATAGAACCAATTGGCAATATGTATATGGCCAAGGTGCTAACGGGGAAAAACCACGGGACGGACAAGCCGCAGCGCAGGTAGGTGGTTCTAGCTGGGGTGCTAAATTGGACGGCAGTTCCGTGCCCCAATTCGATGGCGTATCCAGACCATATGTAGCCCAAAAGGATAATATCGAGAACTTCTACCGCAATGGCCACACCTGGACCAACTCCTTAGCCTTGAACAAAGGCTTCGATAGCGGAACCTTGCGCTTGTCGATAAGCGATGTTCGCAATCAATCGATTATGCCGAACTCCGGACTTGACCGCCAATCATTTGCGCTTGCGGGTACCTTCGAGCCTATCAAACGCTTGAAAATTGATGCCAGAACAAACTACATCATTGAGGACGCAAAGAACAGACCGATGCTATCTGATGGTGCTGGAAGTGCCAATTACAACGCCGTATTCTTACCGATCTCGGTCGATATCCGCAGCTTAAAGCCTTGGAAAACCGAGGATGGTCATGAAATCGCTTATAATGCCGGTAATCCATGGGATACCAATCCTTATTTTGCTGCGTACGAAGTCGTGAATAATACCGATAGAAACCGCTTGATAAGCTCCTTATCTGCGCGATATACCCTCGACAATGGCTTGTTCATTCAAGGACGTGCCGGTCAGGATTTCTATACCAATGCCTACTTAAGCGTATTGCCAGAAGGCCTTGCCTATTCTGCTCCGAATAACCTAGTATCGCAGAAAATGCGCTATTCAGATATCAATGCCGATGTGTTAGTGGGGAAATCCTTTAAAGTTAATGAGGATTTCGTCGTGACGCCTAATGTAGGAGCCAGCTACCGGAATACCACCTCAGACTTAACCATTAACCAAGGAAACGAATTCTTAGTGCCAGGTGTGCATACCATTACCGGCTTGAAAAATAAATCGCTGGTTTACGTAGAGTCTGAAATGGAAACACAATCCACTTACGCCACCTTAGAATTGGCCTATCAAGATTATTTATACCTGACGGGTTCTTGGCGTACCGATTGGTTCTCGACCCTTGCCGCGCCAGGCTTCGACAACAAGCTGAGTGTCACTTACCCTTCCATCAGTGGATCCTTTGTGTTTTCAGAACTGCTATCTTCTGATATCATGAACTTTGGTAAACTACGTGCCGGATATGCGGTGGTTGGTCAAGCCACAGTACCCTATCAAACCTCCTTGACCTATAATTTCATGAGTCAATCGCTGAATGGTAATCCGCTAGGACAGATTTCTTACGATTATATCCCGAATTCCGGATTAAAAGCTTCGAAAGCAGCCGAATTGGAAGTGGGTACAGATATCCGTTTCTTTAGTGATCGCTTAAGCCTTGACCTAACCTGGTATAAGAAACGCTCTTCCGATGAGATTGTTAGTGTCACCATTCCAACTACTTTGGGCTATAGCCAAGCGGTGTTAAACACAGGATCTATCGAGAACAAAGGGCTGGAAATGTTATTGACAGGAAGACCGTTCAAACACGATGATTTTAGCTGGACGACTTCCTTGAATATGACCTACAACAAGAATAAAGTAGTTTCATTAGCCGATGGATTGAAGGAGCAATTGTTAGCGACTTCCCGCTCTGGCGTTGGCTTCCTGAAAAATTACCCTGGATTAGCCATGGGACAGATTGTAGCCTATGATTATGCTTATGATGAGCAAGGCAATCGCCTGACCAACGATGATGGATCACCGAAGAAAGGGGAGCTGAAACCTTACGGATCGGCCTACAACAAATGGTTTGCAGGCTGGAACAATGAGTTTTCCTACCGTAACTTCAACTTAGCGTTCTTAATCGATGGCAAGTTTGGTGGTAAACTATTCTCGGGAACAGATTACCTAGGTTACATCAAAGGATTACACCAGGCAACCTTAGAAAATCGGGAAGAATTAGGAAACAAAGCCGCGAAATTCTACGAAAATACAGCGAATAATGCCTCTCATCTGTTTGTAAATGATGCGAGTTTTATCAAGTTCAGACAGCTTACTCTAGGCTATAATTTCCCGACGAAATTATTTAATGAGCGCATCAAGAGCTTAAACGTAAGCTTGGTAGCCAGAAACTTATTTATTCTGATGAAGAAAACCGATAACATCGATCCTGAATCGAGTTATAATGCGACCTTCCCAGGCCTTGAGCTTGGTGGTATGCCGCCGGCACGCACTTTCGGTTTCAATCTAAATGTTAAATTCTAAATCTTCGCTCCTCATGAAAATTACATCCTTAAAAACAATCGCCTTCCTACTGCTTACCGGCGCAACTTGCCTGCAAAGCTGTACGAATGACTTTGATAAAATCAATACGGATCCGGTAGCTTATAGTGCTCAGAATTTCGATCCTAACTTTATGTTCAGCACTGCGCAATTAACTTATACAGGCAGTACGGACTTTGCTTACGAAACCTGGCGCGCAAACCTGATTTATGCAGGAACCATGATGCAAGGGATTTCCTCCGTGGTTAGTTATTGGGCAGGTGATAAATACCTGAATACGCCTTGGTACACCTCGGCGTATTGGGAAAGAGCCTATGCCGAGCAAGTGAAACCCATTGTTGATATTGTGGAAGTGACCCGCACAAAAGACAAATATAAAAACCTGCATCAGGCGGCACGCATCTGGAAAGCCTTAATCTTTGCCCGCATTACCGATCTCTATGGTGATGTGCCTTATACCGAAGCTGGCCTAGGTTATTATGAGAAAAATCTAGCTACCAAATACGATAAGCAGCAAGCCATCTACACAGATATGCTGAAGGAACTTGAAGATGCGGTATCCAAATTAGATGCCAATGCAGATAAGATCTCCGGCGATGTTATCTACAAAGGTGATGTCGAAAAATGGAAAGAATTCGGTAACTCCCTGATCCTTCGCTTGGCGATGCGCTTAACGAAGGTCGATGAAACCACCGCCAAATCCTACGTCAGCAAGGTTGTTGGCAAAACCTTAAGCAGCAATGCCAATAATGCCTTCCTAAAGCATGATGAATCCGGTGCGCGCATTACCCAGAACAGAAATAGCCAGGTGCTATTAGGCGATGGGGGGCAAGAGCATTATTACGTGAAATGGTCCGATACTTTTATTAAAGCCTTAAAATCCACTAACGATCCACGTATTAATGTTGCGGTATCCAATCTATGGTTAAACCCGACGATAAAGGAGCAGAATAGCAACTTCATCGCTGCAGCTAACCAACAAAAAGGAATGCCGAATGGCAAGGATTTGGGAACCAATGCAGCCTATGCCATAGCCTCCGATCCTTCTTATACCACGATGCCCGCCTATTCATCGCCGCATCCGGGCATGATCAAACGTGACGGTGTGACCTTTATCCTTACCTATGCTGAATCAGAATTACTGGCAGCCGAAGCAGCGCAACGCTGGGGAATCGGTGGATCAGCGGCTAGCCACTATAAAAATGCCATCAAAGCTGGTATCACCTTCTTAGGCCAATACGATGCCGCCTTACAAATTACGGACGCCGCTGCAGAAGCCTACGCTACGGCCAATCCATTGACCGATGGCTTAAAACAAATCGGATTGCAGTACTGGTTGCATCAGAATACCGCCTTGAATTTCTATGAATCCTGGTCTAATTGGCGCCGCACGGGCTATCCGGAACTGGTACCTGTTAAGTATATCAACAGCGATACCAAAGGACAGATTCCTCGTCGCTTTCCGTATCCGGATGCCGAAGCAGCGAACTCCAATGCCGCATACTACAAGGAAGCCGGAGCTGCCATCCCGGGTGGGGATAACCTGACCGGACGCGTATGGTGGGATAAACAGTAAATTTTAATTTAATATATATAGCTGATGGAGGCAATACATTTCGGTGTATTGCCTTTTTTAGTAGAAAAAGGTCTTATTTTGAAATGGCGGAAAAGGTGATGATGGGGTTTGTACCATCAATCTGCATATCCGATAGGGGCTTAAGCTCCAATTTACTATCGGTAAGTTTCAGGATCTTATACGTAGAACTAATGGCTACAGAATCTGCCGGAACGTTCCAACGATCCCACAGGTGATTCTTCTTCTGGATATGGAAAACCAAGGTCGAATCGACGGTGGAAACCTGGTAGCCGCCCCATACTTCGGAGTTTTCCAAGGCCGGGATAAAATTAACATCGCCCATTTTCTCAGGCTTGCTGAGTAAATAGGACTCCGTTTTATGGGTAAATTGAATCTCGTTAAAGTTCAATACCATCTTCTTGGCATATTTATAAATCCCAATCTGATCGACGGCTTGCTCTTCCACTTCCGATCTGTTTTCCCAGTTAAATTGCTGTAATCGACCAATGTTCAAGGAGGTTTCAATAGGCGTAATGTCCTCTTCCTTACATCCTAAGAGTAAGCCTAAAGCTAGGAAAAGGGTACATTTCACGTTCATGGTCGTCTTTGGTATGGAGAAGCCATAAGGATGGTTCATTCTCAGTCGTGAAGTTACGCCAAAGATTTTTTAAAACAAAAGGAAAACTGTTAATTTTAACTTAAATATTAAAGATATTTCTTATTTTATAAATAAAGTGCGATTCACACCGATTTCTTCCAAGAAACGGGCATCATGCGAAACAACCAACAAGGTTCCTTGAAAACCCAACAGTGCCTCGGTCAGGATTTCCATATTCGGGATATCCAGGTTGTTCGTCGGCTCGTCCAGAATAATCAGGTCGGGAGCCTGGCTGGCAATATGCAAGCAGCATAGCAATAGCCGCATTTTCTCGCCACCACTTAAGCTCAAGCAAGACTGATCCCAGCTTTCCTTCGCAAATAGAAAGCGATTCAACCTGATTTTAAGCTCATGTTCCTGCAAGGCCGATTGATTAAAAGAAGCCGCCATCTCGTAAACCGATTGGTTAGATTGCATCAAGGAGTAATCCTGATCCACATAGATAGCTTGGAATGGATTGTCCTTTAACTCACCTTCTGAAGGAGGGATTTTGCCCAAGATAAGTTGGATCAAGGTGGTTTTGCCGGCTCCATTGCGACCCTGAATCGCCATCCGGTCGCCGTGATATAGCGCAAAGCTCAACCCTTCTTCCCAAAGCGGTCTATCGCCATAGCGGTAATTCAATGCTGTTGCTTCCAACAACTTCTTGCCTTGATGCGTATTCGATTGGGCAAAGCCTACCTTCATCTGTTCCAAATCCGAGCGGCTAGCCCGTAGTTGTTGCAGATCTTGGCGCACGCCGGTAATTTTCTCCTGGTGCACCGCCTTCAATTTCGCGCTACTGCCTTCCGCTTGATTCCGCAGGGTATTCATCATAATCCGGGCAACGCCGGCTTTTTCCTGTTTTCCTTTGCCGCGGGCATTCAACTTCTGCTGGCGTTCGTTCGCTTCCCGCTCTTTATCTTTAGCCTTGCGCAGTGCCTTTTCCTTAGCCAGCACCTGCTGCTCTAAGGCGTTGCGTTCCAGGTCTTTTTGTGCTGTGTAAAAGCTGTAATTCCCCCCGAAGCGTTGCATGCCCTGGCTGCTCATTTCTGCCGTCAAGGGTATGCGGTCTAACAGCTCGCGGTCGTGGCTCACCAATAGCAAGCTTGCTCTTGTGTTTTCCAACAAGGTCATCAGCTTTTCACGTGCCGGGCGATCTAAGTGATTACTCGGCTCATCCAACAGGAGGAGGGCAGGTTGATGGACGCGGATCCCCGCCAAAAAGACCTTTACTTTTTCGCCGCCACTGAGCAAATCAAAAGGCTGATCTAAATCGCTAAGAATTAAATCCCATTCGGCCAAGGCTTCCAAACTCGCTTCTTCAATATCCCAACGGTCGTTTAACTGGTCATACAGTTCCGGTGCTACCTCACCGGCCAGAATCCGCTGTAAGGCCTCTCTCATGTCGGCAATGCCCAATACCTGGGCTACAGTTTGTCCGCTGTAGGCAGCAAACTGCTGCGGCACATAGTAGGGTTTTTCCTCAAGGAATAGCGTACCGCTGCTCAAGGGCAATAGCCCAGCAATGATTTGCAATAAAGTGGACTTCCCGACGCCGTTTTGGCCGATCAGTGCAATTTTCTCCTGTTTGTTTAAGGTAAAATGGATATCCTGAAATAGCATATCCTTATTGGGATGTATATAGCTTATGTTTTGTAAATGAACCATAACTTTCGTTTAAAAATGAAACCATACACCAAAGCCGAATGGCTGGTGTTGCATTGTTAAATGGAAAGAAATGGGGTATTACATGTGCTATATTTTTTACAAAAGTACACATTATTTCGGAAATGCCTAAAGCCTATCCGTTTAGTATGGTTCTAAAGGTGAGGTTGATGCGAGGGCCATGCGCCATTTTGGTGGGCGGCAGGCGATGCAGCCAATGGCTTTGCGTGCTATCTTTCATCAGTAGTAAGCTGCCGTCCTCTAGCAGGATATCCACTTTTTCCTTGCTGTTTTTATGCTTAAAAGAGAACTTACGTTCCGCGCCAAAGGTTAAGGAGGCAATGGCACCATTGGGTTTGAGGTCTTTCTCGCCATCGCTATGCCAGGCCATGCCTTCCGAACCATCGTGGTACAAATTCAATAAGCAGGAATTAAAGCTTTCTTGACTGATGCTTTCAACTTGCTTTTTCAGATCCAGCAGGGCTGGCGTCCAGGGCAGGGCGCGCTTCAGAATACCCGAGTAGCTGTATTCAAAAGCCCGATCGCCATACCAGGCCACCTTGCGTTTGGTTACCAAGTGTTTCCCAAAAATAACCGCCTCATCGTTTTTCCAGGCAATATGTTGCCATAATTCCTGGTAATAAGCGGCTGTGTCAGGAATCACTACGCCATAATAATGCACGGTGCCGTCATAGGGCAACCAATTGCGTTTCGGGTCTGCGGAATTAACTAATCTCATCGCTTGTTTTTGCTTCTTTAAGAGCCATTTCCCATCCAATGATGGCTGTTTTACGGTTCGGATCCCAACGGTAGCCACCGAATTTGCCCGAGGACTGGATGACCCGGTGACATGGAATCAGGTAGGCCACTGGATTTTGCCCGATGGCGGTTCCTACGGCGCGGGATGCTTTTGGATGGTCGATGGCTTGGGCAATCTCGCCATAGCTGGCCAGTTTGCCTGCAGGAATCTGCAATAAAGCCTCCCATACCTTCAGCTGGAAAGGGGAGCCTTTCAAATGTATTTTCAGGGGTTCGCCCGAATGGTCCGCTTCCGGGTCAAATATAGCCATTGCCGATTGCTGCAATTCGCTATATTCCTCATAAAAGCTAGCCTTGTCGAACTGCTTTTTCAGCTGCTCCAAGGCAGATGCTTTTTCCTCCGTAAAGGCCATAAAACAGATGCCCTTGTCGGTGGAGGCAATCAGGCATTGCCCAAAAGGAGTATAGGGGAAGCTGTAGGCTATTTTAAGGCCCGCTCCGCCATTTTTATACACCGCAGGGCTCATGCCCTCAATTTGAATAAACAGGTCGTGTAGCCTGCTTGTACTGCTCACACCGGTTAGCATATGCGTGTCAAACAAGGTGCGTTGTTCTTGCTTCAACAGGCGCTTGGCGTAATCGAGCTGAATAAATTGCAGGAATTTCTTCGGACTCGTACCGGCCCATTCCGAGAAGAGGCGTTGAAAGTGGTAAGGACTTAAATGCACATGGGCAGCAATTTCTTCCAGGCTGGGTTTCTGCTGAAAGTTATCCTGAATGAACTGTATAGCTTCCGCTATGCGTTCATAATTGATGGCTTGTTGTGTCTTTTCCATATACAAAGATGCATCGAAATAAGCGTCGCTAAAATCCGATTCTTGCTAAGTTAGCTAATTTCAAAAAATAAACGCGCCTTCAGCATGGCCTCCATTTGTTGGGGACAACGCCAAAGGCGAGTTTGCAGCTTTTTAGCAAGCTTCTATAAATCGCGTGTAGGAATTAAATTCCTTTCCAAATGGTTTCAATCCCTTGTTTTTGAATAAAGGATTGGAAGTCGGCCAGCGTATTTTTGTTATTGCGCACCTGACGTGCCGGAATTTTATGCTGATCGGCATAGGCGACCAATAGGCCTACGGCTTCACCAATTCCCCATTCGGTAGGGTGCAGGCGATAACAGCCATTGGTAATATGCGTGGTACCGATGTTTTTGTTCGCCGGGAACAGGTTGTTCATGCGAACAGGTAATAAGGAGCCCAAAGGAATCTGATAAGGCAAAGACCCGAAGTCGATGTAATTATCCCCTTGGTTACTTGGGTGCAAGTCGATATGGTAATAGCCCACCCCTACAGAATCATGAAACTGGAAGGCTTTTTTCCCTTCTTTCGGGCCTGCCACCTGCAGTCTGTTTTCAGCACCTACATGTTCCTCCAAGACGGTGGTCTCGGCTTTAATACGTCTGGCTTCGCGGATGTATGGATATTTGGCCATACCATCGCTGGTGCCCATAATATCGCCACGCAGGCGTAAGCCTTTCCAGCCTTGCCCACCATCGGCACGCGGTGCCTCCGTTTGCAACCAATAGAACAGGGCCATGTTTAAGTTCCGGGCATCGTCTACCGTTTTCTTGAATTCAGCATCCGATACATCGATCAGATTCCCCATCATATAATCGTTTTGTGGCCAGTTCACGATGGTGATATCACCGCCATAAAAACCCGGCGTGAAATTATCTTTATGAATCATTCGGCGGTAATTCCAGAGGTTTAAAGCACCGGGCGTATCGATGCCTCGTGGATCAAAGCCTAAACGTTTGGGTTTCAAATCGCGCGGATTGGAATAGCTCAAATCCAATAAGCGACCCGACCAAGCCGGACTCATCTTCGGCACAAAGTTGCGCCATTTCTGATAGTCGGCTGGTTTATCGATGGTATTGTCTACCCCATCTTGATAATCCATGGCAAAACATAGCGTAAAGGCCTGATGGTTTTGCGGTCTTTTTGTATTTGCTGCATGCAGCTCTTTGGTTTCTTGTTTGGATTCTGTACCGGTGATATATTCCGTCTTGGTCATCGGCAACAAATCACCACACTCTGTGGCATCCACAAAATAACGAGCTTTGATATCCAGGTTCGGGCCGCCCATTTCCGAGCGTAAGGTTATATGCTTCACCAGATCGCCTTGTGTATCTGCTTTCTGTGCTTTGTAGCCCAAGAATATTTGCAATTGACCCGAGCTGAGGTAAGGCATCAGCATCTCATACAGCACAGCCACACAAACTTTTGGTTCATGACAAATGCGCGAAACACTGCCATTGCCCGGGTTGAGGTTTTCTCTGCTTTTTGCATCCGCCGTAAGGGGGTAATTACGTTTGTAGAAATCGCGAACACGGGTTCTATATTCACGGTAGGAGCTAGGTGCACCATGCGTCTCAATCCAGGAGTGCTCATCCGGAGGTACCCCTTGTTGGGAAATCTGACCACCCAACCAATCGGTTTCTTCGGTCAAGATGGCGCGCATACCATTGCGGCATACCGCTAATGCGGTGGCACAGCCACCTAAGCCGCCGCCAATAATAGCGACATCGGTTTCCAGACCCGAACCTGCTGCCAAAGCAAACTGATCCGCATCTGCTGTAATTGCTAAAGGATTTGCCGAACTAAAAGGGAGGTTAAGGCTGCCCAGTCCGGAAAGGGCAGCCAATTGTAAAAAGTTTCTTCTCTTCATGCTTGATAGGGAATAGGTTTAGTAGCCATTATTTTGTCCTAGTGCTGGCGCTAAATCGAGCTCGCGCTGCGGCACTGGGAATAAATAGAATTTATCGTTCCAAAAGCGGTTCTGATCACGCACTTTTAGTTTATTCTTATAGGCGTCGTAGTTTGCAATGTCGTTTAAGTCATGGCGCGCCGATTTCTTAAAGTTAGGAACCATATCCGGAGTTACCAAATCATAACCCTCCTGCGTGATGGTACCATTTGGCGCACGCGATGCCAATGGATAGCCATATGAAGGGCCTTCGTTTTCTAAATCGCCGATTTTCCAACGACGCAAGTCTACAAAATGCAAGCCTTCTAAAGCCAGTTCTACTTTTCTTTCACGACGAACAATCTGACGCATCTTTTCCTGGTTTCCTTGGCGCTCTATCCCAAAATTCGGCATCTTTGAACGCTTTCTTACCTGGTTAATCGCGTCATAAACAGAATTGTCCAGCTCATTTAATTCTATTTTCGCTTCTGCGTAATTCAGTAAAATTTCCGCATAGCGCATCACAATAGAGTTACAGGTTTGCGCACCTATAGATTCAATTTTTTCATTGCTGTATTTTTTCCACATCAGGCCCACACCGGCATTGGCAAAACTGGTCCAGGCAGCACCGGAATTGATATCGGCATTGGTGCCCGTATTCCAGGTATTGGTCGTGAAATTAAAAATCTTCGTGGTCGGTTGATACACGTCCAAAATCATTTTAACACGGCCTGTTTCCGTACCATTGGTATTTCCTTCCACGGTATCTTTGTGCATCCAAAGGGTATAGCCAAAGCGAGGGTCGCGGTTGGCCCATGGTTTCTTCGGGTCGTAAAGCGGTGATTCGTCGATACGTAAACCGTCTTTACATTCGTAGGTGTCGGCTAACAATTGACCGGGGTGGCGACCGGTTTGTCCATAATTTCTAGACACCTGCCCAAAACCAATCATATGTGTTTTTTTAACCCCTTTGTCTGAATAGATAATTTCAAACATGGATTCATTGCGCACATCGGCTTTTTGTTGTCCGGCTTTATTGAATAAGTCTTCAAAGTTGTTGGCCAATACACGTTGGCCAATCACCTGCTTGGCTGCTTCTGCCGCAACTTTAAAATATGCAGGGCCTTTATTGGCATAGTTTAAACTTCCCGCTAACAAACCTAAGCGCGATTTTACGCCATAGGCAACACTGCGATCCACACGTCCACGCGCTGTCGCTATCCAAGGCAGGTCGTTCATAATACCATCCAGGTCCGTCAATAGAAAATCAACAATAACAGCCTCATCAGTACGGGTACTGTTGTATTCTTCCGGGGTCACCGGTTTGGTAAAGAAAGGAACCTTGCCAAATGCAGCCAATAAGTTGTAATAAGCAAAGGCGCGTAATACTTTCGCCTCGGCCAGGTATTGTTTTGATTTTCCTTGAAGTTTTTCCAGGTGAGGTTCCGCTCCGGTTAGCACTCCGTTTGCACGGGTAATAATGTTAAAGTTGGCTGTCCACCATTGCGAAACCGATCCATTGTCTGGGTTTAAGCTTCCTCCGGCACCAATGGTGGTGTTCTCTGCCCGTTCAAAGGCTAAGCCTGTCCAGTGGTCAAGCATAATATTAAAGGGCAGGTTGAACGCAAGGTTTATATTCAGGGCAGCATATACCCCGGAAACCCCATCTTCAACGGCCGCTTCCGATTGGTAGAAACCCGATGAGGAATAACTGGTCGGCTCTCTATCCAAGAATTTATCACAAGAGGTGAAAAATCCACTTAGAATAAAGCCTAATATGTATATAGATAGTTTAGACGTTTTCATAATCGCAGCATTAAAAATTAACATTTACACCGAACGTAAAAGTCTTCATCAATGGATAAAAACTTCCGTTAGAAACGGCATTCTCAGGGTCATATCCTTCATAAGCTTTCGAGAAGGTCAATAGGTTTTGTGCATTCACATAGAATCTCACTTCCTTGCTCTTCATGCGTTCTGTTAAGCTCTTCGGCAAGGTATAGCCTAAAGTCACGTTCTTTAAGCGCACAAAGGCACCGCTTTTCATCCAAAAGTCTGAAGGGATGTTGTTCGGGTTATTTCCTGATCCATCAATCAACAAAATTGGGAATTCAGCTCCGCGATTATCTTCCGACCAATAATCTAATTGGTATTTAAACATGGAACGACCAACTAGGAACGGACGCACGCCATAGCCTTCATACAGGAGGTCTTTTTTCCCGATGCCTTGGAAGAAAAGATTCAAATCAAAACCTTTATAATCAGCTGAAAGATTTAAACTGTATTCATAACGGGGCATGTTTGAACCCAAAATGGTACGGTCATGGCTATCGATTATACCATCTGGCGTGCCATCAGGGCCACTTAAGTCCATGTAGCGCACATAACCAGGTTTTGTGTTTTTCTTTTCACCGTATACGGCATTGTTATCAATTTCTTCCTGCGATTGGAACAGTCCGTTTGATACATAACCATAATAAGAATATAAGGCCTCGCCCTCTTTGGTAATGGTAGATCCACCGATGTATTCATTACCATAAAGGTTTAACACCTTGTTACGAATATCGGTTACATTGGCCGTTACGGAATAACCAAAATCATTGACTTTGTCGCGCCAGGTTGCCGAAAGCTCCCAGCCTTTGTTTTCAATATCACCGCGGTTTTCCCATGGTGGTGTTAAACCCACAAAGTTTGGAATAGGGAAGCGTTGCAACATATCAAAGGTTTTCCGACGGAAAACATCCAAGGTTAAGGATAACCTGGAGTTTAATAAAACAGCATCTACGCCCACATTATATTGGCGAGATTTCTCCCAAGAGATATTCTCGTTCGCCACTTCCGTTTGTGCTACCCCGGTTCCTTGGTTGTAATCAAACCAATAGCCTTGGCCGGCATAAATGGCCGCCGCGTAGGGGTAATAGCTGAAAATAGCCTGATTCCCTAAGGTTCCCATGGAACCACGGATTTTTAAGTCGTTAATGCTGTTTTTGATGCCTTGAAAGAAAGGCTCTTCCGAAATACGCCAGCCAGCAGATACAGAAGGGAAGAAGCCCCATTGGTTATTTCCTTTGAAACGGGTCGATGCATCCCAACGGCCATTTACCTCCAATAAATAACGCTCTTTGAAGTTATAATTCAAACGACCATAATACGACAACATGGCCCACTCATAATGTGATCCGGAGTTCGTCATCGATAAGACATCGCCATTATCTAAATCTTCAAAACCTTCGTATTTATAAAATTTACGGCCTGCAGCAAAAGATCTTCCTAAAATTTCATCGGTCTGCATACCGCCCAATACCTTTAGGTAATGACTACCTAAAGTACGCTCGTAGGATGATTGTAAGTTGAACTGATTGCGAATCGTTTGTCCCCAAGACTCCGATTTCGCATTTCCCGTGGTAGGGTAAGTTACTTTGTAAACCCCAGTTTCGTAGGTGTCATAAGGTCTTAAGAAGTAATCACTTTTCGACTCTAGGCGGTTTGAGCTATAATTTGTAAATACCTCAAAACCTTTAAACGGTGTTAAGGTTAAGAAACCTTTGATGGCTAATTCAGGGGATGTTCCTGTCGATACGCCTGAGGCTTTAGCAAGGGCAATAGGGTTGTCACCATTCTGTCCATAGCCCCAGGTACCATCAGAGTTGATGGCCGAGAATACCGGTACAAAGGTGGTCACCTTATTGAAAAGAGATTCCGGAGAATCGCCTGCCGGACGTGTTTCCTTCGATTGACGGATATTTAAATCGATACCCCCACGCAACCAGTCGGTAATGGTAAAATCGTTATTCAACTTCATGGTTGAACGATGGTATTTATTATTCGGCAGGTTACCGTCTTGGTAATAATGCGCCACGTTCGCAAAAGTGCGGATGCGCTTATTTCCGCCAGAGAAGGTAATGGAGTTATTATGGGTAAGGGCATTGTTTTCTACCAATAGATCTTTCCAATTGCTATCGTAAAGGTTGAAATTATCTGCGCCTTGGGTTTTGTAAATATTAATGGTTTCATCGCTGTACTGCGGCGTTTGGTTATTGTTTGCCCGCGCAACGTTAATAGCTTCCATATATTCAATAGCACTTACCGGTTCCGGAAAGTTGGTCGGTATATTCGTGCCTACATAGCCACTGTAGTTAATATTTAAGGATTCACTATTTCCGCGTTTGGTTGTCACTAAGATTACCCCGTTGGAGGCTCTGGAACCGTAGATAGAAGCCGAGGCAGCATCCTTCAGCACCGTAATACTCTCAATACTGTTCGGGTCTAGGTAGTTCATATAACCTTCCACACCATCGATTAAAATCAAAGGGCCATTCTCAGAGTTTAAGGAACCCGTACCTCTAATTTTAATGCCGGCACCATCGTAGCCCGGTCTTCCCGAAGTTGTAGCCACTGTTACGCCTGGTACCATCCCTTGTAGGGCAATGGAGGTGTTAGAGGCATTTCTTTTCAATAAATCCTTGCTAGATACTTGTGCTACGGAACCCGTTAAGTTCACTTTTTTCTGCGTACCATATCCTACCACGACCACTTCATCCAAATCGTTTATGGAAGAAGATAAGCTGACTTGAAAAGAACTTCTCGTCCCGATTTCCTCTTGCTTATTGCCGTAGCCCATTAAGGAAAAAGTTAAGCTGCTGGCATCGGCGGGCAGGGTTAATTCGAAATAACCATTTTCATCGGTCTTGGTTCCAACACTGCTGTTTAGCACCTGAACCGAGACGTTCGCTAATGGTGCGCCGCTATCATCCTTTACCGTTCCACTGATTTTTCGCTGTTGTTGAGCCGTAACAGCACTGCTGCTGCTTGGCTCCGTGACTTTGCGAATTGCAATAGCCCCGTTTTGCAGTTCATAACGGTAAGGGGAGTTGGCAAATAATTGATTTAAGGCTTGTCTTAATGGGGTGTTTTTAAAGTCGATATCGACCTTCTTCTGGCCATTGAAAATCTTCGCATCGTAAACTAAGTCATATTGTACCGTTTGGCTTAATTTCAATAAAACTTGATCCATGCTCACATTTTTCATGCGCAGATTTACTTGCTGGCTCAATACATTGCTGGCATATAATACCGTAAAGGCACAACATAGAAATAACGCTTTCATCACAATTAGAATTTTTAGATAGAACCTAGTAGATTCTGTTCTCCAAGGTATTTCCATAAAGATAATTGGTTTTTAATAGGTAAATGAAGGGGATAGCTAAAAAAATTTAAGTAAGACTAAATTTTTTTAGAACCCATATGTTTGTTTATTAATAATTAGCTGTTTCTGTTTAGGTAATGTTTTTGAAATAGGCCTCCTTTCTGTTATTTTAATAGATGTTATGCATGTGATTTAGTTTTGTTTAGATTTATAAGTTGATGTTGCATCATAGTAGTTTACTACTATTACAGAGTCCTATTTTTAAGATATCCCCCAAAAGATTTTTGATTTTTTTTAGATTTTATTTTCCCTGCATTTTATCGCTGTAATAGCCTAATAAACGGGTACTGCCACAGTGCCAAAAACAACAAAAGCACCCAGCCGTAGCCAGGTGCTCTTAACATATTAAATAATTATGGGTGTGCTATTTTGCTAAGTAACCTCCATCTACCGGATAGTAGGATGCGGTTACGAAGGAAGATTTATCGGATGCCAACCATAGGGCTAGCTCGGCAACCTCTTCCGGTTTGCCTAACCGTTGAAAGGCATGCTGCGTTTCCAAGAATTTTAAGGTGTCTGCATCTAGGGCATTATCTACTAGAGGCGTGGAAATAAATCCGGGGCCAATGGCATTGATCCGGACGCCCTTGGTCGCATACTCCCAACCGGCAGTTTTTGTTAAGCCAACGACACCATGCTTCGCCGCCACATAGGCCGAAGAATGGGCAAAGCCTACTGAACCTAAAATTGATGCCATATTGATAATACTACCGCCTACTTTTTCCATTTCTGGAAGCTGATAGTGCATGCCATAGAACACACCGTTTAAGTTGATGTCTATCACTTTTTTCCAGCCCTCAATGGATAAGTCGCCAACAATAGCAGCCTCACCACCAATACCGGCATTGTTTACCGCAATGTGTAAAGCGCCGAAGTTTTCAATGGCCACCTCCACTATTTTCTTATTATCCTCGGCAGAGGAAGCATCTGCTTTTACAAAAACAACATTTCCCTCGCCTAGACTGTTGAGGAGTTCATTCCCCAATTGTTCATTCAAATCGGCAATTACAACCTTAGCACCTTCTTTCACAAAAAGTTCTACAATGGCCTTCCCAATACCGGAGGCACCTCCAGTTACAATCGCTACTTTATTCTCTAATTGTTTCATATCAATAGCTTTTAGATTTCTGATAACAATGTACAAAGAAGCAAGCAGGAATGTAGTGATGTAAATCACAGTTTCCATTGATTATGACAGAATTACGGGAATCGTTAAAGAACCTTACATTCCACCGACATTCGGTAACAAACTTTCCGATCAAAGCTTTTTCTGTGGGTATGATGGGGCTATTATTTCCTCTTTCACTTCCTATGTTGCGCCCATTGCAAAGGGGATTGATACGGGTGTGAAAGGGGAGTGAAAGGGGAGAGAAAGGGTGTTATGGAGTAGTTAGTATGGAGTATTTAGTAGTTAGACCGTTTTGTCATCGTGTTTTCAACGCGCTGTCATCAGTTTGCCATTGATTTGACATCGGTTTTGTCACCGGTTTGTCATCAGTTTGTCATCGTGAGAGGGTAAAATGTTTGCAAAATTTATTGGAAGGTGATGACATGAAGTAGCATTGCTCGTTAAGCTTTACTGGCAAACTACGGCACGAAATGTTGGTAAACTGCGGCACGCTTTATTCATTGTTTCGGCAAGTATTGTCATCGTGAGCGGAGTCGAACGACTGGTACGTCAGTACAAACTACTATGCATAAACACCTTACTAACAGCTTGTTGCAAAAACATGTCATTGGTAGCGAAGTCGAAGGACCAAAGACTGCTATGTCAATGCAATTATATGACGTTTTTCGGAAACCTATAATTGCTAGCGAAGAGGAAGGTATCTCCCCAGTCTGGGTATAATGATTGTGAGTATACTACATGTAATCCCATTCATAATTTATACTAAGAAAAAATATGTAAATTGTAACCTTTCAGAACATTTGTTTCTTAAAACAATATATCATGAGTATAAAAAGGGTTATCTCAATAATGTTATTCATATTAATATTTGGGGTTCTGATTTACTTTCTTTTTTTTAATAGAGAATACAAGGGTATTGGCTATGTTTCCTTTGTAATCAATCTAGCTGCATTTGCTGTGAATTATAATTCACAACCTAAGAATAGTAATACGTCTGTATAACTGTTAGGGAGGGGTAAGTATTGCTAATTGCATTGACGTACCAGTCGTTTGACTCCGCGATGACAAAACGATGACAGCACGATGGCAAATTGATGACAAATCGATTTAAAGTAGAAAACAATTCCCCTTACCAACAACCTTTCCACTTTTACTTTACATCTTCCGGCAAAATAAGGTTTTTGCTTTTTCCGTATTCGTTTGTGTATACTTTTATCAATACCCCTACGGATGAAATAATCAGTGGGCCGAAAATAAGGCCGAGCATGCCAAAGAGCTTTAAGCCCAGTAGCACCCCAAATACGGTGATTAGTGGGGGCACATCGCCTAGGGTTTTCAGGATGGTAAAGCGGAGGATATTATCGATACTGCCGATTAAAATAAGGCCGTAAAGGAAGATTCCAATACCGTTTGCTGTATCGCCGGAGGCCATGGTGATTAAGGCCAGAGGCACGTAAATGGTCATGGTGCCTAGAACAGGGACAATGGAGGATACCCCGGTCATGATGCCCATCAGGATAAAGTTGTCCACGCCGAAGATATAGTAGCCTAGCATGGCCACAATGCCTTGGCAGAGGCCTAGGATTGGAATACCAATGGCGTTGGAACGCACCATCAGGTGTACCTCATCCCAAATCTCTTGTTTGCTCCTTGGTGAGAAAGGGATGGCTTTAATTACATAGTCTTCCATCTTTTTATTGTGCACCTGCATAAAGAAAAGCACAAAGAAGGTAACCAGGATATTGACCGCGACTTCGGCAACGGAGTTTAAGATGCTGGGCAGGTATTTCGTTAAGCGTTGCAGCGAATTGATTAAGGCCTCATCCGACATGTCGATGTCCTTCAGTAAAGGCTTATCGGCCATGTAATCCTTCAATAAATTGAATTGTTCCACGATTTTATCGGTATTGCCTAAGAGGGCTGATATTTGAGGTGCCAAGTAATCAACCATGCCCCAGATGGGGAATACGATAAACACCAAAGAGATCAGGATAAACAGGAGGGAGGTGAGGGATTTATTCCACTTTTTATCTACCGTGAGTTTAATATACCATTTGCGGTACAGAATATATAAAGTAATGGCACCAAGAAAGCCCGGGAAATAGTAGAAAAGGTTGGTAAATATCAGGATGCAGATCAAAATAATAATGATGATCAGCATGATCTGATTGATGGAATTGTTATTAATCTGTTTGTACTGCATAGTTAGGCATTTCGATAGAACAAGTTTAATGATTTTTTATTAGTTATGCTTTATGCCGGGGAGGTATAAAAAAGAAAAATCCCGTTCTGTAGCGAACGGGATTTTCTAAAGCCTACGTTTGACTGCAGCTTACGCGCCTAATTGGATACGTTTGAAAGCAGTAACGGTTAATCCTTTAGATACTGAATCTAAGAATTGAGCGATATTTTTTGAAGAATCTTTTACGAACTCTTGGTTCAATAAAGTAGAGTCTTTGTAGAATTTGTTTAATTTACCTTGTGCAATTTTTTCTACCATTTCTTCTGGTTTACCTTCTGCACGGATTTGCTCTTTAGCGATTTCTAATTCACGCTCGATAGTTTTAGTGTCAACACCGTCTTTATCGATCGCTACAGGGTTCATCGCAGCAATTTGCATCGCTACATCTTTTCCAGCTTCGTCTGCACCAGCAGCATCAGCAGAAAGACCTACTAATACACCTAAGCGGTAGTTACCGTGGATGTAAGCAACCACTTTCTCAGCACTTACTTGCTCGTATTTAGAAACGTCGATTTTCTCACCGATTTTACCTGTTTGGTCGATCAATAAGTCAGCGATTTTAACACCGTCGATTTCAATAGCTTTTAAGTCTTCTAAAGAAGCAGGTTGGTTTGCTAATGCTTTTTCTGCTACTTGTTCCGCGAAAGCGATGAAGTCAGCATTTTTAGCTACGAAGTCAGTCTCACAGTTTACTTCTACCACAACACCTGATTTACCATCAGCTGCTGCTTTAGCAATGATTACACCTTCGTTAGAGTCACGGTCTTGACGGCTAGCAGCTACTTTAGCACCTTTTTTACGTAGGTAATCTACAGCAGCTTCGAAGTCTCCATTAGCTTCGATTAATGCTTTTTTACAGTCCATCATACCAGCGCCAGTTTGTTGACGCAATTTGTTTACATCTGATGCAGAAATTTGTACTGACATAGTATTTTTTTTGTTAAAATTACGATTGATGTGTTAACAAACTCTTGTTGAAATAACAACAGCATGTTAATTTTAATGTTATAATTCTTTCTATCGATGTTTCGATTGAAAATTCTTTTCTGTTAATCCGATTGTATTAGCAGAAAAAAACCGGATAGACAGGGGTAGTTTGCGGAAGCTAACTTCCAGAAACCAACACTTGTCTATCCGGTTGACTTGTATAGAATATTATTCTACGTCTTTTGCTTTACGAGTGCGTTTTCCTGGAGCAGCTTCAGTAGCTTCACCATTGTCTACTGCGGCTTTAGCAGCTGCAGCTTCTTTTTCCGCGTCCTCTTCTTTATCGCGCTTGCGCTCTTCCAAACCTTCGGTGATTGCTTTACCAATTACAGCAGCGATTAAGCTGATGGATTTAGTAGCGTCATCATTCGCAGGGATAGGGAAGTCGATGTTTGTAGGGTCAGAGTTTGTATCTACCATTGCAAACGTAGGGATGTTTAATTTTAACGCTTCCGCTACAGCAATGTGCTCTTTCTTCACATCGATGATGAATAATGCCGCTGGTAAACGGTTTAAGTCAGCAATACCACCTAAAAGGTTTTCTAACTTAATACGCTCACGTTGAATCATCAATTTTTCTTTTTTAGACAATACATCGTATGTACCATCTTTTTGCATTTTATCGATGTTCGACATTTTTTTGATAGACTTACGCACAGTAGCGAAGTTAGTAAGCATACCGCCTAACCAACGCTCTGTAACGAAAGGCATGTTTACCGCTTTTGCTTGTTCCGCGATAATTTCTTTCGCTTGTTTCTTCGTAGCTACGAATAATACTTTACGACCAGATTTAACGATTTGTTTGATTGCTGAAGCAGCTTCCTCTAATTTGGTTAGAGTTTTGTTCAAATCGATAATGTGGATACCGTTGCGTTCCATGAAAATGTACTTAGCCATTTTCGGATCCCACTTACGAGTAAGGTGACCAAAGTGAACACCTGCATCCAATAATTCTTGATATGTTGTTCTTGCCATTTTTTGACCCTCCTTAAATTAACGTTTACTGAATTGGAATCTTCTACGAGCTTTACGACGTCCTGGTTTCTTACGCTCAACCATACGGTCATCACGTGTTACTAAACCTTTAGCACGTAAAGCAGGTTTTACTTCTGGGTTAAGCTCTACTAAGGCTTTAGCAATTGCTAAACGTACCGCCTCAGCTTGACCTTTTACACCACCTCCTTGAACGTTTACTTTGATGTCAAAATTTGCAAGGGATTCAGCTACCAATAAAGATTGAGTAGCTACATATTGCAAAGGCAAAGTTGGAAAATAGACTTTGTAGTCTTTTCCATTTACAATGATGTTACCATTACCAGCAGTTAAGTAGATGCGGGCAACAGCAGTTTTTCTTCTTCCTGAAGTGTTAGTTGTTGACATAATCGTTCTCCTTAAAATTTAACTGATTTTGGATTTTGTGCCTCATGTTTGTGCTCATTTCCAGCATAAACAAAAAGGTTTTTAAATAATTGACGACCTAAACGGTTTTTAGGTAGCATCCCGCGTACCGCTTTCTCGATGATGCGCTCAGGGTGTTTTGCCAATAACTCTTTCGGAGAAACGAAACGTTGACCACCTGGGTAGCCTGTGTAGCGAACATAAACTTTGTCGCCTAATTTGTTTCCTGTCAATTTAACTTTGTCTGCATTGATAACAATCACGTTATCACCGCAGTCTACGTGTGGGGTGAAAGTAGGCTTGTGCTTTCCACGGATTACTTTCGCAATCTCGCTGGCCAAGCGCCCCAAAATCTCGCCTTCAGCGTCAACAACGATCCATTCTTTGTTAACGGTGTTCTTGTTAGCAGAGACAGTTTTGTAACTTAACGTATTCACTTGCTTTTATTTAATTAATTAATAATATTTAAATCCTATTGTAATCCCTACAATTAGGTTTGCAAAGGTACACTATTTACTTTGAATTATCAAAGCGTTTTGTGAAATCTATTTAATTGATTTTTATTTAATTAAAACTTCTTTTGGGCTGCATTTTAAATCGTGCCCCCAAGTCGCTTAATCGGCCTCGGAATTTCTTGTGGCTGTTAAATTTCTATTCTGCTCATTAGGTTTACTTTCTTTCGAAATGCGTTGAATTAACTAGGAGCTTTGGCTGCTTTCTTTTATTTTTACGCTTTTAAAAAAAACGTACCATTTAGAATAAACTATGAGAAAGAGATTTTTACTATTTGCCCTATCCCTGGGTGCTGTCAGCCTGAGTTTTGCGCAAGAGCAGACGGAACAAGCTTCTACAGCAAGCCGGAAGTACTGGAAATTCCGCGAGCGCTTAGATAGCTATTTCGGGCTAATGGCCGCTTATAATAGCCCAACGAATTTAAATGCCTTAGTGCGTTCGCATAATTTTAAATCAGCACCTAATTTTCAATTTGGCTTGGGGCTAGGTCTAGGCTACGATATCAAGCCCATTGTCCTCGGCTTGAATCTGGATGGGGCCCTTACATTTTCTGAGCAGTCTCGTAGTCATTTTACCTATATAGGGATTTATGCCTCTACCAATGAATGGAAAGCCAAAAGTACTGTTATTAGTCCTTTTGTTGGTTTTGGTTTGCAATCTGCTGTTTCGCGGTATCGAATAAAAGAGGATAACTTAAACGCCTCCGATCTGTTTGCGAGCAATCGGGGTAATATTATCGAATTAAACCAAGATAGCCCGGTGCTAGATTTTGGTATTGCCTTAAAAAAGCATAAGCCCGGCAAGGGGAACTTTCAGTTTCTACGGCTGGGGTATAGATTAGGCTTGAAGGATGCGGACTGGGATTTGGCAGGCAATACGCAGTATGCCGGCGTAACAGATAGAACCCAGATGGGCTACCTATTATTGTCTTTTTAAACCGGCATTTAGGAGTGCCTAACAGCTTATTTAACATTTATTAAGGGGAAGAGCTTAAACTTTTCCCCATTTTTGTACTCTTTAAATTAATTTATTACCTTGATTTACCTAAAACGCATGGGTAAAGTACCGATGGGTGATAATCGATAAGAAAGAACACATGAGAAGAATGGTTACGTGGAAGATAGGGATAACAGCAATGCTGCTCTATACAGGATCAGCGGTCTTTGCGCAAACAAAAACCAAAGACGATAAAGGCTATCGGGCAAGCTTGGCATCTATTGAAAGCCAATTGAAAACCGGGGAGGTTGGTTCGGCTTTAGCCAGCATTGAGGAAACCATTGCCAAGTATCCGGATGGCGCCGAGGTATATTATGCGAAATCTTTATTATTTGCGCAGGCCCGTAATTTTGAGGTGGCTATTCCTGCTGCCGAGAAGGCCGTGGAAATAGAACCTAAGAACATGATGTTCGGAAATCACCTGATGGAACTGTATAAATCGGAGGGTGATTACGGTGCTGCCGTTGGCCTTATTAATAAGGTGATAGAAGAGCATCCGAAAACTCCACAGCTTTTTCGTGAAAAAATTATGCTACTGCATGCCAGTAAGCAGTCTGAAGCCGCTTTGCAGGTGTATGATGAAACCAAAGCGAAGTTTGGCAGCTCGGATACCTTAGATGTATTGAAAGCCGAGATATTAATGGATTTGAAAAAGCCGCAGGAGGCGAAACAGCTGTTGCAGGTTTGGGAGCAGAAGAAATCGCCCATTCGGCAGGTGTATAGCACTCTGGGTTATATCTCCCTGGACGAGCGCAATCCGAAGGAAGCTATTCGTGTTTTGGAGAGCGGTTTGCAGATCAGCAAGGACGATTTATTGTACCTAGACTTGGCCGATGCCTACAATGCCAGCGATAAGAGTAAGCTCGCTTTTGCGAATTTAAAGAAAGCCTTTGAATCAGATGATGTCGGCTTTATGGATAAGCATCGTGTGATGATGACCCTGATAAACGGGAAGTCTACCTTCAGCATGGATCAGAAACAAGAGCTAGCGAATGTTTTAGTAGTAAAACATCCGCGTATTCCAGATACGCATATGTTCAAGGGCGATTTATTATGGCAGAAGGGTGCTTTAGCGGAGGCGAAATCACTTTTTCTAACCACGGTAAGTATGAACCCGCGCCATATTGATGCTTGGAGCAAGTTGATTAACATTGATTTAAACCTGAATCAGCTGGATGAGGCCATCGTAGATGGTAATGAAGGCTTAAAACATAACCCGGGTAGCCCGGTGCTGACCTATTTTGTGGGTATGGCCCATTTTATCAAAAAGGATAACGAGCAGGCTCGGAAATACTTGGAGGCCGCATTGGATCAGAGTGCCAATGAAAATAGCTTTGTGCAGTCGATGATTTATGCCGGCCTAGGCGATCTGTACCATGAAATCGATATGGAGTCGGCTTCCGATGTAGCCTATGATGAGGCCATTCGCTTAGACAGCAACAATGTAACCGCCATGAACAATTATGCCTATTACCTGGCATTACGTAAAAAGGATTTGGATGTCGCGGTAAAGCATGCCGCGCGCGCGAATGAATTGGAGCGCAATTCGGGGACTTTTCAGGATACCTATGCCTGGGTTCTTTTTCAAAAGGGAGATTATCAGCAAGCTTTAACCTGGATTGAAAAATCCATTAAAAACTCAGAACCTTCTGCCTTGTTGTATGAACATTATGGTGATATTCTGATGCAATTAGGAAAGCAAAAAGAAAGCATTAAGCAGTGGGAGAAGGCCTTGAGCCTTAGCACGGCAGAAGATGCTGTAGATAAGGATAAGTTAAAACAAAAGATAAGTGAGAAAAAATATATTGAGTAAGCTTAGCCTCATGATGGCCGCAGTGATGTTGTTGGCGGCCTGTGGGACGAAGAAAAATACCGTAAAGAAGGAAAGTCATTTGCCCAAGGCGGAGACCGAAGCGGAATTGCTGAAGAACTATGAGCTGAGCAATTTAAACTTCCATACCTTTAGCGGCCGTGCGAAGGCCAATGTAAAGGTGGGAAAGGAGTCGCATAATGCGACGGTGAATATCCGTATGGATAGGGATAAGGCGATCTGGATTTCCGTAACAGCCCTATTGGGGATTGAAGCTGCCCGGGTTTACATTACGCCAGACAGCGTGAAGATTATGAATAAAATTCACGGCGAATATATTGCGCAGCCTTTCTCGTATTTGGAGCGCTATACCAATCGGGGGATTTCCTTCCGCATGTTGCAGGATATTTTGGTGGGTAATATGACGATTGATATGTTGCGTACCGACCAGCTGCAGGTGGCAACCAGCACCGACGATGTGCAGGTGATCGGGATTAAAGATGGATTAACCTTTCATTATGGGGTGAACCATGCGAATCGTCCTTTTGCTTTGAACCTCATCGAATTGGGGAAAAGCCAGAAGTTAGAAGCGACCTACAGCGAGTTTGCTGATATCAGCGGATATAATTTTCCGCAACGTTTCACGTTAAACATTGAAGGCGCCGGAACAACGGTTTCTGCCGATATGTTATATAATCGGACGGAGTTTAATTCGGCGGTTGAAATGCCCTTTACGATCCCTGCGAGATACAAGGAAATCAAATAATTAAGGGAAGTAAAGCGCAAATAAAAATAGGATTTTATTAACTTCGTATTAAGTATATCCTTATTTTTGGACGTTTTGTATAAGCGATAAGTTAGAATTTAGCAATTCATGGAATTTAAAAAAATTGTTTTAAGTATAGTTTCTGTATTTCTTTTTGTAAGTGTGGGGTTTGCTCAGAGTAGTTTGGAGTTAAAGAAACAACGGGAAAGACTAGATAAAGAAATTGCTGAACTACAAAAGGTGTTAAGTGCAAAAACGCAAGAGAAATTGCTATCCCAACGGGAGGTATCAGCATTAAGCAAACAGCTGGACCTGCGGGAGAATAAAATCAGTACCATCAACAGCGAATTACGCATCATCAACAATAATATTTCTACCAACAATAAAATCGTCGATAAACTCAAAGGCGAGTTGGAAAAGCTACGTCAGGATTATGAGAAAATGATCCTTTTTGCGTTTAGAAATAAGAATGCCTACAATAAGATGATGTTTATTTTTGCCTCCAAAGACTTTAACCAAGGCTTTAAACGGGTGAAATACCTACAGCAGTTTGCCGATGCGCGGAAAGTGAAAGTGTCGGAAATTGAAGGCCATAAAAAACAGATTGAGTTGAAGTTGGCGCAATTGCAACGCGATAAGCAAACCCAGCAGGCCTTATTGAAGGAGCAGCAGGAAGAGCGGAACGTGATTGCCAAAGACCGAGCAACCCACTCGCAGCAGTTGAATCAATTGTCGAAAGAGGAGCGTAGCTTCCGGGGTCAATTAACGAAGAAACAACAAGAAAAACGTCGCTTAGATGCGGCGATTAAATCGGCCATTGCGCGTGAGGTAGAAGCGGCACGTCGGGCAGAGGAAGAGCGCAGAAGAAGATTGGCGGAGGCTGAAGCGAAGAAATCGGGTACTACCGTAGCCGAGGCAGAGAAGAAAATCGAAAAGAAAACCGGTAGTGCGGTATTGAATAACTCGCCGGAAGCAACCAAGCTATCGGCAGGATTCCAATCCAATAGAGGACGCTTGCCATGGCCAGTAGGTCAGGGTAATATCGTTCGTAACTACGGGAATGTAACGGTAGAGCGTGGTGTTCGCGACTTCTATGACTATATCCGGATTCGGACAGCAGATGGCGCTGCTGTGAAGACCATTTTTGAAGGAACGGTAATCCAGGTGATCAACATCGGATCCATGGCGGTTATTGTACAGCACGGGGAGTACCTGACAGCGTATTCTAACCTGAAAAGTGTATCGGTTCGTAAAGGACAAAAGGTAAGTACAGGAACGGTAATCGGGGCGGCAGACTCGGATGCAGATGCTGGATATTCGTATATTGACCTGAGTGTTTTCCGTGGTCAAACACCGATGAATCCTTCCTCATGGATAGCAAGATAGTTACATGCTTTTTCGTAATTAATATTTATATTTGTTAGATACACTTGTTTGAAAGACTAGAAAAATTAAAAATATGTATACATCGGGTTTATTATTTATCGGTACTAACGAGATCATCATCATCGTGGTATTAGCATTATTATTATTCGGGGGTAAAAAAATTCCTGAGTTAATGCGTGGATTGGGTAGAGGAGTTAAGGAATTTAAAGAAGGCCAGAAAGATGGTCCTGAAGCTGAAAATAATCCGAACAACCCAAGCAATAATGATACAGTTAACAACCAACGTTAATATAGTTCATTAAAGACATTTTGAAAGTTTCATCATCCAGGCGATGGCCTTGATTGATGAAACTTTTTTATTTTAAACTAACCATAGCTTTGGCGCAAATTGCCAACGATAAGCGAAGAACTAACAGAACGTGTTTTACCGTATTGACTGGTTATGAACAAAAAAATTAGTTTTCTTGTTACAATAGGCTTAAGTGTTTTGAAATTAAGTGTAGCTCAGGAAATTAGCTCCGATGTGTCTACTTTTAATGAGACGTTTCAAAGCAATATTATTGATCAAGTAGAAAAAGAACGCGGAATAATCTATTCCCAATTGGATTCCATTAAGAAACAGGCCGCCAATGGTACGGAGTTTTCTGCGGAAGATGTAAACATTGCCCAACGCATAAACCGAATCCAAAAAACCATTCCCTTAGAATATAACGATCGGGTGAAGGCTTACTTGGATAAGTATATCTCCCGCAACTATAAACCCTATATGGAGAAATTGTTGGGATTGGGAAATTATTACTTCCCGATTTATGACAAGATCTTCGCCGAGCAGGGGATTCCTGAGGAGGTGAGATACCTCTCGGTGATTGAATCTTCCCTCAACCCGCATACCGTATCGACGTCTGGCGCCGTTGGCCCTTGGCAGTTTATCTATGGCACGGCCAAGATTTATAACCTGACTATGGACAGTTATATGGACGAACGTAAGGACGTTTATTCGACGACTTACGCAGTATCTGCGTATCTGAAGGAAGCCCATGACGAGTTTAACGATTGGTTATTGGCTTTAGCCTCCTATAACTGTGGGCGTGGTTGTGTAAGAAGAGCTATTCAACGCTCAGGCCTACACAATCCGAACTATTGGGAGCTTTCTCCATTCTTGCCAAAGGAAACCCAGAATTACATCCCGAAGTTTATCGCCATGACCTATGTTCTGAACCATGCAGACTTGTATGCCTTGGAGCCAGCGCAGAACGACTTAATGTGCGATCATAAAGTATTGATGGTGGATAAATCCATCAGCTTAAACCATATTGCGGAAGCCTTATCTTGCTCCCCGGATCTTTTAAAACAATTGAATCCCGGCTATAAGCGCTCCATCATCGCCGGGTCAACCGAGAAGCCTAGGCGGTTGATTATTCCATATGAGGAAGAAAGCATGAGCGATTCCTTGATCTATGCCGCATTGAATAACCAGCGTGCAGAAGTATTGCAGGCAATAGCCAGTACAGAAACAAAGGAAGAGCAGCGTCATCAGGTTAAACGTGGGGAGACGGTAGCTACGATTGCGCAAAAGTACGGCGTATCTGCCCAACAGATTCGTTCTTGGAACAGTTTGTCAACCAAAAGTAGCATCGCCGGCAGAAATCTGATCGTAAGTAAAGGTGTCGATAGTGAAATGGCGAAGAATGTGGTGGCTGCAAGCCGTCAGCCGGCTGCTAAGAGCAGCAAAGCAACCTACCTAACTTACACCGTGCGTAAAGGTGATACGCTCTCTGAGATCGCCGGAAAGCATAAGGGCGCCACAGTTAGTCGTATTAAATCGGATAATAACCTTCGCGGTAGTGCCTTGAAGATTGGGCAGAAGTTAAAGATATATAAAGGTAAAGGCTAGGAATAGCAGATCTAAAGGAAATAAAACGCAGATGCGGCTTATGATAAATAAGCCGCATCTTCTGTTTTATCGTATTCTTCTAATAAAACCTCGACATGTTCTTTCAAGATGGTCGATAGTTTTAATCCGTAATAATCACTGAATACCGGGAACTGGTGGTGGCTACGGTCGATTAATACCGCCGTACGCATGCGTTTTAACGGTACATTTAAAAAGACGCCTAAGCCGTAGGCTAATGTTCTTCCGGAGTTTAATACATCATCAATTAAGATCACGACTTTGTCCTGTGCGGTTTCGATGGGCAGGTCGGTGCTGGATTCGAGATTGCGTTTCGTCTTTTGAATGGTTACTTTCAACAATTCAATGGATTTCTGCGGGTCGATTTCCTGCAAGAGCTTCTGCAGGCGCTGGGCAAATACATAACCCCGGTCGGCAATACCAACCAATACAATAGCGGGCTCATCGAAGTTGTCTTCGATAATCTGATAAGCAATACGTTTGGACTTTTGAAGGATCTGCTCCTTATTTAATATAAGCGTTTTCTTAGCTGACATGCTTGGACTTTTGATTGGGGTAAATTTAATAAAACCTGCGGTATTTTACTATCTCCGCAGCCCTAAAAATAAAAATCCCAACGTGGCTACGCTGGGACTTTCTTATTATTCTGAAAAGTTTGGTCTAATTTAAATTGCTTTTCTCTTTCGGATTGGCGTCTGCTGTCATGATGCGTTGTTCATCTTCAACTTTCGGACGTCCGCCGTTGTAGTAATAACGCTTCCAGTAAGCTTCATTTAAGTCGCTCACCATAACGCCACGGCTAGAAGAGGCATGGGCAAATTTATCGTCGCCTAAGTAAACTCCAACATGGGTAATACTTCTGCTTCTGATTTTAAAGAATACCAAATCGCCGGCTTGTAATTCACCTTTGCGAACTGGCGTTACATTTTGGTACTGATTACGGCTATTGTAGCCAATAGTGGTATTGAATACATTCTCATATACCGCTAAAGAGAACTTAGAACAATCGATACCGCGTTTAGAGTCGCCTCCTAAACGGTAAGGCGTGCCTAACCACTCGTATACAAATTGGTATAATTTTGTATTGGTAGTTGCATTGGCTGCAACACCCATTATTTGCGAGAAATATTCTTTTGCTAGATTATCAGGGTCGGATGACTTTGATTGACTATTGGTTTGTGCCTGCGAGACTAGACATAAGCCTATGAAGAGCATTACTGCCACTAGTTTCTTTGTTTTCATTAAATCGCTTTTTTATTACAACCATACCTATCAAAACCTTTCATGTAGTATGTCTTTTTTTAACAGGCTGAAGCAAATGTAATACATACTGTCTTGAATTCAAAACAATTTTAATTCTATTTAACAGAATTTTAACATTTTTAACAGTTGCCAATTTTAAAAAAATGTGGGCTTCCTTTTATTTTTTATCATTTTTTAGGATTTATGGTTAAATAATCCTCAAAAAGCTTGTATTAAAAATTATTTAAGTATTTCTTGATTTTTTAAAAAGAATTGTAATATATTTGGGAAATCATTTTAAACAATAATGCAAAATAACACCATTACTACCACAATTATTATTACCACCGGGATAAAACTTAGGAGGAAGTAATCTATTGTATAGTAATTAGTACAGATATAAGAAGCCTTCCTCCTCGAGAAAGGCTTTTTTTGTTAAGAATCAATAAACACAAATCATAACCATGAAAATTCTAAAATTTGGCGGGACATCCGTAGGTTCCGTAGAAAGTATCCAAGCCGTGTTGAACATCGTAAAGACAGCCTACGATGCCGGTGAAAAACCTTTAGTCGTCCTTTCGGCCATGTCGGGAGTGACCAACCTGCTGACGCAGATGGCAGAAGATGCCGCTGAAGGGAAGCCTTTTGAGGCTGGCTTAAAAACCTTGGAAGAGAAGCATTTTGACGTGGTGAAGAAATTGATCGCCGTAAAATACCAAAACCCGGTATTGACCCGGTTGAAATTGTTGATCAATGAACTGGAAGAATTATTCTTAGGCGTATCAGCTTTAAAAGAATTAAGTAACCAAAGTAAAGACCTTATTATTTCTTATGGTGAGCGTTTTAGCAATTATTTGGTTTCCAAAATTATGGAACAGGAAGTTCCTGAAGCCGAGTACATCAATGCTTCCTACTATGTGAAGACAGATTCGAACTTCGGGAATGCCGTATTGAATGAACCCTTAACCACTCAACTGATTCAGGCCCTCGCTCAGACCCATGCTGATAAACTCCTCTTTGTAACAGGATTTATCGGATCTAATGAGCAAGGTCGTATTACAACCTTGGGTCGTGGCGGCTCGGATTATACCGCTGCTATCTTCGGATCGGTGCTCAATGCTTCCGCTATTGAAATCTGGACCGATGTAAATGGCATGTTGACAGCAGATCCACGTATCGTGAAGAAAGCTTTCTCCCTGCCGATTCTTTCCTATACCGAAGCTATGGAGCTTTCCTACTTCGGAGCCAAAGTGATCTATCCGCCGACAATGGTGCCGGCTTTCTTAAAGAAAATCCCTATTGTCATCCGCAATACCTTTCAACCGGAGTTCGCTGGGACGATGATTCAGTTTGAAAGTGGAAAGTCAGAATACCCAATTAAAGGGATTTCCAGCATCGCAGAGGTATCTGTGATTAACCTAACTGGTAGTGGCATGGTGGGGAAATCTGGTTTCTCAGGACGCTTATTTACCTTATTGGCGCGTGAGCAGATCAATGTCATCCTCATTACGCAATCTTCTTCGGAGCACAGCATTACCTTCGCCGTGAATCCAAGCGATGCCGCGAAGGCCGTTAAATTGATTACAAATGAGTTTGAACTGGAGCTGTTGGCGAATAAGCTATCCATGCCGGTTGTAGAAGAAAACCTGTCTATCCTAGCAATTGTAGGCGAGAACATGAAACGCACGCCAGGCATGTCGGGCAAGTTGTTCAGCGCCTTAGGAAGAAATGGAATCAACGTGCGTGCGATTGCGCAAGGTTCTTCCGAATTCAATATCTCTGTTATTATTAATAAGGAGGATTTAGCCAAAGCCCTAAATGCGGTTCATGATGCTTTCTTCGCCGAGTTGAAGAAAACCCTGCATGTATTTAACTTAGGGACTGGAAACATCGGCGCCACCTTATTTAAACAATTGCACGAGCAGCATGATTTCTTATTGGATCAAAACGATATCGAGATCAAAGTGGTTGGTGTTTCGAATTCCCGTAAGATGTTGTTTAATGTGGAAGGTATTGACTTAGCCCATTGGCAGCAAGCTATGGATGAGCAGGGTGAGGTGGCTGACCTGGCAACCTTTATCCATAGAATGCAAGAAATGAACTTGCCGAACTGTGTATTTATCGATAATACCGCCAGCAAGCTTCCAGCTACCTATTACCTGGATATCTTTAAATCGAATATCTCCATCGTTACATGTAATAAGATTGCGAACTCGGGAGATTTCGCCCAATATAAACTACTTCATGAAACAGCCCGCAAGCATGGCGTCGATTTCTTCTATGAAACCAACGTTGGTGCTGGCTTGCCAATCGTGAGGGTGTTGAAAGACTTAATGCTGAGTGGCGATAGAATCGTGAAGATCGAAGCTATTCTTTCCGGAACGATTTCTTATATCTTCAATAACTTTAAAGACGATGCGTCTTTCTACGATGTGGTGAAGAAAGCTCAAGAGCTTGGCTATACAGAGCCTGATCCACGTGATGACTTAGGTGGTATCGACTTTATGCGGAAGATGCTGATTCTGGCGCGTGATGCCGGTCATCAGATCGAATCATCGGATGTGGAATTAGGAAATATCCTGCCGGAGAACTGCTTGTCGGCTAGCTCAGTAGATGAGTTCTATACGGAATTGCTGAAATCGGATGAGTATTTCAACAACCTGAAAGAAAAGGCCGCGCAAGAGGGAAAAGTAATCCGTTATATCGGTAGCTTAGCAGATGGGAAAGTATCTATTGGATTGCAAATGGTAGATGACAGCCATCCTTTCTATGCGCTGTCCGGTAGTGATAATATCATTTCCTTTACAACAGAACGTTATAAGGAAAGACCGTTGGTGGTGAAAGGACCAGGCGCTGGTGCAGAAGTAACTGCAGCTGGGGTATTTGCGGATTTGGTGAATGTAGGTGCTAAATAATTAGGAACATAGAAGATGTCGAATCAAGAAACCTTACAAAGGGAGCAACATAAAATAGATTGGTCTGCGGTCAAGCAGGAGGTGCGTGTCTTTGCACCGGCAACCGTAGCCAACATGATCTGTGGCTTTGATATATTAGGCTTTGCTGTAGATTATCCGGGCGATGAAGTATGCATGCGTAAAGTAGAAGTGCCAGGCGTACGTATTATCGCTATCCATGGTGATGAAGGCCGCTTGCCCTTAGATCCGGATAAAAATACCGTGAGTGCCTGTGTCAAAATGCTGTTGGAGCACTTGCAGATAGCTGATCAAATTGGCGTAGAAATAGAGTTGACCAAGCATATGCCAATAGGTAGTGGTTTAGGCTCTAGCTCGGCAAGCACCGTGGCTGGCTTATTTGCTGCCAATGCCCTTTTAGGAAACCCCTTATCCAAAGCCGAGTTAATGCCTTTCTGTGTAGAAGGGGAGCGCCTGGCCTGCGGGCATGGGCATGCCGATAATGTGGCCCCTGCCTTAATGGGCGGAATTACCCTTATCCGTGGCTATGAACCCCTCGATATGATTGAGCTTCCGGTGCCTGATGACTTGGTTGCAGGGATTGTATTTCCACAAGTAGATGTCCCGACAAGGGATGCCCGCCAATTGATCAAGGAGAAGGTACTGTTGCGGGATGCCGTGACGCAATGGGGAAATATTGCAGGATTGGTAGCCGGATTATATCGCAATGACTACGAGCTCATCAGCCGTAGCATGCAGGATGTATTGATCGAGCCAACCCGTGCTATCTTAATTCCTGAGTTTTATACCATGAAAGATATTGCCCTTTCTTGTGGAGTATTGGCATTCGGAATATCAGGCTCAGGGCCATCCGTGGTGGCCATCAGTAAAGGAAAAAAGGCCGCGCAAGAAGCTGTAGATAAAATTCAAGCCCATTTAACAGCCCATGGCATCGAGAGCTTACAATTTGTATCCTCGGTTAATGTAGCAGGTCCTAAAGTAATCAACCTCAAATAAATCATAGATGAAATTTTACAGTACCAATAATAAAGCCTTGCGTGTTTCCTTTCAGGAAGCCGTATTCAATTCCCTGCCGAAAGATAAGGGATTATATATGCCGGAAGTAATTCCACAACTTGATCCTTATTTTATCCAAAATATCCAGCAGTACTCTTTTCAAGAGATTGCTTTTACCATTGCCAAAGCTTTTATTGGCGATGATATTCCTGAGAACGATTTGAAGGCTATCGTAGAAGATGCCATCAACTTTGAAGCTCCCGTTAAATTTCTAAATGCTGAAACTGGCGTCTTGGAATTATTTCATGGTCCTTCCTATGCATTTAAAGACTTCGGTGCTCGTTTTATGAGTCGCATTATGGGCTATTTCTCCAAACAAGGCGATCAGCTTTTGGATGTATTAGTAGCTACTTCCGGAGATACCGGAGGTGCCGTGGCTCTAGGTTTCTTAGGGGTTGAAGGTACGCGTGTTACCATTCTTTACCCGAAGGGCAAAGTATCCAAAGTCCAAGAAGAGCAGTTAACAACCAACGGTCAGAATATTCGTGCTTTAGAAGTAGAAGGGACTTTTGATGATTGCCAGGCTTTGGTAAAACAAGCTTTTAATGATGAAGATCTAAATGCTGCTCTACGCTTAACCTCTGCTAATTCCATTAATATCGCCCGCTTGATTCCCCAAACCTTTTATTATTTCTGGACCTATGCCCAGTTGAAATCTCAAGGAATGAAAGAAGTGGTATTTACGGTGCCAAGTGGCAACTTTGGTAATATTGGTGCTGGTTTATTAGCTTATAAAATGGGCTTACCCGTATCACATTTCGTGGCAGCTACCAATGTCAATGATACAGTTCCCCGCTTTTTGCAAACTGGAAACTATGAACCCAAAGCTTCCATCCAGACTTTAGCGAATGCAATGGACGTCGGAAACCCAAGCAACTGGGTGAGAATTCAAGACTTATTCCAACAAGATACTTCCCAACTTAAAGGGATGCTAAGTTCCTATACATATACGGATGAAGAGACCTTAGCAGGCATGGCCGAATTATACGAAAAATATAAATATGTAGCCTGTCCGCATACGGCAATTGCCTATTTAGCTTCGCAGGCGTACCGTGCCGATCATCCTGGTACCTATGCCTCGGTGTTTTTGTCAACAGCGCATCCTTGTAAGTTTCCGGAGGCTATCCAACCAGAAGTATACAGCCATGTGCAGCTGCCTGAAGGCGCTGAAGAATTAGCTGGCCGTTCCAAGCAGACAACGGAGTTGCCGGTTGATTATCATACGTTTAAAACCTATTTATTGGTGAACAATTAATCCATTTTTTTATAAGGAGAGGCATTCGAAAGGATGCCTCTTCTGTAATTTTTTTAGAAAAAAAAACCGCTGTAGATAAATATTTTTTTTTCAATTCTATTTATTTTTGCAGCGATGAATAAAATAATCCTCAACAAAGGTAAGGATAAGGCGGCCTGGCAACTACACCCATGGTTGTTTTCAGGCGCAATAGCGTCAATTTCTGCCCCAACCCCAAATGGAGATATCGTCTCTGTTTATAATCAAGATCAAGAGTTTATTGCTTACGGAATGTACAATGCGAATTCGCGTGTTGCCGTGCGACTCTTGGAATGGGATCCCCGAAAGGAGATCAATGAGCAGTGGTGGCGCGAGCGACTACAAAAGGCCGTAAATCATCGCAGGCACTTGCTTCACGATGAAAACAATACCCTTCGTTTGGTATTCGCGGAAGCTGATTTTTTACCCGGTCTAATTGCCGATAAATACGCCGATTTCATTTCTATTCAAGTGCATGCCGCAGGTATCGAAAAGATAAAACCTATTCTTGTTGATGAGCTGAATAAGCTACTTCAACCCAAAGGAATCTACGAGCGTAGTGACTTGAAATCACGGGAACACGAAGGACTAGCCGATACCAATGGTTTGCTTTCCGGTGAAATGCCACCTTCCTTTGTCGATATTATTGAAAATGGTATCCATTATCAGGTGAATATTGTGGAAGGACAGAAGTCGGGATTCTATTGCGATCAACGCGATAACAGGCACATCACTGCCAAATATGTAAAAGGAAAGCGGGTTTTAGATTGCTTCTGCTATTCCGGTGGATTTACCTTGAATGCCTTCCGTGCGGGGGCTGCTTCCGTGACTTCGGTCGATAGCTCTGCCTTGGCCATCGAAACGCTGAAAAGTAATGTTGCAGCCAACGGATTTGATGCCGAGAAGCATCATGCTGTACAATCTGATGTGAATAAATATTTACGTGAATTGGGCGAACAGGGCGAAGTATTCGATCTGATTGTGCTCGATCCACCAAAGTATGCGCCTTCGCGCTCTACTTTAGAGAAAGCCTCGCGGGCATATAAGGATTTAAACCGGAGAGGATTACTATTATTGAAATCAGGAGGATTGTTAGCTACCTTCTCCTGCTCGGGTGCCATGGATATCGATACATATAAACAGGTGATTGCTTGGGCGGCATTAGATGCGGGCAAGGAGATTCAATTTATCTATCAATACGGCCAACCTGAAGACCATCCGGTACGGGCTTCCTTTCCAGAAGGAGAGTACCTCAAAGGCCTGTTAGTACGGGTCTTGTAAATAACATAAAACAAGTGCGGGGTTTCAATTGAAACCCCGCACTTGTTTTATGTTATTCTTTTAGATCTTCACCTGATTTAGCCATTGCTCAGCCATCAGGTTCGCCCCTGCCCAAGTAGTATGCACGCCATCGGTCGTCCAATAGTCGCCTGTATTGGCTTGTAATGCCCGGTCAAATACCTGCTGATAGGGGATAAATGCGGTTTTAAATTCTTTGGCTAATTCCCTAGCTGCAGCCTGATATTTCGGGAATTCTGGAAACCAGTCATCGGTAATATGTTTTACATTTTTAACCCCGAATGGTTCACCAATAATCAGTTTAACCTGTGGCAAGGCCGTTAATGTTTTTTCTAATAGTTCCTTGTACTGGGCTTTGTATTGCTCTGGCGAGTTATTCGCACCGCGATCCTTCGTCCGCCAGAAATCATTCACCCCAATTAATATGGATAGGATATTTGGTTTCAGATCCAAGCAATCCTTTTGCCAACGGTTCAGTAGGTCTGGAACGCGGTTACCTGAGATTCCGCGGTTATAGACTTTCACATTTTTTGCTGCACATCTGTTGAGCAGCACACCGCCAGCAATCATGGCATAACCCGATCCGAAGGCTTTCATATCGTTGGCTTGCAGGTTTTCCTTATTTCGGCCAGCATCTGTTATCGAGTCGCCCTGAAACAAAATAACATCATTCGGTTGGATGTTTATTCCACCGCGAGCCGCACCGTCACTAAAATCCTCCGCATGCAATAAGCTAGTTCCTATTGCTGTTCCGCCTATTGTCAATATACTTTTCTTTAAAAAATCTCGTCTTGCATTCATGGTTTACTTCTTCTAGGTTGATTTTACCTATACAAGATAAGGAAACTAGCAAAATTTGACAATGGCCTCCCGGATTATTTTACAGGCCGTTTTGATTTCTTCCTCACTAATGGTAAGGGGAGGGGCAATACGTAAGGCCGTTTCGCAATGCAGGTACCAGTCGATGATAAGTCCTTGTTCAGCACAGTAATTACTTACGGCATATACCTGGTCGAAGTTTTCCAATTGCAAGCACATCATTAAGCCTAATCCACGGATTTCTTGAATCTGCGATATGTCCAGTTCTGCACGGAACAAGGCGGCTTTAGCTGCTACCTGTTCGACGAGCTGCTCTTCCTGAATAACGGCGAGGGAAGCACGTGCCGCAGCACAACTTACCGGGTGACCACCAAAGGTAGTGATATGGCCAAGCATAGGATTTGCTTTTATCACATCCATCACTTCTTTACGCGCCACAAAAGCACCTAATGGCATACCGCCACCAATTCCTTTGGCAAGCATTAAAATATCAGGAACTATATCATAATGTTCAAAGGCAAAGAGCTTTCCGGTACGGCCGAAGCCAGTTTGTATTTCATCGAAAATTAATAGTGTCCCAGTTTCATCGCAACGCTTCCGTAAGGCCTGCATATAAGCTTTCTCCGGAACACGAACTCCAGCTTCTCCTTGAATGGCCTCTACGATTACAGCGGCGGTTTCGGTGTTAATCTGATTGAGATCGGCCATTTCATTATAATCAATGAACTTAATCTCAGGGAGCAATGGCGCATACGCTTCACGATAGGCTTCATCGCCAATGAGGCTCAATGCCCCTTGGGTGCTGCCATGGTAGGCCTTTTTCGCCGCAATAAGCTGCCGGCGGCCTGTAAATTTCTTCGCAATCTTCATCGACCCTTCCACAGCTTCGGCGCCTGAATTGGTGAAATAAACCGAACCAAAACTATCTGGCAATACGGCAAGCAGTTCTGTGGCCAGCTGAACCTGCGGGGCTTGCACAAATTCGCCATAGACGGTGACATGCATAAATTTGTCCAACTGATCTTGTATGGCTGCCAGCACACGTGGATGTCGGTGACCGATATTGCTGACATTGAATCCGGACACCAAATCCATATAAGACTTGCCATTCGGGCCATATAAATAAATTCCTTCGGCACGTTCCACTTCAATTAAGCGTGGCGACTCCGAAGTCTGTGCTGTATTCTTTAAAAATAATTCTCTGTTACTAATCATGATAGGGGGATATGCTGGAAAATCTTCCTGTACTAGGAAGATGATCAACAAGCTAAATAAAATGTATAAAAATAGGCTTCAAAACAAAAAAGAAGCTCAGGTGAAGAGCTTCTTATATTTAGTTTTTGTGTTTTCGATCTTTATACTCTTTGTACAGTAATTCAATAAATTCTTGTTCTACAGAAAAGAACTGAGACGCACGGGAGGCACCCACCACATCGCTAAACTTCGAGCGGTAGTTTCTTTTGATCTCTACTTCTTTCGCATCGAAAGAAATCGCATCATTCCCTGGCCTGAAAGAATTTGAATTGCCGCGTACCTGACCTGCCCCTCGGCTTTTTTGGGATTTTAAATCCCTTATTTCTTTCATATACTGATTGTATAAAGGAAAGAACTGCTGGGCTTCAGCAGGGGTCAAGCGTAATTGTTTGGTAATAAAAGCAGCTTTTTGGTTCTCAATTGCCTCAAATCTATCTTGACGTGACTGCGCATTTGCTGAAAAACAAAATATACAGGCCAAAAGAATTGTCGTAAAAATATGTTTCAAACGAACCATTACAATGTATAATTTAAGTATTCTTCTAATTCCTTGTCATCGATTTGGCTACCAATGCCATCCGAATCAACAGGTTCATAGATGTACTCCGCATAATATCCCAAATCAGAACCATCTGAATAACTGGATAGGTAATTTAGGATTTCCTCTTCCGGAATATCATCCAATGACACCGCGTGTGCTGTAGCCTGCGCACTTAGCCCTTGTTCTGGATTATTGGTGAAGGTAGAAACCCCCACAAAAGCAGCTACACAAGCAGCGGCCGCTGCACCAATCCAAGCTATGCGATTTACCTTTTTGCCTTCCGTGGCTTGCGGTTGAGCGCTTGGCATCGAGATCACCTTCTTGTCGTGAACCTGATCTAAGATAGAAGTCGATAATCCTTCGAAATAGCCCGTCGGAACAGCGAAACCATCGGTTTGCACGTGTTCTTTCAAATCAGCCACCGCAATAGATGCAAAAATATCATCTGTTGCAGTTTCGAAGTAACCTTCCGGTACGCTGAACCCTGGTTCTTGTACCAAGTCACGTAATTTCTCTTCTTCCACCTTGGCCATAATGTTCTGACTAAGGTCCTCAAAGTAACCTTGAGGTACGGTGAATTGTTCTTCCTGCAATTGGTCTATTTGTACCTGTGCGAGGATCCGATCGGATAAATCCGTAAAGTAATCGGCTGGAACTGCTAACCCAGATTCTGCATGCAGCTGGTCTATATTGGCTTGCGCCAGCGTTTGTTCGCTCAACTGCTCGAAGTATCCTTCGGGAACAGTGAAACCAGCACGTTGATCCTTGCTTGTACGGTCCAATTTTGCGAAGAACAACAGCCTATTGGTTTGTTCATTGAAATAATTGTCGGGTACAATGAAAGGGTTAACACGCAACGAATCAGGCAAGTTGTTGCTTTCCATGTTGTCGTAATATGTGTTGTTTTCTTTCATAGTACACTAATAGATATTAATTTACCCCAAAGGTTTAATCATGAGTGGCAAAAAAGTTCTCTATCTTCTTAACAGCCAAATGATAGGAGGCTTTTAAGGCGCCGACACTGGTGCCTAGCACTTCCGATATTTCCTCATACTTCATGTCTTCAAAATACTTCATGTTGAAAACCAAGCGTTGTTTATCTGGTAAGATCAATAAGGCTTGTTGTAGTTTCAATTGCGCCTTGTCGCCATTGAAGTAAGAGCCATCGGCCAAGCTATCTGCTAAGTAAGCAGAGCTTTCATCATCCAATGAAACACTCTGCTTTTGTTTTTTCTTGTTTAAGAAAGTAATGCATTCATTGGTTGCAATACGATACAGCCAAGTATACAATTGCGAATCTTCCCTGAATTTCTCGAGATTGCGCCATACCTTGATAAAAATATCCTGCACCACATCATCGGCATCGTCATGGTCAATAACCATTCTTCTGACGTGCCAATAGATCTTTTGCTGGTATTTCTTCAAGAGCTCGCGGAAGGCTTCTTCACGCGTTTTCTCATCGGCAAATTTTGCAATGATCAGGGAGTCTTCCATATTGGATTATTTTCTGCTAATTACTTTTTTCGCCGCCTTCACAATATCGGCAGCCGTTAAACCATATTTTTCCATCAATTGAGCTGGGGTACCTGACTCGCCGAAGCTATCATCTACCGCTACAAACTCTTGTGGAGTAGGTAAAGATTTTGCTAATACTTGTGCTACGCTGTCGCCCAAACCTCCTAAACGGTTGTGTTCTTCCGCGGTAACAACGCATTTTGTTTTTGCTGCAGAGGCAAGGATAGCTTCCTCATCCAACGGCTTAATGGTGTGGATATTGATTACTTCCGCGCTAATGCCCGCTTTTTCCAATTCCTCACCCGCTTGAATGGCTTCCCATACCAAGTGGCCTGTAGCAATAATCGTAACATCTGTACCTTCGTTTAACATTACAGCCTTGCCGATCTCGAATTTCTGATCTGCAGGCGTAAAGTTAGGAACAACAGGACGGCCAAAGCGTAAGTAAGCCGGTCCTTCATGGTCTACTAACGCAATAGTAGCAGCTTTTGTTTGGTTGAAGTCACATGGATTGATTACCGTCATGCCCGGAAGCATTTTCATCAAACCGATATCTTCAAGAATTTGGTGGGTAGCACCATCTTCTCCTAAGGTTAAGCCAGCGTGTGAAGCACAGATCTTTACATTCTTGCCCGAGTAGGCAATCGATTGGCGGATCTGGTCATATACACGGCCGGTAGAGAAGTTCGCAAACGTTCCGGTAAACGGAATCTTACCACCGATAGTTAATCCTGCAGCAATACCCATCATATTCGCTTCTGCGATTCCAATTTGGAAGAAACGCTCTGGGTAAGCTTTTATAAAGTCGTTCATTTTTAATGAACCGATCAAGTCAGCACATAGCGCAACAACATTCTCGTTTTGTTTCCCTGCTTCTAATAAGCCGGCACCAAATCCTGAGCGCGTATCTTTTGATTCTGTAAATGTATATTTTTTCATGTTGTGAAGTCTAAGCAGGTTGGGGATTGCTCCCGGTTCCTCAGCCAAGGTCTTTAATTCTTAATAATCGCCTATTGTTCTTGGAATTTGGTTCAAGGCACTTTCCAATTGCTCATCGTTTGGAGCAACACCATGCCATTTATGCGATCCCATCATGAAGTCTACACCATTACCCATTTCGGTATGCAATAGAATCATAACAGGTTTTCCTTTGCCCGTACGCGATTTAGCTTCATCTAAACCAGCAACTACAGAAGCCATATCGTTTCCTTTAGCTACTTCCAACACGTCCCAACCAAACGCTTCCCATTTAGCACGTAAATTGCCTAAAGAAAGCACATCCTCGGTTGAACCATCAATCTGCGCATTGTTATAATCCACTGCAGCGATAATGTTGTCCATTTTGTTATGAGGGGCATACATAGCAGCTTCCCATACCTGTCCTTCTTGCAATTCTCCGTCACCCATAAGCACATAAACCAGGTTGTTATCCTTGTTTAATTTTTTTGCTTGGGCCGCACCAATCGCTACCGATAAGCCCTGGCCTAAAGATCCAGAAGCTACACGAATGCCTGGAAGGCCTTCATGGGTCGTAGGGTGCCCTTGTAGGCGGGAGTCAATTTTACGGAAGGTCGCTAATTCGCTTACTGGAAAATAACCAGCTCTTGCCAAGGTGCTGTAAAATACAGGAGAAATGTGTCCATTTGATAAGAAGAATAAATCTTCACCCTCCCCATTCATATTGAATGAAGGATCGTGTTTCATCGCGTGGAAGTACAATGCTACAAAGTAATCTGTACAACCCAAAGAGCCCCCTGGGTGTCCCGATTGACAAGCATGCACCATACGAACAATGTCTCTTCTTACTTGCGAAGCAACGTGTTCAAGTTTGTTTATGTCTGCACTCATCTTAAAGTATAATGTTTCGATTATTTTGCCGATAAAGTTAATGATTTTTAATGTACTAAGGCCTAAAAGATGCAATTATTTGCGGATTAATAGCCGGATCCTAGCCCTTCTTATTGCGAATTTGGGAATTCAACAAAATGCAACACTAAATTAGGTTAGTTCTACAGTGAAATTTACCTTTGCGCCCAAAGCTTCAAATACTTTTAAGATGGTATCAAGCCTTGCATTTTTTAAACTATTCTCGATTTTTGAAATTTGAGATTTCTTTACCCCAACAAGCTCTCCTAACTGTTCCTGCGTTAGCTTTCGTTCTTCTCTTGCTTGTTTTATAGCTTGCCCTAATAAGTCAATTCGTAGCTCGTTTTCAAACCTCTCACGATTTTTTGTGCCTCGTTTTCCAATATGTTTGTCCAGCATGGTTTCAAGCGATACGGTTTTGATTTTTTCTGCCATCTTGTTGAATTGTTTTAACAATTTTTAAAATACTTTTTCCTTAATTTTTCTGCTTTTTTAATTTCTTTGGAAGGTGTTTTTTGCGTCTTTTTCAAAATACCGTGGGTTGCAATTACACATGTTATTCCAATATCTGTATTGCTCCAAAAAGAAAAAAGTCTATAATCCTTTTTGTTGTAAACTGTCCGAAATTCCCAAATATTGTCATTTAATTTTTTAAAGAGTTCTGGGTCATTTGAGCATTGTGATTTTATAATATTGTAGAAGATTTTCTCTCTGGTTTTTTTATCCAGTTGTTCTAAAAACTCTATGGCTTCATCTAAAAATTCGACGTTAAATTTCGGATTCATTGCAAATAATATTTAAAGGTAAGAATTTCCTTATTGGGAAACTAATGATTTCAAAATTACACAATGGAAAGCTACGGAAATCAAGCGTCACAGCATAAAGAAGCAATAGGAAAAACTCAGTATTTTTGCATAACCTATCAGGAAAACTTATTTTTAACAATGACCTTACAAGATTTTAAAAGCAGCTTAACACAAAACCATCCATCGCCATCTTGGTCTGTACAATTGCAGGCATTATGGTATGACGGGAAAGACCAATGGAAGCAAGCTCATGATTTAGTCGATCAGCTAGACGATTTGGCATCCGCCCATGTGCATGCCTATTTACATCGGGTCGAAGAAGATTTATGGAATGCACGCTATTGGTACAATCGGGCAAAGCAACCTGAATTTAAGGGAAGTTTGGAAGACGAATGGGAAACCCTTGTTGTATTGTTTTTACCGAAAGCTCATTAGTGCTTACTGCTATCGGGCTCAACGATAGGTTTTACCGGAAGGTCTATTCTTTTTCCATTCCAGTTCCATAATTTCCGCCAGAACTCACCCAGGGTGTTGAATTCCTGACGATATACCAAACCCACCGCATTGATGTAATCATCAGTAGGTGTAAACAGAATATTCCGGGTGTTGAGACGGTTATAAGCCCTAAACATTAAATTACCATCCCTTCTTAGCTTGAAGGTCATTTCCGCATCCGTGGCAATCTTATTCGAGAAGAAGGTCAAATCTGTAGACACAATATTCCGTCGATCCACAATACCTCCGGTCAATACCAAACGATCGTTAAAGAAACGCACAGAAGCAGAAGCATCATTCAATGAACGGATGTTGAAATCCAGGAAATCTATATTTAAGGATTGTGCTAGAATATTATTCAACTGATTGAAGGCAATTTCCGTCCCTGCAGATAAGAGGGTATTGTTAACCTCGCGACCTATTTCATTGTTCGAGCTTGCGGTAAAGCTGCGGCGAACAATTAAACTCAAAGCTTGCTGGTTCACGTTATTGGCATCACTGAGGTAAGCTTGCAGCTCATCCTTCACATAAGGGGTTTGCGGGAAGTTTAAGTCGAAAGAAACATCCGGCTGGCTCAAAGTACCCTTAATATTCATATCCGCCTGAGCCATCACGCGCTCATCCTGACCGGCCCGACCGGCAGCATCATATAAAGGACGAATGGAGGTACGCTGTTGATAAATAGCCGTCATATTTACGGTTGCTCCTGAAGGTGATCCGGTCCAGCGGATGGTACCACCCTGTTTGATATCAAAAAACTTGTTGAAAAAGTCTTGCGCTGTAAAGTGGAATTTACCAGAGTTTACCACATAATCGCCAAACATCTCAAAATCACCTAAGCTCGATACTTTTAACGTTATCTCCCCGGCGCCATTTCCTTTTAAGGATCCCAGGTCGGTTTGCAAGTTTACTTCAGCATCGGGAGTAAGCTCCAGGTCCATATTCATGGTCATCCCTTTCAGGAAGTACTTAGATTCCTGTTGTTTGTTTTTGCTGGAATCAGGACTAACGAAGTAGATAAAGTCACTATCGGTAACCGTCATTGCCGAGTTAAAAGGAATGGTGATGGAGGTATTATCTTCCGAACGAGCCTTGATGTTAATGTCTATCGCCGAGGTAAGTCCTTTAAAGGCAAAGGAGCCTGTCGCATAGGCTGTCCCGAAATACAGGTTATTATCCTTATACGTGGTGTTTAAGATCATGGTGTTGTTGGTCAATACATCCACATCGATATAAGGATTGCTCAGCTTATTGAGGTTTACAATGCCATTGCCTACGGCTTGATGCCCTTGCTTATCCTGAAAAGTCAGGTTGCTCAGCATAATATTGTTCTTGTCCAATAGCACAGACTGGTTGTTCAGCACATACGGTGTTTTCAGGTAGTTCACCACAAAGGAAGCCTGTTGTATGCGGGCTATACCATTGAATAAGGGATGTCTTAGAGTTCCCCCAATTTGAATGTCTGCATTCATTTTACCCTGCAATTGTGAGGTTAAATTGCGCACGAAGGGCTGAAACAAAATAAGCTCCAGTTCATTCAGCTTGCCCGATAAATTTAACTCCTGATCCGTCTGTCCAATCTGATAGGTTCCCTTCAAGGTTAATCCTTTATTGAGCTCATCCAATAACTGAATATCCAGGTTCGCCTGCTTGCTCGCCGGGTCGAAATCTGCCAATAATTTTAATTGCCCAATGGGAATCTGGTTATACACCAAAGGGGTAGTTTGCACATTCGCCGAAAGGTATGGCTTTTTGAAAACCGAGTGCACCTCAATATCACCATTTAACTCACCGTCTAGCCGAATGCCGATGGGCCGCAGGATCGCCGCCAAGGAATGCAGGTTGAATCGGCTGAAGTTCACATTTAATTGATCATCCTCATTAGAAAGCACACCATTGAAAACGACCTTCTGCTGGCCTTGGCTGGCAATTAAATTGTTCAAGTAAAACTTCCCTTTAGATACCCGCATCTCTGCATCGGTATTTAACGACCAGGCTTCTTGGTTGATAATAATGGCCGATTTATTGAAATGGATATAGGCAGGCTTATTATGGGCAAAATGGATGTCGCCATTTAGGCGCAAATAATTTAAGTCCGCTTCATTGGCTCCTCGAATGCTGAACAGCAAGCTGTCGTTGGAAAGCATATTGTTGATTTCAATATCACGCACAAAAATGCTGTCGCTTAAAAAGAGCTTGTCGGCGGTGAGGTCTAAAGAGAAGGCCTTTTGATCGGCATTTTCAGTAATGGTCAAGTTTTCCAGGTTAAAGCCCTGATATTTTAATAGGGGGCTAAAAGCCTTGAACTGCGCCGTATATTCTTCCGAAGAGAAATGGGCTTCTAGGCTGGCACCATCCTCCAGTGTTAAGGTCGGGTCTAGGAAGGCAGAAACCGGTTCGAAAGATTTTACATTCACCTTTATGTCGAATATCTGCGGATTATAGGGTTCTGTACTCAAGCCAATCGCCGGCGCATAGCGCATAGCCAAGGCTTTAAAATAGGGGATAAGGGTATTCAAATCGATAACCCCTTTCATTTCAGCGTCCATAACATTAGAACGCAAGGTGAGTAGCCTGTCGGTTTGATTTCCCTCTGCCGAGAAAAATAGATCATTCACCGTAAAATCGCCTTTGCTCGTACGCATGTTAATCTCTTGTGCCAGGAGATCACCGTTCAGGTTGTTGAGGTTATTTCCACTCAGATTCGTTAAAATATGCGAGTTGAAAATTACGATACTGTCCTTTTCCACCAAGCCCATCCGCTTGAGGTTGAGGTATTCGATTTCAGAATCCACCACATAAATGGTTTCCTCATGCTGTAGGTCTATATTCGACTGGTAATTCAATTGCAGGTTGCGGTCCTGAATAAAACCCATTAGCTCAATTCGCTTTTTGTCAAGCAGGGCATTCACTTGCAGGCTGTCGTAGCGGTAATCGCCAAATTCAAAATGCCTTAAATAGCCGTCCAATTGCAGATTCATCTGGCTAAAGGCTAGCCCTTGCCCGTCGAAGTGCATGTCGAAGCCGGTTTTCTTGATGCTCTTACTCTGCAGCAATTCACCGATATTGAATTCTGGCGAAGCCATCTGTCCTTCGTATTGAATCTCACCTTGCAGGTTTACTTTTCCATCGGTCTTTAAATTTCCTAATGCGGTTTTAAAATCACCCTTAACACTAAACAAGTTATAAAGACCTTCAAAGGTTCCGTTAAAGCTCAATTGTCCGAAGCGATGCAATTGTTCCGGCAGCTGAAAGCTGCTACGGTTGGCCAGTTGCGGAATCAGGAGCTCTAGGTCTTTGGCCGAAGTCTGCAGTTCTTCCGCTTGAAAATCGAATATCGTTTTATTGATGTCCGGAAGTCCTTTAATCGAAAAGTCGCCCCGTAATAAGGTTTCCTTTCCGGTTTTAATGTATGCGTTTTTCGCTTTTAAGAAGGCTACGGTGCCATCAACAGTGGCCTGCGGAACGCTTGCTTTAAACTGCACGAACTTCAGATCCGGAGCAAAATATTCAATATCCCGCGAATCTACATACACATCATCCATGGTCGCTGCAATATGCACCTTCTTGATGAAGTCGCCAAAGGCTCCAAAATCAGCGTAGGAAAACTTTAAGTAGCGTCCCACTTGCGAGCGATTTGTTTGCAGATCTAAATCATCAAACTCCATAAAAGTATTGCTGATTGCTGCCTGTGCCACTAATTTCTTAATCTCAAAGCCTGATTTCTCCCGAAGGGAAAGTTTCTTGATCTGTGTTTTAAAGGATGAGGAATCTTGTTCGATATGCGCCAATTGGAGCTGCAGATCTTGCAATTCTATATCCGAGAAATCAACACCACGCTGATGATGGCGCTGTGTGTGATTTTTTATTTTTATGTGATTGTCTACCAAGTTGAGGTTATGCAATTTCAATTGCATAGGTTTCTTTTTTTTGCCCTCCTCTTTTTTCTTCGGGTTGAAGTAGTCGATTAAAAACTTGAAGTTGCTACTGTCTTTATACACCTGAAAATCAACATAAGCTTTTTGTAAGGTGATTTCTTCCAGCACAATTTTGTTCTCCAAAATATGACGCAGCATTAGGTTTGCTTGTACCGCTTCCGCAGAAACAATCGTTTGGCCTTTCGGGTCGGCTAAGGAAAAACCTTCCAAGCGTAAATCAGAAAAGGGACGGAAATAGACATGCTCAATCGAAACGCTGGCTTTAAGCTCTTTGGAAAGATAATTGGCCACTTTTTTTGTGACAAAGGTTTGTACCGTAGCAAACTGTAGGGCAAATACCAGCAGGCATAGCATGGCTATGAAGCCAAGCAAGCTATACAACGTTATTTTAAGTATTTTTTTGATACTTTTGTGCTTTATTAATACATCCCTCTACAATGGCTATTATACTAGGTATAGAATCATCCTGCGATGAAACTTCCGCATCTATATGTATAGACGGCGAAATTAAATCAAATATTATCGCGAGTCAAGCAATCCATGCAAAATATGGGGGTGTCGTTCCGGAGCTTGCCTCCCGTGCGCACCAACAGAATATTATTCCTACCGTGGATCAAGCCATTGCTGAAGCAAAAATAAGCAAAAAAGACATAGATGCAGTCGCCTTTACCCGCGGCCCTGGACTTTTAGGCTCCTTATTGGTAGGAACTTCCTTCTCAAAGTCCTTCGCCCTGGCCATGGGAATCCCGCTGATTGAGGTCAACCATATGCAGGCACACATCCTTGCCCATTTTATTGAAGAGCCCAAACCTCAGTTCCCTTTTCTGTGTTTAACCGTATCTGGAGGGCATACCCAAATCGTTTTGGTGAAGAACTATTTCGAAATGGAACTCCTCGGTGAAACCCTGGACGATGCCGCCGGTGAAGCCTTCGACAAAACAGCGAAAATATTAAACCTCCCTTATCCCGGAGGACCCCTGATCGATAAACACGCCAAATTAGGCAATCCTAAAGCATTTAAATTGCCGGAGCCTCAAATTCCGGAACTTAACTTTAGCTTTTCAGGCCTCAAAACAGCCATTCTTTATTTAGTGCGTGATGAGCTGAAGGAAAACCCGAACTTCTTGCAAGAACGCATGGACGACCTCTGTGCCTCCGTGCAAGACCGCATTGTAACCATCCTGCTGAATAAACTGAAGAAAGCCGCCAAACAAACCGGCGTCAAAGATATCGCCATCGCCGGCGGTGTGTCTGCAAACTCCGGCCTGCGAAGCAGCCTCCTCGCCATGGGCGAAAAGTACAATTGGAACGTGTTTATCCCCAAATTCGAATTCTGCACCGACAACGCCGCCATGATCGCCATCGCCGGCTATCATAAGTTCTTAGCAAAAGATTTCGTAGGCCAAGATGTAACGCCAATGGCTAGGATGGAGATGTGAGATATGAGATGTGAGATTTGAGAAGTTTGTCATCGCTTTGTTTTACGTTGTGGCAAGTGTTGTCATCGTGTTGTCATCGTGAGAAGGTAAAATGTTTACAAATTTTATTGGAAGGTGATGACATGAAGTGGCATTGCTTGTTAAGCTTTGCTAGTAAACTGCGGCCCGCTTTATATTACGTGCCGGCAAGTATTGTCATCGTGAGCGGAGTCGAACGACTGGTACGTCAATGCAATCTATAATGCCTTAAGCCCTCATTAACAATATCTTAGAAGCATATCATTGGTAGCTGCCATGGTGAGCTAACCAGCTTAAACACTTGTGTAAGGTGCTGTTATTAAGGTAGGTATGCATTGCTAATTGCACTGACGTACCAATCGTTCGACTCCGCTCACGATGACAAATTGCCCGGAAAGTCTAAATACTAACTACTCCCTACTAACTACTTAAAAAAACTCTAAAACCTAATCTTCACCTCAATCAACTTACCATCATTGCCTTTTTTCCAATCTGGTCCGTTTTTAATAATTTGAATGGCTTGCTGATCTAGCGCGCTGTTTACCGATTTGATAACACGAATATCAATCGGTCTGCCGAAATTGGAGATATCGAAAACTAGGGTCACATCGCCGCGGCCATAGAGGGTTTCCTTGGCGCTGTCGTTAATGTATTTTTTATAGGCGCGCCAGCCAATAAGGGGTTCAGATTTGATGCTGTTTCGTGTGGAACCTTGGCCGGCTATAACCACCTCATCGAGCATATTCTCGGCAGGTTTCAACTTAATCTTCTGGTTGTTCTTGGCTATTAACTGGGTGGCATTGTAGCCAATGGATAAAATCTCAAGCTCTGTGCTACCTAAGGAGACTGGCAGAATAAAGCTCCCCGACGAGTCCGTTACAACCACCTGATTCGTTTTTAAGTTTCTTACGGTGGCTTGTGGTATTGGGCGACCGGAGTACAAATCAAGCACTTCGCCAGTGATAATCTTCTTTAAGTCTTGTGGGCTTGCCATCCGACTGACCGATTCCTGAGCCGGAGATTCTTTTTTCATGGCTCCCCGAATCATAATCACGGAGGAGTTGTCCGCAGCAATCCCTTCCGCCTGCACCTGGTTAAGGCTTGCTATTCTATTGTTCTTCGCTATCAAATTATCGGGTAATTTCATAGCCGAGGTGTCGAGAAATACATCCGGACGAATCTGTAGGTTATTGTTTTTCGAATCGACAATCTGTTTATTATTTTGGCGAGGTGCGCGCAAAGCAGTGGCGTTGCGTTGTTCCTCTTGAATCGGTGCGGCAGCAATTAATTGTTCTAAACTATCTAATGGATCATCAATGCTATCCAATATGATGCTGTTTAAGGTCGTGTCTGTTGGGGCGTCTAAGGGGGCGGAAGCCGTTTCCATGCTTAATTCCTGCGTTTCTTTCGGCTGATTTAGCCACCAAATGGTGCCAATGCCTAAAACCAAAAGCAGGGAGGCCGCAATACCTAGGGCTTTGTAAGGCAGAAGGCGCCGAACGGGCGTAGGGTGGGTTCTTTCGTAGATTAAGGCATCTAGGCTTCCTTGATCTAAAGACTGTTTTAGGGCTTTCTCTTCCTCCAAGCCCATAATGATATCCATAAGCATTTCATCCTCATGAGAAGCTTTCTCAATAGCATACATTTCGGCGCTACTAAGTTCGCCGTTTACATATTTGCGTAAATAAGGGATGTCAAATAAATTACTCATGTCTTGCCCTTTCCATACAGTTTTTGAGGTTGCGTTTGCCATTTTGAATAAAGCTCTTCACCTCGTTCATACTGTAACCTGTAATTTCAGAAACCTCCATATAGCATTTCTGCTCGATGTAAAACAGCTGAATACTCTGTTTTTGTTTCTCGACCAATTGTGCAATACAGGCTTCCAGTTGCAACAGCTGATCCTCACGATCCTGATAACTCTCCTCCTGATGCAGGTTTACACCAAATTCCACAAAATTATCTGTAACAATTTCTGTTTTATTTTTCTGGCGCCGAAGTTCCATTAAACAATGGTTCTTACTCACTACATATAACCAACGTGGAAAATCCTGGATTTCTTGCTTCTTCACCTTCTCGATAAGCTCCTCGAAAATATGCATCACCGCGTCTTTACTGCGCTCGGACTCCTTAAAATAACGAAGACATACATAGTAAACCATTTCACTATGGCGCTGAAATAAATCACCCAGATAGGACAGCTCGCCTTCCCGAAGGTAAGCGCTCAACAGTTCTTGGTCGGAAAGTGTTAATCGCGTTGACAAGATAATAGGTGTTTCAAGGCGTAAAATAATTTTTTTTTCTCGTTTATGGAAATCTCGATTTTCCTGCATCCCTAGGGAAAATCAACACACGATGAAAAAATTGATCCTATTATGCAGCCTGATTTTTGTACAGCTTACAATCGCGCAGGCTACCGAACGAAAAATTACCGGACAGGTTACTGATAACCATACAAAACAACCCATTGCCGGTGTAACCGTCTCCGTATTAAAGACATCCAAGGCCGTAAGTACCGATCAACAAGGGAATTATTCCCTGATGGTTGACGATAAAGACGTACTGCAATTTGCCATGATAGGCTATGAAACCAAAACTATGAAAGTAGGAAAACGGAAGCTGATCAATGTTTCCTTAGTTGTCGCGAATCAGGTACTGGAAGAATTTGTTGTAACAGACAAGGCGGGTATGCTCGCCAAAGTGTCGCAACCAGCGGTTCAAAATAGCGTAATGATTCGTGGTGGTATTATAGCGCCGCGACAAAGCAATACAGAAAGCTATCAAGATATTGAGGAAAACGGCTTTAAATCGCCAGTAAAGGATCCTTTGTCTACCTTTGCAGCCGATGTGGATGCCGCTTCCTATAGTAATGTTCGCCGCATGATTAATGCTGGTCAATTACCGGTTAAAGATGCGGTTCGTGTCGAAGAATTGATTAATTATTTTCAATATAACCTGAAAGCGCCAACCAATGGCGATCCGGTAAATATGCTCACTGAATTGGCCACCGCCCCTTGGAACAAGGAGCACCAACTGTTGCGCATTGCCCTGAAAGCAAAAGATATTCCTTCAGCAAAGCTGCCAGCTTCCAACTTTGTCTTTTTGATTGATGTTTCCGGCTCTATGTATGGCCCGAATCGCTTACCCTTGGTGAAATCATCCTTAAAAATGCTGGTCGATCAATTGCGCGATCAGGATCAGGTCGCTATTGTCACCTATGCAGGTTCCGCAGGTGTTAAATTGAAAAGCACCGCAGGAAGTCAGAAGATGACGATTAAACAAGCAATTGACGAATTGGAGGCCGGCGGAAGTACAGCCGGTGGTGCTGGTTTGAAAATGGCGTACCAAATTGCCCGCGAACAGTATAAAAAAGAAGGAAACAACCGCATTATCCTAGCCTCTGACGGCGACTTTAATGTGGGGGCATCTAGCGATAAAGACATGGAAGACTTAATCAGTAAGGAACGTGAAAGTGGGGTGCACCTCACAGTATTAGGTTTCGGAATGGGGAATTTAAAGGATAGCAAAATGGAATTGCTCGCCAATAAAGGACATGGTAATTATGCCTATATCGATAATATTTCCGAAGCCCGAAAAGCCATGGTTACCGAATTTGGCGCTACCCTTTTTACGGTGGCCAAAGATGTTAAAATTCAGGTGGAGTTTAATCCGGCGTATGTGCAAGCATACCGCTTGGTGGGCTATGAAAACCGACTACTAGCCGCCGAAGACTTTAATAACGATGCCAAGCTTGGTGGTGATATGGGCGTAGGACATAGCGTAACTGCTATTTATGAAATTGTACCTGTCGGTGTGAAAAGTAGCATCATCGGTACGGTCGATCCCTTAAAATACCAGGAAAACAAAACCTCAACTAAAGGATCCTTAAATAAGGAACTAGCTACCGTGAAATTCCGCTATAAAGATCCCGATAGCGACAAAAGCAAACTGCAACAAGTGGTCGTAAGCAACCAAAGTAAATCCATGGAAGCCGCAAGCGCCGATTTTCAATTTGCATCCGCCGTTGCTGAATTCGGAATGCTGCTGCGTAACTCCGACTATAAACAGGGATCGAGCTTTAACGCTTTAATTGCACGCGCTAAAGCCGCCAAAGGAAAAGATGATGAAGGCTACAGAGCAGAGTTTATCCGTATGGCGGAAAACGCGAGGGATTTGGATTAGATATGAGATTTGAGATATGAGATATGAGAGCAGGGTGGGAGTTTTTGCTTATTGTATTGCTGTCATCGTATTGTCATCGTGAGCGGAGTCGAACGACTGGTACGTCAATGCAATCAAACATGGTTAAAACCTATGTAAACAGCATGTTGTGCAAGTGTGCTATTGGTTGCAGAAACCTCCGATCGGTACGTCAATGCAATCAATCATAGATAAAACCTTTATTTAACAAAAACATATACGGGCCAGCAACTGCTGGCCCGTTGTTGATATTACGCTTATTTCTCTTTTCCTTCTCCCTTTTCACACTTAATTCTCACCCCTTGCAAAAGGGGTTTAATACGGGTGAGAAAGGGGAGTGAAAGGGATTTAGAATGGTTGAAAATAAAACAATACTGAAAGCTGAGTATGAAAATGCAGGAACAAACACTACTTATCTATTATTTAATAATTAACAAACAGTATTTCATAGTTAAATCGCTATATTTACTATTGTTACTTGAACATGGTTGCTCAGTCGTTGTTATGGAAAAAAAGGATATACATAAGCTCGAAATAATCAATTTGTTAGCCTATCGGCCGCCAAACGCGACTTCTTTTTCAGGAGAAGCAGCAGGGGAGGATTTGCGTCGGATATTAAACTTAGATCGCTTAGACGATGCATATCATAACATTCGTTTTATTATACCTGCTGGTACCACCTCCTTTAATCCTTCCTTTTATTTAGGTTTATTATTTAATAGCTTCCTTAAGCTGGGGATAACACAATATAGTAAGAAGTACAAATTTATTATTGAGGATAAAGATGAAGTGTTTCGATCCAACTTGCGTGATAACCTTTCAGATGGATTATGCCAATCCATTAATAGAATGCGGGTAATTGAATCCCAAAATGCGCTTTGTTGGAAAAACGGAAGGATGAGTTTATGGTTCAAGAGGTTATTGGAAATTCAATAGAAACGCTGCACGAAATAACAGCATCGGATTATCTGTTAAGGTGGGCACCCGTACTTTCTCCAGCTATTGTTTTATTCTTATTTTTCATCAACCAGCTGATTGATGAAAACAAAAGGCGAAAAGAAGCTAAGCGCATACTCTATTATAAAATCCATTTAGAACCTTCCTTAAAAGAATTAAATGCATATTTCAAACATATTGACCAACTCTTGCTAAAAGGGAATATTGGAATCAGGAAGGACACACAAAAATCAAGTCGAACTTTAGTCCGAATAAAACAAAAAATTGCTGTAGAGGACCGCATGTTTGTCGATTTTTGTTTATTAATCCTTCAGCCCAGTTATCCGCATATTTATAAAGATGCCATTGAACTTTTAAATTTATTTAAGGATGAAATATACCAAATTTTAGAATTCGGAGATCATGGAGAAGCTTCTACTTATGAAGCCTTTAGAAGTGTGGTCAGGAGTGATTTAATAGCGTTATTATCTAGCCCCGTCATCGCGGGGCCTTCATTATTTCGTAAAAGGCCTAGAAGGTATGCCTACCACTCATTGATCAAACAATAACAAAACCCGCCTTCAACCCACATTCCCTATACCCCCCCTTAATAGCATTGTCGAAAACTTCCTCCTCCATAGCTTGTCGGCTAAGTTTCAGGAATACCCAAGCTAGCGAACATACATGGTAACTTAACTATTTTTCTTCCGCTCCTTATACTGTTGAGAGAAGGATTTATCGGCCAGTTTAGGGAGCTCCCGTTGTTCGCCCCAAGCTTTCTTGAAGAAATTACGGATAAAGAAATTCTTGGTTTTACCACCGAAGAAATCGATGATTCGTCTTTTTTGAATCGCCCAGGTAAACATGCCCCAGGCTTTCTTCTCCATCTTTGGGCTTAAGTTTTCTTGTACGGCATCGCGTCTGTTCAATAACAGCATTTTTTGGATGTCTATGCCTACCGGGCATACTTCGGTACATTTTCCACAGAGGGAAGAGGCATAGCTTAAGTGCTTAAATTCCTTCATGCCGTTGAGGTGCGGCGATATCAGCGAACCTATGGGGCCTTGGTAGGTAGTTTCATAGGTGTGACCACCAATATTTTGGTAAATAGGGCATACGTTTAAGCAAGCACCGCAGCGGATGCAATACAAGCCTTGGCGTTGATCTTTTTGTTCCAATACATTGCTGCGCCCATTATCTAAGAGAATCACGTACATTTCTTCGGGGCCATCGGCTTCCGCAGCTTTGCGTGGTCCGCTAATTAAGCTGTTGTATACGGTTAGGTTTTGTCCGGTTCCATGGCTCGCCAAGAGGGGCCAGAACAAATCTAAGTCGTTCATACTCGGAATAACCTTCTCGATACCCACCACGGCAATATGTACCTTGGGGAAGGCCGTCGTTAAACGGGCATTGCCTTCGTTTTCGGTAATCGCGATGCTTCCAGAATCGGCAACCAGAAAATTGGCACCCGTGATGCCGATATCGGCGGCGGCATACTTTTCACGTAAGATTTCACGAGCCTTCATCGTCAGCTCCTCGGCCGTTGCTTCCAGGGGCGTTTCGAAACGCTCATGAAACAGCTTGGCAATATCTTCTAGGCTGAGGTGCATGGCAGGGGTAACGAAATGATAGGGCTTCTGGTCTAAGAGTTGGATAATAAATTCGCCAAGATCACTTTCAATGGTTTCAATATTTTTCTTCTCCAAGAAATGATTGAGCTCTATCTCCTCCGTGGCCATCGATTTGGACTTTACCACTGATTTGGCCTGATGCATCTCCATAATCTTGGCAATCTCCTGACGGGCTTCTTCCGCATCATTGGCCCAGATGACCTGGCCGCCATTGCGCGTAAAATTAGCCTCAAAGTCTAATAAGTAGCGATCCAAGTTCTCAATGGTTTTCCATTTGATGAGGTTGGCCTTCTTCTTGGAGTTTTCCAGGTCTTGAAATTTTGATATACCACGCTCGAAGGCCAGGTTGTACTTGTCAATATTCGTATTGATAATCTGGCGATGGCGTAGATCAAAAGATTTCGATTTACTGTCTTCAAGGAATTTATCTGCTACCGATTGTGCCATAGGGTGATGTGAAGGATGTATGCAAAAATAAAAGTTGACCGGGTAACGGTCAACTTTTAAATATAATAATTTAATATTTACTTAACTACGATGCGCACTTTTATTTACTAACAGGGCTTAAGCTAATGCTTAATTCATCCAGTTGTTCTTTCGCAATAATAGCTGGTGCATCGATCATGACATCTCTTCCGGAGTTGTTTTTCGGGAAAGCGATAAAGTCACGGATGGTTTCTTGGCCGCCTAAAATGGCTGTTAAGCGGTCTAATCCGAAGGCTAAGCCGCCATGAGGTGGCGCCCCGTATTGGAAGGCATTCATTAAGAAGCCAAACTGATCTTGTGCTTGTTCTGTGCTAAAGCCCAAATGCTTGAACATTAACGCTTGCATATCTTTATCGTGGATACGGATGGAACCTCCACCAATTTCATTACCATTCAATACCAAGTCGTAGGCATTTGCGCGAACCTTGCCAGGGTCGGTATCTAATAAAGGCATATCTTCGATTTTTGGCGAGGTGAAAGGGTGGTGCATCGCATGGAAACGACCGGTTTCTTCATCCCATTCTAATAATGGGAAATCGATAACCCATAGCGGAGCAAACTCATCTGGCTTACGAAGGCCCATGCGATTGCCTAATTCCATACGTAAGGCACTTAATTGCGCGCGGGTTTTATGGGCTGGTCCAGATAATACCAAGATCAAATCCCCAGGCTGTGCGCCGGTTACTTCTGCCCATTTCAATAAATCGGCTTGGTCGTAGAATTTATCTACCGAAGATTTAAGGCTGCCATCGGCTTCGTATTTGGCATATACCATACCCGAAGCACCTACTTGCGGGCGTTTTACCCACTCAATTAGTTCATCAATTTGTTTACGGGTATAGCCTGCAGCGCCTGGTACGGCAATACCAACCACCAGTTCTGCATTGTTGAAAATAGCAAATTCCTTATGTTGAGCTACCGCATTTAACTCGCCGAACTTCATGCCGAAACGGATGTCCGGTTTGTCATTACCATAGGTACGCATCGCTTCATCAAAGGTCATCCGTGGGAATTGATCGATTTCAATGCCGTGGATGTTCTTTAATAAATGGCGGGTCATGCCTTCAAAAATATTCAGGATGTCTTCCTGTTCTACGAAAGACATTTCACAGTCAATCTGGGTGAACTCCGGTTGTCTATCGGCACGTAAATCTTCATCACGGAAACACTTCACAATCTGGAAGTATTTGTCCATACCGCCTACCATTAATAATTGCTTAAAAGTTTGCGGCGATTGCGGTAGTGCATAGAACTGACCTGGGTTCATGCGCGAAGGCACGATAAAGTCGCGTGCTCCTTCTGGGGTCGACTTAATTAAATAAGGCGTTTCCACTTCACAGAAATCCAGGTTCGATAAGTAGTTTCTTACTTCCTGAGTAACTTTATGACGGAACAATAAGCTGTTCTTTACCGGATTACGACGGATGTCTAGGTACCGATATTTCATACGGATATCATCACCGCCGTCGGTTTCATCTTCAATGGTGAATGGGGGAAGCTTGGATTCGTTTAAGACCTCCAATTGGCTTACTTTAATCTCGATCTCTCCCGTCGGGATCTTGCTGTTCTTGCTAGAGCGCTCGATAACCGTACCGGTTGCTTTAATCACATATTCGCGGCCTAATTCACGAGCAGCAGCGCGTAGGCTTTCATCATCATCGCTGTTAAAGGTCAACTGAGTGATGCCATAACGATCTCGAACATCGATGAAGGTCATTCCTCCTAAATCGCGTGATTTCTGTACCCAACCACTAAGGGTTACGGTTTTTCCAATATCTGCTAATCTTAATTCGCCACAAGTATGTGTTCTGTGCATGGTAATCTCTGTTTTTATAGAAGCACAAAATTATTGGAATTAATCGAGAATTAAAATAGTAATACATAATAGATGCCGAAACCGAAGCACATGATAGCGATACCTTATATATAGCTAAGCTAAAATGAATCAGAAATTACTGAAAATAGAGGGTAAATGGCTGATGAAAAGGCGAGAAATTTAGCTGATTTTATTTTCTCCCACTTTCCACCACTTGCCTTGTGAATCAGGCTTTGCTGCGGTTGAGTTCGGGTGTTTTTTCGATGATTACTGGTGTTTTTCCGAGTTTTTGATACAATTTTTAATTTATTGTAATTCAATATTATGCTGTGTTTTTGCCTATGTGAGGGTAGATTTTGTGGCTGTATCTTGATGTGGAAAACTTTTTTGTGGGGGATAGTGGGAGATTGTGGGGGAAAGTGTATACTTTTACATTAAAATTAGTGTAGACATATACTGAATGCTAAAACTTATCGGAGAATTTGAATGTAAGCTGGACGCCAAAGGAAGAATGGTGGTCCCTGCTTCGCTGAAACGGCAGCTGCCGGAAGCGGAACAGGAAGGGCTTGTCGTTAACCGAGGGTTTGAGAAGAATTTGGTGATTTACACGAAAGACGAATGGAACAAAAAAATGATGCAGCTCTCGAAGTTGAATCAGTACAATGCGAAAAACAGAAACTTCATTCGTCAGTTTATGCGTGGGGCGACCGAGCTATCCTTGGATTCTGCAGGTCGGGTATTGTTGCCGAAGGGATTGTTGGAGTATGCAGGCATTCAATCAGACGTAGTGTTGGCTTGTCAGTTTGATAAGATTGAAGTGTGGGCAAAAGCTGAGTACGATGCCTTGATGGGTGCTGACATGGATGATGATTTTGCAACACTAGCCGAGGAAGTAATGGGTGGTTTTGATTTTGGAGGATTGGAAAATGAGTAAAGAAATTGGATACCACGTACCAGTAATGTTAAAACAGTGCATCGATGCACTAGCTATAAAACCAAACGGGATTTATGTTGATGTGACATTTGGGGGTGGAGGCCATTCAAAAGAGATTTTGAAACACTTGGGTCCGGAAGGTCGATTAATCGCTTTCGATCAGGATCCGGATGCGGTGAAAAATGCCTTGCAGGATGATCGCTTTACCTTGATCCATCAAAACTTTAGGTTCTTAAAAAATTACTTACGCCTGGAAGGTATTCGCAACGTCGATGGGATATTGGCTGACCTAGGGGTTTCCTCGCATCAGTTTGATGCTGCAGATCGCGGGTTCTCCATTCGTTTCGATGCGGATTTGGATATGCGGATGGATCAGGTTTCAGATCTGGATGCACGTAAGGTATTGGCGACTTATTCAGAGGAGGAGTTGCATCGCATCTTCGGTATGTATGGTGAGATTATCAATGCGAAGACCTTAGCGAAGACCGTGGTGACAGCGCGCTTGAACCAGGAGATTAATACCGTTGCAGAATTGAAAGAGGCCATCAAGAAATTGGTGCCGAAAGGAAAAGAACATAAATACCATGCGCAGGTTTTTCAGGCTTTGCGTATTGAAGTAAATAAAGAATTAGAAGCCTTGCAAGAGTTCTTGGAACAGACGGTAGGGGTGTTGAAGGAGTCGGGAAGATTAGTGGTGATGTCTTATCATTCCTTGGAAGATCGCTTAGTGAAGAACTTCATGGCGAAAGGAAAGTTTAAAGGCGAGGTGGAGAAAGATTTCTTCGGTAATGAAATAAAGCCTTTTCGGGTAATCAGTAGAAAAGCCGTCGTGGCTAGCGAAGAAGAGGTTCAAGAGAATAACAGGGCGCGCAGCGCGAAGTTGCGAATCGCGGAAAAGGTATCACAAGCATAAGGAGAATCTATGGCGAGGAATACCATTAAAAATAAGGAGCTCAGCGAGGAAGTACAAGAGGAGATGTCGGATGCCTTGGAGGAAAAGGTTGAAGAGACGGAGAATTTTCTGAAGTCTATTTTCTCTCAAAATAAAATCTCGACTTACCTCGTCGCGAAGAACCTGCCATTTGTGGCTTTTTTGGCCTTATTAGGTTTGCTGTATATATCGAACAGACACCTAGCAGAAAATACCGTTCGCCGCATCGACAGGCTGGGCAAGGAAGTGAAAGAGTTGAGCTGGGATTATAAATCGCTGAACGCCGAGTTGATGAAGCTGACCACACAAACTGAAATAGCAAAACGCGCGGATACCCTGGGCTTAAAAGAAAGAACAGAACCGCCAATCAAAATACAAGTAGTAAAAGAAGTCAAATAGTTTAAACACAAAACCAACACATGAATATTAGGAAGTCCATATTAATTCGGGTGTACCTGGCGTTCGGCCTGATGGTTTTTGGTGCTTTATTGGTTTTCGGAAAACTATTGCATTTACAGTATGTAGATGGTGATCGTTGGCGAGAAATTGCCGACAGCTTAACCATTCGTGAAAGAGTGGTGGAAGCAGCGCGTGGAAACATCTACTCTAACGATGGGAGCCTCTTGGCCACCTCCGTTCCGGAGTATGATATCCGCTTTGATGCGATGGCGATTCCTTCCGAGGAAAATGATGTATTCAATGCGCGGGTAGACTCCTTGGCGGCTAAGCTTTCGAAGTTCTTCGGTGATAAATCGGCTCGCCAGTATTTAACGCAGTTGAAGGAAGCACGGGCAAAGAAACATCGCTATGTGTTGTTGAAACGAGCGGTAAGCCATCAACAATTAAAAGTGTTAAAGACCTTTCCCTTGTTGACAGGTTTTAAAGAAAATAAAAAACGCTACTCCAGTAGCCTGATTGCGGTGCGCGAAAACAAGCGCATTTTGCCGTTTACAAATCTGGCAGCCCGGACCATCGGTTATAAGAATACCAAAGGTGATACCGTGCGCGTGGGATTGGAAGGAGCCTATGGCGATTATATCGAGGGACGCAGCGGCGTGCAGTTGATGCAACGTATCGCCGGTGGGGTTTGGATTCCGGTAAATCGTGAAATGGAAGTAGCACCAACCGATGGAGCAGATATTATTGCTACCATCGATGTGAATATGCAGGATATGGCACAACGTGCCTTGGAAAAACAACTGATCCAAAGCAATGCGGATAACGGTTGTGTGATATTAATGGAAGTAAATACCGGTGAAGTACGGGCGATAGCCAACTTTACCCGGGATGCTGAAGGCGTGTACCGCGAGAAGTTTAACTATGCCATTGCGCAAGGTGCCGATCCGGGATCTACCTTCAAGATTGCTTCTTACTTAGTGGCCTTGGATGATGGGCTTATTGACACCAACACGATTGTTGATATCGGCAATGGTACCTATAAAGTTCCTGGCCACACCATTCGGGATTCACATCCGCCGAAGAAATCTAGAGTAACCGCGAAAGAGGCGTTTATGGAGTCTTCAAACGTGGGGATTGCGAAGTTGATTCATCAAAGTTATGGCAATGCGCCAGAAAAATATACCGGTAAACTGCATAAATGGGGGTTGAATGATCCGCTAGGGTTGCAGATTCCGGGTGAGGGAAAACCTTGGGTTAAAATGCCGGATAGCCGCTCATGGAGCAAGCTTTCCTTGGTGCAAATGGCTTACGGCTACGAGCTGAAGCTAACACCTATGCAAACCCTTTCCTTGGTAAATGCAGTTGCAAACCACGGAAAATTGGTGGCGCCCTTATTTGTAAAAGAAATTCAGCATTTAGGAAATACGGTTCAAAAGTTTGAAGCACGTGTCATCAACAAGCAAATTGCTTCAGAAGATGCCGTACGGAAAATGCAGAAAATGATGGAAGGGGTGATGACTGAGGGTACTGGTAAAAGGCTGCGTAGCCCGCTTTATACTTCGGCAGGTAAGACGGGTACTGCGCAGATGGCCGATGGCTCACGGGGCTACGGCGCAAGAAGATATCAATCTTCTTTCGTGGGCTATTTTCCGGCTGAAAATCCAAAGTACTCCATGATTGTGGTAATCCGTAATCCACGGAATGGCTACTATGGTGGTTCGGTGGCAGGACCAGTGTTCCGCGAGTTGGCGGATATGGTGTATGCCAATGACCTTTCCTTACATAGCACGTTGGATAAACGCCAGGTGAATTTCAGTGGCTCGAAAGTGCCTTATACACTACGGGGTTCTAAAGATGCGACAGCCAAGGTGTATGAATTATTAGGTATTAAATCGGTGAACTGGAACGCGATCGTAAAATCGGATACCGGCTCATCCAGCAATAACGCTGTGGCGTTTACTGCAAATGAATATAAAGAAGGTATTGTTCCGAATGTGAAGGGTATGGGGTTGGTGGATGCGATTTTCGCGATGGAGAATGCTGGATTTAAAACCACCGTACGTGGTAAAGGAAAAGTGTTTAATCAATCCCTTGCTGCCGGTCAGCGTTTAAAGCCCGGAACGGCAGTACTTATAGAATTGAATTAATATGTTATTAAAAGAGTTGTTACACGCTATCCCGGTAAAAGATTACCAAGGTTCTTTGGAAACAGAGGTGACCTCGGTATGCTTGGATTCCAGAAAGGCCGAGCCCGGAAGTGCTTTTGTAGCAGTTCGCGGACATCAAACCGATGGCCATTTATTTGTAGAAAAAGCAGTGGCGCTAGGAGCGACCGTGGTGATGTTGGAAGAATATCCGGCAGAGATTGCGGAAGGCGTGACTTACATCCTCGTGGATGATTCAGCTTATGCGTTGGGTGTATTTGCGGCCAACTTCTACGATAATCCTGCTAAGAAATTAAAGCTGGTAGGTGTGACAGGAACCAACGGCAAGACCACCGTGGCGACCTTATTGTTCAATTTGTTTACCCGTTTGGGGTATCATGTTGGATTATTGTCAACCGTTCAGAATCAAATTGGCGATCGTGTTATTCCTTCCACGCATACCACACCGGATCCAATCTCTTTGAATGCCTTGCTGAAGGAGATGTTGGAGGATGGTTGCGACTATTGCTTTATGGAAGTAAGCTCGCATGCCGTGGTGCAACAGCGTATCGCTGGCTTGCGCTTCGCAGGCGGTATTTTCACCAATATTACCCATGATCACTTGGATTTTCATGGCACCTTCGCGAATTACATCAAAGCGAAGAAAAAGTTCTTTGACGACTTAGATCGTTATGCTTTTGCATTGACGAATATCGATGATAAAAATGGAGCGGTGATGCTTCAAAACACCTTCGCACATCGCAAGACTTACGGCTTACATCAATTAGCCGATTTCAAAGCAAAGATTCTGGAAAGCCATTTCGACGGCATGTTGCTGCAAATGGACAACCAAGAGCTATGGGTGAAGTTGGTAGGTCATTTCAATGCCTACAACATCCTTGCCGTATATGGTACTGCCATTTTATTGGAGCAGGAAACCATGAAGGTGCTGACAGCCCTTAGCGAAATAACCGGAGCGGAAGGTCGCTTTGAGACCGTTCGTGCAAAGAATGGTGTAATCGCTATTGTGGACTATGCACATACACCAGATGCGGTAGAGAATGTGTTGGAAACTATTTTGGACTTGAGAAAGCCAGGTCAGCAAGTGTTGACGGTGTTAGGCTGTGGTGGTGATCGGGATAAAACAAAACGTCCAGAAATGGCCGAAGTAGCCGTTCGCTTAAGCGATAAGGTGATCTTGACCTCGGATAACCCGCGCTCTGAAGACCCTGCGCAGATTATTAAGGATATGGAGGCAGGCGTTGCGACAGATAAACGCAAGAATGTATTCTCCATTACTGACCGTCGCGAGGCTATCCGTGCTGCAGTGCATCTGGCGCAAGAAGGCGATGTTATTCTGGTGGCAGGTAAGGGCCATGAGAAATATCAGGAAATCAATGGGGTAAAAAACCACTTTGACGATAAAGAGGAATTGGAACTAATTTTTAACGAAATCAATTAGATTGGATGTTATATTATTTATTTACTTGGCTTAATGAACATGTTCATATTCCGGGAGCTGGATTGTTCCAGTTTATCTCCTTCCGGACGGCCATGGCTGTTATTGTTTCGTTAATTATAACCACGGTATTTGGTAGTCGGTTAATCCGTTTGTTGCATCAAAAACAAGTGGGTGAAACGATTCGTGATTTAGGCTTAGAAGGGGAGAAAAAGAAACAAGGAACACCGACCATGGGGGGATTGATCATTATCGCCGGTATCCTGATTCCTACCTTATTGTTTGCCAAGTTAGATAACATCTACATCATCCTGATGATCATTACGACCGTTTGGATGGGGGCAATTGGTTTCCTAGATGACTACATCAAAGTATTTCGTAAGAATAAAGAAGGATTGGCCGGACGCTTTAAAGTAATCGGTCAAATTGGTTTAGGGGTGTTAATTGCCGTGACGATGTATTTCCATCCGGATATCGTGGTGCGCCAGCAAGTAACAAATCCTACCTCCTCAAAACCGGTAGAGGTGGTGATCAACCCTTCGACAGGAGAGAAAATCTATGCAGAGAATGTGAAGTCTTCCAAGACCAACATTCCCTTTTATAAGAATAACGAGTTTGATTACGCCAAAGTGTTGGATTTCTTTGGACTGACCAGCCCTTGGGTAACCTTTATGATCTTTTTAGTTGTGGTGGTATTTATTGTTACTGCCGTGTCTAATGGAGCAAATATTACCGATGGTATCGATGGCCTGGCCACGGGTACCTCGGCAATTATGGGGATTACTTTGGCAATTCTAGCCTACGTATCGGGTAACATCATCTTCTCGGATTACTTGAATATCATGTATATCCCGAACTCCGGAGAGCTGGTGATCTTTGCGGGTGCCTTTGTAGGAGCCTGTACAGGATTCTTATGGTACAATGCCTATCCTGCGCAGGTGTTTATGGGAGATACGGGCAGTTTGGCTATCGGTGGTATTATCGCTGCCTTCGCTATCCTGATTCGTAAAGAGTTATTGATCCCGGTATTATGCGGTATTTTCTTGATCGAGAACCTGTCTGTAATCTTGCAGGTGTCTTATTTCAAGTATACCAAGAAGAAATTTGGTGAAGGGCGACGCATCTTCTTGATGTCGCCATTGCATCACCATTATCAGAAAAAAGGATACCATGAATCCAAGATCGTGACCCGCTTTGTGATTGTCTCGATTATGCTGGCCATCCTGACTATAGTGACTTTGAAAGTAAGATAAATTAATACGATGTCAAATATTGCACATAACTACTACCCTCAAGCTGGACGCCTGGTTATTCTTGGCGCAGGGGAGAGTGGTGTGGGTGCTGCTATCCTGGGTAAGGATAAAGGTTTCGACGTATTTGTATCCGATATGGGACAAATTGCCGATACCTATAAAAAGCAACTGGAGCAGGAGCAGATTGCCTTTGAAGAAGGGAAGCATAGCGTTGAGCTTATTTTAAATGCAGATCTGTTGGTGAAGAGCCCGGGGATTCCGGAGAAAGCGCCATTAATTAAAGAGCTGAGAAGCTTAGGCAAACCCTTGATCTCGGAAATAGAATTTGCAGCGCAGTATACCGATGCGAAGCTGTATTGCATCACGGGATCCAATGGGAAGACGACCACCACCATGCTGACCTATACGCTGTTGAAAAACGCTGGCCTAGATGTTGGTTTAGCTGGGAATATCGGAAACAGCTTTGCATTGCAGGTGGCCCGCGAACCGCATGCCTGTTATGTTTTAGAGATCTCCAGCTTTATGTTGGATGATATGTACCACTTCCGTGCAGATGTTGCTGTGATCTTAAATATCACGCCAGATCATTTGGATCGCTACGAATATAAAATGGAAAACTATGTAGCCTCCAAATTCCGGATGGTACAGAACCAAAGGGACACGGATTACTTCATCTATTGTTTAGATGATCCCGAGACGGTAGCTGCTCTGGATAAGCATCCGACAAAGGCGATGCATCTTCCGTTTTCCGCAGAACAAGAAGTAGAACAAGGCGCATTCGTAGATGCCCACAACAAATTGAATATAATAGTACCACATAGAGAAGCTTTTACCATGAATATTGAAGAATTATCGTTACAAGGCAAGCACAATGTATACAATAACAGTGCGGCAGGATTGATTGCAAAAGTACAGGAACTTCGCAACCAATCGATGAAGGAGAGTATGGGATCCTTTGTAAACATTGAACATCGCTTAGAGCATGTGGCTTGTATTGGCGGGGTGAATTACATCAATGATTCCAAAGCAACGAATGTCAATTCCGTATGGTATGCCCTGGAAAGTTTCTCTACCGAGATCGTTTTGATCATGGGTGGTGTGGACAAAGGCAATGATTACGATATGTTGAAAGACTTAGTGCAGGCCAAAGTGAAAGCTATTATCTGTATTGGTAAAGATACAGGACGTATTCATGAAGCCTTTGAGGATGATACCGAAGTGATCGTGAATTCAGCGTCTATGAGTGATGCTGTGCAAATTGCCTCCCACTTAGCGAAAAAAGGAGATACGGTTTTATTGTCTCCGGCGTGCGCAAGCTTCGATTGGTTCAAGAACTACGAAGAGCGTGGCGATAAGTTCAAAGAAGCAGTAATGACTTTATAATAAAAAGGAGTACCGATGGAATACATTTTTTCTAAACTAAAAGGCGATAAGTGGATCTGGATCATTGTGATCTTGTTATCCATTTGGTCACTATTGGCTGTATACAGCTCGGTAGGAACATTAGCCTATAAAGAGGGAAAGGGTACAGAATTGTACCTCTTTAAGCACCTTTTTATTGTGGTCGCTGGTTTAGCTTTGATGTACCTGTCGCATAAATTGGATTACCGCTATTATGCGGGCATCTCCAAATTATTGATGTTAATCACCATTCCATTGCTGTTGTATACCCTATTGTTTGGTAGCAAGGTGAATGAGGCGAGTCGCTGGTTGACTATCCCGATTATCAATCAAACTTTTCAAACTTCCGATTTAGCGAAGTTAGCCTTGATCACTTTCCTGGCGCGGATGTTATCCCGCAAGCAGGAAGAGATCAAAGATGTGAAGAAATCCTTTATCCCAATTATGGGGGCTGTATGTGCGGTATTCGTGCTTATCGCTTTAGCGAACTTATCCACAGCCTTGATGCTGTTCGGGGTAAGCGTGCTCTTGTTGATGATCGGTCGGATTGATTTCAAACAGATTGCCGTGGTCTGTCTAGGTGGAGCGGTACTATTAACCCTGGTGATGTTGTTAGGACCACGTCGTGGTACTTACATCAGCCGTATCCAGGGATTCTTCCAGACAGAAGAAGTGCATGAAGGAAAATCATCTTTCCAAGAAGATAAGAACTTCCAGGCCAACAATGCGAAGATCGCTATTGCGACTGGTCAGATGTTCGGAAAAGGCGTTGGGAACTCGGTACAGCGGAACGTGCTGCCGCACCCGTATTCCGACTTTATCTTCGCCATTATTATTGAAGAGTATGGAACAATAGGCGGAGCCGTGTTGCTTTTCCTGTATATCGCATTGATGTATCGATGTATTCGGATTGTAACCTTGAGTCCACGGGCCTTCGGCGCCTTTCTGGCGGCAGGCTTGGGCTTCAGTCTAACTATTCAGGCCTTGGCCAATATGGCGGTAGCCGTAGGCTTAGGTCCGGTAACCGGGGTGCCATTGCCTTTGGTAAGTATGGGAGGAACTTCCATTCTATTTACCAGTGTGGCCTTAGGCATCATCCTGAGTGTAAGCCGCAATATTGAGGAGTTAAAACATAAAGAAGAAGATTTAGAAGTTGTGAAGAAGCCGCGCAAGGTGGTGGTAGGCACAATTTAAGATACGATGGCGCATAAAGTAATCATAAGTGGTGGCGGAACGGGAGGACATATCTTCCCCGCAATTGCAATTGCAAATGCCTTGAAACAACTGGCGCCAGATACCGAGATCTTATTTGTCGGGGCAGAGGGAAAGATGGAGATGGAGCGTGTGCCAGCTGCCGGCTATGAAATTGTCGGGTTGGACATTGTCGGTATCAATCGGCAGTCCTTATTGAAAAACATTGCACTTCCATTCAAGATGCTGAAAAGCCTGTGGAAGGCAAGAAAAGTTCTTAAAGATTTTAAAGCAGAAGTAGCTATTGGGGTAGGTGGCTATGCATCAGGGCCTCTTTTAATGATGGCCAATATGATGGGCCTGCCAACCATTATCCAAGAGCAGAATTCCTACGCCGGTGTAACCAACAAGAAATTGGGCGCGAAGGCCAAGAAAATCTGCGTAGCCTATGAAGGGATGGATCGGTTTTTTCCGGCAGATCGCATTTTATTGACGGGGAATCCTATTCGTAAATCTTCCGTAGCTATTGAAAACAAAAGAGAAGAGGCCATCAACGCTTTCGCCTTAGATCAGGATAAGAAAACCATCCTGTTTACTGGAGGTAGCTTAGGCGCATTAACACTGAACGATTGTGTAAAAGCGGGTATCCCTCAGTTTGTAGAAGCAGGCGTACAGGTGATCTGGCAATGTGGAAGCTACTACTATGAAAAGCTGAAAGCGGAATTGGGTGATAGCTTACCGGATTCCATTAAGCTGATGCCTTTCCTAGAACGGATGGATTATGCTTATGCCGCTGCCGATGTTATTGTAGGTCGCGCAGGTGCGGGCACCATTTCCGAGCTATGCGTCATTGGGAAGCCGGTGGTTTTAGTGCCTTCGCCAAATGTGTCGGATGACCATCAAACGAAGAACGCCTTAGCCTTGGTGTCAAAAGATGCCGCCTTGATGGTGACTGATGGAGCAGCACGCGTTGAACTGCTGCCGCAACTCTTGAGCTTAATTGCCGATGAGGCAAAGATGCAAGAACTGGGCGATCATATTTTAACACTGGCTTTGCCGGATGCTGATGTGGTTATCGCGCAGGAAGTTTTGGATTTAATAAAGAAATAAAGATGAATATCGACAAAATTAAACGAGTTTATTTATTGGGTATCGGTGGTATCGGTATGAGCGGACTGGCTCGTTATTTTAGTCGTTTGGGCTGTGAGGTGGCCGGGTATGATCGTACGTCGACAGAATTGACGCAGACCCTGGAAGCAGAAGGAATGCCTATTATCTATACGGATGATGTGGCTGCTATTCCGGCAGCATTCGAGCAAGCAGGTGAGGAAACACTGGTTATTTTTACGCCGGCTATCCCTGCTGACTTAGCCTTGAAAGCACATTTTATTAAGCATGGCCACGAGTTGTATAAACGCTCGCAGGTATTGGGTTTCATTTCGGCTAGCCGCTTTACCATTGCGGTTGCCGGTACACATGGCAAAACAACCACTTCTACCATGGTAGCTCATATCTTGAAAGATAGTGGGCATGATTGTTCGGCCTTCTTAGGCGGTATCAGTACCAATTACAAGAATAACGTCTTGTTTGGTGAGAATAATGTCGTGGTGGTGGAAGCCGATGAATACGACCGCTCTTTCTTGACCTTACATCCGAATATCGCTATCGTGACTTCAGCAGATGCCGACCATTTGGACATCTATGGTGAGGCCAGCAAATTGCAGGAGTCTTTCCAATTGTTCTTGGATCGCGTGGTTGAAGATGGTCAGAAAATCGTGAAAAAAGGATTGCCATTTGCCGCAGATATCAGCTATGCTCGTGAAGAGGTGGCGGATGCCTATGCAGAAAATGTGCATGTGCGCGATGGCGAGTTCTATTTCGATTATCACTCCGAAGATCTGACGATTAAGGATATCCATTTAGGAATCCCGGGATTACATAATGTGGAGAATGCCGTGGCAGCAATTACGGTTGCCAAATTACTAGGCATTGCAGCGCCGAAAATTACCCAAGCTTTATCTTCCTTCGCGGGCGTAAAGCGCCGGTTCGAGTATATTGTTAAATCGCCGAAGCATATTTACATCGACGATTATGCGCATCACCCGGAAGAGCTACGTGCTTTCCTGGCTTCCATGAAGAAACTTTACCCGAACAAGAAATTAACGGTGGTTTTCCAACCGCATTTATTCACCCGGACGAGAGACTTCGTCGATGGCTTTGCCGAAGTATTGGCCTTTGCTGATGAGCTCTTGTTGATGGAAATCTATCCGGCGCGTGAATTACCGATTCCAGGGGTAGACTCTACTTGGTTATTGGAGAAAATACGCATGGAAAATAAACGTCTGGTAAGTCCGGCTGAGGTGTTAGAAATCGTCCGCAGTGAAAGCCCGGAATTGGTCGTGACTGTAGGAGCAGGCGATATTGATAAATTGGTGAAACCATTAAAAGAATTATTGATCAATGCTGAATAAGATCAGAAACATACAATGGCGTCAGGTAGGCTATTTTTTCCTCGGAGTTGCGGCTCTGGTAGGGGTAGGTATGCTGATGAGTTTAGTGTCGAAGAAAGATCAGGTTCAGGTTTGCAGTTCTTTAAAAGTATTGGTTGAAGGAAAAGAAACCTTCATCGATCAGCAGGATATCTCTTCCATGATACAGGATAAGTTCGGTAGAGTAGTAGGGCGTCATTTAAACGAGATCCCTTTGCATAAGATCGAAATGGAGTTGAAGAAATCGCCTTATGTTTCTGAAGCCGATGTGCATATGGATATGGATGGCACGATGCAGGTGCAGGTGCAGCAACGCGAGGTGGTGCTCCGCATCATCAACCAGGCTGGCCAGGAATACTATGTAGATTCCAAAAACCAGAAAATACCTGTCACGCTAAAATATGTGCCCCATGTCATGGTAGCCAATGGGCAAATTAAGGAAGGCTATAAAAAAGCATTAGAGCCGGTGCAGTCTACTGTAGTAAAAGACTTAGTAGCGGTGGTAGAACATACCAGAAACGATGAACTCTGGGGAAACCAGATCGTACAGCTTTATGTGAATGGCGATCGTGATATCGAATTAGTACCCCGGGTTGGCGAGCAGCAACTGATTATCGGTAATGCCGACTCCTTAGCTTACAAGCTCGATAGGCTTACCACCTTCTACAAGCATATTATGCCGAAGGTAGGAACCGGCGCCTATGGGAAGGTCAATGTTAAGTATGGCGGACAAATTATCTGCGAGCGCAATGGCGATTGGTTTATCGACAGCTTGCAAATGAAAATGAATAAGAAATAACAGAAAGAAAATATTATATACAGCATCAAACACAGCATATGAAACCTAGAATTGTAGAAAATGAAAAAGAAAATCCAATTATCGTTGGATTGGACATCGGTACAACAAAGATTTGTGTAACCGTTGGTCGTCGTAGTGGGGTCAATAAGGTGGAGCTTTTAGGTGTCGGTAAAGCAGAGTCAGCAGGCGTTAACCGTGGGGTAGTAGCCAATATCCAAAAAACGGTAACCAGTATTCGCGAAGCTGTAGCCGTGGCCGAAGGCCAGTCGAATGTTGACATTAAAGTAGTGAATGTAGGTATTGCTGGGCAGCACATCAAAAGTATTCAGCACCGTGGTATTTTAACCAAGAATGACGATGATGAAATCGGACGTTTGGATATCGAGCGTTTGATCTCCGACATGTACAAATTGGTATTGCCTCCCGGAGAAGAAATTATCCATGTGTTACCGCAGGAGTTTACCATTGATAACGAACCAGGCATTAAAGAGCCTATCGGTATGGCGGGCCGTCGTGTGGAAGCAAACTTCCATATCATCTCCGGTCGTGTAACGGATATTAAAAACATCAAACGTTGTGTTGATAATTCAGATCTTGAAGTTTCTGAATTGATCTTAGAACCTCTTGCATCATCCGAAGCTGTGTTGGATGAAGAGGAAAAAACAGCAGGTGTTGTATTGGTAGATATTGGTGGTGGTACTACGGATGTGGCCATCTTCCACGAAGGCATTATCCGTCATACGGCTGTTATTCCATTGGGCGGAAATATCGTTACAGAAGATATCCGTCAAGGATGCTCTGTATTACGCAATCAAGCCGAGCAATTGAAGGTGCGTTACGGTTCAGCTTTAGCTGATGAAAACAAGGATAACGAGGTGATCTGTGTACCTGGTATCCGCGGTCGTGAGCCTAAGGAAATCTCGGTTAAAAATTTAGCCTATATCATTCAGGCTAGAATGGAAGAAATTATCGAGCACGTATATTACGAGATTAAGTCTTCCGGATACGAGGATAAATTAATAGCCGGTATTGTTATCACTGGTGGAGGTGCCCAATTGAAACACTTGGTACAATTGGTTGAATACATTACAGGAATTGACTGTCGTATCGGTTATCCTAACGAGTACCTTGCCAAAACAGATATGTTGAATAAACAAGCTTTTGACGAGTTAAAAAGCCCATTATATGCTACTGGTATCGGTTTATTGATTAAAGGTATCCAGGCGATTGAAGAAGAGGAAATGCGTAATGAAGAAAAAACCTCGAAAAAAGCAACGCCAACAAAAGAAAAAGCCAAAGAAGGCGTTAAAGAAATAGCGGAGGGCCAAAGCAAAAAGGAGGGTTGGTTGACGCGTTTTTTAGGCGATTGGATCAAAGATGGAGCCGATATCGATGACGATACATTTATCGGTAAAAAATAATTATCAACATCCCTGTCTTTTTTCCACATTTTAACAAATGTGGAAAACTGTTGTTAAGATTTTGGTAATATTACATTAGAATTGTTGAGTCAAATTGCGATAACGTAATTGATTGAGGAAGAATTAAATAGGATAAAATATATGTCGATACAATTTGAAATGTTAAAGGAGAATTCATCAATTATCAAGGTAATTGGTGTAGGTGGTGGCGGTGGGAATGCCGTAAATCACATGTATAAGCAAGGGATTTCGGGTGTAGATTTCATCGTGTGCAATACGGATGCGCAAGCATTAGAGTTAAGCCCTATCCCTAACAAGGTGCAATTAGGCGTAAGCTTAACCGAAGGTATGGGTGCCGGTGCAGACCCTGATGTAGGTGAAAACTCAGCCATCGAAAGTATTGAGGATATCAAACGCATGTTAGGTACCAATACCAAGATGTTGTTTATCACAGCAGGAATGGGTGGTGGAACGGGTACTGGGGCTAGCCCGGTATTAGCGAAAGCAGCCAAAGAACTTGGAATATTAACGGTTGCGATCGTTACGACTCCCTTTACATTCGAAGGTAAAAGACGTCGTATGCAAGCTGAGGAAGGTCTTGGCGAGCTACGTAAATATGTAGATTCTTATTTAGTGATTTCTAATGATCGCCTTCGGGAGATTTTTGGAAACTTAACCATGACAGCAGCCTTTGCGAAAGCGGACGATATACTGACCACCGCTGCAAAAGGTATAGCCGAAATCATTACCATCCCGGGCTATGTGAACGTCGATTTTAAAGATGTGCGCACCGTGATGAACGATAGTGGCGTTGCAATCATGGGGAATGCTGTTGCTACAGGTGAGCAACGTGCATTAGATGCGGTAACAGGTGCTTTAGCATCACCGTTATTAAAAGACAATGAAATTGAAGGCGCTCGTTATATCCTATTGAACATTACTTCCGGTACACGTGAAGTAACGATGGATGAAGTAGCCATTGTAACGGATTACATCCAAGAGAAAGCGGGTCTTTCTGCCGACTTGATCTGGGGTAACTGTATCGATGAGAACTACGACGAAGAGCTTTCTGTAACTATTATAGCTACGGGCTTTCAAACCGCTGAAGAGCGTGTTAAAGAAAAGGAAAAAGAGAAAATCGCTATTCCTTTAACGCCGGAGGTTTCTACCTCGGCCTTTGTAAAACCGGTTTCTCAAAACCAGTTTATCGAGCGCCCGGCAGTAGATCAAAATGCTTTTGTGAAAACTAGCCAGCCGGTTGAAACGCCAGCAGCACCACAACCGCCGCAAGATCTATTCTCTAACAAAGTAACCAGCAATACGAATGCGACTGCTGCTGTTGCCGAGAATAACGATAAAATTATTCGTCATACCCTAGAGTTTGACAATACTTCAGATATGGATGAGGTAGAAGAGGATGCAAATCCACACGGCTTCGAGCTGAAAACTTCACCTTCTTTATTCGAGTTCAAGTTGCCGACTGTTTTTGATGCTTACAAACCGGCCGCTGAACAAGAAGAACCAGCTGAAGAAATCCAAAATGAAATCGAGGAACAATTCCCTGTTGCCGAAGTTGAATTGGAAGAAGCAAAAAAAGAAGAGATCAACTTCGAAGATCAATTGTTGAAAACGAAAGAGCGCATCTTACGTTTGAAAGAGTTGAGCATGAAACTGAAATCTTCCAATGGTCTGCAAGAATTAGAAAATGAACCTGCCTACAAAAGAAAGCAGAAGACCTTAGAGGATGTGCCTCATTCTTCGCAATCGCAGGTGTCTCGTTTCACCCTATCTTTCGACGATGGCGAAACAGAGATCAGACCAAACAACTCGTTTTTACACGACAATGTTGATTAATCTTATCCTATTTAATAAGAAAGGGTGGCCTGAGAAGGTCACCTTTTTTTTATGCTGCTGTTTTGATATTTCAAAAAAGATGTTAATTTTAAGGTAGTTACTAATTTTAAATTCATAAAACTAACAGTTATGGCAAGTATTGATAAATTTAAAGAACTAAAATCACTTATCGACGGATTAGAGGGTGATGCTGAAAAATTCTATGCTAAAGGCAACAGTGCAGCGGGTACCCGAGTAAGAAAAGGACTGCAAGACATTAAAACCTTATCGCAGTCTTTGCGTCTGGGAATTCAGGAATTAAAGAACAAAAAATAAGCTGTTCTCTCGTTCTTGTTACATTCTAAGCCCGTCAGGGCTTTTTTTATGCAATAATTTTTGATAATTTCAAGGCTATGAAAGCGATACAAAACCCCATATGGTTGATGAGTTCAGCCTACGATAAATTAGACCAAGCCGAACTGTTAGACGTGGCCGTGGCCAACAAGGTGCAAGGCATCGACCTCTGTGTGTTCCGCGAAGACGGAACCCGGGAAGATCATACGGCAACCCATTTGAATTATGAAGGCTTTAATCCGGATGCCGCCAAAGAAACGATAGACCGCTTCAATGCCAAAGGTTTGGGCCTATCCTTAGGGGCCTTTGAAAATATGATCGGTGGTGATGAAGCGGAACGCGTAAAGAACCAGAACCACCTCCTCAAGCTTATTCGTATTGCCTACCTGCTTGGAGGCGATGAAAATGATGTGAAGGTAGGAACCTTTGTAGGCTATAACCATCAGTTGGGCAATGAGATCGATGGCTTCCAGAAAAACCTGGAAGAATACCAACGTATCTTTACGCCTATTATTAAGTATGCCGAAGACCTGGGCGTAACGGTAGTGTATGAGAACTGCCCGATGGAAGGCTGGCGCTCGTCTCGTTACAGCAGTACCTTTAATAACCTGCCGGGGGTATTGGCAGCCCGCAAGCTGATGTATGCCCTCATCCCTAGCCAGGCACACGGCGAAATATACGATCCTTCGCACGATATCTGGCAAAACATAGATCCGGTAGAGGTGATCAAAGCAATGGATATAAACCGCTTAAAACGCGTCCACGTAAAAACTACCAAGATGAACCATAATGCAGCCCGTATCGAGTGGGGCGGTATGTATCCGATGCAACAGGTAGACCCTGCCTTGGCGGCAAAAGCCGGTGTCAGTACCCCGCAGCACGATTGGGATCGCCATCATTATACCGCTATGTTGCCCGGCTTTGGCGGTACTGACGATATGGATTGGAATGCCTTCGTCAACATCATTCACGAGCGCGGCTTTAGCGGCCCGTTTGAAATCGAAAACGAAGCGAAAAACTCCAAGGATACCCAAAATATGGCGGCCATCAACCAGGGCGCACAGGCCTGCGTCAATTTCTTAGCCCCTTTATTATGGGATCTTCATAGCGATGGGTACCATTACAGCAATCCAGCGCCTTTAAAACAGGTGCAGCGGAAGGATATACCCGTGGTCGATATGGCGCATCTCAGTAAATAAAGGCAGGTTTAGGCCAAAAGCATAAAAAAAGAGTAGGGGAACCTACTCTTTTTCTGCATGTATCTTAAATAAAGCAATCAAATCTGGAATGTTGTGCACGCCAAGTTTCTCGAATATACGGCTCTTGTAGGTGCTGACGGTCGAGGAGCTTAGGTTTAAGCGGCTCGATACCTCAATAATGCCCAAGCCTTCAATCAAGTGGCGGGCCACATCCATCTCCCGGTTAGAGAGCTTATATAAAGGGTTCAAGCTATCGATTTTCGATTTGCTTGTCGTTAACTTTTGTACATATAAGTCTTTTATGGCGTCCGACATGTACTTACCCCGCTCAAAAATACTGTTGATGGCGTTGGTAAATTCCGTCATGCTGGTTGTTTTGTTTACATAACCTGCTGCACCCGCTTCAATATAGCGCAGGGCGTAAAGGCTTTCATCATAAGAAGAGAAGACCAAAATCTTCAAATCCGGTTGGATCCCGAGTAATTCCTTGATGACCTTGATGTTATTTCCGCCCGGCATGTTGATGTCCAACAAGAGCAAATCAAAGTTTCCGTTTGATAATTTGGCATAAACTTCATCATAGGTTTCAGCATGTACAATCTCCGTGTTCTTTAATGTCTCTTTAATGGCTGTCGATACGCCCAAACGAACAATGATATGGTCATCAGCTATTAGTATTTTTTTCATGTATCTGCTGTTACTTTCTGGTCTTGAATATATTGTTTTTTAATAAACTTTTCGCTACTGTAAGCAACTTGTTGCAAAAAGAAGTACCAGTTAAATTATTAATTCAAATATAATTAATTTAAATAGACTTCCTTGTTATTCTCGCTGTTATAGTATATAAATATAATAGTTTATTCGTTTTCGTCCATGATAATATTAAACATTTTTCGCGAACAACCACTTTTAGGTATATTTTGATAGGTATATTTCGTAAATTATTTTAATATATGGCAATAAACCGCTTTTTTTGTGCTTTGCACTAATGTATTTTAAAGCAACAACAAAGTTTTTTCACTTAACAGCTTAATTAAAATTATGGGTTTTTTTAAAGAGTTTAAAGAGTTTGCCATGCGTGGCAGCGTCATCGACCTTGCTGTCGGTGTGGTTATCGGTGGTGCCTTTGGCAAAATTGTTACCGCTTTGGTTGACAATATCATTATGCCACCAATCGGTTACCTCACTGGAGGAATTGATTTCTCCAGCATGAAGTATGTGTTAAAAGAAGGAAATGAAGCTGCCGGTGTTGCCGAAGTAGCCATTGGGTATGGTACATTTATTAATGTATTGATCCAATTTATCATTATCGCTTTCTGTATTTTCTTGGTCATTAAAGGGATCAACTCGTTGAAGCGCGAGAAACCTGCAGAGCCGGAAGCAGCGCCTGCGCCTAGTAAGGAAGAAGCCTTGTTGGCGGAAATCCGCGATATCCTAAAGAATAAATAAGGACATTTTACCATTTAAAAAGCAAATTATCGGGGTTCTATGCCTCAATAGTTTGCTTTTTTTATTATTTATGATTTCACTGTTGCGGAATTGTGAAATAAACTTTATTTTTGCATTCCTCTTCGGAGGGAGAAATTGATTAAAAGTATTAAAACAAGCATAAGAGCGTCATGAAGAGAACATTCCAACCTTCACAAAGAAAAAGAAGAAATAAACACGGTTTCAGAGAGCGTATGAGCTCTGCAAATGGTAGAAGAGTATTAGCTTCTCGTAGAGCTAAAGGTAGAAAACGTCTTTCGGTTTCTGACGAAGGCCGCCACAAAGGGTAATCTATTCGGTCTCCGGTGAACAGTGGGCCGAGCTTAAATGTGCCGGATCTATTCATGGAGATGAAAAAATATACATTTACTAAAGAAGAACGATTATGCAGCAAAAGGTTGATAGACGACCTTTTCCATAATGGTTCTTCTTTTGTTGTGTATCCGTTCCGGGTCATCTATAGCGTAGCTACCGACGCTTTGCCCCAACCTGCACAAGTTATTGTTTCTGTTTCCAAACGTCGTTTTAAGCGGGCCGTTATGCGCAATCGCTTGAAGCGCTTGTTGCGTGAATGTTATCGCTACGAAAAACAGGAACTCTATACGTTTTTGAACGAACATTCCCTACATTTGCTGTTGGCCATACAGTATGTTGCTAAGGAGGAAATCCCCTTTGCCGAACTGCAGGTCAAGATGAAACAGCTAATGCTAAAATTAACTCATGAACTTGCTGCGCTTCCTATGGGAAAAGATCATTAAGAAACCTTTACAGGTTCTCTTTTTGTTGATTATCCGCTTCTATCAGCTATTTATCTCACCCTTCCTGGGTGCCAATTGCCGATATACGCCCACCTGTTCCCAATATGGTAAAGAAGCCATTCAAAAATACGGCCCTTTTAAGGGCGGCTGGCTTACCATCAAACGCATCGTCAGTTGTAATCCCTGGGGTGGTCATGGCCACGATCCTGTACCTTAATACATCATGTCAGCTATCTATATCCTATCCATTGAAACCGCCACACCATTGTGTTCGGTGTCCCTTGCTAAAAACGGAGAAACTATCCATAGCCTATTAGGCCCCGAGCCCAATATGCATGCCAGCTCCTTAACCTGCTTTATCGAGCAGTTGTTAAGCGAGGCGCAGGTTAGTATGCAGCAATTGCATGCCGTAGCGGTAAGTAAAGGACCGGGTTCTTATACGGGTTTGCGCATCGGCGTGTCAGTTGCCAAAGGCTTATGCTACGCCCTGGATATCCCCTTGATTGCCATCAATACCTTAGATGCCATGTTTATGGGCTTCCGACAACAGTATTCCCAAACGGAAGGAAAACAGTTGTTTTTACCGATGATCGATGCCCGTCGGCAGGAGGTTTATACTAAATTGCTGCAAGCTAATGGCGAGCTGTTGGAAGAAACCAAAGCTTTGATTGTCGATCGGCAGAGTTTTGATACTTATTTGGCAGAAGGGTATACACTGATCTTGTTTGGTTCGGGTGCTGATAAGTTTGAAGCGTTATTTCAAGGCGAGGAGCGCATTCAGGTTGTTCCGGCATTTGATAGTGTAGCAGGTTTTCAAGATGCGGAAGCCTATGCCAAGTATCAGCAGGGTCAATTTGAAGATGTGGCTTATTTTGAGCCTTATTACCTGAAAGAATTTATGCTGAGCACGCCGAAGAAGTTGCCATTCTTATAGCCATTTTTTTCGCTTAAACCAGATGTAAATAATCAGGGAAAGCACAAACATGGCCCCGATAACCATCGGGTAGCCATAATACCATTCCAGTTCAGGCATGAATTTGAAGTTCATGCCGTAAACCCCCACGATAAACGTTAAAGGCATAAAGAATACCGAGATGATGGTCAGTGTCCGCATGATCTCATTGGTATGGTTGGATTCGATATTGAAATAGATCGATAAGAGCTGGGCAGTATTCTCGCCAATATTCCGATACAGGGTGCTGGTCCTTGAGTACAGGTCGCGCAAATCTTGCGTATAGATGTTCTGGTATTCCGGCATATGGAAATAATCGACAATATCCTTGTAGAAGGTCAGGATAATCCGAATCAGGTCAATCTGTCGCTTCAGGTAATACAAGCGCTTCAGGAAGGGCTTACGACGATTGTGCAGGAAAACCACCTCCTCGTACTCATCTAGCTTAACCGATAGGTTGTTCATCACCTTGTTTTCGAAAGTCTTTAGCGAAGAGGATACCAAGGTGTTGATTAAGCTCTTGCTCGATTTAAACTTCTTATTGCTTTTATCCAAGGCTACTAATTCCTCCAACATCGGGATTTCATTGCGATGGGCGGTGATGAGGAAGTCTGCATCGTAAAAAATAGAAATCCGATTGGTGATTTCCACCATTTGATCCGAGCTCTCCGGGAAGTCCTCGGCAATGAATCGGATAATCAGAAAATGGTAATGGTCAAATTCCTCAATCTTAGGCAGGTGTCCCGTTTCCAGGCAGTCCTTAATCGAAGCGTCGTTGAGGTTATAGCGAGGTTTTAAGGTCTCGAAATCAGCCATAATCGGGTTCACGATGTCAAACCAATCGAAGCCATGTTGCTCTTTGTATAAAATTTGTCTTACCATAGTACAATGCAGCTTGAAATTAATCAGTTTTTAGGGAAAATCAAAGGGAAAATGTTAAGGCTTGCTATGGTTTTTGATTAAGACAGCTTTTGTGTTGAAGCATTTTAGATCCCTTTCACTCCCCTTTCACAGCCGTATTAATCCCCTTTGCAATGGGGTAGGAAATGGGGGAGGTTGGGGTGGTATTAGCTTTTCTTCTTGCTGTCATCGTGCTGTCATCGTGAGCGGAGTCGAACGACTGGTACGTCAATGCAATCAGCAATACCGACTCCATTTCATTACCGTCCAATAAATTTTGCAAACATTTTGCCCTCTCACGATGACAGTACCTAGTACAGCACGTAATAACGCGCTCTAGAAGCGAGTGACAGTACGTAAAAAAGCGTCATAGCAGGGCGATGATAGCAAGTAATAAAACGCCATGGCAACGCGATGGCAAATTGATGGCAAGGTGATCGTACTGACGTACCAGTCGTTCGACTCCGCTCACGATGACAGCACGATGACAGCACGATGAAAAAGTGATTAGAACAAAACAAAAACAGGCCAATGGAAATCTCCATTGGCCTGCCTTTTCGCAAGTAGTATTACCTGCTTATTTTTTCTCTGCGGCTTGCGTAGCTTTGTATTCTTTGTTCAGTTCGCCGATTACAGATTTTGTGATATCTGCGTTTGGATCTGCGTAAAGCACAGCAGGGTTTGTTTTAGAGTAAGTTAACACGAATTTATACCCGTTTTCTTCGGCGTGTTTTTTCAAGTAATCGGTGATGCTGGTATACACTTTATTGAATTCGGTGTTTTCATCTTGCGCGATGGACTGGCTCGCGTTTTGGTCTAGGCGTTGCAATTCTTGCTGACGTCTTACCAAACGCTCTTCTGTTGCTTGGCGATCTGTTGCACTCATGGTACCGGCTTTTTGTTGGTAGTCGGCAACTTCACGTTGGTAAGCTTGGCTTTTAGACTGTAGGTCGGTTTGTGCTTTCTTCACTTTAGCTTCCAGCTTCGCACGGATATCTTTGAAATATTGGTATTGCTCTGAAAGAGAGTCAGAATTTACATAAACAATTTTCTCTTGTTTTACTTCGGTGCTGCTTGTTGCGGCAGGTGCTGCCGGGTTTGTTGCTTTGGTTTCGCCTTGTTGATTACATGCAACAACCGCTGCTGTCGCTAACACCCCTAGTGTTAATTTTACTATTTTATTCATTCTGCTGTGTTTTTCAATTTTATAAACGACAAACCTAAGATAAAAAAATTAAATTTTATAGTGGCTGGCGGAAAAGGCTGAAAAAAAAGGATGTGGATATGTGCAAAAAAACTCCCGGAATATAGCCTTCGTTTTAGGGGGATAAGGTTTGATAATTAGCTTAATTTTTCGTATTTTTGAAAGTTAAACAATGTAATTCTAAGGTATTTTCATGAGCGAAGAAAATAAAAATCCATCAACGTATTCAGCAGACAATATTCAGGTATTGGAAGGTTTGGAAGCTGTGCGTAAGCGCCCTTCCATGTATATTGGTGATACCGGTGTGAAAGGCCTCCACCACTTGGTGTATGAGGTAGTGGACAACTCGATTGACGAGGCAGTAGCTGGCTATTGTGATAATATCGTTGTCACCATTACCAAAGAGAATGCTATTTCTGTACGCGATAATGGTCGTGGAATTCCAACAGGAATCAATAAAAAAGAAAATAAATCAGCCCTAGAGCTTGTAATGACTGTATTACACGCGGGGGGTAAATTTGATAAAGATACCTACAAGGTGTCTGGCGGTTTGCACGGGGTAGGTGTATCCTGTGTGAATGCCCTATCTACCTTGTTACGTGCGGAAGTACACCGCGAGGGCAAGATCTTTGTCCAAGAATATCAAAAAGGAAAACCGCAGTTTGATGTTAAAGAAATCGGAACATCGGATGTGACAGGTACGATTGTGACCTTCTTCCCGGATCCGGAAATCTTTACCACCACCACGGTTTTCAATTACGATACCCTGGCGAATCGTCTTCGCGAGTTAGCTTTCTTGAACAAAGGAATCCGCTTAACCTTGATTGACGAACGCGAGACCATGGACGATGGCAGCGTTAAGCAAGACGTGTTCTTCTCGGAAGGTGGTTTGCAAGAATTTGTAAACTTCTTAGACGGAACACGTTCATCCATCATCAGCCACCCGATTTATGTGGAAGGTATCAAGCAAGGTGTGCCAGTTGAATTGGCCTTCCAATACAACGATACCTATTCTGAAAACGTGCATTCCTACGTGAACAATATCAATACCATTGAAGGAGGATCTCACGTTGCGGGTTTCCGTCGTGGATTGACACGTACCTTGAAAAAATATGCGGATGACTCCGGCCTATTGAAGAACTTAAAAGTCGATATCGTAGGGGATGACTTCCGAGAAGGATTGACGGCGGTAATCTCCGTTAAAGTTGCCGAGCCACAATTTGAAGGGCAAACCAAAACCAAACTTGGAAACTCCGAGGTGATGGGCGCCGTAGATATGGCGGTAGGTGAGATTTTAAGTTCCTACTTAGAGGAGAACCCGAAAGAAGCGAAGCTTATTGTGCAGAAGGTGATTGTTGCCGCACAGGCACGTGCCGCAGCACGGAAGGCAAGGGAGTTGGTGCAACGGAAAACGGTAATGGGGGGATCAGGTCTACCCGGTAAATTGGCCGACTGTTCCAATAACGACCCGGCAAAATGTGAGCTATTCTTAGTCGAGGGAGACTCGGCGGGTGGTACCGCAAAACAAGGCCGCGACCGGATGTACCAAGCGATTATGCCGTTGCGTGGTAAGATCTTGAACGTGGAAAAAGCCATGGAGCATAAGATCTATGAAAACGAAGAGATCAAGAACATGTTTACCGCATTAGGCGTAAGCATCGGAACAGCGGAAGATTCCAAAGCTTTAAATACCGATAAACTTCGCTACCATAAGGTGATTATTATGACGGATGCCGACGTGGATGGTTCGCACATTGCAACCCTCTTGTTGACTTTCTATTTCCGTTATATGAAGGAATTGGTAGAGCGTGGCTTCGTTTATATTGCTACCCCGCCATTATATATGGTGAAGAAAGGGAAGGAATTTGAATATGCCTGGACAGAAGATCAGCGCTTAGCAGCGATTCAACGCTTAAAAGGTGCCGGTAAAGAGGACTCTGTACACGTGCAACGTTATAAAGGTCTTGGTGAGATGAACGCGGAACAATTGTGGGAAACGACGATGGATCCGGAAAGACGTACCTTACGCCAAGTAACGATTGAAAATGCCGCAGAATGTGATCGTATTTTCTCGATGTTGATGGGTGATGAAGTTGCACCACGTCGTGAGTTTATCGAGCGCAATGCAAAATATGCGAAAATTGATATTTAAGCCTTAGGCTTTCGAAAATACCCTGAAACAGAACAGACCAATCCGCAAGATTGGTCTGTTCTGTTTTTTTTATGGCAGATTTATTTGGTGTTGGACATAAAAGCGATATCCTTGGTTTCCAAGATGTGCTTTGCATAACCGTGAATGCTGACATTAATCATGGCTTTACCCACCTCTTCGAGGGTGAGGAAATAGCTGCGGTTAAAGGGGCGTAAAATAGGGTATAAGCCCGTGATCACTTTTAATATTCCTTTTACATTCTTCGCATTTTTGAAAGGCTTCATAAAAGCCGGTCGGAAATTATAAACCTGTAGGGGCAGCTTTAGCAGGTCGTTTTCTGTTTTTCCTTTTACCCGAGCCCACATGCTGTTTCCTTGTTCGCTACTGTCGGTGCCAGCTCCGGAGACGTAGCAGAATATCCCTTGGGGTTTTGCTTGGGCATAGGCTTGCGCAAAATTGAGGGTAAGGTCGTAGGTCGTTTTCTTATAGTCTTCCTCCTTCATACCTAGGGAAGAAATACCCAAACAAAAGAAGCAGGCATCGTAGTCTCTTAGTTCTTCCTGCAAACCATTCAGGTTAAAGAAATCGGGCAGCAAGTGCTCTTTTATTTTGGGATGCTGATAGCCGATAGGCTTCCTATTGATCAGGAGAATCTGTTCTACCTGCGGGTTTTGAAGGCATTCCTGTAGTACCCCTTCGCCCACCATGCCTGTTGCACCGGTGATGATTACCTTTATTTTCATGTCGATACGGTTTGAATGCGAAAAACTTATGCTGTACCTGAAAACCCTGCTCATTATTCGCTCCTCTAATTTGTGTGATCTAAAATAAAACAGGTACAATTTTTCTTTATCAAATCTTGTACTAGAAAATGGAAATGGGAACGCAGTTTTGAAAAAAAATAAAAAGAGCCTTCAAAACCTTCTGTTTTGTAGTTGTTAAGTGGCAATTATCACTAGGTTGCCAGCTAGAGATGCCGAGTGCAAACGATTTAAGGGGCTGTTATGAATCGGTTAATCTTTGCTCCTGCGATGATTTTTAGGCTAGGGATGCCTTAAATTATGGGTGAATTAGCTCTGTTTCTATGCGTGTCTTGTGCTATACCCTATTGACCCTGCTTGCCTATAGTTGCGTTTGGCAAGCTGTTTCACAGGAAACATCGGAAGAGTTGACCGAACTGCAGCAGCAAAATCTTCCCGATGAGGAACTTGCAGATGGCTATTCCGTAGAAGATTGGGAGGCCATAGCGGTCTATTTAAAGCGGCCATTAGACCTCAATACTGCGAGCCGCAGCGAGCTTGAAGCTTTATTTTTTCTGCAAGCTTATCAAATTAACCAGTTGCTTAGCCATCGGGAAGCCCTCGGGCCATTTTCATCCATGCTGGAACTGCAAGGTATACCTTCTTTTGATGCGCAGACTATCCAAATGCTATTGCCTTATGTGCGCATAGGGCAGGGGAATGCGCTAAAACAGGTAAGGGCCCGGACGGGGCTTGTAAAGGGCTATATGATGCTGAGCTATCAGCGGCAGTTGGAGCTTGCCCGTGGCTACCAGATCAGCGATCCGAAGCGGCTGAAGTATTTGGGAAGCCCCGACCGCGTGGCTATCCGTTTAAGGCAGCAGCTATTGCCCCATGTGCAATTCAGTTTGCAAGCCAAGAAGGATGCCGGGGAGCCCTTCGCCCGCTATGGATTAAAAGGCTTCGATCATTACAGTGCTTCTGTTTTTGGTAAGGATATAGGCCCCTTTAAAAAGTTGGTAATCGGGGATTATCATATGCAGATTGGGCAAGGGTTAAGTCTATGGACAGGTGCTTCCTACCATGGCGCAGGAGTGCTAGGGCGCGCCATTCGCGTGGGTGCAGGCCTGCGCCCACATTCGGGTTTAATGGAGTCGCGGTTTTTACGTGGAGCAGCCTTTACTTGGCAGCAGGGCAATTTTTCTGTTAGCCCTTTTGTTTCGTACCATCACCTTACCGCAAGGGTAGATGCAGCGGGCGATGCACCTATCGTTCGCAGTATTCAGTACAGTGGTTTGCATCGTACAGCCACGGAGCTTCGAAACAGGAAGGCTCTGAGGCAAGGTTTGTGGGGAGCCTTAGGGCAGTGGGAATCCCAGGGCTTCCGCCTCGGCCTTACCTATATGGGAACTAGGTTGCAATATCCGCTTGTGCCCCAGGATCGACCTTATCTTGCCGGGCGGTTCCGTGGAAAGCAGCTGCATCAAGTGGGTTTGCATAGTCACTTTTCCTGGAAGAATCTCTTTTTCTTTGGGGAAGCGGCACATGCCCTAGGTGCAGGAACGGCCTGGCAGCTGGGGCTGTTGGCGGCCTTGGGACCTTCCTGGTCGGCCAGCTGGAGCTATCGCAGCTATGATCCGGACTATCAGCATTTCTATGCGCAGGGCTATGGACAGCAGGCCAGCTTAGGGAATGAGCAGGGCTTGCAGCTATCCCTATCGTTTCATCCTTCGCGAAAATGGGAGTGGCATAGTTCCTTGGATATGCAGGACTATCCTGCGCCACGCTTTCGAGCGCGCTTCCCCAGCCGGGGTTGGCAGGCCTATAGCCAAGTCCGGTACATCTGGTACAAAAAGGGCTATCTATCCCTGCGGGCACAGTGGCGCAAGGGCGAGGAGAATTTTGCAGCGATCCTAAAGCGGGAGGAAGAGCTGGCTGTTATGCAAAAGCGGCAGCTGCGGTTTCATGCGCAATATCAGTTGAGCCCAGCTTGGGAGTTTTTGCAACGCCTGGAAGTGCTTCACTTTCAGAAGGACGGCGAAGCGCAGCAATGGGGTCGTTTGATTTACCAGGAATGGCAATGGACCAGTCTTAGCAAGCGCTGGCGTACCGGTTTTCGATTGGCCTATTTCTATGCCGATAGCTATCAAGCCCGCTTATTTGCCTATGAACGCGATGTATTGTATGCTTTTTCTTTTCCATTCTTTTATCAGGAAGGTTTTCGTTTTTACCTCAACCAGCGTTGGGTATGGAATAAGCGGCTTAGCATTTGGTTTAAATATGGCTTAAGCCATTATGTGGGTTTAACGGAAGTGGGAACGGGATTAGATGCCACCTATGGCAATCAGCGCAATACCCTGAAACTTCAAATCCGTTATCAATGGTAAGCCCCCTTGTTTCCCTATCCTTTAAAAGCCTGGCTTTTGTGCGTCTATTGGTGCCTTTTATGCTTGGCATTGCGCTGTCTTATTGGGGGATTTTGAGCGATACTTCCTTAGTGTTCTTGCTGGCCATGCTTGCGGTTGTCCTTTTGCTTTTACAGACCATCGGGAAAAGGCTGCCAAGGGAGCTTGTTTATTTTCTGCTGATTTTTCTGCTGGGGGCTTGGCATGGCTTAGCACAGCTTCGTCCTTCGGTTTTAGGCCAAGTGGAAGGCCGTGCATCTTGGATAAGCCTGATTGAAAGCATGCCTATAGAAAGGAGAAACACTTGGCAATTACAGGTGCGTATCTTGGGTTATTACCAAAACGATAGCCTTCATGTTTTTAGGAGGACGCCAAAGCTGCTGGCACATTATCATAAAAACAAAAGCATGGAACTGGAAGCGCCCTGCCAATGGCAAATGGCTGATACCTTAATCATCTGGGGGAAGCCTCAAGCTTTAAGTCCAGCTAAAAACCCGAAGGCGTTTAACTATGCGGCCTATTTAAAACGGCAGGGGATAAGTGCGCAGCTATGGTTTGGGCCGGGCTCCTTTCAGCATAAAAAAGGAACAGCGAATTGGCCCTTCACTGCTTTTCGTGCAACACAACAGCAGCAGTTGTTTCAGAAGTTGCAAAGGTATTTGAAAGAACCTAAGCATGCCGCTATTGCTGCGGCCTTCAGCATTGGTTATCGTTCGGATTTAGATCCTGCTACCTTGCAAACCTTTATCAGCACGGGAACTATTCATATCCTCAGTGTGTCTGGCATGCATGTCGCCCTTTTGTGTTTGTTTATCAATTTCTTGTTGAAACCCTTGGACCTTCTTCCGGCGGGGAAAAGCTATCGCTATGTGCTATCCATGGCTTTGGTTTGGCTCTTTGCCTGGCTTTGCGGCTTGGCCGCGCCGGTACTTCGGGCTAGTTTGATGTATAGCTTTTGGCTGTTGGGCCGCTGGCTGTGCAAAGATCAACAGGGCTTGAACATCCTGGCTTGTACTGCTTTTTTACTCCTGCTTTTCGATCCTTTGCTGCTGTTCGATATTGGCTTTCAGCTTTCCTATCTGGCTGTCCTGGGAATTATGCTAGGCTACCCCTTGGCCAAGCAACTTTACTTTCCTAAGACCTATGTCCTGCAGCAAGTCGTAGCCATTGCCTCCATCAGTATGTCTGCGCAGTTGAGCACCTGCCTGCTGCTGCTCTATTATTTTCAACAGTTTCCAACCTATTTCCTATTGGGGAATTTATGGATGAACCTGCCGGCGAGTATAATCCTGATTGTTGCCTTATTGTTGATGGGCAGCCCTTTCGAAGGACTCAATACATGGCTAGGTTTGGTATTGGATAAAAGTATAGCCTACAGCCTGCAGGGGCTCCGTTGGCTGGAAGGGCTGCCTATGGCCAATGTGCAGGGGATTTATGTGAATGCCGGACAATTGCTGCTGGGCTATTGCCTGTTGTTCTTGATTTTGATGGCCATTCGCTTTCGTTCGGCTAGGCTTTGGAATGGCAGCATGCTACTTGCGCTAGGTCTTCTAGTTTGGATGCAGGTAAGCCATTTGGAGAGAAAGCAAACTGTAGCCTGCAAGGTTTACCAGGTAGGCAAGGAGCTTGCTGTTTCCTGGATAGACCAGGGTAGGGTTCAGCTTTTTAGCAGCTATGATTCTTTGCAGCAGGTAAACCTTCGGTTTTCAACCTGGGCGGATTTGGGGCAATATGCACAGGTTAGGGATATTCATTTTACCCAAGTACCGAAGGAGCGAAATGTGATCCTGCAGCTGGGTTCTCAAAAAAGGATGTTGATTTGTAATGAACGTTGCAGCTATTCTCAACCTGTAGATTGGGTGTTGCTGCGGCATAATGCACGTTGGAAGGAGCAGGATTTGCCCAGGGCTTGCATCCTATTGGATGGGAGCAATTCAAACCTCTATATTCAGGAGTCTATACAGAAATTAACCCGTCTAAACCGCTCGTACTACCTATTGAAGGATAATTTTGCGTATGTTTGGAAGAGATAAACGCATGGAACAAACGAGTCTTTCGATCTTAAAGCAATACTGGGGTTTTGATAAATTCCGACCCTTACAGGAGGAAATTATCCATGAAGTATTGCTAGGTAAGGACACCTTGGGCTTAATGCCTACAGGTGGGGGCAAGTCTATTTGTTTTCAAGTGCCTGCCCTGTTAAAAGAAGGGATATGCATTGTCATCAGTCCCTTGATTGCCTTAATGAAAGATCAGGTAGAAAACCTGCGCAAGAAACAGATTCCAGCGATTGCCATCTTCTCGGGGATGTCGAAGCGGGAGATCGATATCGCCCTGGATAATTGTATTTTCGGCAATATTAAATTCCTATACCTCTCTCCAGAACGTTTATATTCAGATTTAGTGCAGGAGCGTATTCGCCATATGAAGGTGAACCTCTGGGCGATTGATGAAGCCCACTGTATTTCGGAATGGGGCTATGATTTTCGTCCGGCCTACTTGGAGTTGAGTAAGCTTCGGGAATTGCACCCCAAGGTGCCTATGCTTGCCTTAACCGCAACTGCCACACCCGTTGTGGTGGATGATATTCAGGAAAAGCTGGGCTTCCCCGAGCCCAATGTGTTTAAAAAGAGCTTCAGACGGGAGAACCTGGGCTACATGCTTTTTAATGAGGAAAATAAAATGGGGCGCATGCTCAAGGTCATTAAAAAGATGGGGGGAACGGGGATTGTGTATGTTCGGAATCGAAGGGAGACCCAGGAGGTTGCCCGCTACTTGCTGAACCATGGGGTACCCGCCGATTATTACCATGCCGGTATGGAAATGGCCGATCGGATGCAAAAGCAGGAGGCCTGGACGAAGAACAAGATTCGGGTTATTGTGGCCACCAATGCCTTTGGCATGGGGATCGATAAACCGGATGTACGTTTTGTGATCCATTTAGATATTCCCGATTCCTTAGAAGCCTATTACCAGGAAGCTGGCCGTGCCGGTCGGGATGGGAAGAAAGCCTATCCGGTTTTACTGTATCAGCAGGCCGATCGGGACGAATTGTGGGAGCATGTCGAACTCAGCTTTCCGGACTTTAAATTTATTCAACAAGTTTACCATTACCTAGCGAATTATTTCCAGATTGCCTTGGGTGCAGGGCAGGGGATGACCTTTGACTTCGATGTGGTGGAGTTTGCTAAAAAGTATAAATTGGAACTGCTGAAATGCATGAGTGCGCTGAAGTTTTTGGAACGCGATAAATGGCTGTCACTCACCGAGGCGGTGTATATTCCGGCGCGTATAAAATTTGAAGTAGACTTTCAGGAGCTCTATAAATTTCAGGTGCGGAGTGCCAACTACGATAACTTGATAAAGGCGATCCTGCGTATATATGGTGGTGTCTTCGATTATTATGTGCCGATCAATGAGTTTGAATTGGCCAAGAAGATTGGAAAGTCTATCGATGAGGTGCGACATATGTTTCAAATGATGCAGCAGTATGAGATTGCCAGTTATTTGGCCAAGACCGACAAGCCTCAACTGACCTTCTTACAAGCGCGCGTTGACTATAAAAACCTCCATATCGATATGGGTTTTATTGCCCAACGGAAGGAGTTTAAGAAGGAGCAAGTCAAGGCCATTTACCATTACTTGGATACGAAGGACTGCCGAAGTTTGGCCTTGCAGCATTATTTTGGCGAGGTCAGTGAGGAGCCTTGCGGGGTGTGCGACTTATGTGTAACCCGCAACTTTAAAACGGAACAGGCCGAGAAAATAAGATTGCAAATTCAACAACGCTTATTGGAGAAGCCCATGACCTTACATGAGCTGATTGATTCCTTGGAAATAGGGAAAGAAGACATGCGCCTGCAGGTGCTTCGGAACCTCCTAGACGCGAAAGAAGTCGTCCTCCACGAGAACCTTTATTCCTGGCCTGTATTCTAAGGTCAGCATATACGCTATTCCCTTAGTTTTTAGATTTGTACCATTAAAAAATGTTCCCCAGCATGCATTTTTTGATGTAAAAATTTGATACCTTTAAAGATAAACCAAATAAACTTTCTATGGAACAATTTATTATCTATTTACCCGCAGCTCTAGCCGTACTGGGTTTACTCTTTATGATGAGCAAAGCCAGTTGGGTTGGTAAGCAAGATGCTGGAGAAAGCAGGATGCAGTTTATTTCCAAAAGTATTCAAGAAGGCGCCATGGCCTTCCTGAAAGCGGAATATCGTATTCTGTTGGTGTTTGTGGTTATTGCTTCTATTGCGCTGTTTGTGGTATCGACTTTAGTGGAAACCACCCACTGGATTATTGTGGTCGCCTTTATTTTTGGGGCCTTCTTTTCGGCATTGGCCGGAAATATAGGCATGCGCATTGCCACCAAGGCGAATGTGCGCACCACGCAAGCTGCCCGCAGCAGCCTGCCGCAAGCCTTAAAAGTATCCTTCTCCGGTGGAACCGTAATGGGTCTGGGCGTTGCAGGATTGGCGGTGTTAGGCCTAAGCATTTTCTTTTTATTGTTCCTTAAAATGTTTGTCACCCAAACCGGATCGTTCTATGCAGAGATGACCCTGGTATTGGAAGCCTTAGCAGGGTTCTCCCTGGGGGCTGAATCTATTGCCTTATTTGCCCGTGTTGGCGGTGGTATTTATACCAAAGCCGCGGATGTGGGTGCCGATTTAGTGGGGAAAGTGGAAGCCGGTATTCCGGAAGATGACCCTCGAAATCCAGCCACCATTGCCGATAACGTAGGTGATAATGTGGGCGACGTAGCAGGCATGGGCGCCGACTTATTCGGCTCGTATGTAGCCACCGTGTTGGCCTCGATGGTGTTGGGAAATTACATCATCAAAGACATGGCCGAAGCAACCGGTGGAACCTATACAGATGCCTTCAATGGCATGGGCCCCATCCTCTTACCGATTGTTATTGCCGGGGTGGGAATTTTAGCCTCTATTATCGGAACTTTCTTCGTAAAAGTGACGAATAACGATGCGAAAGAAGCCCAAGTGCAAAAAGCATTAAACATAGGAAACTGGGTTTCTATTCTGTTAACCGTTGTGGCCTGTTTCTTCTTAATACAATACATGTTGCCGGAAATTATTCATATGAAATTCTTCGGTGAAGGGATTAAAGAGATTTCCAGGATGAATATCTTTTACTCTACCATTGTAGGCTTGGCCGTGGGTGGTTTGATTTCATCGTTTACTGAATACTATACGGGCTTAGGTAAAAAGCCGGTTTTGAATATTGTACAGAATTCCTCTACCGGTGCTGCCACCAATATTATTGCGGGATTGGCAACGGGTATGAAATCTACCTTCTCTTCGGTGTTGTTGTTCGCCTTCGCCATCTGGGGATCCTATTCCTTAGCAGGCTTCTACGGAGTGGCCATTGCCGCCTCGGCCATGATGGCAACAACGGCTATGCAATTAGCGATTGATGCGTTCGGACCTATTGCCGATAATGCCGGAGGTATTGCTGAAATGAGCGAATTGCCAAAAGAAGTAAGACAGCGTACCGATGTGTTAGACTCGGTAGGGAATACAACCGCCGCGGTTGGTAAAGGATTTGCCATCGCTTCGGCGGCCTTGACTGCCCTGGCCTTATTTGCGGCCTATGTAACTTTTACAGGCATTGATGGTATTAATATCTTTAAAGCCGATGTATTAGCAGCCTTGTTTATCGGTGGTATGATTCCGGTGGTATTCTCGGCATTGGCCATGCAATCTGTAGGAAAGGCAGCCATGGATATGGTGAACGAAGTAAGACGTCAGTTCCGTGAGATTCCAGGGATTCTGGAAGGAACCGGGCAACCGGAGTACGGGAAATGTGTGGATATCTCGACCAAAGCAGCCTTACGTGAAATGATGCTGCCAGGTGCTATTACCATCATTACGCCAATTTTGGTGGGCTTTATTATGGGGCCTGAGGCTCTTGGTGCCTATATGGCTGGTGTTGCGGTGTCTGGCGTACTATGGGCTATTTTCCAAAATAATGCCGGTGGTGCTTGGGATAATGCGAAGAAATCGTTTGAAGCTGGTGTTATGATTAATGGCGAGATGACTTTCAAAGGATCGGATGCGCATAAAGCTGCCGTAACTGGGGATACCGTTGGGGATCCGTTCAAAGATACTTCCGGGCCTTCTATGAATATCCTGATTAAATTGACCTGTTTGGTAGGCCTGGTGATTGCACCGATATTAGGTGGCCATCATTTAGCCGAACAGGCAAAGAAACAAAAAGTAGAAACTAAGGAAAAGGTAATCGTATTGAATACCGATCCTTCCCTCAAGAAATAAGCAATAAAAAACCCGGTGGAAACACCGGGTTTTTTATTATTCTACAATTTCAAGCTGCACATTTATTCTATTATTTCGAGTTTCACATTGCTTGCTCGGGAATTTACCGTTGGATCGTACATACATTCCACTTGGCTAATTCCGGAGTTAAACAGTCCGATGTTGTTGGCTGTAACCTCGTATTCTAAGGTTCGCTTACCTTTCGGTAAGAAATCGAAGAAGTAATTGGTTGAAGCGTCTTTCAGCGTGAAATAATAACCCATATACCATTTGTAGCCTGAAGGCTGATAGATCGGTTCTACGCCGGATGGGCGACTATCTTTAACATGCACATATTGCAAAGGCTTGTCGTTGATTAAAGTAATTCTCACCTTAATACGTTCGCCAAGTTTTGCTTGTTTTGCTACTACCCACTTGCCTTGGCGCTCGACTAGGTATTCCTTACTGATGCGTAGTTCATGCACGGAACCTTGTACCTGTTCTACAGGAAGGAAGTACTGATGGTAGAGCCTGCCATAAATCCGGCGATCATTCTCATTCTTAACCTTCAAGGTTTTATTGCTGGCCAGTTCTTCTGCGCTGAACTGCTTGGAAACTTGGCCTAAGAATGCCTCATTCAACTGTATTGCTTGCTGATCTACCAAAACCTGCACACTGTTGCTGAGTACAAAGTCTTGTGGATTATTTGCTAATAAGAGCGCATAGATGGCATCGACCGTCATCCAAGTGCTGCGCCAGTAATTTGCTTCTTTCTTATAGTATAACCATTGGGTGATTTCCATCAATTTGGATGGGTCTACCAATTTGTAAGCCTCAACCAGGTAGCTTTGTAAACTGATGCTGTTGTATTGGCGATCGTTGGAAGGCCAGTATGTTCCGCGGTCTTTATCGAAGATAGCTTCCTGCTGGATACGGTTTTTAAGCTCCTGAGACTCTTTTCCGGCGCCAAACAGTTGGTTTACCACCCAGGCGCGTGCGGCGTTTCCTGCCGGGCTATTTGCCGTAATTAATGGTGCTTGCGCAATTTTCGCTTTCAGCTTTTGTGCTTGTTCCGCAGATAGTGGCGTTAAGCCGTTCCAGTAATGGCGCGCATACAAGTAGTTTAAGGCGGTTTCGCTGGAAGCTTTAGGTTTGAAAATAACCGTATCGGCATCTAAGTAAGTCAGCAAGCGTTGCATACGTTGCTGCATGCCTGCATTGACTAAGCTTTTATCCAACCGTAAGACTTTACCTGTTACTTCCAAAATGCGAACGGAGATATCTGTGTTTGCTTTTCCGCCTTGGAACCAAGGGAATGCACCATTCTCCAGTTGGCTTTGGAACAGTTTAGATTCCAGGTCGCGGAGTTGGCTTTGCAGATTGCTGTTGAATAGGTCGGCTAAGGCTTGCAGCTTTTTCTCATCGCCTTGAACATCACGCAACCAAGGCATCTCTTGTAAGGTTAAGCTCGCAAGGCTGCTGTTAGCTTCCAATCGGCCTTGGGTATCGCGGGCTTTGATTTCTTTGAAATAGGTGGCAATTGCTGGATAATGCTTGCTGATGTATTCTACCATTTTTATTCCAAACCATTTACTGCTGGTCTGTTCGGTGCATTCATACGGGTAGTTATTCAAGTAATCCAGGGCTGAAATAATCTCTAAAATTGGATTACTCTGCAATTGGATTTTTGCTTGTAGATTCTCTTTGCCTTGTCCGGAAAGGGTATAATCTTTCGTTTCTTTTCCATTGAGGATGATCTTTTCCGTATCGGTGATCAATACCTTATTAGGTAAAATAGCTAACTCCAAGATTTCACCATCAGAAAAGGCCTGTGAAGCAGCGACCATTTTAACCTGAATGATTGGGTAACCCGCAGGAATTTTGACCTTCCAGTTCAGGATTTGATTGTTCTCTGCGCTTACCTGAAACGCTTGATCGGCCGGATCAACCAAGAACAGCTCAGAAATAACCTGATTGTTTACAGGGTTGATGAATTCTAAACGGGCGGAACCTTGTTGTGGATCCTTGCTCAGGTTTTGCACCTGTGCTTTTAGGGTAATTTCATCGCCTTCCCGGAAGTAGCGCGGCAAGTTCGGACGCAGCATGAGCTCTTTTTGAGTAAGGCTATAGAAACTGGCGGTACCTGCATGCAAATCTTTTTGATGCGCAAAGAGCATGAGCTTCCACTGGGTGAGCGCTTCAGGGCTGTCGAATTCGAAAGACACCTGGCCATCCTGATCGCTGTAAAGGGTCGGGAAGAAAAAGGCCGTTTCCTGGAGATTGCTACGAGCTTGGACCTGACTGAGGTCGGGAGCCTTTTTAGGCTGCGTATCCAGTTTGTCTTGAGCAACTGTTTCTTCAGTTACATTCCTATTAAACGATGCGTCCGCTGATATACCATTCACCACGACCTCATCTAAGGTGAGGCCAGCCGTTTTTCCCGCCAAGCCCTGGGGAGACATTTCATGGAATTCCACTTGCGAATCTGAGCGCTGCATAACAGCTCCTCGCAGTTGTAAGTGCGGTGAACCCCAGAAATTATAATTATTTAGACCTGGTAAATAACCACCCATATAATCTAATTGCGGTTGAAGGCCGAATTGTTGGTAAGAATTGACCTGCTGTTGAAACTGCGATAGCAGGTTATAAAAATGAACGGTTTGAAAGCGATGCGCAAGTTCAAAGCTATCATCGTAGTATAATTCCTGGAATTTATTTAGGGAAGCATCGTACATGCTGGCTAACACCTCTGCCGACTGATCTTTGGATTTCGATAGGATGTTAAAGCTCCATTTCTCTTTTTGTCCAGGGGTTATTTTATCCCGGAAAGTGCTGGTCTTAATCGTTATTTTCTTGTCCTCCCGGCTCAGTGGTACTTGGAATGCTTGGTATTCTGCCTGGTTATTGACCATCATGAAGACCGTCCAATCTATGGCAGGATAAGTATCGTCGAGTGTTATTTTACTGCTATAGGAGGCTTTTCCATCTTTTAACGGCAGGTAAGCAACTATTTCTTTTTTATTGTTTTTTACCCGTAATAAGTAGGCTCCCTTAGCCTCCGGAACATCGGATTGAATATTCACCGTGAATGCCTCGCCTATGGTATATTTTTCCTTATCCAAGGATACATTGAGAAACGTTTGCTTATTATATTTCTTCGTAGCTACATCAAAAACATGCGTAATGGCCTGCGCCTTGATACTGTCTTTTCCTTGGATGCTTTCTGCTTCAATGCTGTAGCTTCCTGGCGTAAATAGATTACTATCAATTTTTACCAAACTCGTGTCTTTGCTGTCAAAGGAATAGGTAGCGATTAGGATCTTTTTAGGGTCCTTTTGTTGCTTTTTATCGTAGGCTGTGGGGAAGTACTTTTCGTATTCCGACGGACTCAGTAAGTGATATTCCGCTTGGGTGAAGTAATTTCTAGCTTCATTGGAAATAGCCTTGTCGCCAGTATCCAATCTATAAATATGTACAGTTCCCTGCATCGGTAATTTTTCGCCATTCGGATTGCTGGTATGCACCTGGATTTCCTTCCATTTGCCAGATCCAATGAGGGGAGGCGATTGGATATAGAGATTCCAAGGTTTGCTGCGGAAGCTGTAGTAGGCTGAGGAGCTTTGCATCTCGCCAGTTTGATTAATCACATCGGCTTGGATGTTAATCTGGAAATCTTCTAACTTTTGAAGTGCAGTGTCCGATAATGGGATGCGAATTTCGAATTGTCCCTTCGGACCGCTTAGCAGACTGCTGTCTATTAAGGTGAAGTTTTTATATTGCCGACCATAGCTGCTGATCTTCACGCTGTATTTAACCGTGGCATTGATTAAAGGTGCGCCGGAAAGCATCATCGCTTTCCCCTTGAAGATGGCGGTGTCCTCATGCTTATAGGTTGCCGTGTTTCGCTCGAATTCAACTTTAAACGTTGGCCGCTTATATTCCTCGACCATAATGGAACTGCTTGAAATTCGTTCCTTGTTTATAAAAACCTGTAAAAACGCACGTCCATTTAAAATTTCTGTAGGGATGTTAAATTGTCCATGACCTGAACCGTATGCATTACTCTTTAATTCCACCGAATCTATTTGTTGGCCATTGGCACCAAAAAGCTTCAAGGTAAATTTTTGCTCGGGAAGAACTTTTCCCTTTTTGGGATCGTTGTTATAGAGGATTACCTTATAGTGTAGCGTTTGACCAGGCCGGTAAATGGCGCGATCGGTCAGAATCATCGCATTTGTTCCCGCTTCATCTTCATCCATGTTTCGGTAATACGATTCGCCTAATTCATCTAATTCAAGGAGTTGCTTTTCCTCTGGAATATAGACACTATAATCGGCTAAAGCATTCCATATTTTCGGCGTATTAGCGGTAAACAGGGCTAGGCCATTTTTGTCGGATCGAATGGAAGCTATTTTTTCAGGCTTCTCGTTAGTAATACTGTAGAGGTCCAGTTTTTTATTGGCATAAGGCAAGCCTGTTTTTCGGTTTAACAACAGGAAACTCTGCTGTTGTTTTTTGTCTTCTTCAGCGCTGTTGTCAAATGGGGTCATGTAAACATCAGAGATAGCGATATTGGATTCAGAAACCCTGTTGAAAAGACCATCGTCTTTGAATTCTTTGTTGTTGGAGAATAGGATCACATAACTGCCATAGGGCAATGGATTCAGTTTGTAAATCGTTTGATGACGTTTGTAATCGCTGAATGGCTTAAGTTTTAGGTTTTCCTCATAGGATAAGTCCGCATTTACGGATACTAATTGACTGATGGAGTCGCGTTGGACTTTCCCTTCCTTATAGGATTTTAATCCATTTGGTGTTTTATAGACCCGGATATAGAGCTGCTCCATATTTTTATGGTCAACATGAATGGGGGTATAGCTTTCGGCCGGTTCAATGTTTTTATGGCGAATGTGTAAGTCCGGTCTTTTAATTTCATTTTCCAGATTAATTACATTATTGAGCCATTTGCTTTTCGGATAAGCATCACGAGCTAGGCTAGTAATGCGTAAAGCATCTACTAATTTATCTTCTTGCTGATAGCGGATAGCTATTTCATAATACAAATAAGCATTATAATCACTTTTGTTTTCTGCAATGATTTTTTCATAGGCCAGTTCGAATGCTTTTGTACTTAGTTCATTTCTGTTTATTTTTTCTGCCAATAAGTAGGATAGGGCATCTGCATATTTACCTTGCTTGGAGACCGCAATGAGGTCGTCTAATAAGGTGGTTCGTAGCTTTTTATTAGCTGGGGAGCTGCTTAAGAATTCCAGGTATTGACTCGCCACATAATGATAAAGGGTCGGGGTTAGCGACATGTTTTCCTTTTGCACAAAGAGGGTATCCCAAGTCGCGATCTTTTGTTTTAATAAGGCGGGTTTCGCGGTTAAGGATTTCTGGTATAGGGAGTCTATCCATTCTCGGCGTTTATCCTGGGACAGTTTCAAAAAGCTATTTTTGCTGTCGCTTAAATGTATGTATATATTCGCCTCCAAAAACTGTGCGTAGAAATTGGTTAACAGACTTTGGAGAACCGGATCTTTGCTTTGATGGAGATAGTTGTGAAAATGATTTTGGCCGAGCTCAAATCGACCTTCTTCCGTTTGATTCACCCGAAGGATCGTAGACTCGGCAAGAAAGACCCGCATAAATAAAGGATTATCCTTTTGCCGAATAGCATAGGCTTTAATGTCGGTTAATAAGGGCCGCGTTTGTTCATAATTCCCAATGGAAATTAAGCGGTCTACTTCTTTCCATTTTTCCATAATGTCTTTGCTAGTAGTTGTCTGCCCGTAAATAAATAAGGGGAACAACAAGATTAGAAGTGAATAGACTTTTCGCATAAATGATGTATTCATGTAAAACAGTTATGAGTGTTTTCCAGATGGATGCAAGATAATGGGTAATTCCATAAGGCGAATAAAAAATAATTGGTGATAATAGGAATATACGACAAAAAGAGGATTATTGTTTCAAATCCTCTTGAATTTACTTTATTAAATACTAATTATAAATGGAATTCATTGACTTTATTTCCCTACAAATGCTTCTCAAAAGCTCGCTTATTCGAACTATTGAACTGCTGCAGGTTCTCCGCGGCCAGCATAGTTGAAAACCAATGCATCAGCTGCACTAAACTAAGCTGTTTAATCTGGTCATTGTTTATTAAGAAAAAATGAATATGCTCAGGGAGGATGGCAAACTCATCAACGGGGCAGATAGGACCCTTCTCCGGAAACTTCAAAAGCCAGGCTTTCACCCGTTCGCCATGGGCAGATAGATAGAGTTTATCTTGGATAATTTCACCGAGTAAAAACAATTGATGTTGGATACAAATCGTAATGAACGCATATCCTGCCGAGGTGCAATCATGACCTACTAAAGGAATGTTTTTTCGTATATGCTTGCTAACTCTCATGTAGTTAATATAAGAGCTTAATGAAATATACAAGTTAAGAAATGGTTATTTAATTAATAAGAGAACAGTCTTGTTACTCCATCTTCCGGACGATTGCTAAGAGCGCAGTAATCCCCGGATTTCGGTTCTCCTGATTCCATAATAGGGATAGGGTAGTCCGTTGGGGAATATGGCTTAACTCGAGGAAATCTACATGCGTATGGTAGCCTTTTTTGAGGGAGGAGGGCACAATGGCTACTCCTAAACCTTGTGCCACCAAATTGAAGATACTTAAGGCATTCACAGTTTTTAATGCTACATGGGGCTGAAAGCCATGGTCCTTAAAAATACTCATCACCAAGTCGTAGTAGGAGCTGCTGTATTCCTTTGAAAACAAAATAAAGGATTCCTCCTGAAAGTCGAGTAAATTCACCTTTTTGGTTTTAGCGAGTGGATGGTTCTTGGGTAACACCAGCGCAAAATGATCGGTTAGAATCGGAATAGATTGCAGTCCTGGCGGCGTATCTTTGATGCGAACAAAACCAAAGTCTAGTTCATTTTTCGCGAGTTTATCCAATTGCACTTCATTAGATAGCTCATTGAGGGTAATGTCAATGAGGGGTTGCTGTTGCTTTAAGTTTACCAATAACTGCGGTAGAATAGCCTGTACAGCAGAGCCTATAAAACCTAGCTTTAGGGATGCTAACTTGCCTTCGGCAATTTTTTCCACCTGATCCTTCATCTTTCCCAATTGATTAAAAAGATGATCCACTTCCTTTTTAAGGTAGATGCCAGCAGGGGTTAATTCCACTTTTTTCTTATCCCGAATAAAGAGCGGAGCTTGATAATATTCCTCCAACTGTTTGATCTGACGAGAGAGGCCGGGTTGAGCAATAAATAGACGCTCAGCGGCTCTTCGAAAGTGTAATTCCTCAGCAACAGTCTTAAAATATAACAGATGTCTAAGTTCTATTTGATAATTCATGGTTATCAATTGATGATAGTTTTGATATTATTAATTATCAAATATAGCGGGTAAATTTGAAAGACACAGTAAATTAATATGAATACATTCAAATACGGAGAAGATTTTCTGAACAGTTCTATCGCAGTTTCTATTGCCCATGGAGAAACCAAAGCTGTTCTTAGCGATACAGTGATTGCTAAAATCAACCAAAGTGCACAATATGTACAAGAAATTGTCGATGCAGGGAAAGTAGTCTATGGTATTAACACCGGTTTCGGACCGTTATGTACGACATTAATCGATGCGAATGATACCCGAAAGTTACAAGAGAATATCCTGAAAAGCCATGCCGTTGGTGTTGGCGAGCCGATTGCGAAGGAATTGAGTAAGCTTATGCTCATCCTGAAGGTGCAAGCCTTGGCCAAAGGATACTCCGGTGTGCAGTTGAGTACCATCGAACGCATTATCTGGCATATCGAGGAAGATATTATCCCCGTTGTTCCAAAGCAAGGGTCTGTAGGAGCATCTGGCGATTTAGCGCCATTATCCCATTTGTTTCTGCCTTTAATAGGCTTGGGCAAAGTATGGCATCAAGGAGAAATTAAAGACACAGCTACGGTGTTGGCCAGCTATAACCTAGAATCGGTGCACCTAGGCGCTAAAGAAGGGTTAGCCCTAATCAATGGGACGCAATTTATGGCAGCCCATGGGGTGAAGGCGGTTGTCGAGATGAGCCGCTTGCTCAATACTGCCGATTTAATTGCTACCCTTATGATTGAAGGGTTAAATGGTTCCATCAAACCTTTCTACGCAGAATTGCATGCCTTAAGACCCTATAAAGGCAATGTATTTGTGGCTTCCAGCATTTACAACCTCCTAAATGGTTCGGAAATCTTGGAGTCGCATAAAAACTGTTCTCGCGTACAAGACCCGTATTCCTTACGTTGTATTCCGCAGGTACATGGCGCTTCCCGCAATGCCTGGTTACACTTTAAGGAAATCATAGAAACGGAGATTAATGCGGTAACCGATAATCCGATTATCATCAATAATGAGCTCACTATCAGTGGCGGATCTTTCCATGGCCAGCCGATTGCTTTGCCTTTAGATTATGCTACCTTGGCGGTTTCAGAATTGGGGAATATCTCCGACCGTCGTGTTTACTTATCGCTGGAAGGTGAAACCAATGGAGTTCCTAAATTGTTAATGAAAGCAACAGGCTTAAACTCTGGTTTTATGATTCTGCAATACAGTACAGCAGCATTAGCCAGCGAAAATAAAGGCCTATGCTTCCCGGCCAGTGCCGACAGTATTCCGACCTCTTTAGGACAGGAAGATCATGTGAGTATGGGCTCTATTTCAGGAAGAAAGTTATTGCAAGTATTGGATAACGTCGATAAGATTTTGAGTATCGAGTTATTGTGTGCTGCACAAGCAAAAGATTACCATCAACCCCTGCAATCAACGCCAATCGTGGAAGCTATCCATCAGCATATTCGCAGTCAGATTCCGCATATTGAGGAAGACCAGCCGATGACGGATATCCTGGATAAATCCTTAGCGATGGTGAAGTCCGGCGAATTGTTACAAGTTGCCAAAGACACTGCAATAGCAAAGCAGGTTGAATATTTAGGCGAGGGTGCTACTTATTTTGAAAACTTCTAATATGGAAAAAAAAGGTGTTTTAATTGGTCCCTTTACCCAATTGCTGCCTATGAGCGGTTTATCCTTAAAAGGGGCCTTAAAGGATTCAGAACTAACCATCATAACCAAGGCCGGCATCTGGATAGAAGCCGGAATGGTAAAAGAAGTAGGTGATTTTGATGCCCTACAGCAAAAGTTGGAAGGCCAGGTGGAAGTACAACTGCTGGAAGGGGATTTCGTAGCCCTGCCAGGTTATATCGACTGCCATACCCATATTGCTTTCGGTGGAAACCGGGCCAATGACTTTGCCATGCGCAATGCCGGTAGTTCCTACCTGGAGATTGCAGAAGCTGGCGGTGGTATTTGGAGCACCGTTAAACATACCAGAGCTTGCTCGCAAACCGAATTGCAAGCCTTGACGGAACAACGTGCCGAGCAGCTTTTACAGCAAGGTATTACCACCATTGAAGTTAAAAGTGGCTATGGCCTGCAGCTCGATGAAGAATTAAAAACCTTGCGTGCGATTGCTGCTGCCGATCAACACTGTGCTGCCGATCTAATCAGCACCTGTTTAGCAGCTCATATGTTGCCGAAAGATTACGCCGGTACCGCAGAAGCCTACTTGGAAGAAATGGCCAATACGCTATTTCCTCAGCTGATTTCCGAGAACTTAAGTACACGGGTGGATGCCTTTGTGGAGCGCAGTGCTTTTTCTGCGGAACAAGCAAAACCCTACTTCGAAAAGGCTAAGGCTTTAGGACTTGATATTACGGTGCATGCCGATCAATTCAGCACTTCAGGCTCCAAGTTGGCCGTAGAGCTGGGTGCCGTATCTGCCGATCACCTGGAAGCCTCAACCGAAGAGGAAATCCTAGGCTTAGCCCAATCCGATGTTGTAGCTGTTGCATTGCCCGCCGCCTCCCTAGGAATCGGTTGTGCCTTTACACCAGCCCGTCGTTTACTCGATGCCGGCGCATCGCTAGCGATAGCCACCGACTGGAATCCAGGATCAGCACCAATGGGACAATTGATCAACTCGGCGAGTATCTTGGCCAGCATGGAGAAACTGACGAATGCCGAACTATTTGCCGGTATTACCTTCCGCGCTGCCCAAGCCTTAAACTTGTCAGATCGAGGCTGTTTAGCTCCCGGAATGTTAGCCGATTTTGTTATTTACCACACCGATAATTACCAAAATATCACTTACCTGCAAGGTAGCCTGCAGCCTGCTGCGGTTTGGAAAAACGGGAAAAAAGTGTATCACCAAAAATAAACCAAATGAACGTATTGACTTTTAAAGAAGCTATCGCTTTAGGCATTCCCAAGGAATTGCCTGAGGCGCCAATATATGATACTACGGTAAGCCATGCGCCAAAACGGAAAGCCATTTTAACCCTTGCCGAAGAGAAGCTTGCGATTCGCAATGCCCTTCGTTATTTCCCTAAGGCCTGGCATCCCACCTTGGCGAAGGAGTTTTTAGAAGAACTGCGAAGCTATGGCCGCATCTATATGTATCGCTTTCGTCCAAAATATACCATGTATGCTCGTCCAATTGAAGAGTATCCAGCGCAATGTCAACAGGCAGCAGCCATTATGCTGATGATCCAAAACAACCTGGATCCTGCTGTTGCACAGCATCCCCAGGAATTGATCACCTACGGCGGCAATGGCGCTGTATTCCAAAACTGGGCGCAATACCTGCTAACGATGCAATACCTGTCGCAAATGACCGAAGAGCAAACCTTGCATATGTATTCCGGACATCCAATGGGCTTGTTCCCATCCTCCCCGAAAGCACCACGCGTGGTGGTAACTAATGGGATGATGATTCCTAATTACTCCAAACCAGATGATTGGGAGCGATTCAATGCGCTTGGAGTAACCCAATATGGGCAAATGACTGCCGGTTCCTATATGTATATCGGGCCACAAGGCATTGTCCATGGCACAACAATTACCGTTATGAATGCCTTTCGCAAGCATCTACCTGCAGGTGAAAGCATCCAAGGCAAAGTATTCCTCACCTCCGGATTAGGAGGCATGAGCGGTGCGCAGCCCAAAGCCGGTAATATTGCAGGCTGTATAACCGTTTGTGCAGAGGTAAATCCTGCCGCAGCGCGTAAAAGACATGAACAGGGCTGGGTGGATGAATTGATTGAAGATATGCCAGGTTTGATACAACGGGTAAAAGAAGCCATAGCACAGAAAGAGTGCCTTTCTATTGCCTATTTAGGTAATATCGTTGATGTTTGGGAGCAGTTCTACGAGGCTGAGGTGCCTATTACTGTAGGTTCCGATCAAACATCGCTGCATAATCCATGGTCAGGAGGATATTATCCGGTAGATGTTAGCTTTGAACAGGCCAATGATTATATCGCCAACCAACCCGAGCTCTTTAAGCAAAAGGTGCAGGAATCCTTGGTTCGCCATGCAGCAGCCATCAACAAGCATGTTTCCCGCGGTACTTATTTCTTCGATTATGGCAATGCCTTCCTGTTGGAATGCTCACGTGCCAATGCCGGTGTCATGAATGCGGATGGAACAGGTTTCCGGTATCCATCGTATGTACAGGATATCCTGGGGCCTATGTGCTTCGACTATGGCTTCGGCCCATTCCGTTGGGTGTGTACTTCGGGCAAGGAGTCTGATCTCCAAATAACCGATAACCTGGCACAACAGGTATTGGAAGAATTGAAAAAAGAAGCATCTGCGGAAATATCCCAGCAAATGGATGATAACATCAAATGGATTAAGGATGCGAAGCAAAATAAACTGGTCGTAGGCTCACAAGCCCGAATCCTTTATGCCGATGCCTTGGGTAGAACCAAGATCGCCTTAGCATTTAACGATGCGGTTCGCGATGGCAGGCTTTCAGCACCTGTGGTGCTCGGCCGCGACCATCATGACGTCAGTGGAACCGATTCGCCCTACCGCGAAACCAGCAATATTTACGATGGCAGCCGCTTTACTGCTGATATGGCCATACATAATGTCATTGGCGATAGCTTTAGAGGTGCCACTTGGGTATCCATCCATAATGGTGGTGGTGTAGGCTGGGGTGAAGTGATCAATGGTGGCTTCGGTATGTTATTGGAAGGAACAGCAGAAAGTGAACAGAAGCTCCGGGAAATGCTTTTCTTCGATGTGAATAACGGTATTGCCCGCCGCGCCTGGGCCCGGAATAAAGAGGCACAAAGCGCTTTGGAAACGGAACTGGCTAGAACGCCAAACTTCAAAGTAACAGCAGCACAAGCCGTGGATGATCAGCTTATCCAAGATTTATTTGCTTAATTTGACTATGGAAATCGATCAAGCATTATATCAGCCGGGAAAGCAGGAACATTGGCAAGGTAGGGTAGATGGCACCGCAAGGGAAACCCTGCGTTGGCATCAGCTCATCCAGCCTGTTGATTTGCAAAGTCCAGTAGATTTAAACGGAGCCTATGTATTGCTGGGCTTTTGCTGCGATGCTGGGGTGCAGCGCAATCAAGGCCGAGTTGGCGCCAAGGCGGGGCCAGCAGCTTTTCGCAGCATCCTAGCTGGTTTGCCGGTGCATTTTCCCGAACATACCCGATTGCTCGACGCCGGTGATGTGTCTTGCCAGGACGATGATTTAGAGGCTGCCCAAGCCAGCTTGGCAGCGGCCGTAAGTCGCATCATTAGCCAAGGTGGATTCCCTGTGCTGCTCGGTGGCGGTCATGAGATTACCTATCCACATTACTGTGGCTTGCAAAAGGCCAGCCAGCAACGTGTGGGGATTATCAATATCGACGCACATCTCGACATCCGGCCCTTGAAGGATGGACGAGGAAACTCAGGTACAGGATTTTTCCAGATTGCAGCCGACTGCGAGTCGCGGCAACAGCCCTTTGATTACCTAGCTATCGGTATTCAAAAAATATCCAATACCAAAGCTTTGTTCGATTATGCTGCCGAGAAAGGCGTTGAAATCATCGAAGCCGATGCATTATACATGGAAAATATGGGGCGCTTGATCGATCAGGTCATCGCCTTCGCAAAGAAAGTAGATATCGTATACCTTACGGTAGACCTGGATGCTTTTGCGGCAGCCTATGCGCCCGGGGTTTCGGCCTTAGCCTTTCAGGGCATACAGCCCGATAAGGCCTTCCAGCTCTTGTTTGACACTATTATTCGCTTGCCGAACCTAAGGTCAGTCGATATCGCGGAATTGAATCCACACTACGATATCGACCATCGAACCACGAAGTTAGGGGCCGATCTCCTGTTTCGTTTGTTGGCCAACTAAATACTTTTCGTAAATTAGTATACAATTCACATCACTAATTAGCAAGGAACAGCATGTCAAATATTGATTTCATTCGGGAAGAAACGGCCGCAAACATAGGTAATTTCATGGTCGGCAGGTTACTGCCATTTCGCCAAAAAAGATCCATAGGGCCCTTTGTATTTATCGATCATATGGGTCCAGCTTGTTTGGCCGACCATGAGAACCTCGATGTAGGGCCACATCCCCATATCGGATTATCAACCCTGACTTACCTTTTTGAAGGATCTATTTTCCATCGAGATAGTATTGGCTCGGCAATGGAAATAAAACCTGGCGCCGTCAATTGGATGACTGCCGGAAAAGGCGTGGTGCATTCCGAGCGGACACCAGAGTACCTGCGGCAGCAGGACAAGTTTTTACATGGCCTGCAAATCTGGGTCGCCTTGCCGAAACACCTGGAATTCCAAGAACCTGAATTTCATCATGTCGATGCGGAGGCTATACCTGCTTGGGAGGAAGGCCCCGTATCCTATAAATTAATCGCCGGAGAAGCCTTTGGAAAGAAATCACCGGTTCCGGTGCACTCCAAATTATATATGATAGAAATCAAGGCGAAGGAAGATGCTTTTATTGATATCCGCGGTGAGCTTTATGGCGAGAGTGGTTTATATATCCTGGAGGGTGAAATCGATAGCAACGGCTATAGTTATGGGCCGAAGCAGATCTTAATAACCCTAGATGCGCACCTTTGTTCCTTTGAGATGAAAGCCGGTACTACGGTTTATATCTTTGGCGGGGAGCCCTTTCCTGAAGAACGTTTTATCTATTGGAACTTTGTGGCAACCAGCAAAGACATTATTGAAGAAGCGAAACAGAAATGGATTAATCATGAATTTCCGAAAGTCCCCGATGATGATGGCTATGTGCCATTGCCGGGGACAGAAAAATAAGTGAAAAGGATCAGCCAAACGGTTGATCCTTTTTTTTATGCCTAAAAGCTGAAGATTAACAATATTTAACTTAAGAAATAAATTTTACCCTGCTATATTTACAATTATATCTTTTAGATTAAAAACACACTCATCAATGTTTCAAAAACGCTACGCGCTATTTATAATGCTCTTACCAGTGTGGCTGTTGTTATGTACGGCATGCAACCCAATATTGATGAAGCTGGCAGGAGTACAAGAAATCAACTCTTTTGACCCCCTCCGGTATGAGAAACACCTGCAGCAAATGTTGGATCGCTATGAGGGGCCGCAAGCTCACTTTGTCCTTCAAGATGTGGCTATCCCGCGATATGCCACCCTGTTCGATTCCATTTTACTTAACCATGCTTTTCAACCCTTACAGATGCTGTTTTTTGATAAGGGGAGACTAAGCTCTTATCAGGTAAATTGCATGGCGAAAAGTTCTATATTTTTCAATATAGAATGGAATTTTAACCAACGTTTTGATACGTATATGCCGCAAAGTGCCGTAGATATCCACCATGAAACCTGGAATTTGGAAAGCTTGCTTAACAAAGTTGAAATAAAGCAGGATACTAGTTTCTATGGTCATTCGGAGGTTGTTGTACTTTTCTGGAGCACAGCCTTCGCTAAAATCGCTAAAAATAGTCAAGCCTTTTTAGCCGATTATCTGCAGCGCCATACTGATGCAAGCCAAAGACCCTTGTTACTGTACCTAAATACGGATGCCTTCTTTGTTCAGGCCTATCAGCAAGAGGATGGGCGAGCTTGGATGAAAGCTAACCTGCGCCCTGAAGAATTAGCGAAATTCAATCGAAGGGCCACAAATCGAAACCCTTAATCTCTTTCCACCAAGCTATCCGGATCGGCTCCATATTCCGACCAGGAACCATCGAATACCGTAGGTGTATCAATGCCCAGTTCATAGGCACCTAAGGCTAATACAGACGCTGTAATGCCCGATCCACAACTAAACACATTAGTATATCCTTTTTCAATTTTATGCGCATATATCGGCGCTAATGCAGCTACATCTTTAAAGTAGATGCCATCCAAAACCTGATCAAAGGGAATATTACTGGACCCGGGAATATGTCCTGATTTTAAACCCGGCCTAGGCTCGGGGGCTGTTCCGGCAAAGCGACCTGCACTTCTTGCATCCACAATATGTACGTCTTCTTGGCCCAGTAGCATTTTTAAGTTTTCTAAATCAATAAACCAATTCGCTTGGGGCTCTGCCTTAAAATCGCCGATTGCGGAAGGACTTTCATAGGCACTTACCGTCGGTTTGCCAGCCTGTTCCCAAGCGGGTAACCCACCGTTTAAAATATAAACCTCCTCAAAACCCATATAGCGGAACATCCACCAGGCCCTTGGACTGGAGTATACCCCCCAGCGATCATACAGCAGAATCTGACTGTTTTGGTTGACACCTAATTTTTGAGCCTCAGCCTCAAAAACTGCTGCCGATGGCATGGTATGGGGCAAGCCAGATTGATGATCGGAGAAGACCCCTTCGATATCAAAAAAACGGGAATGGGGAAGGAGCTGCAAATTGCTGTTGTCCAACTTTTGACCTACTTTATCAATGCTGGCATCCAGTACAATAGTTTGCCGCTTGGCCATTAGGCTTTCGGCTTCAGAAACGGAAAGTAAAACCTTGCTCATAACGATTTGATGTTTATACGAATGTAGGCAATAAAAACAAAAAACCCCGATCCTAAGGACCGGGGTTTCGACTATTTTGAAAAATCTAATTATTTAGATTTTTTTTCATCGTCTTCCATTTGCTCTTTTAATTGAGCAAGAACGTCAAGATCACCTAATGTTGATTTTTCAACATTATCTTTCACTTTTCTTACTGCAGAAGATGCTGCTTTCGCTTCTTTCTTACGAGCGTTGAACTCTTCGATACGTGCTTCAGCTTTTTGATCTTCCCAAATACGAGAGTGAGAAATCACTAAACGTTTGTTTTCTTTGTTGAACTCGATGATTTTGAATTCAGCAACTTCGTCAACTTTCAATGCAGAACCGTCTTCTTTTACAGAGTGTTTGTTCGGGCAGAAGCCTTCAACACCGTATTGTAAAGCTACGATATCGCCTTTGTCACCAACTTTGATTACTGTTCCTTCGTGTACTGAACCTTCAGTGAAGATGGTTTCGAAAGTATCCCAAGGGTTTTCTTCTAATTGTTTGTGACCTAATGAAAGTTTGCGGTTTTCTTCGTCTAATTCTAATACCACAACATCTAAACGCTCACCAACTTTAGTGAATTCGTTCGGGTGGTTCACTTTCTTAGACCATGAAAGGTCAGAAATGTGGATTAATCCGTCGATACCGTCTTCTAATTCTACGAATACACCGAAGTTAGTCATGTTCTTAACAACCGCTGATTGTTTAGAACCTACTGGATAACGCTCAGTGATGTTCTGCCAAGGATCTGGAGTCAATTGTTTGATACCTAAGCTCATCTTACGATCGTCACGATCTAAAGTTAAGATAACAGCTTCGATTTCATCACCTACTTTTAAGAACTCTTGTGGAGAACGTAGGTTTTGAGACCATGACATCTCAGAAACGTGGATTAATCCTTCAACACCAGGGATGATTTCTAAGAAAGCACCGTAATCAGCAACTGTTACGATTTTACCTTTTACTTTAGAACCGATTTCTAATCCTTTGTCTAAAGATTCCCAAGGATGCTCTGATAATTGTTTTAAACCTAAAGCGATACGTTTTTTCTCGTCGTCGAAGTCTAAAACTACCACGTTGATCGTTTGATCTAATGATAATACTTCTTTTGGATGCTCGATACGGCCCCAAGAGATATCTGTAATGTGAAGTAAACCGTCAACACCACCTAAGTCGATGAACACACCGAAGTCAGTGATATTTTTAACTGTTCCTTCTAATACTTGACCTTTTTCTAATTTCGCAACGATTTCTGATTTTTGGTTTTCTAAATCATCCTCGATTAATACTTTGTGCGAAACAACGACGTTTTTGAACTCATGGTTGATTTTTACCACTTTGAATTCCATGGTTTTACCCACGTAAACGTCATAGTCACGAATAGGTTTGATGTCGATTTGAGATCCTGGTAAGAAAGCCTCAACACCTTTAATATCAACGATTAAACCACCTTTAGTGCGTGATTTAACAAAACCATCGATAATCGCATCGTTCTCCAATGCCGCATTGATTTCTTCCCAAGATTTTTGTGTTTTAGCACGTTTGCGTGATAATACTAATTGACCGTTTGCATCCTCTTGCGATTCTACAAATACGTCAACAGTGTCACCAACTTTTAAGTCAGGTAAGTCACGGAACTCAGATAATGCTACAAGACCGTCTGATTTAAAACCGATGTTCAAAACTACATCTTTGTTATTGATAGATACTACAATACCTTCAATAATTTCGCCTTGATTGATTTGGTTGAATGTGCCAGCATATTGCTCTTCTAATTTTGCACGCTCAGCTTCGCTGTAATTACCGAAAGCTTTCTCATCAAGATCCCAGTCGAAGTCCCCTTCCGGAGTACTCCAGGTGTTAGATTTAATCTCATCGATTAAATTTGAATCTGCTTCAGACTCAATCTTTTCAGTGTCTTTCACAACTTTTGTGTCAGCACCTTGTAGCTCTGCGTTTTTCGCCGCTAACTCTTTTTCTGCTTCTTGTTTTTTTGCCATTAATTAATTATCTCCTTTTCCCTACGATGTAGGGACTGCAAAGATACGAAAAACTTTTATTTACAAGAGTTTAGATGAAAAAAAATATTTCCTAGCTTTCTTCCGCGATTTGGTCGCTTTCTTCGAAAATCGGATAGAGCGTTTTTAAGATCACCTCGGTCAGCTTCTTTTCGTTAAACGGCTTCACTAAAATACCGTCGAATTTCTCTTTCCGCTCTTGTTCTAGTAGCTTAACCTGTTCATTATCAGAAGAAGTGGCGATTACTTTGACCTGTTTGGTTTTCGCATTCTGGCGAATGTTCACCAACAGCTCATCGCCGGTCATGAGGGGCATATTAATATCAGTGACCACCACATCAATGGTTTTCTCCTCCAATATCTGTAGGGCTTCAATTCCATTCGTAGCGGTATAAACCTGCTCGTGTAACATGAAAAATTGCTTCAAGTACAGCAGATTTAAGGCATTATCATCTACAATTAACCAGGCTAGGTTCTTAGGAAGGTCTTTTACCTTATGAATATTTAAGGTGTTCTTACGTCTAAACTTCGGACGCGGAATCGGAATCTCTACCGTAAAGGTGGTGCCTTGATTCTGTTTCGATTGAAAGTAGATCTTCCCTTTCAGGAGGCTGACAATATTTTTGGTAATGTATAAACCGAGGCCAACACCACCTTCCACCTTATTGGTTTTGTTTTCCGTAAAGTACTTCTTAAAGATGTTTTTCTTTAAATGCTCCGGAATACCATTGCCCTCATCTGATATTTTAATAATCAGATTGCTTTGGTTATTCACAAAAATCTTCGCCGTCACAGTTCCCTGCGCCGAGTATTTGATGGCATTACTGATCAGGTTGCTGATAATCTGACGCACCTTTAATTCATCGGTATAAAGGATGGTCGGTTTATCGGTATCCAATACATAATGCAATTGGATGTTCTTTAGATTTGCTTGATTCCTATAATTATCGATAATTTCCAAAAGCATATCGTGGTAATCAAAATGCTGCGATTCTACAGCATCGTGTTTATCGATTTTACTCAGGTTTAAGATATCGTTGATGGTTTTGGAAGTGGATGTTAAATTCGAATAGGCCGTTTCCAAGAGAATAACATCCTTTGCCTGATACAGGTCATTGCGGCTCTTCAGCAAATCCACAATCCCTATCAGGGAGTTGATTGGTGTTCGAATTTCATGGGTAATTTCCGCCAGAATATCTGTTTTCTGTTCCGCCAGTTTCGAGGCATACATTTTTTCATCCATCAGCATCTGCTCATAGTAATTGGTGAAAAATTGATAGTATACCAAAATACAAATCACAATAAACACAAAGGTGAGGGAAATAATAATCTGCCATTTAAAGGTGTCGGTATTGGCGATCAGGGTACTCAGCTCCCGATCCGACTTATCCCGCTGAAACTTTAATCGTTGATCGTGGATATAGCGAATCAGCTGGTTGGTGGTATGCAGCAAAGTGAAATTATCCGCCAGTAAAGAGCGTTCATTCATCCTTAGCTCAGCCAGCACCTCTTTCAACTCATCCAGTTTTTCCTGCGCCCGTCGATTAGACTCCTGCAGCATTTTGGAATAGTCCGCATGAATCTCCGTTTGGGTATTTCTGCTAATATCAAAATCCTGAAAACTGATGGTATCCAGTTTAGATTGGAAAATACGTTTTAATAGCGGTTTTCTTTTTAGGACAATTTTGCCATCCTGCATGGTCTTATTAATGGTCTCTCTGCTTTGGTTACTGGGCAAGTTAAAAAGACTATTGTTTAGGGACTCTTGATGGAAGTTATTCAGGCTGCTCGAGGTCACCAACATCGAGTCTATTTTTTCCATTAACTCGTGATAGCGGGGCAACAAATTGGCATAACTGATGGAGTCATTGCTGTTTTTGTTATCGATGATTTCCTCAATTTCACGCACCTTTCGCAGGGAGTCCACGGAGTTTTTTAGGTCGGTTAATTGCGCCTTGTAGCTAATGTAATCAGTTGAATCATAGCTTATTGAGAACTTACGGAAGGAGTTTTCTGCATCATTGAACTTGGTAAGTAAAACGATAAAGCTTGTTTGGTCGGTATTGATGGTGCTGTAGATCTTTTCAATCCGGTTCTGTATCGATTTATATTGAATAAAGGAACTGATAAAAAAGATCAGGAAGGCTACAAAAAGCACAATAGTAGAGACCAACAAAATATTGCGGATGGTTTTATTTCGTTTGGTTCTTTCTGTGGTTTGTTCGCTTTTTTCTAGCATTTCAATATTAACCCAAAGTTATGACGGCATAATATTACGAAAAAATATCTTTATATCTGGTCAGATTTAAAGGAATTGTAGACTCTTGGCTTCACAATTTTGATACTTTGCTTGGAAAGCGCAATGCTCGCATTTAACTCATAACCAATGATCAAGATCAAAGCATTCATGTACATCCAAATCATCACGACAATGAGGGTTCCAATGGATCCATACAATTTATTGTAGGCTCCGAAATTGTTGATGTAGAAGGTGAAAAGGGAAAAGGAAAGCATAGCCAATAGGGTTGCTAAGCTGGCCCCCGGGGTAAAAAGTTTCCAACGTCGGGAAGAGGTAGGGCCGAATTTATATATCAGACTGACCGTAAAAAAGTAAATGGAAAACAGAATAATCCATTGTGCAGTTTTGATGAGGAAGGACCAAAACCACGACAGATCATAATCGATATGCGTTTTTAAATAATTAATCAGCACGTTAGACCCCGTATAGAGAAAAATGCCGATGGCTAAAGCCAATACAATGGAAAAAGAAAGCAACAAAGCTACAAAGCGTCGCTGAAACCAAGTGCGGGATTCTTTCGCTAAGGACGACTTGTTAAAGGTCATCATCAAAGTCGTCATTCCATTGGTTGCGAAAAAGGTACATAATATAAAACCCACGGAAAGCAAACCGCCATTCTGCCGGATAATAATATCCTTCAGCGTGTTTTCCAATACTTCATAGGCATTATTGGGTAGGGCAAGTTGAATTAAATCCATCAATTGCTCCTGAAAATTTGCTACCGGAATATAAGGGATGAGGGTAAAGAGAAAGATAATCCCCGGAAAAATAGCCAACATAAAATTGTAGGCTAGGGAAGAGGCTTTATTTAAAATAGACTCACGCGCAATTTCCTGAAAAAAGAACAACAATACCGTGTACAAAGGCAATTTGCCAAAGCCCGGTAGGGTAGCACTCTTCGACCATTCAATTAATTGATCATAAGGTTTGAGATGAAGAAGTGTTTGATGTACTTTTTTCATTATTCTCCAAAATATGGAGCCATTTTATCCTGAAATACCTGTGGAGGTTTGCATGGTCTATTTTTCTCCATGTCAACAAATACTAATTGGGTAGATCCTCTGTTCAATAATTCGCCCGCCTCGTTAAACAGCTCGTATTCAAATTTAATTCTTATCCCTGGCTTTTCCCGAATATACACCATTATTGTTACTAAATCATCATACTTGGCCGCTTTAATAAACTGGCAGTGCAAGTCGATCACAGGCATCATCACACCCATTTCTTCCAGTTCCTTGTAGGAGAAACCCGTGCTGCGCAACATTTCTGTACGCGCAACTTCGTAATAGGCCGCATAATTACCGTAATATACGTAGCCCATCTTGTCGGTCTCAGCATAGCGAACCCGAACCTGATGTTGAAAAGAAAACATACTTATTTTTTAATGTTTCGTTCGTCCAGTGCCTTTTGGAACTTGCGGGCGTTGATCTGATGATCGGCCACATTCGTCGCAAAATTATGATAACCCGAGAAGTCGTCCTTCGCACACATGTAGATGTAATCGTGCTTCTTATAATTTAAAACAGCATCTATGGAGGCAATACTCGGCATCATAATAGGTCCCGGGGGCAAGCCTTTAAAACGATAGGTATTATAAGGATTATCAATCGTCAGGTGTCTGTTCAACACACGACGGATCGTAAAATCATTGTTGGCGAAAATTACCGTAGGATCGGCTTGCAACAGCATTCCTTTTTGCAAACGGTTAAGGTATAAGCCTGCAATTTCAGGCATTTCATCCACATGTAAGGCTTCTCCCTTTACAATAGATGCCAATACGCTCACTTCCTTAGGGCTTAAATTCAAGGCAGCAGCCTTGGCTTTGCGGTCTTCATTCCAAAACTTATCATACTCTTTGGAAAAGCGATCGATAATTTCTTTGGGTTGGGTGTTCCAGTAAATTTCATAGGTATTCGGAATAAACATCGAAAAGAAATTATCCGAATTAAAGCCATAGTCTTCCGCAACCTGCGGGTTATTCAATAAACCTAGGAAAGTTGCTGAATCGGCCTCAAAGTTGCGACCTAACAGGCCGGCAAAATCAGTTTTTAGACGCAGGTTCTGAAAACGAAAAGAAACCGCATCCTGATATCCACCACGCATATTGCCGATAAAACGACGGTTGTTTAAATCTTTGGAAAGCTTATAGCGCCCTGGCTTAATGTTCGCCGGCAATTCCATCAGCTTCGCAGCATAGCCAAAAAGCTCCGGGTTCTTTACAATCCCTTCATCTTCTATACGCTTCAACACGGAAGCATAATCTTCCCCGCTATGCACATAGAAATAATCTTCATCACTGGCAATGCTTGGCGCCATAAAGGCTTGATAGGCGAACCAGGCTGCCGTTAATCCCAAGACAATAATCAGGGCCAATATGACCTTTAAAACCGTGTTTTTCTTTTTATAATCCGCCATATTTTTATTGTTGTGGGGTTGTTGTCGGTGTTGCAGGACTGCTGCTTGGCATGGCCATCGTAACGTGGATAGCACTACCAATCGATATCACATGCGAGGAGGTGTCTGGACTTTGGCTAACGATGCGCGCATTTAAACTATCACGTGAACCGTCGGAGAAAGATACAGAACCCAAGGTCAGCCCTAAACCGGCTAAGGCAAATTTCGCCTCATTCAACTGGAATCCCACTAAATTCGGAATCTCCACCTCATCATTGCCACGGCCGTTTCCTAAAATCAAGCTGATGCGCGAACCCTTCGGTACCATCCGCCCTGCTTGTAGGGCTTGCCCGGCAAACTTCACGTCTAACACGACATCCCGCGCAATATCGTTGATATAGGTCGTATCGGAAATTTTTAACGAGTGGTTCTTTAATATAGCAGAAGCTTCAATGTAGGTTTTGTCAATAATTTCTGGGAAGGCAATCTCCGGTGCCGATTGCGTAATAATCGTCAGGTAAACTGTTCTTCCACTTTTTACGTGTGATTTTGGATCCGGGTCTTGATCGATTACTAAACCCGGTTTGGCATCCATTTGATAGATTGAGTCAATCTCATATTCTAAGCCGGCTTTGTCCAATACCTTTAGGGCTTCGCTGATGTGCAGGCCTTTGAGCACCGGAACCTCTTGCGAGTCGCCATGTTTGGTGTACACTTTTAAGCCAAAGTAAACGACGATAAAGAGCACGACAATAAAGATTAAGGCAGCTATTAAGTTTTTCCTAAACGCACTTGTCCTTAAGTATAAAAAGAATTTCGACATCAATCTGTTGCTTTAAATGTTTTCCTATATCAATATTAATTCCAGTTTTTCGGAATCTTGCCGATACAGGCAATATTTAAGGCAAAAATATTCGTTTTATTAACTATATTTTTGCACATATAATATGCATTTATTTTCTTTAAATGCAAGGTTTTAGTCTTGTTGTTTTACCCTTATGAGCTCTAATTTGGGTGTATGTTTTGCTAGCAAACATTGATAATAGAATAGTTAAGCAATTTTTGAAAAGCAATAAACCATGAGAAATGAAGTGGTTTGTAAACATGAAGTATGAATATGCCCAAAATGTGTCAAAAGAATATAAAAGAACTTTTGTATTAAATAAAGCCCCATTTGTAAATAAAAGGGCATTATAAATGACATGGCAAATATAATAAAGGAATAGGAAAAAGAGCTAAAGAATATTGTTCGAATTTGTATTCAAAGTTGGACACAATTGAGTTTGATGCTCAAAGACGTGTTTTTTGTTAAAAGAGTATTAAACCTACCTATTAATGATTGGTTGCAATGGAAAAGGAATAAGATAAAGTTGTCTTTTTTCCAATGCTAGGAAGAGAAATTTAAAATAATCTATGATTTTTTTAACGATAATGAAATCATAAAATACGCCATGCCAACTTTACTTAATCAAGCTTGATTAAGTTTCCCAATAAAAAAACAGTAAAATATCTAAACTAACTTAAAGCACTAATTAAGATTTCAAATTTATTTGAAATCACATGGAAGGCTATACTCAAAAGCAAGCTGCATATTTTCTTCCTTGATGGTTCTTTGATGCCTTCCAAAAAAATAAATAATAACACTTTGTAAAACGTATTAAACCTCCTATTTTAGTTTTTTACTAAACCAAATTATTAATCAGAATGAAAATTATAAAACTAAGCAGTCTATTATTGATTTTATTCGCTTTCTCTTGTGCTAAGGAAGGTGAGGTAGGGCCAGAAGGTAAGAAAGGAGAAAAAGGAGAAAAAGGAGAAAATGGAATAAATGGAGAAAAAGGGGTAAATGGAAGTACTATTTTAAGTGGTTTTTCAAAACCTACTCTTGAAATTGGGAATATCGGAGATTTTTTTATAAATCTTACAAACATGGATTTTTATGGCCCAAAATCTTCTACAGGGTGGGGAAATTCAATTTCTTTAAAAGGAACAAATCAAAATCAATTTAATAAAAGTTACGTTTATGAAATGTTAAAGTCTGGATGGCAAAGAGTTAATAATAAAGTTTATAGTTTTAATTTGGATATTTCAGAATTGAACAATAAAATATTCCAAGATGGCCATGTTGGGATATCTATTTCTTTTGAAAATGAAAAAAAATATGAAATAATTCCATCAGTATTTCAATCTGTGAGTTACAGTGCCAACTATTCAATAGGAAGTATTACTATATATGCCGAAAAAATAGGCGATGTTAATTTGGCAATTCCTGAGGTTGCTTATCTTAAGGTTGTTTTGATTGATGCTGAAAGTGGGATATGATTTTTTATTAACTAATATATTATGAAAATAACAACTTATTTATTAGCACTTTCTTTTTTTGTGTGTGTATTTATTCTAACATCTTGTTCAAAAAATGACCAATTAAAAAATGACTCTATTGTTGGCTCTTATTCATTAGAAAAGGTCGGAGTGGTTGAAAATGGTAAATTTGTCCAAATGAATAGTGATGTCAAAGCAGAATTAACTTTATTATCAGATAACTCTTTTAGGATAACTTATACTTCAGAAGGACAGAGCACTGTTGAAATAGGTACTTATAATCCTTCAACTAAATCAATTACACCAAAAGATGAAGAGCCTACCTATTATTATTTCGATAATGGATATCTTGTGTTAGTAATGGAGGTTAATGGTAATTCGCTCAATGTGGGTTATTTTAAGAAAAAGTAGTTTTTAACCACCATTTAAGGTGGCTTTTTATTTTTCTATGAAATTCTTTAATAAATGTTAATTAATATCATATTTAAAAATATTCGTTTTTCCTCGTATCTCAAATTATATTTGTTCCCAGATTAGTTATTATGAAAACAAAAGTTGCTTTAGTACAAGGAGGCTATACTGGCGAAGCGGAAGTTTCGTTCAAGAGTGCAGCCTTCGTATATGCTCAAATCGATAAGGAAAAATATGATGTTTTCCCGGTTACCATCTCGGTAGACCAATGGTACCACCAAGACCAACAAGGAAACCAATACCCTATCTCGAAAGAAGACTTTTCCTTTCAACGTGAAGGGGAGAAGATCAGCTTTGATGTGGCCTTTATTATTATACATGGTGTACCGGGAGAAGATGGCCGTTTGCAGGGCTATTTCGATATGATTGGCCTGCCATACACGTCATGCTCGGCCTTGACATCAGCCTTGACCATGAACAAAGGCTATACGAAAGCTGTTATTCAAGACATTCCAAACCTGCATGTAGCACAGTCTGTTTTGTTGTTCAACGAGCACCGCCCAGAGGCTGTCGACTTAGTAACCGCCAAATTAAGCCTGCCTATTTTTGTGAAACCCAATGCCGGTGGAAGTAGTATCGGCATGAGTAAAGTAACCGACTGGACGGCCCTAAAGCAGGCCTTAGATAATGCCTATGATGCAGAAAATACAGGGCAGCAAGTATTGGTGGAAGAGTTTGTAACAGGACGCGAGTTTTCCCAAGGTATTTACCGCGATACCAAAGGCGAATTGCAGGTGCTACCAGCAACAGAAGTGCGCACAACACGTGAGTTCTTCGACTATGAAGCCAAATATACACCCGGATTAACCGAAGAAATTACCCCCGCCGACTTAAATGAGTCGCAGAAAGCAAATGCCGATGCCTTGATTAAGGAGATTTATATCCGCTTAAACTGTAAAGGTATGGTGCGCATTGACTTCTTCATCGAAAATAATACAGATAAGTTCTACTTTATTGAAATTAATACAGTGCCCGGCCAAACGGCACAATCCTTTATTCCGCAGCAAGTGCGTGCTGCCGGAAAAACCGAAACTGAGTTTTATGGGGAGTTGATAGAAGCTGCTTTGCAGGGTTAGGTAATTGTAAGGGCGGTTTTCTTTCACAATTTGTCATCCGTGCTGTCATCGTTTTGTCATGGTGAGCGGAGTCGAACCACGAACGACTGGTACGTCAATGCAATCAGTTATAAGTACAGCGCTTGTTAACAATGTATTGTTTTTGCATAACATTGCTAATGAGGTGTTTATGTGTGGTGGTTTGTACTGACGTACCAGTCGTTCGACTCCGCTCACGATGACAACACGATGACAACACGTCTCCCACTCACCCCTTTCTCACCCCTTTCTCACCCGTATCACTCCCCTTTCAAACCCCTTTGCAATGGGCTATAAAAGGGAAGTAATCCGCTTCATCAAAAGCGTTCCAAAAAAACATATCAAAACATCATCCTACTGAATCAGCTGATTAAATAGCAGCTTAAAGGTGCCATGGGTTTGCGCTCTAAAGCTAATATCATTACCAAAACAGATCAGTTTTCCTTTTCCTACTGGTGCTTCAAAGGCGAGTACGCCTTGGTGCAGGTAAGGTTCGCCCCAGGACCAGCCGCTTTTTAGGGGTTCTTCGTCGCCGAACCACAGCAGGGGTTTTATTGCTTTGTCTTGAATTTTAAAGAGGTTGGAATTGCTATAATAGACGTCGATCTTTTCGCCGTAGCCCCAGGTGCTGCTGGAATTGTTGGCTACATGGGCCGTTAACACGGATCCCGGGGTGTAAAATTGCTCGCGAGTGAGAGGTTTGTTTTGTTTATCGACTAGTGCATCGCTAATGCCGAGGTCGAAGTGCATGGCCAGGTTGCTGCTATTGCCAATACAGATTAGGCGGCCACCATGATCCATAAAATCACGCAGGGCAGGAATCGATTTATCCACACTCAGCTGGCCCCATTTTGTTTGGTGTTCCGCGGGGATGTTAGTCGGCATCGCTTGGTTACGTGCGGAGGATCGGCTTATATTGCCACCGTGGATCAGGATAACATCGTATTTCGCATGTAAGTTTCCGGCGTCATTTTCGGGAACAAAGAGCAGTTCTGCCGGATATTGGTATTGTTCCATGAGGAACCTGAGCCAACCGGAGCTCATGCTGCCGCCATAGCTGTCCCACAGCCCAATCCGTAAGGGTTTCACGGGCTTGGCCTCCTTCGGAAGCTTCGCGATGGCTTTGCTTGGCAGGCGAAGTTGCAGGTCGGGTTGGTTCTTGATGTAAAAGTTGCCGTTTTGCTGATCGCGCCAAACGGGCTGTCCGGCTTTTAGCAGGCTATTTACTGTTTTATAAGCATCATTTAGCTGCGGCGAAAGGACGATATAGTTTGATTTTGCTGCTTTTTGAACCGCCGGTGTAATAAACTCTCCTAAGGTCAATGCCTCAAAAGGACCATTGATGTCGTCTAAAAATCGGTCGAAGCGTACGTCCATCAGGTAGGCTAAAGTCCATCCTGCGGCGTCGTACGGCGGAATTGGTGGGCCTCCTGGGTATTCGAAATCATCCGGGTGATCTTGCGGTTCAAACATATCCAGGATATGTGGGCGGAAGGCTTGCGCCGTTTTTACAATATAGCTGCCTTTGGGGTAGGATTTTTGACCCACTTGAAACGCCTCGGTAGCTTGTAGCACCTGAATGCCATTGCCGATGAGGGCATTCAGAAACTTGATGGCCGTAGGGAAGTCGGGCTGATCTGCCGAAATAACATATGCGCGCGCGTCGCGCAGCTCTTTTTTGCCGAAGTAATGCTCGATATAGCTGGCATTTGGAAAGCGCTCTTGTTGATTGACTGCTTTATTGGCTTGAATAGCGGAGTCGATCAAGGCCACCTTGCTTGGCGATAAGGACCAATGATCTTGGCTTCCCTTTTCAATGGAGTTTCTACCCATGCGGTAAATGTTGAACAAGAGTTCATCGCGATAGCGGGCTGCATAGCCCAAAACGGCATAGTTTAAGGAGATGGAGTAATCGATCGACTGTTTGAAATGCCAACGCTGGGGCAATACCGGATTTTGGGTATTGCTGGACGGAATTAAGCGGTTGGTCACCAAAGGGATGTCATAAGGGGTAGGGTTGCCAATAATTTCGGTAAGCAAACCAATCATATTGTGGAAATAGGTGGTTGTACGCAATCCACCGTTATACCAGGTTGAAAAAACAGAACCTCCTTTAGCCGTATAGCCGGGTTTGTTTTCGGCATTCAAACGGGATGACATGGCGGCTCCGAGGGCATCGATACCCGACATCAGCAAGGGGTCGAAAACATAGTTGAAGGGATCGCGGTAAGGCGCGCCGGCCACCACTGCACCGGCAGGGGCCGTTTGATGGTGATTGTACATAATCTGGGGAATCCAGTCGATAAAAAGCTGCCGCGCCATGTTCTGGCTTTCCTTCAAATTAAGCATGAAGAAGTCGCGGTTATTATCGTGTCCAGCATATTTTTGGTAGAGTACCGGCAAGAGGCTGCTGCTTCTTTTTTCAGGGCTTGCCTCGCGCATATACCAGTTGGTCACCAGGTCCTGCCCATCAGGGTTGGCATGCACCAACAACACAATACATTCGTCTAATATTTTTTGGGTTTCCTGATCTTGCGAGGAGGCTAAGAGGTAGGCCATTTGAATTAATTGATGCATCCCCACCACCTCGGTTGAATGCAGACCACCATCAATCCATACCACGCTTTTCCCTTCTTGGGCTAAGGCTTTGGCTGCTGCGGGTTGCATTTCGGCACGTGCCAACTGCTGCGAAATGGCTTGGTAGCGATCGAGCTTGGCAAGGTTGGCCGGCGAACTGATGATTAGCATACATTGCTCGCGCCCCTCTTCGGTTTTGCCGATGACCTTATAGTTAACCCGATCGGACTGTTGGCTCAGGGTTTTAAAATAACTTTCGGTTTGTTGAAAATTGGCGAGTTGATAATCGTCGCCAATATCGAATCCAAAGTGCGCCTTTGGGCTTTTGATTTGCTGGGCCGACAATTGGGTGCATAACAGGCTGCATAAACAGACCCAGGCAAAGAAAAAGGTTGCAGATTTCATAATTATTGGTTATTATGTAGTTCATAAAGATAAGTAAACCTAGCACAATCCGGCAGGCTGCAGCCGGAATAGTAAGAAACGTATTCTTTTTTTTACAGGAGTCTTTTCCCCGGAATGAATTTTTCTGGATTCTTGTATTTTTGTATATTTGATTAGATGAAATTAGGTAAAATATGATTTTAGTTGCAGATAGCGGTTCATCACGATCGGACTGGATGTTGCATCTTCCAGATAGCAAGCCCCTTCAGTTCCGTACCAAAGGCCTAAATCCATTTTTTGTTAACGAGAAAGAGATCGCCACGGTGTTAAACCAAGTGCCCGAAATTATTCCGTACCTGAACGAGGTGCATGAGGTTTATTTCTTCGGGGCAGGTTGTACCACCCCTGACAGGCGTGAATTGGTGTCGAATGCATTGAGCGAAATATTCCCGGGCTCCTTTATCTCGGTGGAAAGTGACCTGGTGGGCTCTGCATACGCGACCTTCGGTACAAAAAAAGGACTGATTTCTAACATTGGAACCGGCTCGGATGTGGGTTTTTATAATGGCGAGATCTTGGAAGGTGGCGTGCATGGCATTGGTTATGTGCTGGGTGATGAAGGCTCGGGTGCCTGGTTTGGCAAACAGTTGATTACGGCCTATTTGTATGAAGAGATGCCACGTGATCTGGCCCGAAAATTTAAAGAGGTGCACCCCATTACCAAGGATATCATTATTAAAAACGTATACCAACGCGATCGGCCGAATGCCTATCTAGCTTCCTTTGCAGAGTTTATGGCAGCTAACCGTTCGCACCCTTATATCGATAATCTACTACGCAATGGTTTCGACGAATTCGTAAGAACCAATATTATGACTTACCCTGATTTTTGGGAGTATGAATGCAATTTTGTAGGCAGTATTGCCTATCATTTTGACCTGCACCTCAGAGAGGTATGCAATTTGCATGGGGTAAGGATAGGAAAAATATTAAAAAGCCCTATTGAGGAGGTGTTTCACTTCATCGTAAATAGGGAATTGAACGTTCAATTAAATTAAAAAATATGTATTTATTTATGATTATGCTCTATTCCATGCTGTCGACCCAGCAGCCCTCCGTATACGATTATTCGTTTAAGAGCATTGACGGCAAAGAAGTTTCATTAGCTGATTTTAAAGGCAAGCAGTTGTTGTTGATCAATACGGCATCCAAATGCGGCTTTACAAAGCAGTATAAGGAATTGCAGGAACTGCATGAACAATATGGCGATAAATTGGTGGTGATCGGTTTTCCATCGGATAATTTCGGCGGACAAGAATTTGACGCTAACGATAAGATCCAAGAGTTCTGTGAGCAGAATTTTGGGGTGACCTTTATGCTATCGGAGAAAGTGAATGTAAAAGGGGATAAAATCAATCCTTTGTTCAAATACTTAACCACGGCAGAAAATGCGGATTTTACCGGCGATATCAAATGGAATTTTGAGAAATTCCTGATCAATAAAGATGGGAAATTAGTACATCGTTATCGTTCGAAGGTTACGCCTTTAGATGAGTCGATTACTTCGCAGATTTAACAAAAGACATTAAGAAAAGAAAAATCCCCAAAGTTCTGCTTTGGGTTTTTTTTTATGCGGATGGTTTTTTCGGTAAATCGAAATAACAACGTCGACAGCGTGGTTCGTAGCTTTCTTTTTCGCCAATCAGCACGCGCGCTTCATTATCGGCCAAGCGGTACGAGTAGGTGGCAGGTGCCCCGCATTGTACACAAACGGCATGAACCTTGGAAACGTGCTCGGCCATGGCCATTAAATGGGGGATAGGGCCGAAGGGCTTGCCTTGGAAATCCATGTCTAAGCCAGCGACAATTACGCGGATGCCTCGGTTGGCCAAGGTATTGCATACCGCCGGCAGCTCCTCATCGAAGAACTGGGCCTCATCAATACCCACCACTTTGGTGTCGGCATTCAACAAAAGGATGGCCGATGAGTGGGAAACCGGTGTTGAAGGAATCGCATTGCTATCGTGCGATACCACTTCCTTTTCGCCATAGCGTATATCGATGGCGGGTTTAAAGATCTCGACCGGCAGCTTGGCAAAGGTTGCCCGCTTAAGCCGACGGATGAGTTCTTCCGTTTTCCCGGAAAACATAGATCCACAGATAACCTCGATGCTGCCAACGCGCTCTTGTCTATCGTGAAAATTATGTTCTGAAAATAACATCATTTTTACTCGTTTTTATACTAAAGCGGCTTAAAATTCAGTTATAGTTAAGTATGAAAATCTTAAGCCTTAATGGATGCGAATATCGAAATTTAATCTTATTTTTGGTTTAAGGATTATAAATTAAAACCTGAACCGGGTATGTATCAGTGCTTTTAATTTCAAACATTAACAACAGAATTCCTCAACATTTTTAGATTAAAGCGATTTATTAATATGGCCTATTCACAACAAGATATTTACGGTAAAGTTGGCGATTTATTACTAGAGATTAACGAACAATACGCTGCCTTGAATAAAGACAGCCTGGGTGCAAATAAAACAGACGTATTGCTCCTGGCAGCACAAGCGAAATACCTGGCAGCACATTTGGATGTGTTGGCAAGCCTGCAACCTGCGGAAGCAGCGCCTGTAGAAAAGGCGGCCGCCCTTGCGGTTGCGCAAGAAGAGATCTTTACGCCGGCAGTAGATATTAAAGCGCAGGAGGCCGATAGCCAACCTGTTGTGGATGAGATTCAAGAAGTTCCGGCGGATGAGCAAACCGAAGAAACCGAAGTGGCAGCACCTGAGCAGGCTGAAGAGGCCGTGCCAGAGCAGCATAGCAACGAGATTAAGTTCGAAGGATTTGGACAAGCTGATGATTCTGTAACAACAAACGAACCGGACCAGGAAGAGGCTGCCACGGTAGAAAATCTGGAAGAGGAAGTGGAAGAAGAGGAAGAGCCGGTGGAAGAAATTCAAGAAGTAACGCCTGAGCGTGAAGAATATAAACATACGGCCGCATCTGACTATACCTCTGTGGAAACCGAAACAGCAAAAGAAGAACCGGTAGCAGAAAAGCCTGCAGCGACGCCTGCGGCACCAACACAAAATGAGCCCGTGGTGAATGAAGTGGTGATCGAGGAAAAACAAGTATCGATTCCGGAAGAGCGCCAAGAGCCTAGCCTGAACGATTTGGCGAAGCAAGCCGAGGATCGTCCGGCACGTCCTTTAACCCTTAACGAATTGATTCAGCAACAGAAGAAAGCCGGTTTAACTAACGTGAACCAGTTTCAAACTTCCGGAAAACCCAGTGAAACTGTAGTTGATCTGAAAACGGCCGTAAGCTTAAACGATAAGTTGTTGTTTATTAAAGATCTATTCAATGGCTATAGCCTGGCCTATAGTGAAGCCATCGAATTGTTGAACCGCTTCGATAACTTCGCTGAAGCCGATGCTTTCCTGCAATCAAACTACGCCTTGAAAAATAATTGGGCCACAAAACCTCAAACAGTAGATAAGCTGTATGCGGTGCTGCGGAAGAAGTATAATTAGATTTGAGATATGAGATGTGAGATGTGAGAGTGTGGGGTTTGAGAGCTTGGGGTTTGAGAGCTTGGGGTTTGAGAGCTTTGTACTGCGTTGTGGCCAGAGTTGTCATGGTGAGCTGTCATGGTGAGCGGAGTCGAACCACGAACCATTGGTACGTCAGTACAACGAACATATTAAAAACTGCTGATGATCAATAGATTAATCAATAAAAAAATAAGCGAGTTAGAATTACTAACTCGCTTATTTTTTATTATATAAGTTTCATTTTAGCTGAAAAAGCATTGACGTACCAATGGTTCGTGGTTCGTGGTTCGACTCCGCTCACCATGACAGCTTACCATGACAATACGGGCCAAGACGCAGTACAAAGCTTACAAAGCCACACTCTCATATCTCACATCTCAAATCTAACTCCAATTCCTTTATCCAATATCAAACTTAACCCAATATTCTCCTTCATGTCCAAAAATAAAATACTTAGACTGAATTATCTCCGCAAGGATTTCAATGTCTTGTAAATAGTCTTTGCGGTCTTGGGCGAAGTTCGCTTTTTGAATGATAAAGATCTTATTGTTCTTCACAGCTTTGCAGTTGGCAAATGTTTCCTGCAGTTGGGCTGGCAGGGTACTGAGGTAGCTGTTTGTTTCATCGATAAAAATCAACAGCTCGACATCGTCTAGGGCAACGGCATATTCGTTATGCTGGGCACCGGCAACCAACAACAGTTCCTGCAGATAATCGCCGGGAAGGGAAGCCCCTAAGGGAATCACTTGGGTAACCGGGCGGCTTTCCTGCGGAATAAACTTAAGCTTATGAAGGATGATATGGATTTCTTCATCTAAGATTTCGTAGGCTTCTGGATTGTGTTGCTGCAAGTCTTCGGCAATTGCACTGTAATATGTTAAGTCGAGCATCTCTCTGTTCATTTGTTGCAAAGGTAGGGAAGCTGGGCAAAAGAACCTAATTCCTGCGGGAAGATTGCCTAATATTTTGTAATATTGAACTGGAAAAACAAGAAAGATCATATGTTCGATAAACTATTTCAAGCCCAACAGAAGGCACAAGAGATTAAGGAAAGGTTAGACCATATTTCAGTTTCTGGGGAGGCTGAAGGCGGAAAAATTAGGGTTATCGCTTCGGCAAATAAAGAAATTAAAGAAGTGAATATCGATCCTGATTTCTTAAAAGATGCCGATAAAGAAGAATTGGAAGAGCTCTTGATAGTGGCTTTAAATAAAGCCATTGCCCAAGCAGAAAGCATCAGTCAAACCGAGATGGCAGCAGCCTCACAAGATATGCTGAGCGGTTTGGGAGGATTAGGAAACCTATTCGGAAATAAATAAACCAGCATGATGAAAATGACCTATTACGGGCAATCCTGCGTCTTGTTCGATTTCGATGGAACGCGCGTGTTGCTAGATCCTTTCGTGACCTATAACCCTTTAGCTAGCGCTATTAAGGTAGCCGATATCAAAGCGGATTATATATTTTTATCGCATGGGCATCAAGATCATGTGGCCGATATGTTAACTATTCAGCAACAAAGCCAAGCTACAGTAGCTACTATTGTGGAGACTGCAGGTTGGGTGCGAAAGCAAGGGGTGCCAGATGATAAAGTAATTGAATTTAACCTCGGTGGAACACTTCAGCTACCTTTCGGGAAAGTAAAGATGGTGTATGCCATGCATACCAACAGTACGCCAGATGGTAACTACGGAGGATTTCCGGTAGGCTATGTGTTTTTTATCGGCGATAAGACCATCTATTTTGCCGGCGATACAGCCTTAACTATGGAGATGAAGTTGTTAGCACGTTTTAACTTGGATTATGCCTTATTGCCTATCGGTGGCCATTATACCATGGATGCAGAGGATGCGGTTTTGGCTGCTGACTTTATAAATTGTAAGGAGATTATTGGAATCCATTACGATTCATTCCCACCGATTACAATTGATAAAGCGGAAACTAAAGTCTTGTTTCAAGCGGCAGGCTTAAACCTGCAGTTACCAGCGATTGCTGAAACAATTTCACTATAGGCGAAAAAACGCTAAAAAAAAAGCCGTAGAATTTGTTCTACGGCTTTTTTATGTGCAGGTTGCGGGTTAGGCAACGCTTTGTGATCTATTGATGTGGAATTGTACTAAGTCGTCAATAGGGGAGCGTAAGATCTTTCCTACTTTCATACCATATTGAGCGGCTTTATCTTCCAATACGTTTCTAAAGTTATAGCCTACAGATCCGATACAGTTGAAGGTATAAGACTGGTAATCTGGGTATTTGCTCACTAGGTTTGCAAAGAAGGCCTCAAATGCGTCGTCAACAATTTTACGGGTATAGTGAATATTCACGTTATTGTCGTAGACAAATTTGCTGAAGCTTGCGCAGAAACGGTTTGCTAAAGGTTTAGTGTACACGTTATCCATGATTTCATCTGGGGATAGCTTGTAGGTTTCGTAAAACACGTCGGCTACATCTTTCGGCATTAAGCCACGGATGAAATCAGTTAATAATTTCTTGCCAATATAGCTTCCACTACCTTCATCACCTAAGATATAAGCGGCAGAATCAATATTGTGGGTAATTTCCTTACCGTCGTAAATACAAGAGTTTGTTCCTGTACCAAGGATGGCTGCAAAGCCTGGCTCGTTACCTAATAAGGCGCGTGCTGCTGCTAATAGGTCATGGCCAACTTCTACTTTTGCTGTTGGGAATACAACCTGAATAGCTTCCTCTACAATTTTCGCTTTCTCTTCGTTATGAACGCCTGCACCATAATAATTTACCTCCGTAATCTTTTCGAATGGAATATCGGATGGTAATCCTTTCTTAAGGGATGCTACAATGTAATCGCTATCTACAAAGTATGGATTGTATCCTTCGGTGTTAAAGTAGATTTTTTTATTTGAATCATCTAACAAACACCAGTTTGTCTTTGTAGATCCTCCATCTGCAATTATGATCATTAGTATTTAATTTAATTTAAAGTAACTTGTTTGTTCGTTTTACAATGGTATGTGTTGTATTAATCCCCAAAATAAGGGATTTATCATTAAAAATAAGAATTTTTATTTGATATATTCAAGGAAACGCAATCGTTTTGGCAAGGGATTTCAAGGAAAACCCTCGTAATTTATTGATTACGAGGGTTTTGTGTATTGTAAATTATTTGTAATACTTAGTGTATTTTGTACAATTAGGGAGCTCTTAGTGCGCGCTTTCAGCCTCTACTTCATCCATGTTGATGCCTTGTTTGGTTAAAAATCCACGAACAAGAACGGCAAATAAAATGATGTATATGAAACCGATTACAGGTACGATGTAAGAGTTGTGGATACCTATGATATCTGATAGTTTTCCTTGGATAGGAGGGATGATACCACCACCTAAGATCATCATTACTAAGAATGCGGACCCTTGTTCGGTATATTTTCCTAAACCTACAATCGATAAACTGAAGATAGATCCCCACATGATAGAACAAGCTAAACCACCGGCAAGGAATGCGTAAATGGCGACTGTTCCTGTACTCAGTAGGCCTAAGATCATGGCTACTAATCCGAACGTTCCGAAGATAATTAAGGTGCGCACAGGCTTGTCTTTACTGATAAAGAACGCGAAAATTTGTACTGCAACACATAAGATGTAGTAATACAATACCGACATATCGAATCCTGCTAAGGTGTTTACCCCGATGATAATCGAGAAGGCAATAACCGGAACGATGATCAATAGGATCTGTTTTCTGGACGAGGTGAAGTTGAAGGCGGAAATAGCGCCTGCCCAACGACCGATCATCATACCGCCCCAATACATGGAAACATAAGGGGTAATTTGTGAAGACTGCAGGTTTCCGAACTCATCTAAGGTCATTAACTCGCCAAGGTTAGATCCAATTGCTACCTCAATGCCGACGTATACAAATAGGGCTAGCATCCCCAATACCAATTGTGGGTACTTCATCGCTCCCCAGCCTTCTGGATTCTTCTGCGCACGGTTATAGGCAAATAGCAAACCACCTACCACAACAATAAGGGCGCCTATTAACCAGAACATGCGTTGCAGCTCTAATCCGTGGCTTAATTCCTTCATTTGAGCTATTAATCCGGCGTCTGCACTCTGCTTAATCTGCTCCTGAAGAGAAGCGACCTGTAGGGCAACATCCGATTTGTAGCTGGTAAATACCGGTACAAAAGCACACAATAAAAGGATGGTGATAATGATAAGGGTGGTTCTTGCCTTGTTGGCAGGTTCCATTTGCTCGTGGTTATAGCCGGCAGGAACCTTCTTCGAAAAGTTGAAGAGTGCAGCTGCTAGTATAAAAAGGAGTCCTACACCTATATATAGGTATACTACTTTATTTAAAGGTAACTGCGCAATCTCGGAGTCTGAAACGGTTTCAAATGTACCAAATAAGGCGTATCCAATAATCAAGGGGCCGATGGTGGTTCCTAGTGAGTTTACAGCTCCACCAAGATTGACACGGGAGGCTCCGGTTTTAGGATCGCCTAAGATTACAGCAAAAGGATTTGCGGCTGTTTGTTGCAAAGAGAATCCTAAAGCAACAATAAATAAACCGATCAGCATGCCTACATACAGGTTAACTTCTACCGCCACAATCATGGAGGCAGCACCTAAAGCGGAAAAAAGAAGACCATAGACTATACTCTTCTTGTAGCCCCACTGGCCCACTAGATCCTTGCCAGATAAGGTTCCGAAGATAAAGAGCAATAAAGCGCCAATGTAATAAGCTGAATAGAACGCAAAGTCGATTAACTGCGATTGAAATTGGTCCAAATGGAAATAGTTTTTACAGAACGGGATAAAGACAGAGTTCCCGGCAGCAATAAAACCCCAAAAGAAAAATACCACAATGAGGGTATAGAGAGCGGGGTAGTTTGTTTTAGTTTCTGTGTTTGATGGAAGGTTACTCATAAAATATATTGAACTATTTAGCGTTAAAGTCTTACAAATAAAGAATTTTTTTTTGATTTTTCTAGTTTGACGAGAAAGGCTAAAACAATTTATTGGCGTATTTTGGGAAGAGATTTAAAAAAGTGAAAAAAAATTCTTATTTTTCTTTTGAATTTACGTTACTTATTTTTTTCTTTGTGGCGGTTCTAAAATTAACTTTCAACAAGGAAATAATAAATCGCTTTACGATTTGCAATCATCCTTGGAAGAACGGAAGCCCGTATAAACTGGAAGTTATATTTCAAAAAGTGAAAAATCCTTAAAAAATCTTAAAATAAATTAATGGATATTAATGAATTGAATACGAAACTCGTGTCTGAATTACGCGAGATTGCGAAGGTTTTAGGTATTGTTGATGCCGAAAAACTGAGAAAGCAAGAGTTAATCGATCGTATTACCGTAATAGCCAAAGAGGCTCAGCAGACCGAACCTGCTCCTGTTGCAGAGTCGGAAGCTGATGAATCCGTTTCAGCAGATCGTCCTCGGAAGCGTGTAAGAACAGTAAAAACGGCAGAGCCCGTAGCTGTTACCAGAAACAAACCTGCAGCACCTGCTGAAGATGTTACATTCGCAGAGCCTAGTGCCGCAAAAGAAGTAGAGCCTACAGAAGCTCCCAAGCAAGCCAATCCTGAACCAGCAGCCAAAGCTTCCTCCTCCGCAGATTTTGACAATGTGATTGTCAATGAAGGGGTATTGGAAATTATGGCCGATGGCTATGGTTTCTTGCGTTCATCTGATTACAACTACTTGACTTCTCCGGATGATATCTATGTATCGCAATCGCAGATCAAACTTTTCGGTTTAAAAACCGGTGATAATGTACGCGGCTGCATTCGTCCTCCGAAAGAAGGTGAGAAATATTTCCCGTTAGTTCGTGTGGAAGCCATCAATGGTCAGGATCCTGCTGAGGTTAGAGATCGTGTTCCTTTCGATTACTTAACGCCATTGTTCCCTGATGAGAAGTTGAACTTGGATTTAGGTCCTAGCAATTACTCAACCCGTATTATGGACTTGTTTACTCCAATCGGTAAAGGTCAGCGTGGATTAATCGTTGCGCAGCCGAAAACAGGTAAAACAAACTTATTAAAAGAAGTAGCTAACGCTATTGCGAAGAATCACCCGGAAGTGTATTTAATCATCTTATTAATTGATGAGCGTCCGGAAGAGGTTACAGATATGGCAAGATCGGTGCGTGCGGAAGTAGTATCATCAACGTTTGATGAGCCTGCAGACCGTCATGTGAAGATTGCTAATATTGTATTGGAGAAAGCAAAGCGTATGGTAGAGTGTGGTCATGACGTGGTGATCTTATTAGATTCGATTACACGTTTAGCTCGTGCTTACAATACCGTAGCTCCGGCATCGGGTAAAATTCTATCCGGTGGTGTGGATGCCAATGCTTTACATAAACCAAAGCGTTTCTTTGGTGCTGCCCGTAATATCGAGAATGGTGGCTCATTAACTATTTTAGCAACTGCATTAACCGAGACAGGTTCTAAAATGGATGAGGTTATCTTCGAGGAATTCAAGGGTACAGGTAACATGGAATTGCAGTTGGATCGCAAGTTATCGAACAAGCGTATCTTCCCTGCGATCGACCTGACAGCGTCAAGTACACGTCGCGACGATTTATTGGTAGATCGCGACGAGTTGCAACGTCTATGGGTATTGCGGAACCATTTGGCCGATATGAATTCGCAAGAAGCGATGGAATTCTTATTGACGCAAATGCGTGGAACAAAATCCAACCAAGAATTTTTAATTAGTATGAATGGCTAAAAAGCCATTTTAAATTGATAATTTAGGCCATCTTTTACTGAAAGATGGCTTTTTTTATGAAGAAATATATTCCAAATAGCATTACCTCTCTTAATTTATTCAGCGGATGTATCGGTGTGTTGATGGCCTTGAAGGGGGATTTCCAAGCGGCATTTTATTGTGTGCTAGCTTCGGGGATCTTTGATTTTTTTGATGGGATGTCGGCGCGCGCCTTGCATGTAAAATCGCTAATTGGGAAGGAGTTGGATTCCTTGGCGGATGTAATCAGCTTTGGATTCTTGCCCGGCACGGTGATGTATATGCTTCTAAAGGATGCCAGCAGCCATGCTTATTTGCCATACTTAGGCTTTGTGATGACGGTTTTCTCGGCTTTGCGCCTTGCGAAGTTCAATATCGATACCCGGCAAACCACCGACTTTATCGGTGTCAATACCCCGATGAATACCTTTGTGATTATTTCCCTGCCTTTTATTGCCGAGCAATATCCGCAGGTTAAACAAGAGTTTATCTTACTGGCCATAGTGGCCATGTCCAGCTTTTTGCTGGTTTCGGAAATCAAGTTGTTTTCTATGAAATTAAGCTCCCTGGCTTGGGCACCCAATAAGTTCAAATACCTATTTTTATTGGTGAGTTTAGGGTTAATTATCGCTTTGCAATTCCTTTCATTACCGATCGTGTTGCTGCTTTATATTCTGTTTTCGTATTTGCATTTCGCGCAGGAAAAGCATCAGGATAGGGTCGAAGCGTAATCCTCCAATTCCGACATTGCCGTGTCGAAGTCCGTTTTTATGGTAAAATAAAGGGCCTTAATATCTTCCATGGCGGTGTTTTCGCGGGCCGCTTTTTCCAGGCCTTGGAAAGCTAAGCGCAAGTCGGAAGCGCCGATGTATTCCATAGTAGGTTTTATATGGTGCGCTTTGGATGCGATATCCGAAAAACTACCTTCATTAATTACTTGTTCCAGGTTTTTGAAGTCATCTTTACCTTGGGTTAAATACAGACTGATCAATTGTTTAACCATGTCCATATTGTTCATCATGCTACTTTTGATGGTCTCCGGGTTGATTATGCGATAAGGATTCATGCGATGCTAACTTAACATTTAGGGGGTCTTTACTGGCGTTTAATAATTGTTGGTTTGTTTTTTTGAATATAGGGTGCTCCCAATCCGGTGCAATTTCGCATAGGGGAATCAGGGTAAAGTTACGTTCTTGTATATAAGGATGAGGTACGGCCAAATCAGTTTCATGGATCACCTCCTGGTTATAATACAAGATGTCAATATCGATTACCCGCGATCCCCAACGTTGTGCCCGGATACGGCCAAGAACCCGTTCAATCTGTTGGCTGGTTTGCAGCACTTTCTGGACAGAAAGCGTGCTATGCACCATTAAAACTTGATTTAAAAAGGTCGGTTGATCTTCTACTCCCCAGGCTTCCGACTCATAAATTGCCGATTCCTGTTGGATGGTTCCTATTCGTTCAGCAATCTCTGCTCGCGCATCCGAGAGCTGTTTGAGTGGGTCACCTAAATTGGCACCTAGTAATAGGTAGACTACATTCATCGTATTAATATAAGAATAGTTTTATGATAATTGGAATAATACATTATTTTTACGCCTGTCAAAGTTAATAAAATCGCTATGAAATCTTTTTTTAAATACGTCCTCGCAACGGTTACTGGTATTATCATCTGTTCGCTATTGATGATCTTAGTGATCATTGGCATCGTGACCAGCATGGTAAGCTCGGTATCCTCCGGAAAGGATACTGTGACACCATCCAACGCCGTGTTACTGATTACATTAGACCATACCATTACAGAAAAAACAGAGCCTAATCCATTCGAAGGATTAGATATGCCTGGTTATAGTGGTTTGAAGAGTTTAGGATTGAATGATATGCTAGGACGCATTAAAGCGGCCAAGGAAGACAGCAATATTAAAGGTGTTTACTTGAATGTAGCTGGTGTAAACACCGGATTCGCCAGTATGAAAGCTATTCGTGATGCCTTATTGGATTTCAAGGAATCTGGCAAGTTTATCATGGCCTACAGCGAAAACTATACGCAAAAAGGCTATTACCTAAGTTCGGTTGCCGATCAGGTTTATCTTCATCCGGAAGGAGGCTTAGATTTCAGAGGTTTAGCCAGTTCGGTGATGTTCCTGAAAGATGCCCTGGACAAGTTGGGAATCGATATGCAGGTATTGAAGGTAGGTACCTATAAAAGTGCTGTTGAACCTTATATGATGAACAGCATGAGCCCGGCAAATCGGGAGCAGGTTAACTCCTATTTAGGAAGTATTTACGAAACGTTTGTTCAAGATATTGCGGCCAGCAGAAAACTAACGGCCGATAGCGTGAAAGGTATTGCGAATGCTTTTGCTATTCAGCAACCCGAAGATGCCGTAAAGGTTCATTTTGTTGACTCCTTATTATATAAGGATGAATTGCTAACGAAGGTTCGTCAGCGTTTGGATGTAGCCGAGAAGACAGAGATTCCGGTTATTTCCATCTTAGATTATAAAAATAAGCCGGCTACAGGCAAGGCTACGGGCGATCGTATTGCCGTGTTGTATGCTTATGGCGCTATTGTAGATGGGGAAGGAACCACGGGAGAAATCGGTGGAGACAAGTTATCTCGCGAACTGCGTGAACTACGTGAAGATGATAAAGTAAAGGCGGTGGTTATGCGAGTGAATTCACCGGGCGGTTCGGCCTTGGCCTCAGATATTATCTGGAGAGAGGTTGAATTGACGAAAAAGGTGAAGCCTGTTATGGTTTCCATGGGCGATTATGCTGCCTCTGGTGGTTATTATATTTCTGCTGCTGCGGATTCCATCTTTGCCGACCCAACCACTTTAACCGGGTCCATCGGGGTATTTGGCGTTATCCCGAGCTTCCAAAAGTTGTTTAATGAGAAGTTAGGGGTACATTTCGATGCCGTAAAGACGGCGAAATTTGCCGATATGGATGTAGATATGGATCGTCCTTTATCTGAAGAAGAGAAAAACATTATCCAAGGGAGTGTAAACCGCGTTTATCAAGTATTTATGAAGCGCGTGGCCGATGGTCGCAACATGTCCATTGCCAATGTAGATAGCATTGGCCAGGGGCGGGTTTGGACGGGTGCTCAAGCTGTAGATTTAAAGCTGGTAGACCGCTTAGCGAGCCTAGATGAGGCGATAAAGGCAGCAGCCCAAAAGGCTAAAATAACCGATTATCGCGTAGCCGAGTACCCACGTACCAAGGATCCTTTTGCTGAAATCTGGTCGGTTTCCAAAGAGAAAGTTAAGGCCATGATGATTGATGAGGAGCTAGGCGACTATGGCAAATACCTGAAGGAACTTAAAAAGGCGGTAGGCCATACCGGTATCCAAGCAAGAATCCCTTATCTCATCGAGATATATTAAGGTTAAGTTAAAAAAGGCGTTGAGGACATTTCCGAATCAACGCCTTTTTTATATCTTTAATCCCTGAATCAACCGCAAATAAAATTATATATGAAAACTATCGACGATTTAAATTTTAACGGCAAGAAAGCATTGATCCGAGTTGATTTCAATGTTCCATTGGATGAAAATTACCATATTACAGACGATAACCGCATTCAAGGTGCTGCACCTACCATCAAGAAGATTTTAAAAGATGGCGGTTCAGTTATTTTAATGTCTCACTTGGGTAGGCCAAAAGAAGGCCCTACAGAGAAATATTCCTTAAAACACATTGTTAAGCATCTTTCTGATGTATTGGCTGTAGACGTACAGTTTGCAGATGATTGCATTGGTCAGGAGGCTGTTGATAAGGCTGCAGCATTACAGCCCGGCCAGGTTTTATTGTTAGAGAACCTACGTTTTTACAAAGAAGAGGAGAAAGGCGATCGTGCATTTGCAGAAAAACTAGCCAAATTAGGTGATGTTTATGTGAATGATGCTTTTGGAACAGCACACCGTGCGCATGCTTCAACGGCTGTTATCGCAGAATTTTTCCCTGGAAATAAATACTTCGGCTATTTAATGGCGAAGGAAGTTGAGAATGCAGAGAAGGTATTAAACAAACCCGAGCGTCCATTTACGGCAATTATGGGTGGCGCAAAAGTTTCAGATAAGCTAGAGCTCATCGAAGCCTTATTAGATAAGGTAGATAATTTGATTATTGGTGGCGGTATGGCCTACACCTTTGTGAAGGCACGTGGCGGCGAGATTGGTAAGTCTTTAGTGGAGTTGGATAAGTTGGATTTGGCCAATGAATTGGTGAAGAAAGCGGATGAAAAAGGCGTCAATCTAGTGTTACCAACGGATGCGCAAATTGCCGATCGTTTTGCCAATGATGCTGCGGTATACGATGGTCCGAACGATCAAATTCCTGCGGATATGCAAGGTTTAGATATCGGGCAAGAGTCTGCAGAACATTTCAAAGATGTAATTATGGCTTCCAGAACCCTATTATGGAACGGTCCTATGGGCGTTTTTGAAATGGATACCTTTGCTAAAGGAACGAAGGCCGTTGCAGATGCAGTGGTGGCAGCTACCGAGCAAGGCGCTTTCTCCTTAATCGGTGGTGGCGACTCGGCTGCGGCAGTTTCTAAATTCGGCATGACCGAGCATGTAAGCTATGTAAGTACCGGTGGTGGCGCTTTATTAGAGTATATGGAAGGCAAGACTTTACCCGGTGTAAAAGCCATTTTAGACTAGAAAAACTAGTTCATAAACAAAGCGGGCGGTAGTATTCTACCGCCCGCTTTTTGTTTAACCCTAAATCTTCTGCCTGGTTAATAGCTGTAACTAAAGCTGAAATTAGGGACGAATCGTTGCTTCGCAGAAGCATCGTTAATATAGCTCAGCTTGGCACCGACCCCAAAATCGGGTAGCTTATAGCGTAGGAGATTGAAGTCCATCGACAGTCCCAAACCATATACTTTTGGTGCGAGTTCACTCTTGTGGATATTCTGGTAATCGGCGAATAAATAGCCATGAAAACGCTTGATATAGGCCAGGGAACCCAATGCCCAATCGGGATAAGCAAGGGGCAAACGATAGTTCAACATCAGGTTATTGGATACCCTTGGCGAGTTGAAATGTCCGAAGGCTGATATCATCGGAATTTCATAGGATGCGGCGAATTTTCCGGTATTTGTTTGCATGTTATAGCGGGCTTGGAAGGCATGATTGGCGAAGAATCCAGGAAAATAGAAGTTCGATTTTAGGGCGAACAATTGTCCTTTTTGCTTGGGTTCAAAGGGTACATGCCGGTACACAAAGCTGATGTTCTGGCCCCATCGTGGCACCAGATCCATGCTACTGCGGCGCATATTTCGGTTGAAGTAGGCGATATAATTCATCGGAAATAGGATTTCATCCTGAAAGCCCTTCAAGTTTTTATTGCTGATATCGTAGTATTTTTGGTAGGAGGTGCCAATATTTAGCCCAAAACTATAGTTGTTTTTGCCGCGGTAGAGCGAGAATGGCAGCTGCATTTCCAGGGAATAATAGTGTTCCCGATAGGTAAATTGTCCCACTTCTTGCTCGGGTTTGCTGGGTTTTATGTAGCCCACACGACCTCGATTGAGGTAGCGGGCGCTGAATTTTGGCAGGTATTTCAGGTAGTTTAGCTCGGCAGAATAGATGCTTTTTTCCAATTCCATGTCGTATTCATAGCCTAATTTTAGCTGGCTGGTGTTCAATAAATCGTTCGCTAACCAGAAGATTCCGGGCTTGTAATTGTCGAAATTTTCGAAGTTATTGGTGCTTATACTTAAGCTGTGGAAGTTGAAAAAGTCGCTTAATGGGTTGTATTTTTGTATGCTATATGCAGCGGAATCGGAGGATTCTGTCGCCCGAAAGGGGGTCGAAATCCGTTCATCCCTGAGTGCTGGTGCAGCAAATTCCGGTAGCATTTGGGTTCCTTTTAGGCTGTTGATATCGGCAATGGCTAAGCGATAACCATCACTTTGATACTCGTTATAGGTTAGTTTTCCGCCGCTGGAAAGGCTCGGATTGAAGGCTCCATAGCTGGCATTACTTAACTGTTCGAAGGAATTTTCAGGCCGATTATAGCGGTAAATATTGTCGATTTGGTTGAAGTGCGCTTTAAAAATCAGGTCGTTTTCTTGGTAAATCGGACGCTCCAACTGCTGATTTCCCCAAGGAAATAGCAGGGAATAGCGGCCAGATTCAAGGTCTATTTCCAATAGATTTGTGCCTTCTTCGCTCACCGCTACGGCTATTATTCGTTTGTTTTCGGCGTCTAACGCGGGCTGTTGCAGGTGCAAACCGGCCGGAAATTCAAGCACTTTTTCCTGTTTCTTAGAAAAAATATCGATATAAATAAGGCTAGCGACATTATCTTGATCCACATGGACTGCATATACCCTATTCAATTTTGAAGCGATTACAGGGCTGTAAAAGCGCGATTTCTTAGAAAGTTGCGTTACTTTTCCCGATTTAAGGTCTAAAAGTCGGATGATATTATAGGTTTGTTTCCCAAATCTACCGTCTTTTCTAATTTCATCCCAGGTAATAAAATCGGCTGAAAGATCGAAATAGGGACGCAATTGGTAGCCGATTTTCAGGACTTCCTCCTCGGTATTGCCTGTGATTTTTCGGAATGCCGGGACGTGTTGAGGCGATTGAAAGAGGCTGTATATGCTGCCATCGGTATGGGTTTGGGGCAAGTAATAATGACTGAAATACCGGTTTGTATTCGGGAGGATTTGGACATTTTCCGGGCTTGCTTTGTGGGGTTGAAGGTCTGCTTTTAGACCTGTCAAACTAGCCTGATAGAGGGCATGACTGTTCATGCCGGTCTGTCTTTTTAGGGCCCTGTTGAAGTTGTATGGTCGTAGTAAATGGCGGCGCATATCTTCCATAATTTTGTCCTTCACTGGGTAGCCAAATTGGTTGGTCAGCTGGGTGTTCATCAGGTAGCCTGTGAGGTAAAAAGTAGGGGTGATATCTTTAAAAGAACCGAGGATGTTTTTGTCAAATCCATAGCTTTTTCCACTGCCTTCATTCGCTCGAAGGGGCATGAAGAAGGAGGGGAGTCTGCCTCTTCCGCCGGCCGAGAATTGGGTCTCAATTGAAACGGCATCTCCTTCGAAGTACCAGGCGGGGAGGTGAATTCCAAAGAATGCCAAGGCCAGTTGTTCTAAAAATGGCCCTCGCAAACGACCTGTCAATTTGTCCATTTGCACCACATGACGTAATTCGTGTTGTATTAAATTGGGTAGCCATTCTTGGTTGTCAGGATTGCTGCTGGGGGTAGAAAAAGCTTCCACTTTTCGCGGTGCCAACTGGGCGAAACCATTTTGTTCGATATGGTTTTCGTGTAAAATGATGCTTATTTTTCGGGGTTTGATCTGTAAATCCTGACTGGCAAAATGCAGCATGCTATCCAATTGATGGGCTAGGGTAGAGCCTGATTTTTCAAACCCTGTCGGGAATATCAATTGAAAATTTGGCTGCTTTATCTGCTTCCATTTTACCCAGGAGGCCGGTTGTTCATAGTCTACCAACTGCCCGAAAACCTGATGTGTAGGTATGCTTAAATATAAAAGCGTTAAGATACTGATAAATAGGTTTTTATTCATTAAAAAATAACTTAAAAACAATGAATGCTAAAAATATTAGTACAATTTCTTTGTTTTTGTTTAATTTATACTTCTTATAAAATTAGCTAAATGGTTGAAATATAAATTATTAAACTGGTTTTATAAATCCTATATTTCGGTTAAAAAATAGCTGAAAAATGGCCTAATCCTTTTTTGCATGCGCTTGTTTGTGCTGCAGACGGATCTTGTTTTTTGAACATTTTTCGGAAGTGAAATTACTCAATTTTTACGGCTAAAATAGCCTTGTCGCAATTTTTGTTTTTGTGCTCGTTGCTCGGCTGTGGATTTTGACGGGCAGGTTTTATGATACGGATTGATACGGCTTCCTTTGTGGGTTGAATTTGCAACGCGCTGTGACATGAAAGGCTTAAACTAAGCTTGAATTGATATCGGTTTTGAATGTCTATTTCATCCCTTACTTAAGCATTTTCTGCTCTTCTTTTTATGCTGTCATCCTGGCAGATTTGCTTTATTGAATTATAAGGGGTAACCTAGCGGTTTGCAGGGTTTGTGGGTAGGCAAAAATTTAATTATATTTTTAGGGTAAAAAAAACGACTTTTGCACAAAACGAATTTTTGGCACCAATGTAGGATTGATAAAATAAGAGGAAAGGTATGGAAGAATTAGCAATGCTAGTAGCACATGTGGAGCAATTGATTGAGCGTGGTGATCAAGCTGAGCTTGCAGATTATTTGAATGAATTGAACATCTCGGATGTTGAAGAATTGATCGATGAACTTCCCGAATACGGTCCTCTCTTTTTAGAAACCTTAAGCCTAAAACGTGCAGTCAATGTGTTCCGGATTTTGGACTTCCCAACCCAAGAACGGATCTTCAAAAAATTGAAAGCAAACACCATTCGCGAACTCTTAAATGAGATGCCTCCCGATGACCGTACTTCCTTCTTCTCCGAGCTTACCGGTGATGTGGTGAAACGCCTCATTATTCTGTTAACGCCGGAAGAAAGAAAAGAAGCACTTTCCCTGTTGGGCTATCCTGAAGATAGTGTCGGGCGATTGATGACACCGGACTACATTACGGTGAAAGAACATTGGACCATGCCGCGGGTACTTGATCACATCCGTCGTTACGGGGGAGCATCGGAAACTATCGATGTGCTCTATGTGCTCGATGCTGATGGGAAGCTGGTGGATGACGTGCGGATTAAGGATGTATTGTTGGCGGATCAAGAGAAGGTGGTTGGCGACTTGATCGACAATCGGCTAATCTCCTTACGCGCGAACGATCCGCAAGAAGATGCGGTTTCTATTTTCCGAATGAACAACCGCGTGGCCTTGCCTGTGGTTGATGATCGCGACATCATGTTAGGGATTGTGACGATCGATGATATTCTTTGGGTAGCCAATGAAGAGTACTCGGAAGACATGCAACGTATGGGGGGTACCGAGGCCTTGGACGAGCCTTACCTTGATGTTTCCATTTTTCATCTAGTGAAGAAGCGGGCCGGCTGGTTGATCGTGCTCTTTCTGGGGCAGCTCCTTACCGTTACGGTGTTGAACCATTACGAAGATAAATTGACCACGGTGTTGGTGATGCTGATGCCGGTGATTATGTCGAGTGGTGGTAACTCGGGATCGCAAGCTTCCACGCTGATCATTCAAGCCATGGCCATGGGCGAAGTTACCCTGCGGGATTGGTGGATGGTCATGCGTCGTGAAATTATATCGGGTTCGCTTTTGGGAATTATCCTAGGCACCTTAGGCTTCTTCCGGATTTCGGTAGAGGAAGCCTTCCGTCATACCTATGGCGATATCTGGTACCTCTATGGTTTTGCCATCGGTGCCGCACTGGTCGGGGTGGTGCTGTGGGGATCGTTGATTGGTTCCATGCTTCCGTTTATCTTGCGCCGCTTCGGTGCAGATCCGGCAAGCTCCTCCGCACCCTTTGTATCCACTATTGTCGACGTTACGGGCTTAATTATCTACTTTACCTTCGCTTCCCTGATCCTGGGGGATGTGCTGTTTTAATTATTCCGCTTGGTTTTGAATAACTTGCAAAATAATGCATAAAAATATTTGGACATATCGGTTTATCTTCCGATAATTGCATCACCAAAACCGAAAGGGACGGTAGCATTCCTGAATAGCTCAGTTGGTTAGAGCATCTGACTGTTAATCAGAGGGTCGCTGGTTCGAGCCCAGCTTCAGGAGCAACAAAAGAAAAGGTGACGATTAGTCGCCTTTTTTTATGCCCCCATTTTTTGGCCTCGCCGCGCGCGGGGAAATTTTAAACTCAGCTAAGTTTCGGTAATTCTTCTTCTCTTGTTGATTTTAATATCACCCCTTGTTGGCCCTATTTCAAAGGGGCTTGAAAGGGGTTTGAAAAGGGAGTGAAAGGGGAGAGAAAGGTATTTAGTATGGAGTAGTTAGTATTTAGATCTAGCTTATTCCGGTTTGAATCCACAGTACGAAGCAAAGCAAAGATTTTTGTGTAGAAGATCTACCGTACTAAAGCCCGCTTCTTCCAGGCACTTCATTTGAAAGTTTAGGGAGCGTGGCGAATCTTCCTTTTCGATATAGGCGAAAACATGATCACGATAGCTGTCGTCTTTAAGTCCGCTGAGGTACTTGCCATAGCGCTGCTTAAATAAGATGTTTTGTAGGCCGCTGTGCGCTTGTTCTATCATGTCGCACACCCAAATGCTTCCGCCGGGTTTTAAGAGCTTGTAGAGCTTCTGAATGGCTTGTTGCCAGTCGGCATCCGAGCGAAGGTGGTGGAGTACGGCTGTAGCGATAATAACGTCGTATTGGTTTTCAGGTAGGTCAATGCTGCTGAAGTCGCCTTTGTGGGCTTGCACCTTACCTTGGGTTAGCGGTTGGATGCGTTCCACAGCCTTATCTAGCATAGGTTGACTTAAATCGACCAAATCAACATGAGCCACATTTTGGAAACCTTGCAGCAGTTTCACGTCATAGTTTCCGGCACCACAGCCAATATCTAGGATATGTTGCAGGTTGGGGTACAGCTGTCGGATACTGTCTGTAATGAGGTCCATTTGCAGGGCGGCATCCACGATGGTGGCTTGGCCAGTATCTAAATTGGAGAAGCGGGCGACATCTTGGTCGAATCTTTTTTCAATTTCTTCTAATGTTGATTTCATAGCAATTAAATTTTCCTTGGTAATAGTATCCCTTACCGTTCTGTTTGAAATTTACTAAATATTATCCTAACCGGAATAATTCACAGATTATGTGGTTTCTTTTTCTGAAAAGCAGATGCGTTTTCAACAGCTTATGGCTATTCTTAAAAATCTTCGGTAATCTATCTATTTTATTCTCAATAAATTATAGGGGTTAATCGGGGTTTAGCTGCTTTAATGCGGGATTTTTTTAACTTTTTTTTGCGAATTAAGAGATAAAGCTGTATTTTTGTACCACTTTAAAGGAGAAAGCTAGTTTCTCATTTTAAAATTCCTGAATAGCTCAGTTGGTTAGAGCATCTGACTGTTAATCAGAGGGTCGCTGGTTCGAGCCCAGCTTCAGGAGCACCAGAACACTGCCGACTACCATGTCGGCATTTTTTTTTATTAGAAAATTTAACGTCCATGAGCTTAGTTATAGTTGGTACCGTTGCATTCGATGCTATAGAAACCCCGTTTGGGAAAACAGATAAAATTGTTGGTGGTGCTGCTACCTTTGCAGGTTTAGCCGCTTCGTACTTGTATCCGAAGGTGAAATTAATCTCCGTAATAGGGGAGGACTTTGGCGATGATAATTTAGCGATTATTACATCAAAGGGAATTGATGCAGAAGGAATCGAGATTATTCCGGGTGGCAAGTCATTTTTCTGGTCGGGTCGTTACCATAACGATATGAACAGCCGTGATACCTTAGTAACCGAACTAAACGTATTGGCAGACTTTGATCCGAAAATCCCAGCTTCCTACCAAGATTGCGAGTACCTGTTGTTAGGCAATCTTACTCCTGCGGTGCAATTGGCAACATTGGAGCGTTTGGAAAACAAGCCGAAATTAGTGGTTTTAGATACCATGAACTTCTGGATGGATGTGGCGATGGATGAATTGAAAGTAGTATTGAAGAAGGTGGATGTGTTGACGATCAATGATGCTGAAGCACGTCAATTATCGGGCGAGTACTCTTTAGTGAAAGCAGCAGAAAAAATATTGACTATGGGACCGCAATATCTAATTATCAAAAAAGGAGAACACGGTGCCTTGTTATTTGGTGAAGGCCAAGTGTTTTCTGCACCAGCATTACCATTAGCAGATGTATTTGATCCTACTGGTGCAGGTGATTCCTTTGCAGGTGGCTTTATCGGCTACCTTGCGCGTTTGCAATCGATCAACTTTACGAACATGAAGAATGCCATTATCTATGGTTCTGCTTTAGCGTCGTTCTGTGTAGAACAATTTGGCACAGCACGTTTGCAAAACCTCAGTCAAGCCGAGATTTCAGCACGTATTCAACAATTCGTAGCCTTGTCGAAGTTCGAAATCAGCGAATAAAACCTTTGCGGTTAGCTGGATTTAAAACTCCGGCATGCAAAAGAATAGAAGGGATTTCCAATTGGGGAATCCTTTTTTTATAGTAGTGTATTTGTTGGCTTATTCCGCCTCAAACTTATAGGATGCCAATGTTTTCTTCATGGACTTGCGGGCCACATGGATCCTTGTTTTTACGGTGCCTATCGGGATTTTCAGGTGATCGGAGATCTCATGGTATTTGTAGCCTTCGAAATACATCGTGAAAGGCACATAATACTCATCTGAAAGTTTCGATAAAGCATAATTAATGTCTTCCATTACAAATTTGTTTTCTCCTTTGTTTTTACTGGCTGAAACGACAAGGTTTGTCTGGGAAATTTCCTCCTCCTTGGTGATGAAAGAGTTTGTTTTTACGACGCGGCGGTAGTTATTGATAAAGGTGTTTTTCATGATGGTGTATAACCAACCCTTTAAATTCGTACCATCTCTAAAGTTCTTAAAGTAGGTCACTGCTTTGAGCAGTGTGTCCTGCACCAAGTCGTTTGCATCATCCTGATCACGTGTAAAATTGCGAGCGTAATTTTTTAGCGAATCAGAATGCTTAATGACGAGGGTGTTAAATTCAAGTTTGTTCATACAATCAGTGGTTATGTAAAGTAAAATAGTTAATGAATCGAATTAATTTTTTTTACGATTCGGCGATTTCGAATCTTATTGATTACTCAATACTTACAGACAGAATGTATCAATTACTATGCAGGGAATGCGCGAAAATGTGGAAAAACCTCCTGTTTCTCGATAAAATTATTGTTTCACGAAAAATTTAAGGCGCAAAATATCAAGCCTCATCCTGCGATAAAGCCGATTTATTATTTTTTAATAAAAAAAATTGGAGATATTGAAAATGTGGAAAACTTTATAAAATGTTTACTTCACGTTCTAATTTTACGCCGAATTTTGCAAAAACATCGTCTACAATATTGGACGATACTTGAAAAATCTGTGCTCCCGTTGCTTCTCCTTTGTTGGTGAGCACCAAAGCTTGATTTTTCCACACGGCCACTTCACCGACCTGTTTTCCTTTCCAGCCACACTGTTCTATTAGCCAACCGGCAGCCAACTTTTGTTGGCCTTCATTCATGGGATAATGCACGATATCAGGAAATTGTTTTTGTAATTGGCTGAATGTTTCAGCAGAAACGATCGGGTTTTTGAAAAAACTACCCGCATTGCCTACCGTACTAGGGTCTGGAAGCTTTTCTATGCGGATAAAAGATACTACCTCGGCCATATCCTTTATGCTGGGTTGGCTGATGTTGCGCTTAGCGAGTTCGCCATTTATGGCGCCATAGCTGCTGTTGATTTCTCCGAAAAGAGGCAGTTGATAGGTAACACTGCAAATAATATAGCGGCCTTTGTGTTGATTTTTAAAGATACTATCGCGGTAGGAGAATTGACAAGCCTCGTTTGAAAAAGTAACAAACTCGCCGGTCTGGGTATCAAAGGCGCGGCAGGAATAGAAGATATTCATTAATTCGGTGCCATAAGCGCCGATATTCTGTATGGGTGAAGCACCTACAGTTCCTGGAATCAGGGCAAGGTTCTCCATGCCCGGGAAATCATGGTCGATGCAATACCACACCAGGTCGTTCCATACTTCTCCAGCCGCGGCTGTTACGAAAACCTGACTGCCTTGAATGAAATGTTGAATACCCTTATTTCCAATATGCACGATTAGCCCCTCAAAGTCTTGCGTGAAGAGCACATTGCTGCCGCCACCCAGCACGAAAAATGTGGAATTGAAATACCCCTGTTGGAATAAATCAGTTAAACTACTTTCGTCGGTAATGTGGATATAGCGTTGCGCAGATGCTTCGATGCCAAAGGTGTTAAATGCCTTTAAAGACACATGCAATAGGGGTTCGTTCTTCATTATTTTGACCGATATCTTTAAAAATTCGAAAAAATAAGCTATCTTAGTTTAAGAGTCGGTAAATATAATTAAACCACAATTTATAAACTAATTTAATTGCGAATGGCAAAGAATGCGGATGTAAAAAGACAGAAGATATTGGAAGCAGCGAGGCGACGCTTTGCACATTACGGCATGGCTAAGACTACCATGGCCGAGATTGCGCAGGACCTGTCTTTTTCTAAGGCACTTTTGTATTATTATTTCCCGGATAAAAATCGCCTCTATGCTGCCGTGTTAGAATACACGGTGGATGAAATGGTGACCGAATCTAACCAGCGTATAGACGAGCAGAAAAATATTGAAGATGCGGTAAAAGTGTTTTTGGAGGTTCGCTTGGAGATTATCAAAGAAAACTACAGCATTTTTGAATATACCTATTCTTTCCGCAGCGACTTTCCGCCTGATCTAGAAGAAGCCTGCAGTTCTATTTTCAAAAAAGATATTGAACAGGCGCAATTAATTTTAGAACGTGGTGTAGCCAATAAGGAAATTGTTGTGGAAGACCTGCCGTTAACGGCCAGAATCTTTATGATTTCCATATTAGGAATGCGTATTGGGGTCATCAAAGAGTTCAAAAACCTCTTTATCCCACCCACCAAAGAAGAATTCGATTACATCCTTTCCCTACAGAAAAAGTTAGCTAAAATCTTTATTAACGGCTTGCGACCTTAGGCTTGTTGTATGATATGCTGCAAGATCATCTGCGCGTGTATTCTAGAGTTTTCGATAAACCAGAGGTGGGTATTTAGCCCGCCGCAAACCACACCGGCCAGGTAGAGCCCTGGAACATTGGTTTCCATGGTTTCTGGGTTGTGCATCGGAATCATTGGTTTCTCCTCTGGTATCTCAATCCCTATCTTCCGTAAGAATTGGAAATTAGGACGATAGCCTGTTAAAGCCAGGACGAAATCGTTAGGAATACAGATTTCTCCTTCGGGCGTTTGAATATACGCCTCCTTTTCCGTTACCCTGCTGAGGCAGCTGTTGAAATAAGCCTTTACCTCGCCAAAGGCAATACGATTGTCAATGTCAGGTCGAACCCAGTATTTTACACGTGGACTAATAGCTGGTCCACGGACTACTAACGTAACTTGTGCTCCCTTACGGAATGTTTCTAAGGCAGCATCGATGGAGGAATTGCTGGCACCCACTACCAGCACCTGCTGCTTGGCATAATAATGCGGATCATCGTAATAATGCTTTACTTTCGGTAATTCTTCGCCCGGAATATCCATCAACATGGGGATATCGTAAAATCCCGTCGCCACAATGACCTGCTTTGCCGTATATTGATCCTTATTCGTTTGTACCTTAAATAGCCCCTCTTCTTTCTGAATCGCTAACACTTCCTCGAACAAATGGGTATTCAGGTTGAATTTCTGTTCGATGCGGCGGTAGTATTCCAGAGCTTCTGCACGCTTAGGTTTCGGATTGGTAGTAACGAATGGCGTGTTGCCTATTTCTAATCGCTCGGCGCTAGAAAAGAACGTCATATTGACTGGATAATGGTAGAGCGAGTTTACTAGACATCCTTTTTCTATGATAATATGGCTTTTGTTATGTTTCTGCGCCTCAATACCACAGGCGATGCCGATAGGGCCGCCGCCAACAATCAATATATCGTAATAATTATCCATTTGCATGCTCCATTTGTTGAGGTTGTATAATGGCTTCCTTTTCCATGACCTCTACCGTCGATTTGTGTAAATCTGTGGATATTTTATTTAAAAACTGCAATTGTTCGGTAATTAATTTGGTTTCCTCGGGGTCTAGGGTCTCCTCATTGACGTCCGGGAAGTCCTGCACTTCTTGGAAATCCTGCTGCTCCGGATCAGATACTACTTGGATTGCTTTGCTCAGGTGGTTCAGGATCTTCTTCAATAAAACCAAGTGTTCCTTCGTGTAATTGCTGTTCCTGGCCTCATGCAATTGCAAGAGTAGGGTAGCTCCATAAGAGGAGAGGATATGGTTCAAAATGACGAATCTATTGACTTCCTTGGTGCTTTTCTGCCGCCATTTGGGCTCGGATAGCATCCGTTGGAAGGTAGAACCCATATTCGCCGAGGCAATATATACTTCTTTGCGCGATAGCTTGTAAGAGGTAACAGATACATTTTCTTCCGCCAACATACGCACAGCAAGAGCCAGGTAATTATAGTTGGCCTTCAACAAGTGGCGCATGCTGGGTTTAATTTGGAAGCTTTCCCAGTTCGGGAAGATTACATAGCTGGAAATAAAAGCAATCATACCTCCTAAAAAGGTGTCAAAAATACGCTCCTTGGCTATTTCGAAGGTATTCAGCCCCGTAAAGCTCAGCATAATTAACACATAGGGCGTCATAAAGAGCACCGCGACAATATAATTCACCCGGAACAGGCTATAGGCTGTCAGGAAGAAAAAGATCAGTAAGATAAACAGCGCGATCTGGTTGTGGACCGTCATCAGGATGATCGCCCCGATTATCCCACCGATAATAGTGCCCAAAAGACGTTGGAAATTACGTTCTTTCGTTAAACCGAAACCTGGTTTTAAGATGACCATAATGGTGAGTAAGACCCAGAAACTGCCCATGCTACCGATATTAAAAAGATCGGCGTTTAGCACCAAAAAGGTAACAGACATCACCACGGCCATCCGTAAGGCATGGCGGAAAATGGAGGAGTTGAAGGAAAGGTTATCGCGAAGTTTGCTCCAGACAATATGTTCGGTTTGGATAAACTTGTTGGCTTCTTCGATCTCTTGTTTATTTACCTGGTTGGAACGGATGACATTGTAGTTGTAAATGTTCTGGATAAATAAGGTGATGCTCCGGATGCTGATCAGGATTTTCTTCAAAGGAATGGTATTGATACCTTCCTTGGTTTCGATGTTATCGATTTGCTCGCGAATATGGTCGATATCATCTTGGAAATTATAAAGCGGCTTTGGTGCGCGGTTGGCATTCAATTGATAGGCCAGGTGATCCAATTCATTCGCCACTTTTAATAGCAGGTTTTTAAACTCTTTGAGAATACCGGTATGGGCATAGTTCTTACGGATTAATTCATAATCGTAATGTGTCGTCATGCTCAATTCAAAGAGGTCTACAATATCATTAAAGATTAGGGTTAAGAATCGTCCAATCTTAGTGGTATCTTTTATCGAGCGCTTGCTCTGGAAAAGGAGGTCGCGCACATTCTCCTGATGCTCGTGTACTTCGATTTGCTTTTCGATCAGCTTGCGGTAGTTTTCTTCCAAATCAATCTTATGATCATAAAAGTTTCCACGTAAACGGATAAAGTCGCCAACATAGCGGATGGACTCCGAAAGCTCTTGCTGCGCTAAGCGATAGGGGCGAACCTGACTTAAGGAAAAACTGATCAGCATATACCATACGGCACCTATCACAAAGAATAAGAGGTAATACAGTTCTTCTTGTAGGGTATAGGCATTGTCTACATTAATCAGCATAATCAATATCCCCATAGATCCTACGGTGGCGGCCCGAGCGTTAAACACGGCAAACATGGAATAAAGGAAGCAGAGTGCCCCAATCACCAGGGTCATCAGGTAGAGGTTGGTATTACTGACCACGGTGATGAGCTGCGTTAGTATACAGACAATCAGACAGGCAATCATGCCGGTACGTCGATGCGAGGGCGCTCCTGGGGTATCGGACAGCCCGATCAATAAGGCCCCCAAGGAGATAAAGGTACCCATGAGAAATTCACCTAAGGCTGCACAGATGAGGATAGGCACCACACAGCCTATCGTAATGCGTAAACCATCGGCGAAATACTGACTGTAAAAAAAATTGCTTATTTCCTTTGTTTTATTCATGGTTGAGGAACAAATATAAGGAGAGAATCCCGATTAGGATAGTATTCAATAAGGATTTTTTATGCAAATAGTTTTTTTTACATTAAAGCTGAATCAAAATGAGGTTTATAGAAATATCAATAAAAATCTAGTTGATATACAAAATTGTCAATTAAATAAGCTTTTCTATATAAAAATTATATATTTGTAAGGTCGTTGACCAACCTCAGGGAATAACTATAAAAATACTTTTGTTTTAATTATGAGATTAAGCCAGAAAAAAGCAGCTTTTCAAAACGAGGTGCTGACACGCTTCGATTTGTTTAAAAGTCTCTTTCTAACCTTGCCCTTCCAGCGTGTTAAACACACGGGGACTATCCTTCCGTTCTTCACGACCCACTGTGAAAAGGGAGTTGAAGAGCACCTAGCCCCCGAATCTATAATCGATAGTTTCTTCGGACAGTATGAACAATATGTGCAAGAAGATGACCGCATTGATCTTTTATTTCGTATTGTACAATATGTAGAAAGACAAGTGGTGTTATTTGATGCTGTTGAAGATTCTGCCTTTAAAGCGGTTGGTAAATCGGATGAAACCGCCGGCCTGGATTCCATCTTCCGTTTAGCACAAGCGAATCCGGAAACCAAGCAGCAAATCATTAATCGCATAAAAGAGATGTCGGTGCGCTTGGTATTGACCGCCCACCCGACCCAGTTTTATCCGGGTCCGGTATTGTCCATCATCAACGACCTGATCGATGTACTCAAGTTAAATGATATCCCGAATATCCACCTGTTGCTGCAGCAATTAGGGAAAACCCCTTTTATTAATAAGCAGCAGCCTACTCCGGTAGATGAAGCTATCAGCTTAGCCTGGTACCTGGAGAATGTGTTTTACCGGGTAGCTTCGGATATCCAATCAAAAATTGACGATGAACTGGAGATCTCCAGCAATGATACCAGCCAGATTGTGGAACTAGGCTTTTGGCCTGGTGGTGACCGCGATGGCAACCCGAACGTGACTTGGGAAAGCACCAAGCGCGTAGCCACCTTATTGCGTACCATTTTGTTCCGCTGCTATTACCGCGATTTCCGTATCGTAAAACGCCGCATTACCTTCCGTGGGGTAGAATCCTATTTGGAAGCCTTGCAAGAGCTGTTTTATGAAAATAGCTTTAACCCGAAAGAGAATCCGGAAGATATTACCGAAGAAATTGTCTTTAACCTGAAAGAGGTGAAAAGGGTATTGCTGGAGTCGCACGATGGCTTATTTGTAGAATTGGTGGAAGACCTGATCCGCAAGGTGCAGACCTTTGGCTGTTATTTTACAACCCTAGATATTCGTCAGGATAGCAGTGTTTTGCGCGAAACCTTTAACTGGTTATTGGCGACCTATCCAAAAGAAACAGGATTGGATGCCGCCCAATTGGGAGACTCGGAAGAAGAAAAAGAAAAAGCAATCGCCTTGAGCGAAGCGGATTTGGCTATTGATGATGCCGCAGCGCCATTGGTGTCAGATACCTTGAAGGTGATCCGTTTAATCAAGCAGATTCAACAATCGGGTAGCGAGCGTGCTGTACAGCGTTTTATAATTTCTAACTGTCAGCAAGCTTCTGATATTTTAGGATTAATGCAGTTGTTCTTATGGCAAGGCTGGAATAAAAAAGACCTGACCATGGACTTCGTACCTTTGTTTGAAACCGTAGATGATTTATCGCGCGCAGCAACGGTGATGAAAAGCCTCTATACCCACAAAGGGTATGCAGCCCACTTGAAGAAGCGCGGGAATAAGCAAACAATTATGCTAGGCTTCTCGGATAGCACCAAAGATGGTGGCTACCTGATGGCCAACTGGTCGATCTATAAAGCGAAGATTGAATTAACGGCCATGGCCCGGGAGTACGATGTAGACTTAGTGTTTTTCGACGGACGTGGTGGCCCACCAGCACGTGGCGGCGGTAAGACACAACGTTTCTACGCTTCCATGGGTAAAGAAATTGAAAATAACCATATTCAGCTGACTATCCAAGGACAAACCATCAGTAGCCAGTATGGATCTTTGGATAGCGCAAAATATAACATCGAGCAGCTTCTTCATGCCGGTATTATCTCCGACCTTCGCCAGAAAAATGGCGATACACTGACCGCCAAGCAGAAGAAGGTAATCGATCAGATGGCGGCAGAAAGCCATAAGAAGTTCCTGAGCTTACGGAAGGATGCGAAGTTCTTACCTTACCTGGAAACCCTAAGTCCGTTGAAGGCCTTGGCCTCCATCAACATCAGTAGCCGTCCGGTAAAGCGGAACTCCGGAAAAGAGTTGCGTCTAGAAGATCTTCGAGCCATCAGCTTCGTGACAGCATGGAGCCAGTTGAAACAGAATATTCCAGGATTCTATGGCGTTGGAACGGCCTTGCAATGGGCTGAAGACAACAACATGTGGTCTTACGTGAAAAACCTGTATGAAAGCTCCGGTATGTTCAATACCATCATTGACAACTGTATGATGTCTATGACGAAATCGAACTTCGATATCACCTCATACATGCAGCACGATAAGGAGTTTGGTGATTTCTGGAAGATGTTGAAAGAAGAATACGACCGCACGCGCGATTACTTGCTGAAACTGACCGGCATGAAAGAATTGATGGAAAACTACCCGGTAGAAAAAGCATCCATCTGCGAGCGTGAGAAGATTATTCTTCCTTTGTTAATTATTCAGCATTATGCGATTCGGAAGCTGGAAGCCAATAAGTTGGATGAAAAGACAGCCGCTGTTTATCAGAAATTGATAGGCCGTACCATTTTCGGGGTCGTGAATGCAGGGCGGAATTTAGCCTAGAATGATTTTGAATTACTTGAAAATAGGAATTTATACGGCTAAATAGCGATATTTTTTTATTTTTGTGTGTTTTTAAAATATTATAAAGCGATGAAATTAAATACATTATTTGTTGCAGCGGTTTTAGCAAGTACTACTTTGTCATCTTGCGTGTTCAAAACAGCGGATGAAAGACAATTGAAGTATACCCATACTTCTTTGGTTGATGGTGATGCTTATGCTTTCTTTAGACAGGTAGGAACCATCGTTCCTTACGAGGTTTCCTATACTAAACATGTAGAGACTGTGGGCTCCGCAAAAGCAAAAGAAGTAGCTGGAAAAGTAGCGCAAGTATTTGGCGAAATCCTTCCTCAAATGGATTCTTTGGCAACGAAATTCCACGTGGATTTCCCTATTCGTGGGGTTGAATTGTATAGCACTGAAACAGCTACAGCAGCTACGCCTGCAGCAGCACCTGTTGCAGTAGTAGATACAGCAGCACACGATTCGGCCGTTGATGCAGAACCTGTGGTATTGGCAAAACACGCTGATGTTTATTCAGATGATGCTTACCTGCACCATATTCAACATCAAGTGGCAGTGGTAAAAGAGCAATTCAGAAGATTGTCTCGTAACACCAACAAGGAATTGAGAGATTTCGCACAAGGAAAAGCAGAAACCATTGCAGAACTGTATACAGCAGTTGGCGGTAAGGAAGATGCGCACGCGCACCACTAAGCCTCGCTTATGCTGGATCAGCAAATAATAACAGGTATATTGTCGTATGGAATGTCCGGAAGGGTATTCCATGCGCCATTTTTGGAGGCCTCTGATCGCTTTAAGCTCAAGGCTGTCGTCGAACGAAGCAAGAAGCAAGCACAAGAACGCTATCCGGAAATTATCAGTTATGATGCGGTGAGCGATTTATTGCAAGATCCGGAGATTGAGCTGGTCATCGTCAATACGCCCAATGATACCCATGTGGCATTTGCCGAACAAGCCTTACGTGCTGGCAAGCATGTGTTGTTGGAGAAACCCGTAGCTCCTACGGTAAAAGAAGCCGAGCACCTGTTTCAGGTAGCCGCCGAATGTGGCAAATTACTCATGCCTTACCATAACCGTCGTTTTGATTCTGATTACCTAGCCTTAAAAAAGGTGCTGCAAGATGAACGATTGGGCAAACCTATTGAATTACATATCCGTTTTGATCGTTTCAAGCCTGAGATCGGTCCGAAAGCCTTTAAGGAAAAGCATGTGCCAGCATCGGGCATTATCTATGATTTAGGATCCCATTTAGTCGATCAGGTGATTGCCCTGTTCGGGCGCCCTAAGTCGATGACCAAGATTCGCGGCAGCTATCGTCCGAAATCAAAGGTAGACGACTATGGAAGCATCATGCTAAGCTATACCAGCGGTTTAAATGTATTTCTGACCTGTAGCTTATTGGTGGCTGCCCCGCAAGCTAGTTTTGTGCTGCATGGCAGCAGAGGCAGCTTTGTGAAGCATCGGGTAGATGTGCAGGAAGCCCAGCTGATTGAAGGGATGAGTCCTACTGCAGCAGGCTATGGCATTGAACCGGAAGGAATGGAAGGCATGCTAACCCTGGCCGATGAAAATAATCAACTCCATGCGGAACTGGTTCCTGCCGAAAAAGGCAATTATATGGGGATATTTGATGCCGTATATGCGGCCATTCGAGAAGATCAACCTTACTTGGTTCAGCAAGACCATATAATTTGGCAATTGGAAATCTTAACGCCTGGCAAGTAAATTGCTATTTAATATTAACTTTATATATAGTTAATATAGGATTTTTATCATTGTTGTTAAATCAAAATTACTAACGTGAGATATGCTGCTATAGATATCGGTTCCAATGCCGTCCGCCTATTGATTGCCGATATTATTGAAAGAGAAAACGAAATAATCTTTAACAAAAACACCTTATTACGCGTGCCGCTCCGACTCGGAGACGACGCCTTTATTCACCGTCATATATCGGAAGGGAAATTTGAAAGCATGGTCAAAACCATGAGCGCTTTCCGCAACCTGATGGATGTGTATAAAGTAACCGATTATATGGCCTGTGCTACCTCTGCGATGCGCGATGCCGATAATGGAAAAGATGTGGTGGCAGCTTGTCAAAAAGCTGGGGTAGACATTCAGATTATCGATGGCGCTGTGGAAGCCCAGATTATCTATAATGTACACAACAAAACCGCCATGGATAAAAATAAGGTTTACCTGTATATCGATGTTGGTGGTGGTAGTACCGAGATTTCTCTTTTCGCTAACGGCGATTTGGTGGCTTCGCAATCGTTTAACTTGGGTACCATCCGCATCCTGGATAATCAGGATAATCCAGATACCTGGGACGAGATGAAGCGCTGGGTCAAAAACATCACCAAGAACTATAAAAACATTTACGGCATTGGCTCCGGCGGGAACATTAATAAACTCTCGCGACTTGCCAATGAGAAGGCCGATAAGCCTATTTCCTACGCCAAGTTAAAAGCCCTTTACGTGTACCTGAATTCCTATTCTTTAAAAGATAGAATCAACGTGCTGGAACTCAAACAAGACCGTGCTGATGTAATTATCCCGGCTTCCGAAATCTTCTTAACCATTATGAAGGTCGGGCACCTCAAGAATATTACCGCACCTCGAATTGGCTTGGCCGATGGGATTATACAGACACTCATCAACAAGAATTATAAGAAGTAATTCCTGAAAGAAAAGGTTGGAAGTATCGAAAATAATTCTATTTTTGCGGTACAAAATACCTAGGTGGCGAAATTGGTAGACGCACCATCTTGAGGGGGTGGCGCCTGAATGGGCATGGCAGTTCGAATCTGCTCCTAGGTACTTCCGAAAAACTAAAAAAGCCCTGCATGTGCAGGGCTTTTGTTTTATAGCTATTTTTCTATTTATTCTTAAATCTTATTGGCTTTCACGGTGATTTCTGCAATATCCAACACCTGAATCTCCTGCTCTTTATCTTTCTCTTTAACGCCGTCACGCAGCATCGTCATACAGAAGGGGCAGGCCGCAGCAACCACGGTCGCTTGGCTTTCAATCACATCTTCAATCCGCTCGATATTCACATCTTTGGTTCCTTTTTCAGGTTCCTTAAACATTTGAGCTCCACCGGCGCCACAGCAAAGACCATTCGACTTGCAGCGCTTCAGCTCTACTAAATCAGCATCCAAAACCTCCAGGGCTTTGCGCGGTGCTTCATACACATCATTGGCGCGGCCCAGGTAGCAAGGGTCGTGATAGGTTATCTTCTTGCCTTTAAACTCATGTCCGTCGGCAGGTTTAAGCTTGCCTTCGTCAATAAGCGATTGAATCAGCTGGCTATGGTGAATCACCTCGTAATACCCACCCAGGCTAGGGTATTCGTTTTTCAGGGTATTGAAGCAGTGCGGGCAGGCGGTGACAATCTTTTTGATTTCATAGCCGTTCAACACGTCAATATTCATCATGGCCTGCATTTGAAACAGGAACTCGTTGCCAGCGCGCTTCGCCGGATCACCGGTACAGCTTTCTTCCGCACCTAAAATAGCATACTTAATACCTACATGATGAAGGATCTTGCAGATGTCACGGGTAATGCGTTGTGCCCTTTCGTCGAAACTGCCGGCACAGCCAACCCAGAATAACAGATCAGGGCTTTCGCCTTTGGCAATCAATTCAGCAACGGTAGGGATATGTATCGTGTTTTCCATGTGTTTTCTTCTTATTGTTGGGTCCAATTCGCACGGTCGGCCTGCGCATATTTCCAAGGCGCACCGTTATTTTCCAGGTTCGAGAACATGTTGTTGATGCTAGATGGCGCTTGCGATTCTTCCATCACCGCATACTGTCTTAAACCAATGATAATTTCCAGGGGATTGATGTTCACCGGACATTGCTCTACGCAAGCATTACAGCTTGTACAAGCCCATATCTCTTCCCGGGTGATATATGTATCCAAAAGCGATTTACCATCGTCCTGGAAACTTCCATTCTTATCGATGTTCTTGCCGATTTCACTGATCCGGTCGCGGGTATCCATCATAATCTTCCGTGGCGAAAGCAGCTTGCCGGTGATATTCGCTGGGCAGGCCGATGTACAGCGTCCGCATTCGGTACAGGTATAAGCATCCAAGAGGTTCTTCCAAGTTAGGTCTAGGGCGTCTTTTACCCCGAATCGGCTCGGTTCTCCCGTTGGAGGAGGTAAGGAAGGATCCAGCATAACTTTCACCTCTGCCGTAACGGCAGGCATGTTATCAAATTTACCTTTCGGCTCCAAACGCGTAAAATAAGTGTTCGGGAAAGCCAGCAGGATATGTAGGTGTTTAGAAACAACCAAGTAGTTTAAGAATGCAAAAACCCCGATGATGTGGAACCACCAGCAAAAGCGTTCGATCAGTACCAGGCTGCTAGCTGTATCGGGAAGTATGCCCATCAGGTAGCTGCTGATTGGGAAAGCCCCGGCAATATGGTAATGCGGATCGCCTAAGCTTTGCAATTTCGCATCGGCAGCATTCATCAGTAAGAAAGCAGACATCAATAAGATTTCCGCAATCAAGATGAGGTTAGCATCCGTTTTCGGCCAATTATTCAACTCCGCTTGGTTCAAGCGTTTTAACTTCAAAACATTCCTACGGATAAAGAAGATGACACATCCTGTTAATACCAAGAAGGCCAGAATCTCAAAGGAATAGATCAGGAAGTCGTAGAAACCGCCCATAAAGGAAAATACACGGTGGGTGCCGAAAAGCCCATCGGTAACAATTTCAAGCATTTCTATATTGATGATACAGAAACCCACATACACAAAAAGGTGCAGTAGGGCAGGGATGGGCCGCTTGAACATCTTCTTTTGTCCAAAAGCTACCAATAGCATGGTCTTGATGCGCTCGGAAGGGCGATCAAAACGGTTTACCGCTTTCCCCAATTTAATGTTGCGGTAAATTTTCTTGGCATTGATAAAAAATAAAAGAAGAGAGGCGATTAATAATACGCCGAATATGAGCTGACCTATCATAGTTTACAAATTAGCTTGAACAAATATAATTAATTCGATTATACTATGCACGCATAATAAATTATTTAGAAAGATTAAAAATAATTGTCCTGATGAAATAAGTGAATACCCTGTTTTTCCATATTGTAACAAAATAGCATTATTAATTTGATTCCCGTTAAACTGCTTCTAAAAATTAAGGAAGAACTCGTAAATTGCCGGGAATTAACCAAACTTAACGGCCGGTTGGCAGGCTTGGTACAACGAAAAACCTCAACCCTATAAACCGTTATCTATAGAAAAACGATATGGCATCTGAAACGAATAAATACGATGTAATTGTAATTGGCTCCGGTATTTCGGGCGGATGGGCCGCCAAGGAATTCTGTGAAAAAGGATTGAAGACCCTCGTGCTGGAAAGAGGATACGACGTCAAGCATATTAAGGATTACCCCACTGCTTATACTGATCCTTGGCAGTTCGACCACCGCGGCGCCTTGAGCAAACAAATTAAAGAAGAAAACCCCATTGCCTCCAAATGCTATGCCTTCAAGGAAGATGCCATGCATTTCTTTACCAAAGACAAGGAACAGGAATATATCCAAGAGCATCCCTTCGATTGGATCCGTGGCTACCACGTAGGAGGGAAATCCCTCATGTGGGCCCGCCAGGTACAGCGGTGGAGCGATCATGACTTTGAAGGACCTGCCAGAGATGGCTTTGCCGTCGACTGGCCGATCCGCTATAAGGATATCGCACCTTGGTACAGTTATGTGGAGAAGTTTGTTGGAGTTTCCGGAAACCGCGATGGCAATGCGGCCATGCCTGATGGCGAGTTCTTGCCGGCTTTCGACCTGAATGCGGTCGAGCGTATGGTGCAAAGTAAGCTGCCGGGCAAGTATCCCGATCGTCAGGTTATCGCTGGACGCTGTGCGCATATTTCAAAACCCGAGCCTATCCATATTCAGCAGGGGAGAACCCAATGCCAGAACCGCACGATGTGTCAACGTGGCTGCCCTTTTGGAGGCTATTTCAGCTCCAATGCATCCACCTTACCTTGGGCCGAGAAAACAGGCAACCTCACCCTAAAACCGAACTCCATTGTCGATTCCATCATCTTTGATGAGGAAACACAAAAAGCTTCCGGGGTAAGGGTGATTGATGCGGAAACCTTGAAAACAACCGAATACCAAGCCAAAGTGATTTTCTTGAATGCTTCGGCCTTGGCTTCTAATATGGTGTTGTTAAACTCAACATCCAAACGATTCCCGAACGGATTAGGAAATGATAATGGCCTGCTTGGGAAGTATGTGGCCTTCCACAATTACTTAGGTAGCTTGGGGGGAACCATTGAGGGCTTTGAAGATCAGTATTATTTTGGTCGCCGTCCAACCCAACCCATCATTCCCAACTTCCGCAATGTGAAAAAACAAGAAACCGACTTCTTGCGCGGCTATGCTTCCTTCTTCAGTGCTTACCGTGGCCGTGGTGCCGGATCGGAAATGCAAGTAGGGGGCGACTTTAAAGATAGCCTTTGCGAACCTGGAGGATGGGGGATAGGCATGATGATGCAGGGCGAAACCATCCCTAAGGAAACCAACCATGTGCGCTTAAGTGCCGATAAGAAAGATAAGTTTGGCATGCCCCAGTTGATTACCTCGGTGCAATACGATGAGAACGATCAGAAAAGCATGCAAGACTTCCTGAACCAAGGTTCTGAAATGCTGGAATACATAGGCGCTAAAAATATCTATACGCATAACAGCAAGCAAAACCCCGGATTAGACATCCATGAGATGGGCGGTGTGCGTATGGGCTTAGATCCGAAAACATCCCTGTTAAATAAATGGAACCAGCTGCATAACTGCTTAAATGTATTTGTTACCGATGGCGCTTGTATGACCTCAACCGGAACACAAAACCCGTCGTTAACCTATATGGCTTTGACCGCGCGTGCGGCCAACTTTGCCATGGACGAAATGAAAAAGGGAAACCTCTAACCTTAGAAATTCCCCTAAATAGAAAAAGCCTCGATACCGAGGCTTTTTCTATGTAATCATATCGTTCTGCTTATTTCTTTGCAGCTGGTGCAGCAGCAATACCTAATTTAGATTTGATATCTGCTGTTAAGTCATCACCACCACCGAAGTAAGGAATTCCACCGTTAGAGATATCCAATACATAAGCATATCCTTTTTCTTTTGCTACAGCATTGATCGCTGTGAAAACTTTCTGCTCGATAGGGGCATAAAGCTCTTGTTGCTTTTTACCGATATCTTCTTGCGCTACACGTTGAACTTCTTGAATACGAGTTTCCATTTCACGCATAGAATTTGCAATTTCTTGAACTTCAGCATCCACGGCAGTTTTGTTCGCTTCGCTTCTGTTTCTCAATTTCTCGTTCGCATCGTTTTGTTTTTTCTGATACTCGGTATACATCCCTTGAAGTTCTTTTTGTTTTGCATCACTCAAGGTTTTCATTTGTTCTTCAGCAGCTTTAAATTCTGGAGTAGCTTGCACAATTTCCGCCGTGTTAATATGGCCGATCTTTTGTTGGGCACTTGCTGTGTTAGCTGCCAATAATACTCCTGATGCTACTACTACACTTTTCAATAAATTTTTCATGCTGTTTTTGTTAATTCCTTATATGCTGGATATAAGTGCTTTTTGCTATTTTAAATATTCTAGTTAAAAATTAGTTACACAATAATAGTAAAAAATCTTAGTTTGCTAAGGAAGGATTTGGTCTCAATCCCAATTTAGTCACAACATCGTTGCTTTTATCCATCGCCGGGTTGGCATATAAAAACGATACTTCGCTGCGTTTATCTAAAATGAAATCAAATTGTCCTGCTTTGGCAACATCCTGAACCGCTTTCTGTATCCGGTCCTGAATAGGTTTCATTAATTTTTCACGTTGTTGAAACAACTCCCCATCCATGCCGAATTTACCGCGTTGGAAGTCTTTCACTGCTTTTTCTTTGTTTACAATCTCGTCTTCACGACGTCTGCGCATGTCCTCATTCAAACGAGGAGCATCATTCTGATAAGCCTTGTACATGCTTTCAATAGCTTCATACTGCTTATCCACTTCGGCTTGCCATTGTTTGGACAAGTTATCTAATTGACTCTGGGCCGATTTATATTCAGGGATGTGTTTCATCACATATTCCGAATCTACATAAGCCACCTTCTGCGCATATGATACACTACCCATAAAGGCTAGCATAGCTACTAATACTAATATTCGTTTCATAGAGGTACAAATTTTAATCATTTCTTTGTTTATGACAAATATTGTGCTAAAAAGTTTAATCTAGAAACCACCCATGTTCTGAATAATACTGAACGTGAAGTTTTGCTTCCATTGTGAAGTCTGCATTCCAGGGATCGGATCTAAGGCATGACCGTAGTCAATACCTAGCATACCGAAGATCGGTAAGAAGATACGAGCACCCACACCTACAGCACGACGTACTTTGAATGGATTCACCTCGCTGAACTTGTTCCAAGTATTACCTGCCTCAGCAAAGGCTAATGCAAATACAGTCGCTTGCTCGTTCAACATAATCGGATGACGAAGCTCGATCTGGTATTTCGTGTAAATAGGGCTACCTGATTGTTGTGCAATACCCTGCATACCATTTCCTGTACTCGCTGGAATAACGGTACCATTGGCATAACCACGCATCGCGATAATCTCAGAACCTTGTAAGAAGTCAAAACCTTGCATACCATCACCACCCAGTTTGAAACGCTCGAATGGCGAGGTTGGCGACTCATCACCGTAAGTGCCTAAGTAACCGAATTGTGCTTGGGTTTTCAAGACTAACTTACCTACGATTTTAGTATACCATTGGGAGTCGAATTTCCATTTGTGGTATTCTGTCCATTTGTATTTCTCACGATCTGGCGCTGTCGCATAGTTAATGTCATTCCATAAGGAATAGGGAGGAGTCACCTGTACCGAGAATTTCAAGTGTGAACCTGAAGTCGGGTAGATTGGCGCATCGATCGAGTTACGGCTAATTTCTTGCGTAAAGTTAATGTTCGTTGCAGTACCATCCGAGAATAGGAAGTAGTTACCGTAGTTCTCCAAAGCATAGCGTTGGTAAGATAGGGAACTGTTAATCTGGAAGTAGTTATCTGGCCATTGCAAACGCTTACCTAAGGTTGCTGTCACCCCGTGCATATTGATCTTAGGGTTGTTCGCATAACCTTCGTAACGTCCTGTTTGGTAGTTGTAATACTGCGATTGCGAATTGGAGATATAAGCACTCAATCCGAAGTAGATTGGCTTTTTACCACCTAACCAAGGCTCGGAGAAAGAGAAGCTATACGATTGGTATCTTTTTCCGGAAGTTTGACCACGAATACTTAGTTTCTGACCATCGCCACGAGGAAGTGGTTTCCAGGCTTCTTTCTTGAAGAAGTTGCTGGTCGAGAAGTTATTGAAGGTCAATCCTAACGTTCCGATTACCTGACCGGCACCATAACCACCGGAAAGCTCTACTTGATCGGAAGGTTTCTCCGCTACGGAGAACTCGATGTCGGTTGTACCGTCTTCGTAGTTTAAGTTGGTTGGCATTGGCGTAATCTTCTGCTCGTCGAACATACCCAATTGGGAGATCTCACGAACGGAACGAACCAATAATTCACGGGAATATTTTTGACCTGGTTTCGAGTAGATCGAACGTAACACCACACGGTCGTTCGTCACATCGTTACCCTTTAAAATCACATTGTTAATCGTGTATTGTTTTCCTTCGAACATCTGGATTTCCAAATCAACCGTATCTTTATAAATACGTTTGATCACGGGTTGAACGTTGAAGGTTAAATACCCATCATTTTGATAGATGGCAGCAATATCATCGGAATTACGGGTAGGGCCTGATAGTTTAGAGTTTAATTTCTCCTCGCTGTATACATCGCCTTTTTGAATACCTAATAAAATATTTAATACCGAGTCTTTGTATTTCGCATTCCCTGTCCAATCAATGTTACCCACATAATATTTAGGGCCTTCATAGATTTCGAAGTCAATAGCCACCTCATTTTTGTCGTAACGCCAGATGCTGTCTTTTAAGATCTGCGCATCACGGTATCCTTTATCTTGCATTTTGGCCACTAATTTCTCTTTGGCCTCTTCGTATTTGTCTTCTTTGAATTTACCCGGACCAAATACACGGAACCAGGCACGTGGTTTCACGCCTTTTAAAAATTTGCGAAGCTGCTTATCGCTGAAGGCTTCGTTTCCTTCAAAATCAACCTTACGCACTTTGATTTTCTTGTTGCGCTCTACATCCACCTGAACAATTTGATAGTTCTGCTGGGAAGAATCTTTAATGGTTTTGATTTTGATATCAGGGTAGAGGTAAGATTTCTCGCGTAAGAACTTTTCAACCGTAGAACGTGTTGTTTGCAACAAGTTTTCATTAACGATTTTTCCGGTGTTCGAATTTAAGCGCTTGCGCACCTCTTCGGTTTGCGATTTGCTTAAGCCATTTAGGTCAACACGGGTCAATCGTGGTCGCTCAACCACGCGGATTTCTAAAAAGATGGTTTCATCTTGAATTTTTGTCGCATATAATTGCACATCTTCAAAAAGATTCTGTGCCATTAAATCCTTAATAACTTTGGCTGTTTGTTCACTCGGCACTTCAATATATTGCCCTACAATAAGGTTAGAAATCGAGATCAATACCTCGGTGTCTAAGTACTGAGCACCCGTTACGGTCACCCCGCCAATGATGTAGTTCTTAGGTTCTAAGTAGCTGATTTCATCGGAGTTATTTAAGTTAATCGGTCGGTTCCCGGTAATTTGGGCTTGCGCAAAATTGAATAGGAATATAGTCAGTAATAAGGACAGTTTAATTTTATGCTTCATCTACTCTTTATTATGTCTGCTAAAGTACAGCAAAGTCTTGTTAATTTTTGTTAAAAGAAATATTACGAATTGGGGCCGTTAAACGCGCCAAAATCAAAATGTTGCAAAAGTAATGATTTCTTATAATTGTTCACTAGTTTTCCCAAATCTTCTTTCCCGGTTCTGGAAAAGGTATATACATTCGAAGAGATGTTCACGGGTAAATTCCGGCCACATGATCGGTAGAAAGAACAGTTCGGTATACGCTAATTGCCAAAGCATATAGTTGCTGATGCGTTGCTCTCCACTGGTACGAATCAGCATCTCCGGGTCTGGCATACCATGCGTATATAAATGATCGCTGAATACGGCTTCATTGATGTCTTCGGCTTTTAGGCTGCCTTCTTGCACTTTTTTGGCAATAGCCTGTGTCGCATCTAAAATCTCTTGACGCGATCCATAGCTTAAGGCCAGGGTCAGGGTACAGCCGGTATTCTGTTTCGTTTGGTCGATGGTGCTTTGCAGAGTAACCTGGCAATGATCGGGTAGATCGCTGGTGCGCCCGATGGAATTTACCCGAATGTTGTTCTTTTGAAAAAGTGGTAACTCTTTATTCAAGGAGTCTACCAATAATTCCATCAAGGCGTTCACCTCAAATTCAGGGCGATTCCAATTCTCCGTTGAAAAAGCATACAGGGTGAGGTAGGAAACCCCAATTTCTACGGCCGCTTCCAAGGCCTCCCGCACGGCAGTAACCCCATTGCGGTGACCAAATACCCGTAGTTCTCCTTTTTCTTTTGCCCACCGGCCATTTCCATCCATAATTATGGCAATGTGTTTAGGTAGGTTTGTTGTGTCTATATGCTCTTTATAATCCATTTGTTCCTATTCGTTTCAGGTGCTGTATGCAACAGCAGGGGGGCTTTTAACAGCCAGAGAACAAGGAGTTGGAATCCTAACCTTGCTCGTCCCCAGGTTTTTCGGTGCTAAGCCAGCCTATACACACGAAAGCATTGTTTTGTTTTATTTTTGTAAAGATACAGGTTTTAGTAGAATCCTAACACTTAAAATATCGTTAAAAAGCAGTTTAAACATGCTTTAATAATTTCGCACATCAATACCCCACAACAGCTTCTCGCGGAGAATGCCAAAGTATTGATCGCCTTTTAAGCGAATCAGGTTCACATGGTAGGGCGCCTTAGTAATCAACAGGGACGTCTTGCTCGATAGGGTATAGCTCTTGGAGTCGCAGCTGACGATGTATTTCTCGCTGCGGCTTTCAATTTCCAGCTTCAGCTGCATGTTCTCTGAAACAACAATAGGGCGCACATTTAAGTTATGTGGCGAAACCGGCGTAATCACAAAATTACCACTGCCCGGCATAATAATAGGGCCACCACAACTTAAGGAGTAAGCGGTAGAGCCCGTAGGGGTGGCTATGATCAAGCCGTCGGACCAGTAGGAGTTCAGTAACTCCCCATCCAAAATGGCATGCACGGTAATCATGGCCGAGGAATCGTAGCGGAAGACGGTAATATCATTTAAGGCGACAGACTCACTGCTTTGCAAGGTGCCGTCTGAACTTTCCACCTGCAATAGGGCTCGGGGTTGAACAGTATATTCGTTTTTCAGAATCTGATCTAAGGCTTCTTCCATGCGGTTTTTGGAGATGTTGGCCAAGAAGCCTAAGCGCCCAAAGTTAATTCCCGCAATCGGGATGCCCGAATCGCCAATTAAGGTCGCCGCCGACAGCATCGTGCCGTCACCGCCCAAACTCAACATAAAAGACACATCTTTCGGGAGGTCTTTATGCGATTTGAATTTCTTAAACTTAAAATCAACCTTGCACAACTTTTTTAGAAAGCTGTGGAAATCTTGATAAATATAGACTTGAACGTTTCTTTCGCGTAAATAGCTAAACAGTTCAACCACATAGCCAATGACCGATTGGTTAAACTCGCGCCCATAAACCGCTATTGACAGTTCTTTCATGCTCGATAATTACGTTTTTTTTCCAAAGATGAGAAAATCATGGAAATTAAATGTTCAAATAATTCATTAATAGGTTATATCGCTCTTGAATATCGTTCTGATCAGAGCCATCGTTGAAGGATGCTTTTACCACATAATCATGGCGCCATAGGGAGGCTAGTACCGAAGAGATATTGTTCTTGTTCACCTTGATGGTCAACTCTACCTTGCTCGACTCGGCAATAGCGCGAACTCCGGTGCTTAATATCTTGCAGTTCTCCGACTCGATAATATGCGCCACATGGGTCAGCGAATTATCCCGGTCTTCCATTTCCAATACGATAATAGCGCCCTTCTCTTGATTGGAGAGGGTTTGGTTGATTGCTATTAACACATCCTTTTGTGTAATGCAACCCACGTATTGGTTCTGCTTATTTAATATCGGGAGCAGATCGTATTGATAGGTCTCCAAATATTGTAAAGCATCGTAAATGTGTTGAAAATCGTATAGGTAGATAAAGGGTAGGGTGATTTTTACTTCCGAAAGCAGGTCGGTTTCATCTTCTACACTCAGCAGGTCTTCTTCGGTCAATAAGCCCTGGTATTCTTTACCCTTAACGACGGGTAATTGGTGAAAGTGTAATTCATTAACCTTATTCAAGGCAAATTCCACCGTGTCAGATGGCCTAAGTTCGGTATAAAGTGTAGTTATGATTTCGCCAATAAACATACAGTCGTTTATGTATTAAATAGAAAGAAAACCAAAAGGTTTAATTTTCCTTTAATGTTGCTCTTCAGCTAAGGTAACGAAAAATTAGTATTTCAGATAAAATAAAAAGATGTTTTACGCTACTTTAAACTATTTGTGTAATTTTACGCTACTTTAAAAGAGGGTTTATTATATGGACTTACTAGAGAAAGAGCAATTTATTAAAATCAGGGAAGTCATCCATAAGAAAAGTCCGAAGTTAGCCCGATGGATACCCAAACCCTTAGTCAGTTATTTAGAGCGAGTTATACACGAAGATGAGATAAACTACATCATGACCAAGTATCATGATGACATGGGTTTAGACTTTGTAGACTCCTTATTATCCGAACTTAAGGTACATGTACATCTGGAAGGCGTAGAAAATATTCCTTTGGATGAACCTGTTATTTTTGCATCCAATCACCCTTTAGGCGGGCTTGATGGCGTCGCTTTTATGCAGGCTATCGGCAAATACCGGAAAGACGTGAAATTTTTAGTTAACGATATTCTAATGAATATCCGTAACCTAGAACCCTTGTTTATACCGGTTAACAAATTGGGGGGGCAGAGTAAATCAGGCATTGCAGCTATCGAGAATGCCTACGCCTCCGATCAGGCTCTCTTGGTGTTTCCCGCAGGCCTGGTATCCCGCAAAATAAACGGCCGAATTGTTGATTTAGAATGGAAGAAAAGCTTTATCAGCAAAGCCAAAAAATATCAAAAAGATATCGTTCCGGTTTATATTGATGGAAGAAATTCGAACTTTTTCTACAATTTGGCACGATTAAGGAATAAAATTGGGTTAAAAGCTAACATTGAAATGTTATATTTACCTGATGAGTTGTTTGCCCAACGCGGAAAGGATATCACCATCCGCATCGGAAAACGAATCCCTTATACCCATTTCGATAATAGTAAAAATGAACGCCAATGGGCTGCAGAAGTCAAAGATATTGTCTATGCAATGGCCGGAGGTAAAAAATAATATATGCAAGAAATAATTGAACCAGTTGACAGAGCATTGTTAAAAGCGGAACTTACTAAAGATAAATTCGTGCGCTATACAAACAATGGGAATAATGAAGTTTACCTCGTAAACTACCACAGCTCGCCAAACATCATGCGCGAGATTGGCCGATTACGCGAAGTAACCTTCAGAGGTGCTGGGGGTGGAACAGGTTTACCTTTAGATATTGATGAAAACGATACATGTGCCCATAACTATGATCAGTTAATCGCTTGGAATCCGGAAGATGAAGAAATTATCGCCGGCTACCGTGTGATTACCTGTGATAAAGCCATTGACGCCGATGGAACCTTCCACTTATCCACCGCACATTATTTCGACTTCTCGGATAAATTTGTGAAAGAATACCTCCCTTATACCATCGAATTAGGACGCTCTTGGGTGCAACCGAAATATCAACCCGCCATCGATAACCGCAAAGGACTATTTTCCTTAGATAACCTGTGGGACGGATTAGGTGCTTTGGTTTTGTTAAATCCAGATATTAAGTACCTGTTCGGAAAAGTAACCATGTATCCGCATTACAATGAGGAAGCACGCGATTTATTGATCTACTTCATGAATCATTACTTCCCAGATAAGGATCACTTGGTGAAACCTGTAGACGAACTTTTCTTAGGCTACAAAACTGATATTGCTAAACACGAAGGCATCTTCGATGGCTTGGACTATAAAGCCGGCTATAAAGTGTTGAACACAAAAGTTCGTGAACTCGGCGAAAACATCCCGCCATTGATCAATACCTACATGAACCTCTCGCCAACCATGCGTGTATTCGGCACTGCCCGCAATAACGAATTTGGCGAAGTGGAAGAAACCGGAATTATGATTACCCTGGATGATATTTACCCCGCAAAAAAAGAAAGACATATGTCGACCTTCGAACGCGACAAGGCCTATGGAAGCCGCAATGTAACAGATTAGAAAATAACGCAGATAAAAATAAAAAGAGGCTGGATAACTAATGGTTATTCAGCCTTTTTTTTGTGGTGAGGTGCTGAGTAGGTGTTTTTTCTTGTTGTTTTTTCGACGTGCTGTCCTCGATTTGTCATCGTGCTGTCATGGTGTTGTCATGGTGAGCGGAGTCGAACCACGAACCACGAACGACTGGTACGTCAATGCGATCAATTGTGGTCAAGATGTTTATTAACAGATTTTTACATTGTGCCTTCGTTAATATTAGGCATGTTGTTTTGCATTGTTGATTGCACTGACGTACCAGTCGTTCGTGGTTCGTGGTTCGACTCCGCTCACCATGACAGCACCATGACAAATTGATGACAAATTGCCCAACCAGCTACTGCTTACCCCTTTTTCACTTCCCTTTCTCACCCCTTTCTCACCCGTATCAATCCCCTTTGCAATAAGGTTTGCTACGCTTCAATAAAAGGTTTAAAAAAAGCCAAATACTAACCAAACAAAAAGTAACTAAGGAGAAATTAACCCGGATAATAGGCCATTTCGATATGCGGAATATCATCTTCCAGGTAGCTTTCGCTTTCCTGCTTAAAGCCTAGGTTTTCGTAGAAGCGTTTCAGATATAATTGGGCACTGATGCGGATTACCGTATTAGGGAATGCTGCGCATTGCGCTTCGATGGCACGTTGCATCAGCTCCTTGCCGTAGGCATGGCTGCGGTGCTTGGGGTGTACTACCACGCGGCCAATAGAACTGCAATTTGGGTAGGAGAGGTTTGGTGGTAATAGACGCGCATAGGCAAGGCATTCCGCTTCATTCAAAAGGAAGAGGTGCTCGCTTTTGAGGTCTTTGTTATCACATTCCGGATAGAGGCAGTTTTGCTCCAGCATAAATACATCTATCCGGACTTTCAGAATTCGGTAAAGCTCTAAGGGCGTTAAAGCGTCAAAAGATTTAATTACCCAATTCATGTGATACAATTTTTAACTTAATAAGGATTTAACGACTTCTGAAATGGTACGACCATCGGCCTGTCCGGCTAATTTTTGGTTCGCTAAGCCCATTACTTTACCCATATCCTTGATGGAAGAAGCGCCGCTTTCGCTGATGATGCCTTTTACGATTTCTTCAATCGCGGCACGATCTAACTGCTTCGGTAAGTAAGCTTCAATAACTTCCTGTTCCTCCACTTCAATTTGGTATAAGTCTTCACGCCCCTGTTGTTGGTAGATTTCTGCCGACTCCTTGCGTTGCTTTACCAATTTCTGCAATACCTTGATCTCGGTGTCTTGGCTCATTTCATCGGCACCGCCTTTTTCGGTTTTCGCCAATAAGATTGCCGCTTTGATGGCGCGCAATCCGCGTAATTTTGCTTGGTCTTTGGCGATCATGGCCGCCTTAATATCTTGATTAATCTGTTGTTCTAATGCCATTTTATTTGCTGTTTGATCTGTTTACAATTGTTCCTGTGGCCTGTACCGTAGGCATCACCAATAAGTCATTGATGTTTACATGCGCAGGGCGTGATAGGGCGAACACAATAAGTTCGGCAATATCTTTCCCGCTTAAAGGGGTAAGCCCTTCATACACGGCATCGGCACGTTGCTTATCGCCATGGAAGCGTACTTCTGAAAACTCGGTTTCCACCATGCCCGGGTTAATGGCCGTCACCTTAATGCCTTTCGGCAGCAGGTCGATGCGCATTGCTTTATTTAAAGCGTCTACGGCATGTTTTGTCGCGCAATAGACGTTGCCGTTCGGGTAAACTTCCTTGCCCGCAATGGAGCCTAGGTTAATGATGTGGGCGTTTTTACTGCCTTCCATCATCGGCAGCACCTGGCGTGTGACGTATAATAAGCCTTTGACGTTGGTGTCGATCATGCGATCCCAATCGCCAATATCACCGGTCTGGATGGGGTCAAAGCCCTGGCTAAGGCCGGCATTGTTAATTAATACATCGATGTTTTTCCATTCCGCCGGAAGGTTGGAAAGGGTAGTAGCAACCTCGTCGGCGTTGCGTACATCAAGCTTGAATCGATGTACTTCGCAGGCTGGGTTGATTTGTTGGATCTGACGGCAAAGGTCGTCCAAGCGGTCGATTCTCCGAGCGCAAAGTAGGAGGCGATAGGTTTTCTCGCTTGCCAACTCTAAAGCACATGCTGCACCAATTCCGGAGCTGGCCCCTGTGATTAATACGGTTCTCATAGGCCTTGTTATTATTTATTTTGGGTTTATTGCTATTTATCGCATTCGTAAATGGTACAAAAGCCGAAGGTTTGCGGGCGCACCTTGCATTGTGCAAAGCCTACTTGATCGCAAATGGCGGCAAATCGTTGCCCATCCGGGAATTTAGCGACCGATTCAGGTAAGTAGGCATAAGCGCGGTTATCTTTAGAAATGAGTTTCCCCATGGCGGGTACCACCTTATGAAAATAAAACTGAAACAGTTGCATGATCGGAAATGCCGTGGGGTTGGAAAGCTCCAAGATGATGGCTTTACCCCCCGGTTTTAACACGCGGCGGATTTCGGAAAGCCCTTGTTCGAGGTTTTCAAAATTACGAACACCGAAGGCTACTGTCACGGCATCGAAGCTCTGGTCGGCGAAGGGAAGATTCTCCGAGTCGCCAAGTTTCACTTCAAACTGCCCGCCTAATCCCTTTTTCTGGGCCTTTTGTTCGGCTACATCCAGCATGCCTTGGGAAATGTCGACACCAATAATCTTCTTCGGCTGTAGAATACGAATGGACTCCATGGCAAAGTCGCCCGTTCCCGTAGCTACATCCAGCAAAACTTGCGGGTGTAAAGGCTTCAGGGTTTTGATGGCTTTTTTGCGCCAAATCGTATCGATACCCATCGTCATAAAGCGGTTTAATAAATCGTAAGTCTTCGAAATATTGTTGAACATATCGGCAACTTGTTCTTTTTTACCGCCTTCGGGGTTATAAGGTTTTACAGTAGAAGCATCGTTTGACATAGCGACAAAGATACAATAAAACCTGTAAAAATTTCAGGCGTGAATTTCAGAAGTTTAAACCTAAAGACCACCTCAACTAGGCTAAGTGCTTGACTATGAATTTAAAGAGTGAGGACTGCCAAAATTGTGTGCGAAGCTAGCCCGCTGTCAGGCTTTTCCACATCGACCTAGGTTATTAACATTTTGTTAACTGCTTGATTTTTAGCGCCTAATTTTGTAAATTAACAACTTATACACATACAGTGTGGAATACAGGGGGCTTGGTTTTCAAAACAATAGCATGATTGTTGAAGCACCTATTTTGACTGTTTATAACTTGTATGGGGCTGCAGTCTTATTTTTCTTACATTTGTTACCCTGTCGTAGCGAACTGTGTTCAACGAGCCGTATAATAATATAGAATATGTCCTTAGAAAACGAAATGTCAAACAACGCGTCTAGCCAGTCTAGCCGTGCCAACTTTAACAAGAAGCGTACAAACCTGAATAACTTAGTAAGTGGTTTAGGCAAACTGCCTCCGCAAGCGGTAGACTTGGAGGAAGCGGTATTGGGTGCCCTCATGTTAGAGAAAAATGCGCTAAGTGAGGTTATCGATATTCTAAAACCGGATTCATTCTATAAAGAATCGCACCAGAAGATTTTCCAGGCGATTTATAACTTATTCCAAAAAACATCGCCAATCGATTTGCTGACCGTGGTTGCTGAATTGCGCCAGATGGGAGCCTTGGAAATGGTGGGCGGTGCTTATTATATTACGCAGTTGACCGACCGGGTAGTATCGGCCGCAAACATCGAGTACCACGCACGGATTATTTCGCAGAAATATATCCAACGCGAGCTTATTAAGGTGTCTACCGAAATCATCAACTCTTCTTACGATGAAACCAGTGATATCTTTGATTTGCTGGATCATGCCGAGAAATCTTTATTCGATATTGCCCAGAACAACCTTCGCCGAGATTCCAGAAAGATGGATGATATTATGCGCGAAGCCATCAATAACCTGGAGTTGCTGCGCGACCGTACCGACGGTTTAACGGGTATTCCTTCGGGCTTAACGGCCCTGGATCGGATGACCTCCGGTTGGCAGCCTTCCGACTTAGTAATTATTGCGGCACGTCCGGCCATGGGTAAAACGGCCTTCGTATTATCGGTAGCCCGCAACGCAGCCGTAGATCACCAGCGTCCCGTGGTGGTGTTCTCCCTGGAGATGTCATCCGTACAGTTGGTGAATCGTTTGATTGCCGGTGAAACGGAAATTGAACAAGAGAAATTGAAAAAAGGAAACCTGGCCGACCACGAGTGGCAGCAATTGCACTCTCGGATTGGCCGATTGACCGAAGCGCCGATTATTATCGACGATACCCCGGCATTGAACGTGTTTGAGTTCCGGGCAAAATGTCGTCGTCTGAAAGCGCAATACGATATTCAAATGGTCATCGTGGATTACTTGCAGTTGATGCATGGTAAAAGCGAGGGCAAGGGTGGCGGTAACCGGGAGCAGGAGATCGGTAGTATCTCGCGTTCCTTGAAGTCCGTAGCCAAAGAATTAAATATCCCGGTATTGGCCCTCTCGCAGTTAAGCCGTGCCGTGGAGTCTAGACCTGGTAACTCCAAGCGTCCGATGTTATCCGACTTACGGGAGTCCGGATCTATCGAGCAGGATGCCGATATGGTGTTGTTCCTGTACCGTCCGGAATACTACGGTATTACCGAGGACGAGGAGGGACGTTCGACACAAGGTGTGGGTGAGGTTATTATCGCCAAGCACCGTAACGGGGAAACCGGTTTGGTGCCCTTGAAGTTCGTGGGTAAATATGTGAAGTTCGTGGATTTGGATGATGACTTCTCCGGTATGCCACCAGAGGGCGGAAGCTTCTCGGATTTGGGCGGCGGATTCGGGTCGGCCATGTCACCATCGGATAACTTCGGCAATTTCGGTGGAGGAATTACCATGCCTTCCCGCATGAACGATATGCCTGACGACGCTCCGTTTTAACAGAGCCTCGTTTTAGCGCATCGTATTCCTGCATTTTCCCGAAGCCCCTTGTGCATAAAAGTACTAGCATAGCTTAAGTATTTTTATTATTTTTGAATCCCCCTTAATAGAGGCTATACTTAAGTTAAAATTAGGAGATCATTTTGGATTATTTAGCAGGATTGAACCCTTCCCAACGGGCTGCCGTTGAACAAACAGAAGGGCCGGTGATGATTGTTGCTGGCGCCGGATCAGGAAAAACACGTGTAATTACTTATCGAGTTGCTCACCTTGTACAAAAAGGTGTAGATCCCTTTAATATTTTAGTGCTTACCTTTACTAATAAGGCTGCCAAGGAAATGCGCGAGCGTATTACGAAGGTGGTGGGCATTGAGGCCAAGAATATCTGGATGGGCACTTTCCACTCGGTGTTCTCGCGGATTCTACGTGTGGAAGCGGAGCTGATCGGCTATCCGCGTAATTTTACCATTTACGATACAGACGATACCAAGAGTTTATTGCGTTCTATTTTGAAAGAAATGAACTTGGACGATAAGCTCTATAATGTAAACCATGTATACGGTCGGATTTCTTCGGCTAAGAACAACCTCATTTCTCCGCAAGAGTATAATAAAAACGAAGCCATTAAGGCCGAGGATATCGCGAACGGACGTGGGCAGATGGGCGAGATTTACATGACCTATGCACAACGCTGCTACCGTGCCGGGGCGATGGACTTTGACGACTTGCTGTTCAAAACCAACGTGCTGCTGAATAAGTATCCGGATGTATTGCATAAATACCAACATCAGTTTAAATACCTGATGGTGGATGAGTATCAGGATACCAACTTTTCGCAATACCTGATTGTGAAACGATTGGCTGCGGTTAACGAAAATATATGCGTGGTGGGCGATGATGCGCAATCGATCTATGCCTTCCGCGGTGCCAATATTCAGAATATCTTAAACTTCCAGAAGGATTATCCGGATGTGAAGGTGTTTAAATTGGAACAGAACTACCGTTCGACGCAGATGATTGTGAATGCGGCGAACAGCATTATTGCCAATAACAAGAATCAGTTGGAGAAGAATGTTTTCTCTGATAATGAAGAAGGTGATAAGATTAAAGTGACCCGGGCATTCTCGGATAATGAGGAAGGGAAGATTGTAGCTGAGGGCATTGCCCAAGAAAAAGCCCTGAAAGGCTTAAAATATAAAGACTTTTCCATCTTATACCGCACCAATGCGCAGTCGCGTTCCCTAGAGGAGGCCTTGCGCAAGTTAAATGTGCCGTATAAATTGTATGGAGGTACTTCCTTCTACCAACGCAAGGAGATTAAAGATTTAATCGCTTATTTCCGCTTGACGTTCAATCCGAACGATGAGGAGGCCCTGAAACGGGTGATAAACTATCCGAGAAGGGGTATTGGTGATACGACCGTAGAACGTATAATGGTTGCTGCGGATAAGCAGCAGGTACGGTTATGGGATGTGGTAACCAATGCACAGATGTTTTTGGATGGCCGTAGTGCAGCATCGGTAGGTAACTTCGGTATGATGATCCAGAGCTTTCAGGCTTTGGCAAAGAACCATACCGCCTTCGATACTGCGATGCATATTGCGCAGCATTCGGGTATTCTAAAAGAACTCTACGAAGATAAATCCGTGGAAGGTTTATCGCGTTATGAGAATATCCAGGAATTGCTGAACGGTATCAAGGAGTTTTCGGAGCGAGAAGACTTGGAAGAAAAAGGATTAGATGTCTTTATGCAAGATATCGCCTTATTGACCAATGACGATAATGATAAGGATCCGAATGCGGATACCGTATCCCTAATGACGATCCACTCGTCAAAAGGATTGGAATTCCCGGTGGTATTTATCGTAGGCTTGGAAGAGAACCTGTTCCCTTCGCAGCTTTCCTTAAATTCACGATCGGAACTGGAGGAAGAACGTCGCTTGTTCTACGTGGCGGTTACCCGTGCAGAGAAAAAGTTATTTCTATCTTATGCTACTTCCAGATACCGTTGGGGAACCTTGAATAACTGCGAGCCGAGTCGCTTTTTAGATGAGTTGAATCCGGCTTGTTTAGATCTGGACTTTAAACCTCGCTTCCAACAAGGCGGCGGCGAAGAGTTCAGCAGCGAAAGGGTGAGCTGGCAACGGAAAGAAACATCGGGAGATGTTTTCTCGAAGCCGAAGCCAAAGGTGATGAAAACAACGTCTATTTTACCGAAAGCGCACGTGCCGACCGCCGGATTTGCGCCATCTGATACCTCAGGCTTGCAAGTAGGCATGGAAGTGGAACATGAACGCTTCGGATTTGGTAAAGTAATCAACCTGGAAGGCAATAAACCCGACATAAAAGCAACTATTTTCTTCAAGGAGTTGGGACAGAAGCAATTGTTGCTTAAATTTGCCAAACTTAGAATAATAGAATAATTCGTATATTACAAATTAAAGGACTCCTTGGGAGTAAACCACAACACATATGATTTTTGATTATAACAGTACTAGACCAAAGCTTATACTAGCTGAATATGGTAGAAATGTACAAAATATGGTAGACTACATCTGTACGCTATCGGATCGTGAAGAACGCAATCGCTTAGCTCAGGTCGTAATCGATATGATGGGAGTCTTGAATCCGCACTTGCGTGATGTTTCTGATTTTAAACATAAACTGTGGGATCACCTCTACATCATCTCTGATTTTAAAATCGATGTAGATTCCCCTTACCCTATTCCTAAGAAAGAGGAAATCCACCATAAGCCGCAGCCTTTACAATACCCTAACCATAATATCCGCTATAAGCATTATGGCCATACGGTAGAGCAGATGATCAATAAGGCTAAGGCGATTCCGAATGAGGAAGCACGTCAGAAAATGACCGTAGGTATTGCCAATTTCATGAAGATGGCTTACCTGACTTGGAATAAAGACTCGGTGTCGGATGACTTAATCATTGAAGACTTAAGAACCCTTTCCAAAGGGGAGTTGCAGTTGCCTGCAGATACCGTGCTTACCAAACTAGACTTCAAAACCCCGCCTCCGGGAAGTCGTGTTAAAACTGCTGGAAATACAAACAATAACAATAATAACAACAATAATTCCCAGTATAAAAGCAAGCACCAAGGCAATAATAACAACAATAATAAGTTAAAGAATAACAAGCTTAACATTAAAAGGAAGAAATAAATAAATCAACAATAAACAAGAAAGAAGCAATGGTTCAAACAATAAAAACGATTGCTTTTTTGTTTTTGTAAGCACATACTATGAATGCATTTGAAATACGTGGTGGTAAACCATTAAAAGGAGAGATTGTTCCTCAGGGCGCTAAAAACGAAGCCCTCCAGATTATTTCCGCAGTATTATTGACTGCCGAGAAAATGACGATCAGCAATATCCCGGATATCAAAGACGTGAATAAATTGATCGACTTGTTGATTGCCCTTGGCGTCAAAGTAAATCGCACCGCCGGAGATACCTACGAGTTTGAAGCCAGCGATATTAATATAGATTATTTCCAGTCTGAAGAATTTAAACGCAAAGGGGGAAGCCTACGTGGGTCTATCATGATTGTAGGTCCTTTATTGGCGCGCTTCGGAAAAGCAGCCATCCCGAAACCGGGAGGCGATAAAATCGGAAGACGACGCTTGGATACGCACTTCTTAGGCTTTGAGAAATTAGGGGCTAAGTTTGTATACGACGCGGAAACTCACTTCTTCAATGTGGATGCTACCCAATTGCAAGGTACTTACATCTTGATGGACGAAGCTTCGGTAACCGGAACAGCAAATATCGTGATGGCTGCTGTATTGGCCAAAGGAACAACCACCATTTATAACGCTGCTTGTGAGCCTTATTTGCAACAGCTGTGCAAGATGTTGAACCGCATGGGAGCCAAGATCTCTGGAATCGGTTCGAACTTGTTAACTATCGAAGGTGTAGAATCGTTAGGAGGAACTAGCCACCGCATGTTACCGGATATGATTGAGATCGGATCTTTTATCGGATTGGCAGCTATGACGGGTTCGGAGATTACCATTAAGGACGTTTGTTTCCAAGAGTTAGGGATTATCCCGACCGTGTTCTCTCGCTTAGGAATCAAATTCGAGCTACGTGGCGATGATATCTTTATCCCAGCACAAGATAGCTATGAAATCGATACATTTATCGATGGCTCTATCCTGACCATCTCGGATGCACCATGGCCTGGTTTTACCCCGGACTTATTGAGTATTGTGTTGGTGACAGCGATTCAAGCGAAGGGCAATGTGCTCATTCACCAGAAGATGTTCGAGAGCCGCTTGTTCTTCGTGGATAAGTTGATCGATATGGGCGCGCAGATTATCCTTTGTGATCCGCACCGCGCTACGGTAATCGGTCTGAATAAGCAGCAACAGCTACGCGGTATCGAGATGACGTCTCCAGATATTCGTGCAGGGGTATCCTTATTGATTGCAGCGCTATCGGCTCAAGGAAAATCGGTGATTTATAATATTGAGCAAATCGAAAGAGGGTATCAGCATATCGAAGAGCGTTTGAAAGCATTAGGTGCCGATATTCGTCGCATTGATGCGCAGCCTTTAGGCCATTAAGATTAAAATTTTCGTTACGCTATTGTCTGCTTAATGTTAAAATTAAAACTAAGCATTTGTAATCAAGTGACTGTAAGTTACCTTTGCAGGACTTTAAAAATAAATGTTCAAACACATAACATGAAAAAAATCACATTACTATCTGCAATTGCTGCACTTGTGTTAGCATCTTGCGCAGGAAATCCTGATGGCAAAAAAGCTGAAACTTCTGATTCTGTTGAAACTACTTTAAATGCTGACTCTGTTGCTACAGGAACAGCTTATACAGTAGATACAGCAGCTTCTAAATTGGTATGGACCGGTACTAAAGTTACGGGAAAACACACAGGAACAGTTAACATTAAATCAGGTTCTGTTCAAGTGGACAATGGTTCAGTTACTGGTGGAAACTTTGTTTTAGACATGAACAGCATTAGCTCTACTGATCTTGAAGGCGAGTACAAAGAAAAATTAGACGGTCACTTAAAAGCTGATGATTTCTTCGGCGTAGCGACTCACCCGGAAGCAACTTTTGCTATTACAGAAGTTAAACCAGGTGCTGCAGCAGGTGATTTAGTAGTTTCTGGTAACTTAACTATCAAAGGAATCAGCAAAAACATTACTTTCGATGCGAAAGTGGTTGATTCAACTGATACCAATGTAAAAGCGACAGCAAACTTCAATATTGCCAGAGCGGATTGGGGAGTGAACTACGAAGGTAAATCTGATGATTTAATCTCCAAAGAAATTAACTTTGACATTACTTTAGTTGCAAATAAATAATACTTCCTTTGGAAGTAACAGCGAAACCCTTGCCCTTACGGCGAGGGTTTTTTTATGCTTCCTATGGAAGGGAAAAATGGCGCATTAAAACTTTCGGAACTCTTTAAGAACCTTTATTTTTGCATCATGAAGATAAGTTTAATCTGTATCGGGAAAACCGACGATAAGTATATCGAGGAAGGTATTGCGGTGTATACTAAGCGGCTAAAGCATTATTGCAACTTTCAGCTGCTGGTGATTCCCGACATCAAGAATGTGAAGAACTTAAGCGAAAGTCAGCAAAAGGAAAAAGAAGCGCAGCTTATCTTAAAAAATATTTCCAATCAAGATTATGTGTTGCTGTTGGATGAGCGTGGAAAAAGCTATTCCTCCATGGAATTCTCCGCTTTCTTAGAGAAGCAGCAGATTGCTTCCGTTTCCCATATCGTATTGGTGATTGGCGGGCCTTATGGCTTTGATCAGACGGTTTACGACCGGGCGAACGGCAAACTATCCCTATCCAAAATGACGTTCTCTCATCAAATGGTACGCTTGTTTTTCGTGGAACAATTGTATAGGGCCTATACAATTATGCGCGGAGAACCCTATCATCATGAATAATTTTATGTATTTTTAATGTTAATTGCATCTTTAATATAAAGTAAGGAGGGAAAAATGGATTTAGATAAATTTAAAAGAGAATATAAATATAAAAGTCAGGAAGGAGCCCATGGCGGCGATTACAACAAATGGATCATTATCATTGGAGGCGCTTTGGTAATTCTACTGGCCTATATTTTCAGTTAGAAATTTTATAAAAGAAAATAAAAGATGGTCTTCGGATCATCTTTTTTTGTTTTTAAACCAAGTGAAAACTAAATGAAGAATATATTGTTAATTATTTAAGGAATTGTAATAAGATTTATGGAAAAGGGGCGGGGAGTTGTGTTATTTAAAAAAATAAGGCGATACGGGGAGTATCGCCTTAAAATCACACTAACTATTAATAAAACCCTATAGAACTAGGTGTTTTCAAAACGTAGATCACAAAGTTTTAATATACATTGCCTCATGACCTACTGTAAAAGTAAAAACCTTTTATTATAAAATCAAATAAAAGTTGCAACATTTATATTATAATTGAATTTTGTCAGTTGTTTTTAAAAATTCAACCCACGCTACTTGGTCTGTTTTAAAGGTAAGGTCGTTTTCTTCTAATTTCTCGATTGGAATTAATCTAAAAGATTGTAGCTTACCATCTACGTTTTTTTCCGCGAAATCGAACGCTTTTGTCTTAATATTTAATTCTATTTTATTAATAGGACGAACTTGGTAATAAATGGAAATAATTTGACTATCATTAAAACTTGATTTTTCCCAGAAATCGGTGGTGTAAATATGCTTTAGCACCTCAATTTCCATCCCTGTTTCTTCCATGTACTCTCTTTTTAGGGCGTCCAAAAGACCTTCCCCATATTCTAATCCGCCCCCTGGGAATTTCGTGAATGAAACGTTCTCCGTGCGCTCATCAGAGATCAACACTTCGCCGTTATCATTAATCAGAATCCCATAGACCCTCACATTAAATAAAAACATGCTTATTATTTTATATTCGTATTCTTTCTTTACAATGCAACCTGCAGTTGCTATATCAATTCAAACCCAGAATTTACGGCCGTTTCATCCATCCCCACAATCGAGTAATGGCGCGGTAAAAACCAAGAAAGGCTATTCATAGCTTGCTGATAGTCTTTTTCATTCGCAAAATTCTTGGGTGTTAGGTTAAAAACCAAGTCTTGCGAAACGGTAGATTCGTCTTTATAGTTACGTGCGATCAACATAATCTTCGGCATTTTCACGCCTGAATATTGCAGGAACTCCCGGATTTGTTGGCGAACATAAGCTGGTAAAATGGCTTCTGAAGGTTGCCCTACCAGAATTTCTTCGTCCTTGCCGATGGCAAAGTTGCTGTTATTGCGTGAGAAGAGGTGCTCGTCGGTATAGAATTCGCCATTCAACTGGAGGTTCAATAAATCACCGAAGGTGAAAATCCAATCGGGCTGCGGTTTGTGGGCGTTAATAGCCACGCCAAATCCATTACTCATTATCGTTGGGAGTTTCCCCTTAATCACAAAGGCATGAAAGTTCTCGTCTTCCTGAATGGTCTTCAGGTTAAAATAAGGAAAGCCATCCTGGCTCATGATCACTTCTGGTTCGCCCACCTTCAGGTTGGCTTCGTCTATATGTTGCAGAAAATCTGCAATCCATTGTGCATCGCGCTCTTCCAACGGAGTTTCCATTAGTTTATTGATGGTGATGGTTTTTTCCAGGTCACCAAAATCATTTCCCCCCTTGTTGGCATCAAAAAAGTGTAACGTACTCATATTATTCTTAAATACGGCTAAAAGTACAGATTATTGCGGGAAAGAAAGACCTGGAATTCACTTTTCCTCCCAATTAGCCGAATTTGACTAAGATTACCGGCTTTATTTTATTACTTTTGTTAAAAAACAAACGCATAGATGTCAGAAACATTTACGACAAGACCAGTGCAGTTTAACTCAGCTAAAATGAGCTACGAAGAGTTCCGCCAATTGCTGATTACCGATTATAAACTAGCTGTACAAAGCCGTTTTGTTAGTCTACTGGGGAGGAAAGAAGTCCTTACCGGCAAGGCTAAATTTGGTATTTTCGGTGATGGGAAAGAACTCGCGCAGCTTGCATTAGCAAAGGTTTTTAAACCTGGTGACTGGCGTTCTGGTTACTACAGAGATCAAACATTGGCGTTCGCCTTGGGAATTAGTTCGGTTTACCATTTCTTTTCTCAGTTATATGCGAACCCTACTTTAGCAGCCGACAGCTCTTCGGGCGGCCGGCAGATGGTGGCCCACTTTTCCACCCCGCTTGTTGATAGCGACGGGGAGTGGATTGACCAAACCCAACAGTTTAACACGGTTTCCGATATTTCAACAACAGGCGGCCAAATGGCGCGGATTTTGGGTTTAGCCCTGGCTTCCAAGCTCTACCGCGATAATCCAAACTTATCACATCAGGATAAATTCAGTCTGCAAGGTCAGGAAGTGGTGTTCTGTACCATCGGTAATGCCGCTACATCCGAAGGGGTATTCTGGGAAACGGTAAACGCCGCAGGCGTGAAGCAAATTCCCGTGGTTATTTCCATTTGGGACGATGGTTACGGAATCTCCGTGCCCAATGAAATCCAAACCACCAAGGGCGATATTTCTTCGGTGCTGCGTGGCTTTCAAGCCGATGAGGCCGGCGCTGGATATGAGATCTTCCGCGTGAAAGGATGGGATTATGCCGGACTGTGTGAAGTTTACGAGAAGGCCGCCGAGATTGCACGTGAAGAACATCGTCCATGCATCGTGCATGTAACAGATATTACCCAGCCGCAAGGACACTCGACCTCCGGTTCGCATGAGCGCTACAAGGATCAAGATCGCTTGCACTGGGAAACCGAATTCGATTGTAATCGTAAAATGCGCGACTGGCTCTTAGAGTCCGGATTAGCAAGCGAAGAGGAATTGCAGGCCTTGGAAAGCGAGATGAAGGATGAGGTGCGCAGGGAACAGAAGCGAGCCTGGGCAGACTATCGGAAGAACCTGCAGGTTGATCTGGATGAGGCAATCGCCTTATTGGAGCATATCAACCACCATGCCGTCGAAATTCCGTTAAAAACATTATTGTCCATTACCGATTTATCGTTAAAGGAGGTCTATGTCAATGTACGTCGTGTTATTCGCGATTTACGGGGCTTAGACCTGCCGGGTAAGGCTGAATTACTGGCTTGGTATCGTGAGAAACAAGCGGTAAACCATGCTCGCTTCAACGATAAATTATTTATAGATACCAAATATTCACCCCTTCAGGTTGCACATGTGGCGCCTCAGATTGATGAGGAGTCGGCCATTGTGGACGGTAGGGAGGTGTTGAATGCCTGTTTCCGAGCCAACTTCGAGCGCGATGCGCGCTTATTGGCCTTTGGTGAAGACGTAGGAAAGATAGGCGATGTAAACCAAGGTTTTGCGGGCCTACAAGAAGAGTTTGGGGCGCAGCGTATCTTCGATACCGGAATCCGGGAATCGGCCATTATAGGCAAGGGAATTGGTCTTGCGATTCGTGGTTTCCGCCCGATTGCAGAAATTCAATACCTGGATTACCTGATTTATGCCATGCCTGTGCTTAGCGACGATTTAGCCAGCTTGAGCTACCGCACGAAAGGGCAACAACGCGCGCCATTAATCGTACGTACTCGTGGACACCGTTTAGAAGGCATCTGGCATTCCGGATCGCCCATGTCGGTACTGCTAGGCGGATTGCGCGGCATGCACATCTGTGTACCCCGCAATATGACCCAGGCTGCCGGTATGTATAATACCCTATTGCAGGGTGATGAGCCTGCTTTATTGGTGGAATGCCTGAACGGTTACCGCTTGAAAGAGAAAATGCCGCATAATGTGGGCGAGTTTACCGTAGAAATCGGTAAGGCCGAATTGCTACGCGAGGGTGCTGATTTAACCGTGGTATCCTACGGGTCGACCCTACGCATTGTGCAGGAAGCAGCGCTAGAGCTGGAGAAATTGGGAATCTCGATCGAGATTATCGATGCGCAATGTTTGGCCCCATTTGATAGAGATCATATTTGTAAAACCTCCTTACAGAAAACCAATCGCCTTTTAGTAGTCGATGAGGATTTCCCTGGGGGTGCTTCATCCTATATTATGCACGAGATTTTGGAGGTTCAAGGCGGGTATTACCTCTTGGATAGCCAGCCTCGTACCTTAACGGCAAAACCACATCGGCCGCCATATGGCTCAGATGGTGATTATTTCACCAAGCCGGCCGTAGATGATGTGGTAGAAGCGGCCTACCAAATTATGTCGGATAGTAAACCAACAGACTTCCCGTCTTTATTCTAAGCCGATTTAACAAGATTACTACAGCGCGCCTGCTATTCGCAAATGAATAGCAGGCGCGCTTTTTTAGTGCCCCTTGCCTTATAAAAACAAACCCCTGCCTTTCTTAGAACCAAGGCCCAGTTTCTTTCGCTATCCAACCTATTCCATGCTTTTTCTCTTCCCTTGCAATGCCCTTTGCAAAAGGCATTGATACGGCTGTGAAAGGGGAGTGAAAGGGATCTACAAAGGGACTAAGCAAAAGAAGGTCTTTGCTAGCTAGGTGAAAAATATAGCCCATAAAAAAGGAGCTGTTGCAGGCAACGGCTCCTCGTTTATCTATAGTAAAAGTTCTTTTTAATTGGAAAATAAAGAAGCAGCACCAATAATGGCGGCATGTTCCTGAAATTTTCCGATTTCAATATGGTAAGGTTTTAACATCGATTTATCCGGAAAAATAAGGTCCCAGGCTTTGGTAATATTACCTCCGATGACAAAGCGGTTGCAGGTATACTTCTGGCTAAAGAAGTATAGGAAATCCAACAATTGGTCGCGGTATTCTTCCAGGAGTTGCGCGGTTTCCGGACGTTCCACGTGTTTTTCCAGGATTTCGCGCAGTCCTGCCTCTTCGATGCCGGTTAATGCCGCAAAGCGCTTCACGAAAAATCGGGTGACCAAATACTCCTCGAAGATGCTTTCCTGATAAGGGGTATCCCATAGATCGGCATCGTAGGCTTTTTCACCTTTCTGCCAAACCGCACTCCCCAGGCCTGTGCCCAAGGTAATGCCCAGAATGCATTCCTCCTGATCTAATCCGCAACCGAAGACTTCCCCTTGCAAAAAAGCCGCTGCATCGTTAATGTAGCGGATGGGGTAATCGGGTTGGCCGATCAATTCCTTAATTGGTTCGCTAACCTCCATTTGGTAGAGGCTGTCGTACTTGGCTTGTCCCTTCATTAAGGCAATGCCTTTCTCATAATCGAAGGGGCCCGGCGCCGCAATTCCAATGGCCGTAACAGCATCTGGAATCTTGGAAAGGCAGCTTTTCATGTTGCCGGTCCAGCATTGTAAAATCGATTTAGCATCTGCTTGCGAATTTACATGGTTGCGCGTTATGGTCTCTTCTAAAATAGTCCATGTGGTCTTGTCGACAATGGCGGAAGTGATATGCGTTCCGCCAATATCACAAGAAAGTATCAGTTCTTGGTTAGGCATTATGATAAGCTTCATGTTTTAGGAGGTGATCAGCAATCACCAATGCAGCCATCGCCTCGACAATGATTACCGCGCGAGGAACCACACAAGGGTCGTGACGCCCTTTGCCAGAAATGGTGGTACTTTCTCCCTCTTCGTTAATCGTTGCCTGATCTCTCATAATGGTTGCAACAGGTTTAAAGGCTGTTTTGAAGGTAATATCCATCCCATTGGATATACCGCCTTGTATCCCTCCCGAAAAATTGGTTAATGTTTTTACTTGCTCTTGTTGGTTGACAAAAATATCGTTGTGTTCCGAACCAAACATCTCCGATCCGGCAAAACCGGATCCATATTCAAAGCCATGCACCGCATTGATGCTCATCATCGCCTTCGCTAAGTCGGCATGCAATTTATCGAAAACAGGTTCGCCTAAGCCTACGGGCACATTCCGGATGATGCAGCTGATGCGTCCGCCAACGGTATCTCCGTTTTTGCGTACCTCATCAATAAAAGTCACCATCTCTGCGGCGCTCGCCGGGTCGGCACAACGAACGATGTTTTGCTCGCGTCTTTCCAATAGGTCTTGCAGGTTGTTGCTGTCTAAATTAGGCGCTTCCAATTTGCCTACGCCCGATACATGGGCGAAGATTTCGATGCCACGTTGCTTTAAAAACAACTTAGCAATGGCGCCTGCAGCAACACGGGCTGCGGTTTCACGGGCTGATGAGCGTCCTCCGCCGCGGTAATCGCGTACACCGTATTTCATCTGATAGGTGTAATCGGCATGCGAGGGACGAAACTTGTCTTGAATATGCGAGTAATCTTTTGAACGTTGATCTTCGTTCGGAATAACGATGGCAATAGGGGTTCCGGTAGACTTACCTTCGAATACCCCGGAAAGAATCTGGGCAGTATCACTTTCTTTGCGCTGGGTGGTAATCTTCGATTGACCAGGCTTCCGCTTATCGAGTTCCGACTGGATGAAATCCTCGTCAATGTCGATTAGTGAAGGGCAGCCGTCGATTATTACACCGATGGCCTTTCCGTGCGACTCGCCGAAAGTGCTGATTTTAAAAATATCTCCAAATGAATTTCCTGCCATAATTTGTAATTGCTCGTAAATATATAAAATTGGTGGTAATTAATATCTTCGTTTGCGGTAATAATATAATTACGCTTGGGTATGGAATCCTTGGGCTTCCAAGTGCTTCCAGAATGTAGGGTACGACTTATCGACCACTTGTGGTTCTTCGATGATCACTTCTGGGAATACCAATGCCAAAGGGGCAAAGGCCATGGCCATGCGGTGGTCTTCGTAGGTTTGTATCGTTATGCTTTGCGGTTCGAATACCTGCTCGGTTTTAAGATGGTAGGTTTCACCATCTGCCAACAGCTGGGCGCCGAATTTTGCAATCTCCTGCTGTAGGGCCAGGATGCGATCTGTTTCTTTAATTTTTAGGGTTTCTAAGCCTGTAAAAGAAACATCTTTACGTAAGGCCGCCGCAACAACCACTACGGTTTGTGCCAGATCTGGACATTCTTTGAAGTCGAATAAGGATTTTTGCGAACTTATTCCAGACTTGCGTAAGTGTAAGCCATCGGTTTCAAACGTACTGGTGACACCAAAATGCTTCATGATTTCCGTAATGGCAAAATCGCCTTGTAAACTATGCTGTTTTAAGCCCGGAAGCACAATGTGTGCCTCCTGCGCTAAAGCCACCATGGCATACCAATAAGATGCGGCACTCCAGTCAGGCTCTACATAAATTGTAGCGGCCTGAAAAGGTTGTTTGGCGATTTGAATCTGCTGATCGGTGAACGTGTAGCTAATACCGGCTTCTTTCAGCATCTCCAATGTCATGGTGACATAAGGACGCGACGTTAACTCGCCTTGGATATGCAGGGTAAGGCCTTTCTTTAAGGAAGAGGCAACCAACAGGAGGGAGGAGATGTATTGACTGCTGATGTTGCCTTGAATAGCCACCTCCGCTTTGCTTTGTATCATCCCGCCTTCAATCTTCAATGGTGGATAGCCTGCTTTTTTTTCATAATGAATATCGGCACCAATGCTTTTTAAGGCGTCAACCAAAATACCGATCGGCCGTTGTTGCATCCGTTCTGTTCCGGTGAGGATAAAGTTTCCTTGCTGCAGATTGAGGTAAGAGGTCAAAAAGCGCATGGCTGTTCCCGCCGGACCAATATCAATGCTACACAGTTTGCTGCCGGCTGTTGCCGCCTGTTGCAAGGCTGCTTCCAGACTTACGGTATCTGCTGCTTCCGATAGGTTTTCTACGCGCACTGCCCCCTGACTCAAGGCCCGTATAATAAGAGCACGGTTGCTCTCTGATTTAGAACCAGTAAGTTGAACCGTGCCTTTAATAGTTTTGGATTGATGGGTTAGTATCAATTTATCTTCCGCCATTATGCCTCCGTAACAGAATTAGCATTCATGACTTCGTTTTGCTTGCGAATGGATTCGTTGTGCAATAATTCTAAGAATTTAACCGTAAACTCTTCGCTTAAGCTTAAAGCGCCGGCTAGTTTTACGCGTTTCTGCACAATTTCATCCCAACGGCTAACCTGCAAAATGGTTACATTATTATCGCGTTTAAATTCGCCGATTTTCTCTGCAATTTTCATACGGTCGCCAATCTGTTTGATGATTTGATCGTCTAATTTATCAATCTGACCACGTAATTCTGCTAATTTATCTTCGAATGCCGGGTTGTTCGACTCTGGTTTACGAACAGATACCGAATCCAATAAATCGGCTAGGGCCGCAGGAGTAACCTGTTGTTTGGCATCCGTCCATGCTACCGAAGGATCGATATGCGACTCGATAATCAAGCCTTGCATATCCATGTCCATGGCTTTCTGCGTTACGTATGGAATCAATTCGCGGTTTCCACAGATGTGGCTTGGGTCATTGATAATCGGTAAATCAGGGGCAATAGTTTTCAATTGAATGGCCAAATCCCACATCGGCTCATTGCGGAACGCTGTTTTTTCGTAGGAGGAGAAACCGCGGTGAATAGCACCTAATTTCTTGATGCCTGCGCCGTTGATACGTTCCAAAGCACCGATCCATAAAGATAGATCCGGGTTTACCGGGTTCTTCACCAATACCGGCACATCTACGCCACGTAAGGCGTCGGCAATTTCCTGTACGGTGAAAGGGTTAGCTGTTGAGCGCGCACCCACCCAAAGGATGTCGATGCCTGCCGCCAGCGCTTCTTCCACGTGTTTTGCTGTAGCAACCTCGGTTGCGGTTAATAAACCCGTTTCTTCTTTGGCGCGTTTCATCCAGCCTAAACCTACGCTGCCAATGCCTTCAAACTCTCCGGGGCGCGTACGTGGCTTCCAAATGCCGGCACGTAAAACATTCACTTTTCCAGTGTTCGCTAATAAATGTGCAGTAGATACCAATTGCTCTTCGGTTTCAGCGCTACAAGGTCCTGCAATGATTAATGGTTTATCTCCTGTATCGATCCATGATTTCAAAGGAAGAATGTCTAAAGAATGTTTCATCTTATTTCGTGTTTATTTTTTTTATGTTATGTAATAGATTTAGATTTTCTCGTTTTTCAGGTATTCACCCATGATGCTAAAGTTTACGGTATGTTTCAATACCTTTCGGATGGCCGCATCGTAATCCGCTTGTTTTTTCCATTCTACGTCAACATAGAAGTCGTATTCGTTTCTTCTGCCCACCACCGGCATAGATTGTATTTTGCTGAGGTTCACGTTTTGTTCGGCGAAGCATTGCAATACGGCTGCTAACGCGCCAATGGCATGGGAGGTTTGAAAGGAAAGGGAAGCTTTGTTTGCATTTTTAATTTCTTGAACCTCGTTTGAAAGAATTAAAAAGCGGGTAGAGTTCTTTTTATGTGTTTCAATACGTTTCTCAATTATTTCCAATCCGTATAATTTTGCAGCAGCTTCTGAAGCAATTGCAGCGGTATGGGTTAACTTTTCTTCCACAATCTTTTTCGCACAAGCGGCGGTATCCATGCCTTCTTTAATGGTAAGTTCAGGATGCTCGCTCAGGAATTCATCGCATTGACGGATGGCAATGGGGTGTGATTCAACAAATTTAACGTCGGCTAATTTTGTGCCCGGTAAAGCCAGTAAGTGCTGTTGAATATTCAGGTGCACCTCGCCAATAATATGAAAGCGGTAGTCTCGCAGTAGGTTGTAGTTGGGTAAAATGCTACCCGCAATCGAGTTTTCAATGGCCATCACCACGTAATCAGCCTTGCCCTGCTTTAGCATTTCGCAGGTCTTTTTGAAGGATTCGCATTCCAAGGTTTCGATGTCTTTTCCGAAATACTTATAAGCGGCTTCTTCGTGGAAGGAGGCTTTAACTCCTTGGATGGCAATTCTTATTTTATCACTCATTGTTAATTTTTATACGCTAATTCATGCAAAAAAAAAGAGGTCCCAAATTATTTTGGGACCCCTCGATATATTGTTTCCAATACTATATACTAGTCCCAGCTCTTATCGTAAAAATAAAAGTGCCAAAAGTAAGTATATGTATTCTTTGTGTTCATTCCCTATTGATTTCTGTCAAATATAGAGGTAAAAATGATAAGTGCAAAATTTTTTTAAAAAAATATTCAATTATGCATGTTTTATAAGGTGAAAAGTGCTGTAAAAATGACTAAAAAAACATCAAAAAATACAGTAATAATCGTGTAGTTTTGGCCTGTTTTTTTTATGTTGTGTTTTTGTTGTTTGTTTTGTAATATATTGCATTATAGGTGTTTTAGCTTTGTTTGTTGTATTTTATGTTGGATTTTATAGGGTAAAAAAGTATTAAAAAACTGATAAAAAATGAGTGAAAAAACACATGAAAATAGGTTTCAGAACATGTGTAAATAATAGTAAAAAAATAAAGAAAAACAGCTTGTTTTTGGCTGTATTTTATGTTGAAACATCTATTATTTAGGCCTTGGAAAGGAAATTATGACTGGATAATTAATTAGCCCCAGCTATTTTGGATATATTTGCCCAGCAATTTTCATCGGAAAAGCGATGCAAATTGTCTTGAAATAATCATCGATCATGTTCTATGTGCTCCTGTCGGTACTGTGCTCAGTAACCGTAGCTATTATCATCAAATTTGCCCGGCAACGGGGGGTAAACTACCTGCAATTGCTGGTGTGGAATTATCCGGTGGCCTTAATCCTGACCCATTTCTTATTAAAGCCCGAACGGCATGCTTGGACCAGTGATTTGGCTTGGCATCTGTATATTCCCTTGGGGATTTTGTTGCCCAGTATTTTTGTTTGTATTGCGTTTTCCATTCGCTTTGGAGGCATTGTGAAAACGGAAGTCGCTCAACGACTCTCCTTATTTATTCCGCTATTAGCGGCCTTTTTATTTATGGGAGAACAGTTGCAGCCCAAGAATTTAATAGGCATCAGTGTGGGTTTGTTGGCGATTGCCTTTTCGATCGGTTGGAAAAAAGAAGCCAACAGGGGCGAGGTTTCCTATTGGGTTTTTCCATTGCTGGTATTTTTTGGAATGGGGATTATCGATATTCTCTTTAAGCAAGTGGCGCAGCTCAGTAGCATAACTTATATGTCGTCCTTATGGATTGTTTTCGTTATCGCTTTGATTATCGCCTTTATATTCTTGGGCTATCTCTTGATCATCAAACGACAGGTTTTCGATAAAATGGCTATTGTTTATGGTGCCGTGTTGGGATTATTCAACTTCGGCAATATTGTATTTTATATGAAGGCGCACCGGGCTTTACCCGATCATCCTTCTTTGGTGTTTACGGCCATGAATATCGGGGTTATTGCGGTTGGTGCCTTGGTTGGCGTATTGCTGTTTCGAGAAAAGCTTAGCAAATACAATAAAATTGGGGTACTTTTGGCCATTATATCCGTATTATTAATTGCATTGCTGTGAGTTTATTTGACGATACCTATAGAACCATTACGGAACCCGCTGAGGGTATTTTTAGAGATAAGGGAAGTAAATTTATTGCCTATGCTTATCCGTTTCGCGATGAGTCTACACTTAAGGATATCATAGCGGAATTGAAAGCTGCCCACCCCAAGGCGAGACACCATTGTTGGGCATACCGCCTTTCACCAGACCGCTCGGTGTTCCGCGTGAATGATGATGGTGAACCCTCGGGAACCGCCGGAAGGCCTATCCTTAATGTCTTGCTGTCGCAAGATGTAACCAATATTATTGTGGTGGTTGTTCGTTATTTTGGCGGTACCTTATTAGGGGTGCCCGGCCTCATCAATGCGTATAAAACGGCAACCCTAGAAGCACTGGATTCGGTGGATATCGTAGAGCGTACCGTGAATGATGTGTATGCGGTTCATTTCGATTATCTGCAGATGAACGATGTCATGAAAATTGTGAAAGAACAAGAGCTGAAAGTACTTAGTCAAAACTTTGATACATCCTGTACAATTCATGTAGAAATGCGTAAATTACAGGTAAACGAAGTGGTCGGAAAACTCGAGACCATGGAGGGAATAGAAGTAGACTATTTACGAACCATATGATTAACGATTCTGAACTCATTATTAATGCGGATGGCAGCATTTACCATCTCAATTTAAAGCCTGAAGACATTGCCGATACGATTATTTTTGTAGGAGATCCGGATCGGGTGCCCGAGGTGTCTAAATACTTCGATAACATCGAAGTGAAAAAGGGAAAACGTGAATTTATTACCCATACCGGTTTCTTAGGCAATAAACGCTTAACCGTTATTTCAACGGGTATTGGCACGGATAATATCGATATTGTATTGAACGAGCTGGATGCTTTGGTGAATATCGATTTTAATACCAAGACCTTGAAAGAGGAGATCCGCTCGCTGGATATTATCCGGATTGGCACTTCAGGGTCAATCCAAGGGAATATTGCCATTGGTACTATCCTGGCCAGTGAATTTGCCATCGGCTTCGATACGCTGATGCAGTATTATAAAAAACCATATACCGATACCGAGAATGCTATCCGTGATGCGGTGCTACGTAATTTCGAAGATCTGACCTTTAAACCTTATGTGGGCCATGCTTCCGCGAAATTATTAGCGAAGTTTGCGTTCGATATGCCGAAAGGGATCACCATGACGGCGCCTGGTTTTTACGGTCCGCAAGGCCGATCACTACGTACCAACAATACCTATCCCTTTTTGATTAAACATGCGAGTCAGTTTGCGGTGGAACATAGGCAGATTACGAACTTGGAAATGGAAACTGCAGGCATTTATGCGCTCAGCAATATGCTGGGGCATCATGCGATATCCATTAACGCTATCCTAGCGAGTAGGGTGCAGGAAGCCTTCTGCAATAACCCGCAGGAAATAATCGATAACGCTATTAAAACGATATTGGAAAGGATCTAACAGATCCTTTCTATGTTAGATACCTACGGTTCCTTTGCGGGATGAATCGAATCGCAACAGGATAAACAATAAGATGGTAAAGGACCATAAAGAGGATCCTCCATAGCTGATAAACGGCAATGGAATCCCGATTACGGGCACAATTCCTATCGTCATCCCGATGTTGATAAAGAAGTGGAAGAATAGGATGGAGGCTACGCCATAGGCATAGATCCGGGCGAAGGCCGTCCGTTGTCTTTCCGCAATATTGACGATGCGCAGGAGCAAGGCCAAGTATATGGAAATCAGAAAGACCGAACCTACAAATCCCCATTCTTCACCTACCGTACAGAAGATAAAGTCGGTGCTTTGTTCAGGCACAAAGTTGTATTTTGTTTGCGTTCCTTGCAGGTAGCCTTTGCCGAAAAGCTGTCCGGAACCAATAGCAATTTTAGACTGGTTTAAGTTATAGCCCTGTCCCTTCGGATCGTCCATCTTACCCAAGATAATATCGATACGATTACGCTGGTGGGGTTGTAGAATGTCTTCGTAAGCAAAGTCTACACATAATACATAGACCGAGGATACGACAAAAAGGATAAGCATATTAATGACGTTCTTCCTTTTCTTACGCATCATAAAGGCGAGGAATCCGCAAAGCAAAGCGATGACCCCGATAATTACCCATTGGTTTATGAGCAGTGCCAACACGAAGAGGAAGATGGCCAAGCCACCGATGATTAAGAATCCGGTGCTCAAATAACCCTCTCTATAGAATACGAAGACCAAAGAAAAGAAAGCTAAGGCCGACCCTGTATCGGGTTGTAACATAACTAATCCGACCGGGAACAGCACAATACAAGCGCCTATAAACAGGGTTTTCATATTGGGGTTCTTGTTGGTTTGGTTACTAAGGTAGTAGGCCAGCGTTAAACAGGTGGCCAGTTTCCCGAATTCCGAGGGTTGCAATCGAAAGCTCCCCAGTGGAATCCAAGCCTGATTACCCGCAACATTACGCCCGACGATCAGTACAGCAATCAACAGCAAGACGACAATAAAGTAAATGACGGGAGCTGATGACATGAAGAACCGCGAGTCGATAATCAGGATACAGATCCCGATAATTAAGGCGGTAAAGATATAGATCGACTGCTTTCCGTAATTGGTCGCTAAGTTAAAGAGTCCGGGATTCTCGGCATCATAAACTGCCGCATGGATATTGAATAAGCCAATGATGCATAAGGCAAACCACAGCCCGATGGTTATCCAATCGATTCTTCCGAAAAAGCTTTTGTTTTGCCCACTATTCATGGTTTCTCCTTACTTGACTATGGTGCACTAATACGGAGCGTTCTTCTTTTGGCGCAAGGGCAGCTGACTTCAATGGCGCAGTTGTTTTATTCTTTGTTTGGGTACTGTCTTTTTTAACTTCGGGGGTCTTCGGCTTTTTAGGCTTCGGCAAGAGATTCGCATTGTACACCCGATCTTGAATATATTTCGGCAAGGAAATAGTATCCTTTAGGTATTTCTCTACCATCATGGAAGCGATAGGCGCGGCCCATGTTCCGCCATAGCCGGCATTCTCCACGAATACCGCGATAGCAATCTTCGGATTGTGTCGCGGTGCGAAGGCGAAGAATACAGCGTGGTTTTCGCCATGCGGATTCTGCACCGTTCCGGTCTTACCACACATCTCGATGCCTGTGATGCGGGATGCTGCGCCCGTACCACCTTGATTCACCGCCTGGCTCATGCCTTCAATTACAGGTTCGTAATATTTAGCATCTACACCTGCGAAGATTTTCTCCGTGAATTCTTCTTTTACTATTCGTTTCTCCCCAATTCCTTTAATAAGGTGCGGTCGGTAATAGAATCCACGATTTGCCACAATAGCCATAATATTAGCCATCTGTAGTGGAGTAATCCCTAGTTCTCCCTGACCGATAGACAAGGAAATGTTATAGCTAGAGCGCCAGGATCCATTGCCATAGCGTTTGGTATAGAAATCAGATGTAGGGACTAAGCCAGGTTTTTCACCCGGAAGGTCGATACCTAAGCGATGTCCTAATCCGAATTTCCCTAAGGCTTCCTTCCAAAGGTCGTAGGCTTTCGGTCCGCTCAAGCCTCTGGAGTCGATCATCTTGGCATACACGTATCCGTAATAGGTATTACAGGACATCTTAATGGATTTCACCAAGCTGGTGGCTCCATCCACGTGGGTGCAGCGCATAATTGCTCGTCCACCGCCATAACGATAGCCGCCGGGGCAATAGAATACCGTTTGTTCATTAATAACCCCTGCTTGCTGCCCGGTCAAAGCGGCTACAACTTTAAACACCGATCCCGGAGGATAGGAAGCTTGTATAGGCCGGATAAACATGGGCTTAGACTCATCGTGCAATAACTTCATGTAGTTATTGCCGAGTTCGCGGCCCACCATCAGGTTCGGATTGTAAGAAGGGCTACTCACAAAGGATAGAATTTCCCCTGTCGAGGGCTCGATAGCCACCACCGATCCTAATTTATTTTTCATCAGCCTTTCTGCCAATATTTGCAAGTCTTTATCCAGAGAGGATACCAAACCATCGCCTGTTACAGCCACCGTGTCGTATTTACCCTCCATAAAGCTGCCTTTCGGACGATTCAGGGCATCAACCATCTGGTTTTTCACGCCACGTTTTCCACGTAGTAAATCCTCGTAAGCACGCTCTACACCGGAGGCTCCGATATAGTCGCCGGGCCGATAGAAGCCATCGGATTTCTTGATATCCCGTTCGTTTACCTCTTGGATATAGCCGAGAAACTGCGCGGCAATACTATCCGGATAACTGCGAACTGTCCGGTTCTGGTAATAGAATCCCCGGAATTTATACAGGTGTTCCTGAAATTTAGCAAAGGTGGTCGAGCTGACCTGCTTCATAAACTGCGAAGCGCGGTAAGGGGAGTGAGCCCGTGCTTTCTGCATGCGGGTCTTGAAGTCGGTGCTATCAATGCCTAAGAGGTCGCAAAGCAACAGGGTGTCGATATCCTTCACCTCTCGCGGGGTGACCATAATATCGTATACCGGTTCGTTCTGTACTAAAACTTGACCATTGCGGTCTAAGATGACCCCCCGGGCCGGGTATACAATCACCTTGCGCATCACGTTGTTATTGGCCGACAGCAAGTAGCGGTCGTCAATAATCTGCAGGTAGAACAACCTCGCAATGATAACCAGGGCAATGGCTATAAAGATTCCTTGAATGACGTATTTACGGTTAAAGAAACTGTTATTCATGAATGAAATGACCGTAACAAAATTAATTACCTAATAAGCGAGACTTCCTTTTGTAGAACAATAAACTCATCAACATAATCAGAAGAATGGTAAAGATGCTGCTGAGCAAAATACTGAACAAGGTGCTCAGGTAGTTCGTGAAGCTGAAATATTCCACGTGCAACAATACCAAATGATGAATTAATGTGCCAATGGAAATATAAGAAAAAAACCACTTATTTCCCATTATTCCTAAAGATGGGGTTTCAAAGGAGTTCTGCGCATCCACATCCAGAGTGATGTTGCAGAAGAAGGTGCGGAACCAAACTAAGGCCACACAGGCCGCCGCGTGTACACCCAAAGAGTCGTAAAACGCATCTACGGTTAAGCCTGTTAAAAAGGCAATCACGTATAAAATAAAGTTTGGGGTACTGATGGGCAGTAAAAAAATAAATAAAATATAGGGAAAGGGAGTCGCCAGATTGTAATAGCCAATATTCTTGAATAAAACCACTTGCATGGCAATCAAGGCTATAAAGCGAATGATATTATAAATGATTACTCTACCCATTATTATCAGCGGTCTGCTCCTCCAATTTATTTTTCTCGTCCTCTAACAAATCCTTAACCACGTACACATGATTAATATTACTGAAGTTCGTTCGTAATTTTATCCGCACATCCAGAAAGCTCTCGCCCGATTGAATACCGGTCTCTTCCACACTGCCAATTTCAATTCCTTTTGGAAACAAGGAAAATCCTGAAGTGTATACTTTCTGACCTTTCTGCACTTTCACATGATTCGGAATGTCTTTCACCATCGCAAAGCGCGGATCTACATTATTTCCCCAAACCAAGGATCCGAAGACATTGCTGGTGTCTAAGGTTACTGAAATCCGGGTATCCGGATGTAATAGCGATTGAATGGTACTAAAGTGAGGGGATACATTCAGGACAATGCCTACCACCCCGTTTGAAGTGATGACACCCAATCCTTTCTGAATCCCATCCTGACTGCCTTTATTGATCGTTACGAAATTGCTTTTTTGATGAATGCTGTTGTTCACCACTTCGCCCATAATGAAATGATAGCGATTGGCTTCAATAGAATCCACAAGCTGTATGCTGTCCAGCGTATCCTTCAAGATGTAGCCCTGCAATTGTTGTCGCAGCAATGCGTTTTCCTGCGCCAAGTTCTTGTTGGTTTCATCCAGGGCCAAATAGCTTTTCCAGGAATTCAACTTATCGTAGAAAGAACCGACAACCACATTGGAAGAGTTAATGAAGGAAGAACGTTGGTATCTGTTGTTTTGAACAACCAGGATGATGGCAACAGTAAAGAAGAGAACAAACCAAAAAAAGGCGTTATATCTAACCAAGAAAAGCCAAAGGTTTTTCATTATTGTTGTCTTTTAATAGCTACGCGATATAACATTATGGAAACATTATATCGCGTGCCGAATATGGATATCTTCCTTGTATTACTGCATTAAGAACTTGAAGCGACCGATATTTTTCAGGGCGATACCTGTACCACGTACCACCGCACGTAACGGATCTTCAGCCACATGAACCGGAAGCTTTGTTTTCGCTTGGATACGTTTATCCAAGCCGCGTAACAAGGCACCACCACCTGTCAAGTAAATACCTGTTTGGTAAATATCGGCAGATAGCTCTGGCGGCGTAATTTCTAATGCTTTAAGAATAGCTTCTTCAATTTTGGAAATCGACTTGTCTAAACAGTGGGCAATCTCCGTATATGAAACGGTAATCTGTTTCGGAATACCGGTCATCAGGTCACGACCTTGAACCGCGAAATCTTCTGGTGGATCGGTCAGCTCTGGTAAAGCCGCACCCACTTCGATTTTAATTTTCTCCGCAGTACGGTCACCAATCATAATGTTATGCTGACGACGAATATATTGAACGATGTCTGAATCGAAGTTATCTCCTGCAACACGAATCGATTGATCGCAAACGATACCCGATAAGGCGATAACCGCAATCTCTGTGGTACCCCCACCGATATCGATGATCATGTTTCCTACAGGCTCTTCCACATCAATCCCGATCCCTACAGCTGCAGCCATGGGCTCATGGATTAAATAGACTTCTTTGGCTCCAGCGATTTCTGCCGAGTCACGAACGGCACGTTTTTCCACCTCGGTAATACCCGATGGAATACATACCACCATTCGCAAGGAAGGGAAGAACCAGCTTTTACCGTTGTTTACCAACTTCACCATCCCACGAATCAGGTGCTCCGCCGCAGTAAAATCGGCAATCACCCCATCGCGTAACGGTCTGACGGTTTTAATATTATCGTGGGTTTTACCCTCCATTTGCATGGCCTGACGGCCAATCGCAATTACCTTATTTGTCGTGCGATCAAAGGCAACAATCGAAGGTTCATCAACCACTACTTTATCATTATGAATGATTAGGGTGTTAGCTGTACCCAAGTCTATTGCAACTTCTTGCGTAAACCAATTAAAAAGCCCCATTTAGATGTGAAAGTATAATTTAAAATTTTTATGCAAACCTAATGAAAAAAAATGGTTATTGAACAATCCTGCCGGCATAAAAATCATCTTTTATCCCGCATTTCTATAATTTTTTTTCACCCGGTATTGCTAACGTATTCTCCTGATTTTTATTGTATAGAAACCCCGATATAATAGTTAAAACTGTCTACCTGCAAATCCTCTTTGTTATGGCCTTCCAGGCGTAGCGGTTTAAAACTTGTGGTCGGTTGCAGGCGGATCTTTTCGCCCGATTTTCCATACAGGTCAACCGGCATATCGAATCCAGAAACCTCCGCAATCCATCGGTAGATAAACTGACCTTCCTTGTTTTGGATAATCTCCAAGGTCGGGATGCTTTTGCGTCGAACATATTGTTCAAAAACGCGGGTCAAATCAAGGCCTGTGCTGCTGTTCATGTAGCTCAAAATGTCGTTATAGTCTACGGTTTGATGGTAGAATTTCTTGTTCATGCCGCGCAAAACCTGCCGCCATTTCTCATCATCATCAAGGATGGTTCTGATCATGTTGTGCAGCACGCCGCCCTTGTTATACATATCGCCGGAACCTTCCTTGTTCACGTTTAGCGGGCCTTGTAAAGGCCTGTCGTTCAGGATGCCGCGTCGGTTTCCATTCACATAAGCCTGGCTCGCTTCCTTGCCATAGAAATAGTCGATAAATAGGGCTTCCGAATAATTAGTGAAGCTTTCATGAATCCACATATCGCCCAAATCTTTGGCGGTAATGTTGTTGCCAAACCACTCGTGGCCCGACTCGTGCACCACGATAAAATCCCATTTTAAACCCCAACCTGTGCGCGAGCCATCATTGCCCAAATAGCCGTTTTTATAGCCGTTGCCATAGGCAATAACACTCTGGTGTTCCATGCCTAAATGGGCTGTTTCCACCAGTTTATAGCCATCTTCATAAAAAGGGTAAGGGCCAAACCAATGCTCAAAAGCCATAAGGGTTTCCTTGGCATTCTTTTGCAAGTGGGGCAGCTTGGCTTTATTCTCCTTCAATACGTAATAATCGAGGGTCAATTTGCCGCCTTCCCCGTTATAGGTTTCCCGAAGATGGGCATAGTCGGCAATGTTTAAGGCCACATTATAGTTATTAATCGGGTTTGCTACTTTCCAATGAAATTTACGGTAGCCATCCTTCAGGTCTTCGGTTTTCACCAATCGCCCGTTGGATACGTTCATTAAGCCTTTGGGTACCGCTACAGAGATCAGCATGCTGTCTACCTCATCCGATTGATGGTCTTTGTTGGGCCACCACACACTGGCACCCAAGCCTTGGCAGGCGGTTGCCACCCAGGGTTTTCCCTTGCTGTCTTTTTTCCAATCGAAACCACCATCCCAAGGCGCACGCGTGGCTTGGATAGGATGACCGGAATAATGCACCGTAAAAGAATCGACCTTGCCTTTCTCGATAAAGCCTGGGAACTCCACAAATACGGCGTTGTATTCCCGGCTGAAGGGGAGAGGTTTGCCCTGATACAGCACCTGATCTACCGAAAGGTTATCGAACAGGTCGAACTGTAATTTCTGGAATCGATCGACCGCTTTAAACTTAAACAGGTTGCTGCCCGAAATAAATTTCTGATCAATATCCACTTTCACATCCAGGTGATAATATTGAATATCGTAACATGTGCGCAAAGGGGTCAGCTTGCCCCGCAGGGAGTCCGCTTTGGAGTAAATCTCCTTGGCCTTCATCAATTGCCCATGGGCGCTATTTATCAGCAGGCATAATAGGGCTGCCCAGCATAAACGAAACGCTTTGTTGCTCATAATTTAATATAATTGGTTTGGCTATTCGCCTTTTTTACGCTTAAAATATTGTTCAATTTCAGGCAAGCTAAATGCATTTAAGCATTTATCAGCCGTCAATCCGCCTTTTCTTGCTACATACACGCCAAACTCCATATCCAAGAAGCCTTCCTTGCGGTGGGCATCCGGATTAATGGATAATAGCACTCCTTTTTCCAACGCATATTGATGCCAACGCCAGTCTAAGTCCAAACGTAGCGGATTGGCATTAATCTCGATCACCACCTGATTGGCTGCGCAGGCATCAATTACTTTTTTATAGTCTATCGGATAGCCAGCCCGTGAAAGCAATAAACGACCCGTAGGGTGCCCCAAAATTGTTGTATAGGGGTTTTCAATGGCCTTAATTAAGCGGGCTGTTGCTTTTTCTTCTTCCATCTTCAGGTTGCCGTGGATGGAAGCCACCACGAAGTCGAATTTCGCTAAAATCTCATCTGGATAATCAAGAGAGCCATCGCTCAGGATATCCGATTCGATGCCTTTGAAAATCTTGAAAGGAGCAAGACTTTGGTTCAAGGCGTCAATTTCCTGCCATTGGGCTTCCACGCGCTCAACGCTTAAGCCGTTCGCATAAACAGCCGTTTTCGAGTGGTCGCAAATGCCTAAATATTCCAAGTTCAACTCTTCCTTCAGGTAGAGCGCCATGTCTTTTAAGCTGTGTACACCATCACTGTAAGTCGAGTGGTTATGTAAAGATCCTTTTAAATCGCTGTAGCTTATCAAGCTTGGCAACCTGCCATCTTTCGCTTGCGCTACCTCCTTGCCGCCTTCCCGCAGTTCCGGCTCCACATAAGCGAGGCCCAAGCTTGCGTATATGGCATCTTCGGTCGCTAAGGGTTTTATTTCTCCTAAGGCCTCCAGTTGGGCAATATGTTGTTTCGAACCGGTGGTCAATAGCTGCATTTTAGCAAAAAGATCCGGCTCACAGAAGAACAGTTTGAAGGGAATGCTGTTTTCATCCCGAAACTGAATATAGCCCTGTTCGGCCTCCACCTTCATTTCATGGTCTAAGGCCGTAACCGCCGCTAATAATAAGGCTTGCGGCGCATCGCTTAACAGCTCTACCTCCTGCAGTACTTCCGCTTTCCGACGGAAGTCTCCCGTATAGGAGATTCGGCTGCCACTAAGGCTTTCGCGCAGGGCCGCTATGGTTTTTTCTGCCGATTGCATCACTTTCGCAAAATGATACCAACCCTGATTGGCCATGGCAAATTCAATGGCTTTTTTTATATCCTCCTGCGTTTTCAGTCCAAACCCTTTGGCTTCCATCAAGCGGTTTTCATTGCAGGCATAGTAGAGTTCGCCAACCGACTCAATTTCCATATCCTGCCAAACAACCTGCACCTTTTTCGGACCCATGCCTTTAATTTTTAGCATCTCAATAATGCCTTCAGGCGTTTTCTCGCGTAACTTTTCCAATTCCGGAAATGTGCCGGTGGTTACGACCTGCAAAATGCGTTCGGCCGTACTTTTCCCAATATTTGGTTGTTCGCTCAGTTCTTCCAAGGTAGCACCCGATGCTGCGAAAGGTAGTTTGTCGATACGAAAGGAGGCACTGGCCATAGCTTTGGTTCGAAAAGCGTTCTCATTATGTAGTTCCATCAATTGGCCGCATAATTTGAAAACTTTAGCTATGTCTTTATTTGTCATGGTGATTTTCTTTTAAGGTTCTCAAAAATACAAATCTTAAAGGGAGGAAGGACTATAATGGCGGAATAATTTAGTTTGCTGCTTTTCGACATAAAAAAAATCCTGAGGCGGGGAACCTCAGGATTTTTACCAAACCAATTATTAACCTAAATTATGAAATTTTTACTCTTTTACTCTTTTGCTTTTTCTACAGTTATAAACGCAAAGCTTATGCCTTTCGTACGTTTATCTTCTGCTATTAACATCTTTTAACAAAATCGCCCTAAAAAAACAAAAGTCTCACCCTGGGGTAAGACTTTCATCCTTATGTTTCGTTTGTTTTATTGTTCAGTTTGCGGTACAACCGGTTTGCTGGGTTCCGGTCTGTTGTATTTATTAATGATCAAACGGATACCGGAGTTCTTGGTTAAGAACTTAATGGTCCAGTTCACGAAGGTTACCAACCTGTTGCGGAATCCGAAAATGGAAACCAAGTGCACAAACATCCAGGTAGCCCAAGCTAGGAAGCCTTTCATATGAAAGTTGCCTAAGTCTACCACTGCTCTGGCACGACCCACAGTAGCCATCGATCCTTTATCGAAATACTTAAAGTTTTCGCTGCTTTGTTTGTTCAGGCTGTTCACGATATGGTTGGCCACGTATTTCCCTTGTTGTTGCGCCACGGGAGCAACACCCGGAAGGCCTCGCGGATTCTCGTCGGTCATCAAGGCCGAAACGTCGCCAATGGCGTAGATATCATTTTCGCCTTCAACCCGACATTGCTCATCGATTTTAATACGATTGCCACGTTGGATAAGCTCTGGATTGATACCTGTTGGCATTTGACCCATCACACCAGCACCCCAGATCACGGTTTTTGTAGGAATCTGTTCGCCGGAAGATAGGGTTACTGTATTGCCATCATAACCGTTTACCGTCGTGTTTAACACGATGTTTACGCCAAGTTCTTGTAAGTATCGCTCGGCATCGCGGGATGATTTCTCCGATAAGGCACCTAATATTTTACCGGTACCTTCCACTAAATGGACTTTCATTTCGTAGGAAGATAGCTCAGGATAATCTTTTTTCAACATGTGTTGCTGGTATTCCGCAATAGCGCCGGAAAGTTCAACCCCAGTAGGGCCACCACCAACCACCACAAAATTCAAATAACGTTCTCTGTCGGAAGCATTTTTACGCAAAACAGCTTCTTCCAGGTTCTGCAACAGGTAGCTACGGATATTTAAGGCTTCCACAATGTTTTTCATCGGTAAAGCATATTTTTCCACCTCCTTATTGCCAAAGAAATTCGATGTTGCACCGGTCGCAATTACCAAGTAATCGTAATCGTAGTCTGCAACAGAGGTTTGCACCACCTTGTTGGCCGCGTCGATATGCAATACTTCGGCTAAACGGAAACGGAAATTCTTCTGGTTTTTGAACATCTTCCGAATCGGAAAAGATATCGAATCGGAGGCTAATGTCCCTGTTGCCACTTGATACATTAAAGGTTGAAACGTGTGGTAATTGTTACGGTCTATTAATAAAACCTCCACCTCCTTGTTTTTCAGCTGGCGCGCTACTTCCACACCCCCGAATCCGGCTCCAATAACGATAACTCTTGGAAAGTTTCTTTCAGAACGATTTAGCAACATAATACTTTCTTGTTATAAGAATTTTAAAATAAGGCACAAATATCCGACATTTTATCGGCTAATTCAGCAAAATATTACATTATTTTAAGGTTCTTCAATGTTATATTATTGTTATCGCATCTATCTATCTTGCTATCAGTTGTTTAGCCAACTATCTTGAGTGTTAAAAGTACACTAAGCTTTTTCTTTATTGTAAGCTACCTCGAATGCGCACGCTCAAACCGTCGTTTTGCTGCCCCAGGCGAAGCTGGCAGGCAAGCCGACTGCTGTCGGTTACATCGGGTAGGGTATCTAACATATCCAGTTCTTGATCCTCCGCGGGGTGCAACTGTTCTGCACCCTCCAAAACCTCCACATGGCAGGTGGCGCAAAGCGCCATGCCACCACAAGTGGCCAGGATATCGTATTCCGAAGCTTTCAATATTTCCATTAAGCTCAGGTTGATATCGGTAGGTACTTCCACCGTTTTGCGTAGCCCATCGCGGTCTTCCACAATAATGTTTATGATATTATCCATGTTTAAAATGCATTAATTCCGTTAACAGTGGTGTATTTAAAACTTAACTTCTGATCCGGATATACATATTTAAACGCACTCTGCGCCATAAGGGCTGCTTCATGATAACCACATAAAATGAGTTTTAGTTTGCCCGGATAGGTATTTATATCGCCAATGGCATAAATGCGCTCTATATTCGTAGCATAATCGAAGGTATCCACCTCGATGGCATTTTTATCGATATTCAGCCCCCATTCTCCAATCGGGCCTAGTTTTGGACTTAAGCCATACAGGGGAATAAAATGGTCGGTAGGCACCAACACGCCTTCTTTTTGTTTATTGATTAAGGAGATGCTTTCCAAATGTCCGTTGCCGTTTAAGCTCTGCAGGTTATGCGATAAAAGGAGGTTTATTTTTCCGGCCTGTGCCAGGTTAAAAACTTTTTCTGCTGAATCTGGAGCGCCACGGAAGCTGTCGCTGCGGTGTACCAAGGTCACTTCTTTGGCCACATCGGCTAAAAATACCGTCCAGTCTAAGGCTGAGTCGCCACCGCCGGCAATCACGATACGTTGGTCCCGGAATTTCTCCGGATTTTTCACCATATAGTGCACATGTTCTTTTTCAAAATTTTCCAAATTGGCAAGCTCTGGTTTCCGGGGCTCGAAACAACCTAAGCCCCCCGCGATCACCACCACCTGGCAATGGATAACGGTGCCATCCGATCCGATGACATGGTAGGAGCCGTCGGCCTGTTTTTCCAACTGTTCCACCCGTTCGCCTAGGGTAAAACTAGGTTGAAAGGGCGCAATCTGCTCCAGTTGATTGTCGATTAATGCTTGTGCTGTAATGCTGGGGTATCCGGGAATATCGTAGATGGGCTTATGGGGATAAATTTCTGAGAGTTGACCGCCAATTTGCGGTAAAACATCAATCAGGTGACACCTCATCTTTAACAAACCGGCTTCAAATACTGCAAACAGACCTACTGGTCCGGCGCCGATGATACAAATGTCTGTTGTAATCATGTTATTTAGTCTCTAAGTTATTATAAATTGTATTCAGTATACGTGTAAAATGCTCAAAGTCTTCCTGGCTTAGGTTCTCCCAAGCGCGCATGCGAAAATCTTTCACCAAAGGAGCCAAGGCCTGCACCTTGCTGCCGCCCAAGTCGGTCAATTGCAAGTGCAAACATCGCCGATCGCTCGGGTGCTCTACGCGTTTCATGTAGCCCTTTTTTAGCAAGAGATCCACCATGCGCGTGAGGGTAGGCTGGTCCTTGCCACACTTGTCGGCAAGCTCCTTATGCGTCAGCAGCGGAAACTCGTAAAGGGTTTTTAGCACCGACCATTGATCGACCGTCAAATCGATGCCTTGCGCCGAAAAAGAATTTTGCGCAAACTGCTTCACACGCTTCGCCGTCTTGTCTAAAATGAATGAATATTGATTAAAAGATTCCTTTAGCATAACAATTATTAGTATAACAAGTAAATCTACCGAATATATTCCATATCAAACAGGGAATTCTTCTTTTTTGACAATGACTTTACCTGCTGCTGGCCTAGCAACTCCGGCCTTCCGCAGCCCTTCCTTCGCTTAGCTCCCTTTTACTTCCCTTTCACACCCCTTTCACACCCGTATCAATCCCCTTTGCCATGGGCGAGGATAGGGGGGTGAAAAGCAAGAACAAGGCAGCAACAAAGCCCCAGACCGATCGTATTTATAGGCCAATCTCGATTCAGCTAGCAAAGGAATAGAAACAAAAAAAGGAACACCTTGCGGTATTCCTTTTGTAATAGTTTATTGAATTCGGCTTAGCCGTAAATCCATTTAAATTTGTATTGTTTTTCTGGGATGCTCATGCGGTCGGCCAAGCGTACTAAACGGTCTGGCAAGCGCATTAAATAATCTCTTGCTTTTTCGCCTTTTTCATTTAAGCCGGTCACCTGATCGATTTTCCAATCGGCGATCAGCGTGCGCAGGATGTCGACATAGTCTAACGCCGTGTACACTTCCAAACGCTGGGCAGCATCCGAGAAGTGTGCGAAAGCATCGCCCTGTGGCTCGCCAGCTTCCCGCAGGAAGTGGGCCGGCATCACGATTTTCTTACGCATCATATCTTCAAAAGCATACATCACTTCGGAAGGATCGACCACCATGGCATGCGAAATAAACGACATGTAGGCCTTGGCGTGGCGTGCCTCATCGGCAGCAATAACCCCACACATTTTTGCCAGTAGTTTGTCGCCATTCTTTTTGGAAATAGCGGCTACGCGGCGGTGGGATACGTTGGTGGCCAATTCTTGAAAGGAGGTGTAGATAAAGTTACGGTATGGATCGGCACCTGTACCGATGTCAAAACCGTCTTTAATTAAATATTGAACGGATATTTCAAACTGACGCATATCAATACGTCCGGATAAATACAAGTATTTATTAAGCAAGTCGCCGTGGCGGTTTTCCTCTGCAGTCCAAGCACGAACCCAGCGCATCCAGCCGCCTTGTTCGTTTTTCTCCACATCGTCCACCATCGTTAACCAAGATTCGTAGGTCGGAAGGGCTTCTTCTGTTACTGTGTCGCCAATTAAAACGGCCACTAAGTCGTAAGGCAATTCCTTTGCGCTTTCCTGTAGGTCGCGCACTTCTTCAAAAAAAGTATCGCGTGAGGAGTCAGGAAGGAAATCGGCAGGTTGCCACATTTCTTCTACCGGTTTTAAATAGTCAGCCATTTCATTCAGCATGAATGGTTCTAAGTAGGTCATCACCTCTTTCCTTGATCCTTCAGGTATATTTAAGGGTAGTTCTTGCATAATCATCACAAAGGTAAACAAAGTTAAGTTAATATAAGTTTTATATTTTCATAATTCCTTATCGAATTTCGGGTGTTTTTTTGGGTAGGAATGCCTGGCCTTGAAGGGCTTTCACTTTGGCGGCAATGCCGAATTATTACGTTTAAATAACGGAATATATACTCGTTTTGTAGGCATTATTGTTAACTTTGTTCTTCATAAAAAATTAAAACATTGAGCAGTTTAGATATTCAGCGGATCCGTGAGGATTTCCCCATATTAAAAAGAGAGGTGAACGGAAAGCCTCTGGTTTATTTGGATAATGGCGCCACCACGCAGAAACCGAAAGTGGTGATTGATGCCATTATGAATTACTATACCGATATGAATAGCAATGTGCACCGCGGTGTGCATTACCTAAGCCAAATCGCTACCGATGCTTTTGAAGTGACCCGTAGAAAGGTGCAAGACTTTATTCATGCCAAGCATGATTATGAAGTGATCATTACCAAAGGTACCACCGAAAGCATTAACCTCTTGGCCCATTGTTATGGCCGTGCCTTTATTCAGGAAGGCGATGAGGTGATTATTTCGGCCATGGAGCATCACTCGAACATTGTGCCTTGGCAAATGGTTTGTGAAGAAAAAGGCGCCAAATTGCAGGTGATTCCGATGAAGGAAACGGGTGAATTGGATATGGACGCTTATAAGAAGCTGTTGGGGCCAAAGACGAAGATTGTTTCGGTAAACTATGTGTCCAATGCCTTAGGCACCATTAATCCAGTGAAAGAAATTATTGCTTTAGCGCATGCCCAAGGGGTGCCGGTGATGTTGGATGCCGCGCAAGCCGTGCAGCATATTAAAATTGATGTACAGGCATTAGATGTTGATTTTCTAGCCTTCTCGGGCCATAAAATGTATGGACCAACCGGTGTTGGCGTATTGTATGGAAAAGAAGAATGGCTAAATAAAATGCCGCCTTACCAAGGCGGGGGCGACATGATTAAGGATGTAACCTTTGAAAAGACCACCTACAATGAGTTGCCTTTTAAATTTGAAGCGGGTACCCCAAATATTGAAGCGGGTATTGCTTTAAATGCGGCTATCGATTATATCGAAGAACTGGGCTTGGATAATATTAAAGCCTATGAAGATGAATTGTTGGCCTATGCCACCGAAAAGCTCAGTACCGTGGAAGGGATTAAATTTATCGGTACAGCCAAGGAAAAATCATCGGTGATTTCCTTCGTCGTGGAAGGTACCCATCCCTATGATATCGGTGTGATTCTGGATAAGTTGGGTATTGCCGTACGTACAGGTCACCATTGTGCGCAGCCTATTATGGAGCAGTTCCAAATTCCAGGCACGGTGCGTGCTAGTTTAGCAGTTTACAATACAAAAGAAGAAATTGATGCGTTGGTTGCGGGCGTAAAACGTGCCACAGCCATGCTGGTATAAGAGGATATGACGATTAACGAAATACAAGATGAATTGATCGATGACTTTGCTTTCTACCAAGACTGGATGGAGAAGTACGAGTACATCATCCAATTGGGTAAGGAATTGCCTTTGATTGACGAAGCAAATAAACAAGACCAATATATTATTAAGGGTTGCCAATCTAAAGTGTGGCTTTTCCCGGAAATTAAAGGCGATAAGCTGTATTTTACGGCAGATTCTGATGCGGTGATTACCAAAGGATTGGTGAGCTTGATGGTGAAAGTGCTATCGGGCCATACCCCCAAAGAGATTGCGGAAACCGAGTTGTACTTTATTGAGCAAATTGGGTTGAAAGAACATCTTTCGCCTACACGTGCCAATGGTTTATTGGCCATGGTGAAACAGATGAAGTTATATGCCCTGGCTTTTCAAGCCAAAGGGGTTTAAGAAAGAAAAGGCAGTGAGAACTGCCTTTTATAATTTTATACTTTGTGATTGGATTTTCTTGCCAAAGAAAATCTCCGCTTTGCTGTTGAAGTCCTCGGCATTGTCGGTGGTGTAAAAGGCAAGCTGTTTACCCTTACTACACTGTTCCTCAACCTCGGGATGTCTTTTTAAATAATCAACTAAACTATCGGCTACTAATTTGCCCTGCGATATAATCTGTATGCCTTCCGGTACGTACTGCCGGATGACAGGAAGCAATAGGGGGTAATGGGTACAAGCCAACAGGATGGTATCGATGTTTTTCGCCTGAGCAAGCAATTCCTCGATATCTTGTTTCACGAAATAATGCGCGCCGCTACTATCCAGTTCGTTATTTTCTACCAAAGGAACCCAAAACGGACAAGCATGTTGATAGACGTTAATATCGGGATGGAATTTATTGATTTCAATGACATAGGATTCGGAGTTCACCGTGCCCTGAGTAGCCAGAATACCTACGGCATTCGTTGTGGTAAATTGATCGACAATTTCGGAAGTCGGACGGATGACCCCCAATACCTTCTTGCCGGGCGGTAAATCGTGCTGCTGAATGCTGCGCAAGGCTTTCGCAGAGGCCGTATTGCAGGCCAAAATCACCAAGTTGCAGCCCATATCGAAGAGTTTGAACACCGATTGTTTGGTGAATTCATATACAGTTTCGAAGGAGCGTGTACCATAAGGAACCCGGGCGTTATCGCCGAGGTAGATATAGTCGTACTCGCTTAATTGTTTATGGATTTCTTTGAAAACGGTTAGTCCGCCATAACCGGAATCAAAAATGCCTATTGGCCCTGCTGTTGTCGTTTTGCTCATGGTGCTGGTAGAAGGTTTTCGCATAAAGCTCTTATTTTTTATTCGGCTTCCACGGGGCAAAGATATTAAGAATTATGGCTATGTAGGAAGAATTCGCAAAAAGCTAACCTAAAGTTCATCCAAAATATTCTTATATCATTTTCTTTTTACTTATATTTATTTTCGTTAATTGTAAATTTAAAATGAGCCAGCAAAATAGAATAGTTCTCGAAGCAGAATGGCAGGCCTTTATTCAAGAACAGGTAAAAGCAGGCAACTTCGTGGATGCTGCCGCCGTACTTAAAGCGGCGCTGAAGTTGTTGAAAAGTACACAAGACCATAAAAAAGAAATGAAACAGGCCTTTAAGCCTGAGGAGGAAGACCGCTGGAACACTGATTTTTCCCGGGAATCTTTCGTGGCTGGCATGCGCCAGAAAAGTAAAAATACAGACTAACCGAAAGGATTTACACGATATACCTAAATGCGAAAGCCCGCTTGTCCGCGGGCTTTCTTAGGTGTTATGCTTTTAATAAATGTGGTTTTTCTTTGTAGAGCTTCCACATCAATTCCCCGAATAAGGTATTTGTCCAGGCAAACCAATGGCGGGTGAATTTTTTAGGATCGTCTTTATGGAAACTCTCATGCATAAAACCCGTGCCCCCATGGGTGGTTTTTAACATCTGCACGCATTTTTTAATTTCCGCATCGTCTGTGGAGGTGAAAGCACGCATGATGATAGACATCGGCCAAATCATATCGCGGCCAATATGCGGCCCACCAATACCTTCGCCGGCTGTACCCTTAAAGAAAAATGGATTCTTCTCCGATAAAATAAAGGCGCGCGTGCGTTGATATACTTCGTCGTTTACATCGACTGCCCCTAAATAGGGTAGGGCCAATAGGCTAGGCACATTCGCATCATCCATCATTAAATAGCTACCAAAGCCATCTACCTCGAATGCATAGATGCGTCCATGTACCGGATGATCCACGATGCCATATTGCTGTACGGCTTTTTCCACCTCATTCGCTAGGGCTTCATATTTCTCGGCCAGGGCATTGTTCTTTTTCACCTTGCGCATGATCTCTGCCGATTGCCGTAGGCTGACTACCGCAAACAGATTCGAAGGAATCAGGAAAGGGAAGATGCTGCAATCGTCGGATGGGCGGAAACTGGATACAATAAGTCCGACAGGATTTACCGGGTAGCCGTAACCATCAACCTGCAAGGTGTCGGTTCCGCGTGCGGTGGTGCGCTCAAACTTATAGGGCCCTAAATTTTCTTTCCGTTGTTGTTCCACAAAGGTTTTGTAGATCAACTCTTGAGATTTTACCCAGGTATCGTCGAAAGGCGTTTCGTCCTGCGTTAATTTCCAATAATGGTAAGCCAATCGTGTCGGGTAACATAGCGAGTCAATCTCCCATTTACGCTCATGCAATCCCGGTTTCATAGCGGTATGGTCTGAAAACCATTCGCCTTTCTTGGTCGGGTCGTTGTAGAAGGCATTTGCATAAGGGTCTATCAAGATACACTCGGCTTGCTTGTTAATGAGGCCTAATACCAAATTCTGCAGCTTGCGGTCTTTTTTCATAAAGGCCAGGTAGGGCCACACCTGTGCACTACTGTCGCGCAACCACATGGCATCAATATCGCCAGTAATCACGTAGGTCAGTTGGCGATTGCCTTTGGTTTCATCGTATACGGTGGTGTCCAACGTGTTGGGTAAACAGTTGTTGAACAACCAGCCTAATTCCTTGTCAGCAACTTGCTTTTGGAATTCTGTAATCATGTCTTCAATCACCTTGCTACGGAAATGTCTATCCTTTTCGGCAACCCGAACACTGGGAAAGGTAGACCCTCCCGCGAAGGAAAGTTTACTACTGAGCAGCCCTGCTCCCAATAGGGCACTCTGTTGTATAAATAGTCGTCGTTTCATATCGTATAGTATGTAGATTTATAATTTTGCCCTAGCAAGATACAAATTGTGCACGATTAACAAAAGAACTAATCGATTTAGCAAGAGATTAAGTTGGGTCAAATCCCCATTAAAAATTAATACCTACCTTTACAAGGTTTTAGGAATAATATTTGATACGATAACCTCCAAACACCTTCAGGATTATATGAAACATAATATATCAGGTGCGTTGACCGCCCTGCTTTTTTTAGCGGCAGGGAGTTCATTGCAAGCACAGGTGAGAAGCCAACCCTATTCTTACCAACAATACCAAAAGTTAAATGAGGAGCTCTATTCTCCGTACACAAGATACCATACGTCCTCCAAACCAACCCTTTTTAAAGGGCGCCTGTTGGAAAAATTAGACTCCATTGAATCCTTGCATGCAAGTTCTTCCGATAAGTGGATTATGCGGAAGCTTTTTAACGAGCATTTAATTCAAGTGGAAAAGGAAGACCATACCTTTTATTTGGATGCCTTGGGCGATTTTCAGATCGGATCGGAGGTGATTTCACCGGATAAAAGAACGACATGGACCAATACGCGGGGTCTTCAAGCCGGTGTAACCATTGGCGAGAAGTTTACCTTCTACGGTAACTTTTTTGAAAATCAGGCGGTTTTTCCTGAACATATCGACAATTATATTGCCCGCACGATGATAGTGCCGGGGCAAGCACAGTCTAAAAACCACCAAGGAAGGGAAAAAGATTGGATGTATGCCACCGCAAATTTGACTTATGACTTTAGCGATTATTTCCAAGCAACCTTAGCCTACGATAAGAATTTTATCGGCGATGGTTACCGTTCCTTGCTCTTGTCTGATTTCTCCTCAAATTACGCGCATCTGAAATTTACCGGTAAAATCGGTAATGTGCAATATACCTCTATATGGGCGTATATGCTGGATCCTACAAACCCGCGCGTGGATTCCCTGAACTCGGGAGGCCGCTTCGGCGATGGTATCAAATGGGGGGCATTTCAGTTCTTAGATTATAATGTAACCAACCGCTTGTCTGTTGGCTTCTTTCAGGCCGTGACCTGGGCCAATCGGAATGAGGCCGGACACCGTGGCTTCGACTTTAACTACCTGAATCCGGTGATTTTCCTACGCCCGGTAGAAAACTCCAACCGTTCGTCACCAGATAAGATGTTCTTGGGCTTAAATGCCAAATATAAAGTGCTTGATAATGCGACTGTGTACGGACAATTCTTATTGGGTGAATTTACCGCAAAGGAATTTTTCTCGAGCAATGGCTATGTGCACAATAAATGGGGTGCACAAATTGGTGCCAAGGCTTTCAACATCTTTGGCGTAAGAAACCTGAATGTGTTGGGTGAGTATAACCTGGTTCGTCCGTATACCTATCAGCATTATGTTTCGATATCGAACTATAGTAATCGGGGCGAGCCATTGGCGCATCCTCGTGGTGCCAACTTCCGCGAATTACTCGGTATTGCGAACTATTCCTGGAATCGCTTCGACTTCTCCTTGCAAGGCCTTTACAGTATGTATGGAACCGATGAATTGACACCTACAGGATACCTTAACTGGGGTGGCGATATCTTTCAATCGTATAACTCTGCACCTAATACCTATGGCAATAAAATTGGACAGGGGGTGAAAAACAACCTGTATTATGCCGACTTTAAAGCAGCCTATGTGTTGAATCCGAAATATAACCTACGCCTGGAAGTGGGCTATACCCAACGCTATAACAAGGTGGAGGATGCAGCAACCCAGAAATCTGGGGTCTTTAATGTAGGATTGCGGACTACTTTCCGTAATTTCTATGGAGATATGTAGGATTGTTTTATCTTTATTGGATTAAGCATACATATGAAAAGAATATTGATTATTAACGGCCCTAATTTAAACCTGCTGGGGGTAAGAGAGAAAAGCATCTATGGCGACCAGTCGTTTGATGCGTATTTCAAAAGCCTGCAAGCACGCTATGCCGATCAGGTGGAGCTGACTTACTTTCAAAGCAATACCGAAGGATTTATCATCGATAAATTGCATGAAGTGGGTTTTAGCCTGGATGGGGTGGTGTTAAATGCCGGTGCTTATACGCATACCTCGGTTGCTATTGCCGATGCCATTGCGGCCATTAATACGCCGGTGGTGGAAGTGCATATTTCCAATGTGCACCAACGGGAATCGTTCAGACATCATTCTTACCTTTCCAAAAGCTGTAAAGGTGTTATCCTGGGCTTTGGACTCGATAGTTATCGATTAGGCATTGAAAGCTTTATCTAGGTAAAGCAACTATACAGATACAAAAAGCGGGCATGATTTCATGCCCGCTTTCTTTATAGGTCAACTTTTACTTTCCGTCTTGCAATCAGATGCAGGGTCAAGGAAATAAGAGCTCCCGCACACATCACCGATAACATGGGCCATGGGGTTTCATTATGTAGAAAACTGACCATGCCCGAGGAGAAGGCGCCTAAGGCCATCTGCATGCAACCCAAGAGGGCAGAAGCGCTGCCCGCCAGTTGTCGCATCGGCGATAGCGCAATGGCTGAGGTATTCGGGAAGATAAAACCATACCCGAATAGGAAAAAGAAAATCAGCGCTAATAATACCGGTAGAGTCAATAGGTTGAGGCTTAACACCGATACCATACAGATTCCGATAAAGGCCTGCCAGATATTGGCCCATTTAGAAATTTCGGCACTTGTCCATTTTTTCAGGAACCAGCGGTTTAATTGGGTGGCCAATACCATGGCCGAGGCCACGAAAGCAAAGGCTAAACCATACTCGCTCTTGGTTAATCCAAAGTTCTTCTGGATAACGAAGGAGGAGCCTGCGAGGTAGGCATAGGTGCCCGAGGACGCAATGGAGCCTATTAAACAATAGGTAATGAAGACCTTATTGCTCAGAACGGTCCAAAAGGTTTTGACAATGGATTTTGGTGCCAAGGATAAGTCCTTGTTGCCTTGGAAAGATTCCGGCAGCAAAAATAGGGTCGCCATAAAGATAGCCAGCGCCATAAAGGCCAGAATAAGAAAGATATAATGCCAGTCGAGGTAGTTTAATAGCATGGCACCAGCACTGGGCGCTAAGATGGGAGAGATCCCGATCACCAGCATCAGCAAGCTGAATACCCTGGCGGCCTCCCGGCTGTTGTAATAATCGGTCACCATCGCACGGGCGCCCACCATACCGCCACAACTTCCTAAGGCCTGTAGAAAGCGTAGAAAAATAAGGTGGTTGATATCGCGGGTAAAGACACACAGCAGGGAGGCTATAAAATAGATGGCTAAGCCCACGAGCAGGGGCTTCTTGCGGCCATACTTATCGAGCAATGGCCCATAGATGATCTGTCCGAAAGCAATCCCGATAAAGAAACTGGTGAGTGATAATTGTACCTTTTCCAAGGGACTATTGAAATCGGCGGCGATGTTTTCAAAGGCCGGCAGATACATGTCGATGGAAAAAGGGCCAATGGCCGAGAGTAGGCCTAAGATCAATAAAGTGACTTTACGGTTGTTCTTGAGTTGCTGCATGGTATAAAAAATGCCCTCCTGATGGGGAGGGCAAAATTAGTGTTTTATTTGCTTTTAACCGGCTTCGGTTTTCGAAGTAACAAAAATATTCCAAGAAGGATGAACGGGATGCTGAGGATTTGTCCCATATTGATAAGCATACCTGCCTCAAAGTCTACCTGGTCTATTTTCACATACTCGATAACAAAACGAGCCCCAAATAAGAGAATCAAGAAAATGCCGAAAAGTTTGCCCGGTACAGGATTTTGATTCTTTTGGTACAGCATCCACATGATGATAAAGATAATAACGTAGGCAATGGCCTCGTACATTTGCGCCGGATGGCGCGGAATATTGTCGATGTTAGAGAAGATGATGGCCCAAGGAAGTTCCGACGGGTTCCCGATCATCTCCGAGTTGAAGAAGTTTCCTAAGCGGATAAAGGCGCCTGCAATCGGCACGACGAGTACCAAACGGTCGGTTATCCACATGAAGTCGGTTTTCGTATTCCGGGAGAATAGCCATAAGGACGTTAGAATACCTATGGCGCCACCATGACTGGCCAGCCCCGTAAAGCCTGTCAGGTGCCAGTTGCCGGAAGCATCTTTCTGGAATGGAATAAATATTTCAAGGATATGATCCTTATAATAAGCGAAGTCGTAAAACAAACAGTGACCCAAGCGTGCACCAATTAAGGTACCCACGAAAATGTAAATCGTAAGCTTGTCCAAAAGATCTTGAGACTTCCCTTCGCGCTTAAAGACTTTCAACATAAAGTAGTAAGAAACAGCGAAGGCAAGCAGCCAGCATAAGGAATAATAGCGAAGACCAAAAGAGCCTATTTTAAAGATTTCAGGTTTGGGATCCCAAATAATATAACTTAATAAATCCTGCATAATGGTTTTAAATGTTCGGTAAATATAAGGTTTCGGATTTTATTTTTGGGAAAATTGCGGAAATACTTAATTTGCAAGGATTAATTAGAATACCATGGCAAAAAAGAAGATCCAAGAGGATTTAACAAAATCCGTAGTAACCAAAGAGTCATTAGCCTTTTTTGAAAAATATATTAACAACCCTTCGCCAACCGGCTTCGAATGGGCTGGGCAACGCATGTGGCTCGACTATATCAAACCTTATGTAGATGATACTTATATCGATAGTTATGGCACTGCTGTAGGGATTATTAATCCGAAGGCTTCCTATAAGGTGGTAATTGAAGCACATGCCGATGAAATCTCCTGGTTTGTGAACTACATCTCCAAGGATGGCTTAATCTATGTGATTCGTAATGGTGGTTCTGATCATCAAATCGCGCCTTCTAAACGGGTAAATATTCATACAGATAAGGGAATTGTGAAAGCTGTTTTCGGATGGCCGGCTATCCATACGCGCTCCGGCGAAAAGGAGGAAGCCCCAACTTTAAAGAATATCTTTCTCGATTGCGGCTGCACCTCCAAAGAGGAAGTGGAAGAGTTGGGTATCCATGTAGGCTGCGTAGTGACTTACGAAGATGAATTTATGGTGCTAAACGACCGTTATTATGTGGGTCGCGCCCTAGATAACAGAGCCGGAGGCTTCATGATTGCGGAAGTTGCCCGCTTATTAAAAGAGAACAAGCAAAAGCTGCCATTTGGATTATACATCGTGAATTCCGTGCAAGAGGAAATCGGATTACGCGGTGCCGAGATGATAGCCCAATACATCAAGCCGAATGTAGCCATAGTAACCGATGTGACGCATGATACCAATACCCCGATGATCAATAAGGTTACTCAAGGCGACTTAGCCTGTGGGAAAGGCCCTGTCGTGTCATACGCGCCGGCTGTACAGATCAACTTAAACAGACAGCTCATCGAAGTAGCCCAGAAGAATAATATTCCTATTCAACGTCAGGCCTCATCACGCTATACGGGAACAGATACGGATGCTTTCGCGTACTCCAATGGAGGCGTACCATCTGCCTTGATTTCCTTGCCATTGCGTTATATGCATACTACGGTAGAGATGGTGCATAAGGAAGATGTAGACAATGTGATTAAGCTTATTTATGAGGTATTGCTGTCTATAGAGAAAGATCAGGACTTCCGTTCCTTCAGTAAATAAACAACAGTGCCCCTAGTAAATAAAAAAAGATAGCAATAAATAGTAAAATAAACCCATGGAAGACAATAATTTAAACAACCCGGAAGGGCAGGAAATCAGCATAGAATTGAGTGAGGAAATTGCCGAAGGGGTATATTCCAACCTGGCCATCATCACCCATTCTAACACCGAGTTTGTCATCGACTTCGTGCGCATTATGCCCGGAGTTCCGAAAGCCAAAGTGAAGTCTAGAATCGTGTTGACACCAGAGCATGCAAAGCGCCTCATGGGTGCCCTGCAAGATAATATCCAACGTTTCGAAAGCCTGAATGGCAAAATCGACTCTAAAGACGTTGCATTTCCGCTAAACTTTGGCGGCCCTAAAGGGGAAGCATAGATACAATCTTTAGACTGGAGATAGGAGATTTGAGATAGGAAAGTATAGCGGATCTCCCTAGCATAGAAAAGGCGCGGCTTAGCTGCGCCTTTTCTATGCTGTTAAATCGAGGAAGGCTACGCAAAGTTTTTATAAAAGCATCCTTCGAAAGTCTTTGGAAATCTCCGGTTTTTAAATATTATCGCCTTCCAGATTCTTTCTACGCTCTTCTGACTAAATATTGGAATGGGATTTGCATATCTTTGGGTATCATAGCAAATTGCTGGAAATCGCTATGCAATCAAATTATATATGGATATTAAAGTAAGAACCCTTAGTAAGAAAGATTACAAGGATTTAAAGATTTCTATGGAGGAAGCCTACCATGGCTTAGGTGATGTTTGGACCAAGGAAAATATTGTAGACCTGATTGATATCTTCCCGGAAGGGCAGATTGCCGTGGAAGTGGACGGCAAGGTTGTGGCTTGTGCCTTATCCATTATTGTTGACTCTGCAAAGACTAATATTTACGATAAATATTATTCCATTATTGATGATGGAAAGTTTGATAAGCATGATTATCAAGGGGATACCATGTATGGTATCGAGGTGTTTGTGCACCCTGACTTTCGTTCCTTACGTTTAGGACGTCGGCTTTACGATGCGCGTAAGGAGCTTTGTGAGCAGATGAACCTGCAGCGTATCGTCGCTGGTGGTCGCATCCCGAATTACCATAATTACTCGGATAATATGACGCCGCGCACCTACATCGAGAAGGTGAAGCGCAAGGAGATCTACGATCCGACCCTAACCTTCCAGTTGTCCAATGATTTCCATGTTAAGAAAATCCTAAAGAATTATTTGCCAGAGGACACCGAATCAAAAGAAGTGGCTACTTTACTGGAATGGAATAACATTTATTACGAGCCTAATACCCCATCTTATTCGGCAACCAAGAAGACCATCCGATTAGGTCTGGTGCAATGGCAAATGCGTCTGTTTAAAGACTTGCAGGAGTTCTATGATCAAGTGGAGTTCTTTGTGGATACCGTAAGTGATTACGGAACAGACTTTATTATGTTTCCGGAGTTCTTCAATACGCCATTGATGAGCCCTTACAACGAGCTGCCAGAGCGTATGGCCATGGAAAAACTGGCCGAGCATACCAAGGAAATTATCGATAAGATCCAGCAGTTTGCGGTGTCTTACAACGTCAATATCATCTCCGGTTCCATGCCTTTAATGGAGCGTGGAAAACTCTATAATGTGTCCTACTTATGCCATCGTAACGGTAGTTTGGATGCCTATAAGAAGATTCACATTACCCCAAATGAGCTTAAATACTATGGCCTTGCGGGTGGTAGTGAAGTTCGGGTGTTTGATACCGACTGTGGAAAGGTCGGACTGTTGATCTGTTATGATGTGGAGTTCCCGGAACTTAGCCGTATCCTTGCCGATCAAGGGATGCAGATTCTATTTGTCCCTTACATGACCGATACGCAGAATGGTTATATCCGGGTGAGAAGCTGTGCACAAGCGCGTGCCATCGAGAATGAGTGTTATGTAGCGATTGCTGGGTCGGTAGGGAACTTGCCGCGGGTAAACAACATGGATATACAGTACTCGCAGTCTGCTGTGTTTACCCCATCCGATTTTGCTTTCCCGAACAATGCGATCAAGGCCGAAGCAACGCCCAACACCGAGATGGTGCTGATTGCGGATGTGGATTTATACGCCTTAAAAGACCTTAACGAATATGGTACCGTGAAGCTTTTACGCGATAGACGAAAAGACCTCTACGAAGTGAAACTACTTAAATAAACATCAAAAAGCCCGCAACAACAGCGGGCTTCTTTATTGGGTTTACAATTCTCTTACCCAAATATTTCGGAAGTTCACCAAGTCGCCATGATCTTGTAGCGATATAGGTCCTGGGCCATGAGCTTTAATCTGCGGAATACCGATATAGCGCGTAGGGCCTTGAATTTCGGTGTTATTTTGCACTAAAACCCCATTATGCAATACGGTCAGCAGGCCTCTTTTTATCAGGTGTCCGTCTTTGTTAAATCGCGGTGCCGTATAAATAATATCATAAGTATGCCAGCCGTCTTCGGGTTTGCGGGCTTCCACCAAAGGTGGATTCTGCTTATACAAGCTTCCTGCTTGTCCGTTTACATAGGTCTTGTTATCGTCATTATCTAAAACCTGAATCTCGTACAGGCCACCAGCCAGAAACACACCACTATTTCCACGGCCTTGGCCTTCCCCTTTTATGGTTTCCGGGCTTTTCCATTCCAGGTGCAGTTGCACATCGCCAAAGCTGCGTTTGGTTTCAATGCCACCTGTTTTTGGCTTTACCGTTAACACCTTATTATGCACCGTCCAGGGGGCGGGGCTCTTTTTATCCTTTTCGCTTACCCATTCGTTCAGGTTGCTACCATCGAATAAGACAATAGCATCACTGGGGGCGGCATGCGCTCGGGTAGTTACCACACGCGGAACAGGCTCGTAAAATTCAGTGTCTTGGGGTTTAAATTCTGTTTGCGCCTGCGCATAAAAGGCGCTAGCCATAAAGGTTAATAAAATGCAATACTTCGACATAGGTTTAAGTTATTTTAGGTTAATATAAGAAATTATGTCTAATTTTAATGTTCTACAAAAGCTAAAATAATTGTTACTATGGCGCAGATCACACAGAAAATTGCACTCGAAGATGTTCGTTTTTTTTCACCTATCGGATTTTATGAGGAAGAGCAACTCTTAGGGAATGAGTTTTTTGTGCATGTATCCGTTAGCTTTCCGTTCAAGAATCCGGATGCCGAGAATATTGAGAATACCCTCAATTACGAAGATCTTTACCGCATTTTGAACGAGGTGATGAGCCCTAGGCGCAAGCTCCTGGAGTCGGCCGCGGAGGATATCCTAAACAAACTCTTGGAAGGCTATGCCTATATTGAAGAGGCGGAGGTGCGCATCAAAAAGATGAATCCCCCCTTCGGAGGCGATTTAGCCAACTCCGTGGTTAGCCTTTCGTTCAAACGCTAAGTCCCATTTTCCTATTTCTTCCTTCAGGTGTTTTTCCTATTTATTCATGAAAAGCAACTTGCAGTATATCATTTTTCCATCCCCAACGTTACTAATACAATGGAGGAATTCGCGGTACATTACGATTAAGCCGACTTTTTGACAGCTAAAAAGCCTTCGGTAATGTCAAAATGACTGCTTATTCCTCGTTTTTTCCCTTGGTACGTAAGTTGAACCAAGGAAGATGTATAACAATGCAAAACATAAAATATTAATAAATAAGGAGGAATAAAACATGGCATTAATTAAGTTACCTGGAAAATCTTACAACACCGATGCAGTGAACCCATTCGTAAACAATGTGTTTGATAACCTGTTCAACGATTCATTTATTTCCGATCGTTTGGTTACCCGCGTTCCTGCAGTAAACATTACAGAGTCTGCTGATGCATTCAACATCGAAGTAGCAGCACCAGGCTTACAAAAATCAGACTTCAAGATCAATGTAGATAAAAACATTATCACGATTTCTGTTGAAAAGCAAGAAGAAAAAGTAGAAGAAGGCAAAGTATATAGCAAAAAAGAATTTAGCTATTCAACCTTCTCCAGATCCTTCACTTTACCAGAGGTAGTTGATTATTCTAATATTGATGCAGCCTATGAAAATGGCGTATTGGATATTAAAATCGGCAAAAAAGAAGAAGCGATCGTTGCAAAGAGACTTATAGAGGTTAAGTAATAAGATTAGTTGTGGTTAGTTGATAGGGGTAGCACTTACGTGCTGCCCCTTTTTTATTTTCCTTCCCTTTTGTCGTTTAATTGTCATTTATGTTCTTTCATTTTTATTTACTTAACACTGTTAAGTAGTTTTGTTTTGCCATGATAGAAAACCAAGCAAAGAAACAGAAGCATCGGGAGGATTTGCGGTTGGCCATATTAGAAGCCGCCAAGAAGCTCTTTGTGCAGGAGGGCTATGAAGCAACCTCCATCCGAAAGATCGCCAAGGAGATTGGGTTTAGCCCAACAACCATTTACCTGTACTACCGTGATAAAAATGATATTGCCTATGCCTTGCATCAGGAAGGATTCCTATTGCTTCGCGATCGTTTTATGGCCCTCATGTCGGTTGATAACCCTTTTGAACGCTTGAAAGCCATAGGTCGTAATTACATTGATTTTGCCTTTCAAAACCCCGATTACTACCAGGTTATGTTTATGATGAAGGAGCCTATGACCTTCCTGGATATGCACTGTGTAGAGGAAGAATGGCCAGAGGGCAAGCGGGTTTTGGATTTTCTGCTCGGTACGGTGCAAGAATGCCAGGCAGCAGGCCTATTTACAAACATGCATCCCTCGCTATTGGCTTTCCAAGCTTGGTCCACCGTCCATGGCCTTGTTACCTTATATATAACCCATCATCTATCAAAAATTACGGAAACTTTTGCTATCGATTTCAACGCAAAGGAATTGGTAAGCCAAACCTTTGAGCAATACATCAGCTTTCTAGACCGGATTAAATAATATTTTTTTAGCGAATCACTTAACACTGTTAATAATGAAGAATAAGCTACTCACACCATTGATCATCCTGTTCATGGGCTTGTTTATCCAAACGGGCACGGCGCAAGAGCAGCTGTTGGATCAATATATTCGTGTAGGCTTGGATAGCAACCTGGTGCTGCAAGAGAAAGGACTCTCTTTAAAGAAAGCCCTGAACGGATTGGAGGTTGCACGGAGTATGTACCTGCCCAATGTTCAATTCGACCTGACCTACTCACATGCCGATGGCGGTCGGTCCATCGACTTACCCATTGGCGATATGTTGAACCCCGTGTATACTACCCTAAACCAATTGACCGGTTCCCAGGCCTTCCCGCAAATCGCCAACGAGTCCATCACCTTTCTACCGAAAAACTATTACGATGCCAAAATCCGAACCTCCGTTCCCTTGATCAATACCGATATAAAACATAACCGGGTTATCCGGGAACAGATCGTCAAGATGAGCCAGCAAGAAATTGAAACCTATCAGCGCGAATTGGTGAAGGATATTAAGATTGCCTATTTCAATTACCTCAGCGCATTAGATGGGCAAGCGATTTATAAAAATGCGCTAAAACTGGCTGGGGAGGGGAAGCGCGTGAATGAGAAATTGTTGGAAGCCGGAAAGGGACTTCCTGCCTATGTCATCCGTGCGAATGCTGAAATGGCGCAACATGAAGCCAAGCTGGCGGAGGCCGAGCAGCTGGTGCGGAATGCGCAGCTCTATTTTAATGCGCTTTTAAATCGGGAACCGGAAGCAGCCATTCAGGTATTTACGCAGCCTATTTCAAAGTTGCACGCTGCAGCCTTGCAGGCCGACGTCAACATTGAAGGCCGGGAAGAGCTGAAGACCTTAACGAATCAGATCCAGATTCAGGAAACGCTGGTAGATATGAACAAGCAGGTATTTGTGCCCAAGCTGAATGCCTTTTTAGATTTAGGCTCGCAGGCCGAAGGTTTGAAAGTCAGCAGTAAATCGCAGTATTATATGGTTGGTGCCCAACTCAGCATCCCTATTTTTGCGGGTAATCGGAACCGATTGAAGATTCAAGAGAGTCAGATTGCCGTTGCCGAGGCGCAGAATAAATTGCAACAGGCCAAACGCCAATTGGAGCTGAAGGCTCAAATGGCACAAAATGAACTAATGAGTACGCACAAAAACTATGAAAGCACGCGGGTGCAATTGGAGGCTGCGGCCACCTATCAGCGCCTTATTCAACGTGGCTTCAACGAAGGCGTGAACAGTTATTTAGAAACGATCGATTCGCGTACGCAATATACCAATGCGCAATTGGCGCATAATATTGCTGCCAATAAATTATTAACGGCCATGGCCAAGTTCGAGCGTGAAAACGCCTCTTATCCCTTAACAAAATAACTTCATGAAACTAATCATAAGCAGCATAGCCCTTTCGGTCTTGTTTTTCAGCAGCTGTCAGCAAGCCGAGCGTAAAAATGCCATACCCGTTCAAGATACCATCCCCGTGAAATTAATGCCCTTAACGGCGACCGGCGAGCAGCAAATTATTGAAGCCACCGGGGTGTTCAGCACCGATGATGAAACTTTGTTGGGTTTTAAAAATGGGGGAGTTATTGCAAAAATTCTGGTTAAAGAGGGGGATGCGGTACGTAAGGGCCAGCTTTTGGCCTCGGTGCATACCTCGGAGGTTGATGCCAAGGCTGGGCAAGTACGTTTATCGGTTGAAAAAGCACGTAGAGATTATGAACGTGCCAGTAAGCTATACCGCGATAGTGTAGCCACGTTAGAGCAATTGCAGAACGCCAAAACAGCCTTAGCAGTGGCTCAAGAAGACTTGAAGTCGGTAGGCTTTAACCAACAATTTTCTCAGATCCACTCGCCTGTGTCGGGTTTTGTATTGGCAAAATTGGCCAATGAGGGTCAGGTGGTTGGCCCCGGCACCCCGGTGTTGCAGGTAAATGGTGCCGGCAGTGGGCAATGGTTGTTGAAGGTAGGGGTAAGCGATAGCCAATGGGCACGCCTAAAAGTGGGCGATAAAGCCATCATACAAACAGATGCACTGCCTAACGATAGTTTGCAAGCCTACGTGTTCAAGAAATCGGAAGGCCTAGATCCGCAATCCGGCACCTTCAGCATACAGTTGGCCTTGCAGGGCAAACCTGCCGGCAAGCTGGCATCTGGGGTCTTTGGGAAATCAAAAATCTATAGCCAAGGGCAAACGAATGCCCAAGGCTGGCGTATTCCTTTTTCTTCCCTGTTGGATGGAAATGGAAAAGAAGGCTATGTTTTCATCACTGAAGATGGTAAAACCGCCAAAAAACAAAAGGTTAGCATCCAGAACATGGAGAAGGATGAGGTATTGATATCTTCCGGATTGGAACAAGCACAGGCGATTATTATCTCCGGTTCGCCTTACCTACAAAATGGATCGGCTATTCGCGTACAAAAATAATTCCCCACATGAGCTTAATTAAATACCCCATAAGAAACTATCAGTTCACCTTAATCATGGTGCTGATGATTATGGTTGTGGCTGCCTCGGCGCTACTGACCATGCCTCGGGCGGAAGATCCGGATATGAAACCCGTGAACTTCCCTGTTATTGTTGTTCATCCGGGAACCAATCCTAAGGACATGGAACAACTCATTGTGAAACCATTGGAGGCCCGCTTCTATGCCTTAGACGATATTAAACGCATTAAAACCAGTATTAATAATTCCGTTGCCGCTTTTTTCGTTGAATTTGAATACGGAACCGATTACGACGATAAATATCAGGAGTTGGTACGCGAGTTAAATGCAGCCCAAACCGAATTGCCCGATAATATCTACAGCATGGAAGTCAAAAAGATTGACCCTACCAACGTATCGGTTATTCAATTGGCGCTGGTTTCTGAAAATGCTTCGCAAAGCAGCATGAAGCAGCTGGCCGATAAGTTAAAGCAGAACCTGGAAAAGGTGAAAGCCTTGAAAGAGGTGGAAATTTCGGGGCTACCCGATCAACAGATCCGCATCGATTTAGATCAAGCCAAAATAGCGGAACTCGGCATCCCGATGAATCGAATTGTTCAGGCTATTCAAGCGGAAAACCAGAACATCCCAGCAGGCAGTGTAAACGCTGGAGCGAAGAGTTACAGTGTGAAAAGCTCGGGCAATTACCAGGATATTGCCGACATCAACAATACCATTATTGCCTCCGGGCAGGGCAAAAACATCCTGCTGAAAGATGTCGCGCAGGTTTACCCCAGCTTCGGAACACAAACCCATATTACGCGCTTGAATGGTTTTCAATGTGTGCTGATAAACGCCGCCCAAAAGGTGGGGATGAATATTTCTGATACACAGGTTGAATATCAAGCCGTAATTGATGCCTTTAAGGCCGATTTACCTGCCAATGTAGCTCTAATTGTGAACTTTGACCAAGCCGAAAATGTAAACAACAGGCTCAGTGGCCTTGGCATCGACTTTATGATTGCCATCAGCCTGGTGCTTATCACCTTATTGCCCTTGGGTACCCGGGCTTCTATTGTGGTGATGATTGCCATACCCTTGTCGCTTGGCTTAGGTGTTATCGCTATGAATGCCTTTGGCTATTCCCTCAATCAGCTGAGCATTGTGGGTTTCGTAGTGGCCTTAGGCTTAGTGGTCGACGATAGTATTGTGGTGGTGGAAAACATCGAACGCTGGATGCGCGAAGGTTATAGCCGTTTTGAAGCTGCCGTAAAGGGAACCGAACAGATTGCTTTGGCGGTATTGGGCTGTACGGTCACCTTGGTCATTGCCTTTATGCCGCTGGTGTTTATGCCTGAAATGGCCGGTGAGTTTATCCGAAGCATGCCTATCGCCGTAATTTCCTCGGTCATCGGCTCCATGTTAATCGCCCTCTTGGTCGTTCCCTTTTTAGCCAGTAAGATGCTAAAACCCCATGAACATGAGGGTGGAAACGCTATTTTGCGCGGCATGCAAAGCCTGATTCATAAAAGTTATGGCGTGTTTTTAGATAAAGCCCTGAAGCATCCCGGCAGAACGACCTTAATTGCGCTGGCCATTTTCTTAGCATCCTTGGCACTGATTCCATTGGTGGGCTTTAGCTTATTTCCGCCTTCGGAGAAACCGCAGTTTATGATTCATATTGATGGGGAATTGCAAGATAATATTTTGACCACCGATAAAATTACCAAACAGATTGAACAGGAGTTGAAAGGGATGGCCGAAGTGAAATATTACACCTCCAATGTAGGCAAAGGGAACCCGCGGGTATATTACAATATGCAACAAGGTGGGGAAGATGTATCTTACGCAGATATTTTTGTGCAGCTCCATCCGGATGTGAAATCGCATGAAAAAATCGCCTTGATTGAAAAGCTCCGCAAGAAATGGACACCCTATCTAGGTGCTAAAATTGAGGTGCGCAATTTTGAACAGGGCGTGCCCATTATTTCACCGGTGGAGGTTCGTTTGTTTGGCGAAAACCTCGATACCCTGCAGGCCATGGCGGCTCAGGTAGAAGAATTGTTGAAAAATACTGCAGGTGCTGAATACGTGAATAATCCGGTAAAAAGCAATAAAACCGATATTAAGGTCAACATCAATCGGGAAAAGGCCATGGCACTTGGGGTACCCACTTCGGCCATAGACCAAACCATTCGCGTGGCCTTGGCGGGCCATGAGGTGGGCACCTATTCCGACCCCACTTCTGACGATAACGATTATGCTTTAGTTGTTTCGGTGCCGCGTCCGCAGCATGCATCCTTAGCTACCTTAACCGGCATATTTGTGGATAATGTTGCCGGAAAGGCCATACCGCTACAGCAATTGGCAAGCCTGGAGTTTGAACCTTCACCTGCCAATATTTTCCATCAGGATAAGGAGCGTACCGTTGCGGTGAATTCTTTTGTGCAGAAAGGTTACAGCAACGATGAGGTCATTAATGCCGTCATCAAGCAGATGGATGAATTCCCTTTCCCGGCAGGTTATAACTATGAAATGGGCGGCGAGGTAGAGAGTAGAGAGATGGCCTTCGGCGGATTTGGAACCATTATCATGATTACCGTTTTTATGTTTATCGCGGTATTGATTTTGGAATTTAAAACCTTCAAAAGCACCCTGATTGTCTTATCGGTCATTCCATTAGGTATTGTAGGTGCCGTGTTGGCCTTATTGGTCACCGGGAACACCTTATCTTTCGTAGCTACTATCGGTATTGTGGCCCTGGCCGGTATTGAAGTGAAGAATACCATTCTGTTGGTCGATTTTACCAATCAGCTGCGTCGAGACGGTATGGAATTGAACAAGGCCATAGAAATGGCTGGAGAGTTACGATTCCTGCCTATTATTTTAACGTCATTAACGGCCATCGGTGGTTTAATGCCTATTGCTTGGTCATCCAATCCCTTGATTTCACCACTGGCCATCGTCATGATTGGCGGTCTCATAAGCTCCACCTTATTGTCCAGAATTGTAACGCCGGTGGTTTACAAGCTTATTCCACCCAAAATTGATACAGCCGACTAAGAAAAAAAGCTATCCGCATCCGGATAGCTTTTTTTTATTTATTTCGCCTGGGTATAATAGGCTGCAACTTGATCCCAATTTACGATAGACCAGAAGTTTTTAACATAATCGGCCCGCTTATTTTGGTAGTTTAAGTAATATGCGTGTTCCCAAACATCCAATCCTAAAATCGGTTTGCCCTGTAGGGCAACGCCTTTCATTAATGGATTGTCCTGATTCGGGGTGCCGCCGATTTTTAGCTGGCCTTTATCAACCACCAACCAAGCCCAACCTGATCCAAACTGACCGGTTGCTGCTTTCGCAAATTCTTCTTTGAATTTGTCGAAACTGCCGAAGCTGCTGTTGATTGCTTTTAATAAGGCGCCGCTCGGTTGGTTGTCGGCTTTTGCAGGGCGCAACAAGCGCCAGAACATGGCATGGTTGTAGGCGCCACCTGCGTTATTTCTTAATTTTGCACTGTATTTATCGATTTGAGCAAATAGGGCTTCTGCCGATTTTACCTGTACGTTTTCTGCTTTTAAGGCATCGTTAGCATTGTTTACGTAGGCTGCATAATGTTTGCCATGGTGAATTTCCATGGTTAAGGCATCAATGGCACCCTCTAAAGCATTGAAAGGGTAGGCTAAAGGCTCTAGGGTAAAGCGGAATTCAGCGGATAATAAGCCGTCTGCTAATCCTGTTGCGAAGGCCGATTGGCTTAGCAAAGTCGCCGCTGCTAATCCCATACTGCTTTTAATGAAATCTCTTCTATTTTTCATGATTGCTATGATTTTATAATCACGTAAGTTTTTATTGTAATTCAATGCTAAATATACTTGTTATACCATACAAATCTAATTAAATGAATGTAAAATAATTAAGATGTTGCAAAGAAGCGATGCTGGCGGTTGAAGATAAGCGCTGGGCGAACAGGGACTGGCATCCTTCGCCTTTTTAAACGGGCCTTCGCCCGATTTTCGAAAGGGATGCTTTTGGCTAGATCCCTTCCATTCCCCTTTCACTTCCCTTTCACTCCCCTTTGAAAGCCTTTGGCAAAGGGGGCGGATAAGGGAGTGAAAAGGAAAGGCATTTGTACATAAAAAGGAAATCGCAGGAGGATGTCCTGCGATTCTTGGAATAAATTTTATGTTAAGTTTCTAGTCTATACCGTTTATTTCTTCGATTGGAAGAATTCCTGACGCAATTGCTCATAGCGTGCTTTCCAATCGTCTGAAATATGATGGACAATATGGTTCAATCGTTTTAATTGGAAGGCTAACACGATGGAGGCAAAGCCCGCCGAAATAATGGCCAAGCCGGTCCAGATAACCAAGGTCATGCCCGCAAAAATCGGGTTCCAAATTAAGATAAAACTGAAGATAATCCCCATGACGCTAAAGGCGGTAATCCAGCCCCAGTTTTGGAGGCCATAGGCTTTCATATCCATGGATATGGATAGCATTTGAAAGGATTTGAACAGGGCATAAAAGCCGATCACAAAGGGTAGGGTGGCCATCGAGATGGCAGGATTGCCAAGTAATAGGCAACCGAAGAGGGCATTTAAGATGCCGGCGGCAAGGTACCATCCCCAGCCTTCGATTTCATTTTTATTATTTAACGCAAAAATAATCTCCAACAAACCCGAAATCAGAAAATACATACTGAAAATGGTGGTCAAAGCCAGGTAGGACGCCAAAGGGGTGGCCATGCTGTAAATGCCGAGGATAATCAGTAAAATCCCGATAATTAAGGGGATATACCATTGTTTAACGGAGCTTTTAATGCTCTTTATGAAATTCGTTTCCATTATACTGTTGAAATAGATGTTTGAACAAATTGTTTTAAAAGTCAATAATTGAGTAAAGGTAGCTAATTAAAAAGGGATAATAAAGGATTTTAGCCTGCGATTTGGATACTTTAGTTTAGGTTAATCTTTTGGAATTTAGCTAAAAAAATAGGTGTTGTAAATCCCTGAAAATGAGGGTTAATGCATATTTTTCTAAACAATTATGGGCAATACTTGTTCTTAAAGAAAAAAAGACGATGAAACAGTTAATGATATGGGCTTCAGCCGCATTACTTATCAGTTGTAATCAGGAACAGAAGAAGCAACAACAAGTGCCGGCTCCAGATGTGGAGATGAGCCCGGCAGGGCCGGTAAATTCCAATGCTACAACCGTTAATACGGGCACTGTGTCCTTACCAGAAGCAGCGCAACGTTTTATTGGGCAGCACTTTAAGGAGGCTAGCATCAGCAAGATTGAAGGTAAGGCAGCCCCCTCAAAAGATGGTACGATGTATGAAAGCAAGCTTAGTGAAGGCACGGAAATAGATTTTGATCAGGATGGCAATTGGACGGAAATCAGTACCGAGGGTACGGTGGCTATTCCGCTAGCCGTATTGCCACAGGAGATTCAAGATTATTTGAATGCGAATTATAACGGCTTAGCCGTAACATCGGCCGATAAGGAGCCTAGCGGCTATGAATTGGAATTGGCCAACGATACAGAATTGTACTTTGACGCAAACGGAAAGTTTGTGCGCAAAGGCAGATAAACGAACAATCAGGTAGTTTAAATAACAGTAAAAGGAGCTGAACCTTGCGGGCAGCTCCTTTTTTAATGCTATTTGAAGGGTTTAGGACTAGCCTAAACTTGCTAAGCTCTCTTGTAAGATTTGAATTTTAGCTTCTGCATCGGCTTTTTTGTTCTGTTCATTCTGCACAATTTCAGGTTTTGCATTCTGCACAAAACGCTCGTTAGAAAGCTTTTTATCTACAGCAGCCAAGAAGCCTTGCAGGTATTCAATTTCCTTGGCAATGCGTTCTTTCTCAGCCTCCACATCAATATTATTCTCCAGGGCTACAAAACACTCGTTTTTACCCGCCAAGAAACTAACTGCGCCTGTTACTTTTTCGTTAACAAAGCTTAGCTCTTCAATATTGGCCAGTTTAATAATACTGTCTTGGTAGCGATCGTAATTCATATCTACCGCATTGATGGCCAATGGAAGGCCCACCTTCGGTGAAATACCTTTGGAATTACGGATGTTACGTACCTCGGAAATAATCTGTTGTACCGTGGCAAATTCCTTGATGATTTTTTCATCATAAGCAGCCGCTTTCGGGAAGGAAGCCACAATAATACAGTCTTTCTCTTCACGTTGGCCAAATAATTCATCATGCCACAACTCCTCGGTCAGGAATGGCATAAATGGATGCGCCAGGGTTAATACCTTCTGGAACAAGCCTTTTACGGTTTCCAAGGTTTCGGCTTCTATGGCGGTTTGGTAGGCTGGTTTTACCAACTCCAGGTACCAGGCACAGAAATCATCCCAAATCAATTTGTAGGTGGCCATTAACGCATCCGATAAACGGTAGTTGGCAAAATGCTCATCGATTTCTACTAGGGCTTGGTTAAAGCGGCTTTCGAACCATTGTGCTGCCGTTTTTTGTGCTTCGGTTGCGGGTTTATCCACCGTTTCCCATCCTTTTACCAGGCGGAATGCGTTCCATATTTTATTGGCGAAATTACGCCCTTGCTCACAATAAGAAACATCGAACATCAGGTCGTTTCCGGCAGGAGAGGAGAGCAGCATGCCCACACGTACACCATCGGTACCGTATTGTTCCATCAATTCAATCGGGTCGGGCGAGTTGCCTAAAGACTTAGACATCTTACGGCCTAATTTATCGCGTACAATACCCGTAAGGTATACATTACGGAATGGCGGCTTTTGCGTATAATCATGACCCATAATAATCATGCGGGCTACCCAGAAGAATAGAATCTCTGGTGCGGTAACTAAATCATTGGTAGGGTAATAATAGTTAAACTCTTCATTGTCGGGGTTTCTAACGCCGTCGAACACCGATAGTGGCCATAATCCGGAGGAGAACCAGGTATCCAACACATCGTCTTCCTGGCGAATGCCAGCAGCTGTTTTGCCTTGCTGTTCAAACTCTTGTACGGCTTCCTCCTGTGTTTTGGCAACTACCCATTCGTTCTTTTCGTTATACCAGGCCGGGATACGTTGTCCCCACCATAGTTGACGCGAAATACACCAGTCTTTTACATTCTCCATCCAATGTTTGTAGGAGGCAAAGAACTTGTCGGGTATTAATTTGATTTCGCCGTTTTCTACGTAATCTAAGGCTGGTTTGGCCAATTGATCCATCTTACAGAACCATTGCATGGAAAGCTTAGGCTCGATAACAGCATCGGTACGTTCGGAGAAACCTACTTGCGATTTATATTCCTCGATTTTTTCAATCTGTCCGGCTTCTTCCAAGAGGGCAATTACCTTTTTACGTGCCGCAAAACGGTCTTCACCAATTAAGATTTCAGCCTTTTCGTTTAAGGTACCATCATCGTTTAAGATATCGATAACCGGCAAGTTATGCTTCTGGCCTAACTCGTAGTCATTTAAATCGTGCGCCGGAGTTACTTTCAAACAGCCCGTACCAAATTCCATCTCCACATAGCTATCTTGGATAACCGGGATTTCGCGGTTCACAAGGGGTACCAATACCGATTTCCCTTGCAGGTGTTTGTAGCGATCGTCCAATGGGTTGATGCAGATGGCTGTATCGGCCATAATAGTCTCCGGACGGGTAGTCGCGATGATGATATACTCTTGGCTATCTTTAATAAAGTAGCGGATGTAGTATAACTTTTGGTTTACCTCTTTACGGATTACCTCTTCATCGGAAAGGGCTGTTTTCCCTTGCGGATCCCAGTTTACCATCCGTACACCACGGTAGATGTAACCTTCCTTGTAAAACTTGATGAAGGTATCGATTACCGCTTCGGAAAGATCCGGGTCCATGGTAAACTTAGTGCGGTCCCAATCGCAGGAAGCACCGAGTTTCTCCAGTTGCTTCAAGATAATACCTCCGTATTTCTCTTTCCACTCCCAGGCGTATTTTAAAAATTCCTCGCGGCTAATGGACTTCTTGTCGATTCCTTTTTCTTTCAGCATAGCGACGACTTTGGCCTCCGTAGCAATCGAGGCATGGTCGGTTCCAGGAACCCAACATGCGTTTTTACCCTGCATACGGGCACGACGAATCAATACATCTTGGATGGTATTGTTCAACATATGGCCCATGTGCAATACACCAGTTACGTTTGGTGGCGGCATCACGATGGTATATGGCTCACGCTCGTCTGGAACGGAACGGAAAAACCCTTTTTCCATCCAGTAGCCATACCACTTGTCTTCTGCTTCTTTCGGATTGTACGTTTTTGCTATGCTCATTATCTATTATTATGCTAAAAAGAAGCACAAAAATACGCATTTAACTGCTTATTTCCCACTTTGTGGACGTAAATAAACTCTTGACTGTTAATTAAAAACAAAAAAAATGTTAAGATAATGTTTACAATCCTGAATTAAATGTAAATTTGGCGGTTTAGTATTTAGTTTCACATGCAAGATGTTGTAAATGAGTTGAAAACGGTAAGTCGTTATTTCGTTTTTTGGCTTTTTATCTGTTTTATTGACCGCCTTCTATTTATCATTTCCTTCTTCGAGAAAATTGGCTGGCCCCATTTTCGAGAAATCTTTAGGATCTATTACCATGGCTTAAATCTGGACTTTTCAGCAGCAGCCTATATTTGTGCCTTGCCTTTTTTGGGCTATTGCATCGCTAGTTTTTTTCCTAAGCTTAAATTGAGCCGAAAACTGCTTGATGCCTATACTTTTTTAGTACTCTTGCTGTTTTTTGTCGTTTCGTTTATCAACATTAACGTTTATCGGGAATGGGGCGACAAGATTTCTAAAAGGGCGGTTTATGCTTTTATGGCTTCCCCATCGGGGGCGGTGGCATCTGCCGAGTCTACGCCTATCTTTATCCCAATCCTGGGCATGATTGTCTTTATTGCGGGTGCCTATTTTCTGTATAAGCGCTGGTTTAGCAAGTTGAACTTCGGGCATATTAAACCCTATTGGGGTCAAGCCCTGCGTTTGCTATTGGGGGCTTTCCTCTTGTTTACTTTTATCCGTGGCGGCTATGGTAGGGCTACCCTAAATCCGAGTAAGGCTTATTTCTCGGAAGAAGCGTTCTATAACCATGCGGCCGTGTCTACACAATGGGCCTTGCTGCGCGATTACTTTAAAAGCAGCACCCTGAAACGCTCGCCATACCAGTATTTCCCAGCCAATGAATCCCAAGCAGCACTTCTGAAGCCTGTGTTTAGCCATAATCCGGATTCGGCAGTTTCCATCCTGAAAACGGAGCGTCCTAATATCGTATTCATCTTGTTGGAGAGCTTCGTTGGCGATTTGATTGAATCCATGGGGGGCGAAAAGGGGGTGACACCACAGTTCGAAAAGCTGATTCAGCAGGGTGTATTCTTTGATCGCATCTATGCAGCGTCCGATCGTTCTGATAAAGGGATAATCGGTACCTTTTCGGCCTTCCCGGCGCAAGGCCCTGAAAGTGTGATCAAGTATATCGATAAGCACGAAAATATGCATGCCTTTATGCAGGAATTGGACTCCGCTGGCTACTATAATTCCTTTTACCATGGGGGGCAAAGTGAATTCTATAATATTAAATCGTATATGCTAACCCATGGCGTGGCCAAGGTGGTCGACAATGCGAACTTTCCGCCTACAAGCGAACGGGTTTCCTGGGGCGTGCCAGATCATTTGGTATTTAACCGAATGCTAAAAGACCTGAAAACCGAGCAATTGCCTTTCTATGCGAGTCTGTTTACCCTGGTGAATCACGAGCCTTTCCAATTGAATGGACCTTATAAGTTCGGAAAAGAGAACAACGCCAATAAGTTTCGCAGCACAGCCTACTATACGGATTCTGTGGTTTATGATTTTATTGAGCAGGCGAAGAAGGAAAGCTGGTATGCCAATACCCTGTTTGTATTGATTGCTGATCATGGTCACCGATTGCCGGCAGAGAAGTATGAGCTTTCGCACCCGAATCGTTTCCATATTCCTTTGCTCTTTTTCGGAGAGGCTATTAAACCGGAATTCCGGGGAAAGCGGATTTCGCACATCGGGAATCAAACCGACCTGGCGGCGACCCTCTTGCAACAATTGCAGTTGCCTAGCCAGCATTACCCTTGGAGTAGGGACTTATTTAATCCGACAACCGCGCAAGTGGCTTTTTATAATTCAAAGGATGCCTTTGGAATCATTACCCCAACGCAAACGATTTCCTATGATAACGTGGGTAATTCCATTAATTACTTGGCCAATAAGGAGCTGCCGAAAGCGCAAACAGATAGCCTGCTAACTATTGCAAAGGCCTATTACCAAGAGGTCTATAAAGAATTTTTAAAATATTAATACCCGGGGAAATGAAATTAAAAGGTTGGTTTGCTCCATATTTTGCCTTGGCGATGCGCTTTGTGTTGCTATTAGGGCTATACGCTTTGCTGCGTCTAGGCTTTTACTGGTTTAATATCGAGCAATTCCCGAACATCAGCACGTCCGAATTGATGCGTATGATGGTCGGCGGATTGAAGTTTGATATCGTCGCACTTCTTTACCTGAACATCATCTATATTCTGATGATGGCTATTCCTTTGCCTTTTAAATCTACGCCCAAATACCAACAAGTTGCCAAATGGATTTTCGTGGTCTGCAATAGCTTGGGTATTGCCCTCAACCTGATCGACTTCGCTTATTATCCTTTTACCCTCAAACGAACCACGGGTACTGTCTTTAGTCAGTTTTCCAATGAAGAGAACTTGGGTACGTTAGCAATCGACTTTCTATTAGATTACTGGTACATTCTTTTGCTTTTTGTGGGATTGGTATACTTGCTTATAAAGTCCTATAATTGGGTGAAATTGGCTGTAGAAAAACCTGCTGGTTGGTTGTTCTATGTGGTTCAGCTGGTTTGCCTGCTCTTTGTTGCCTTCTTGTTTGTTGGCGGCGTGCGTGGCGGATGGGCACATAGTACCCGCCCGATTACCCTCAGCAATGCCGGCGATTATGTGAAATCGCCCGAGGAAATGAATATCGTGCTGAATACGCCTTTCTCGGTGCTTAAAACCTTAAAAGCGGTTAGCCTAAAAGAAAAGGATTTCTTCCCGGAACAAGAAGTGAATGCGATCTACCCGGTTATCCATCAAGTCCAAGATTCTGCTAAATTCAAGCCGCTGAATGTTGTTTTCCTCATTATGGAAAGCTTTGGAAAGGAGCATATCGGCTTCTTTAACAAAGACCTCGATAACGGAACCTACAAGGGCTATACGCCTTTCCTGGACTCGCTGATTCAACATAGTTACACCTTTAAACGCTCCTATGCGAATGGCCGTAAGTCTATCGATGCGCTGCCGTCCATCATCACGGGAATCCCTTCCATTGCGGAACCTTTTGTGTTGTCTATTTACTCTGGAAATAAAACGACCAGTATTGCAAACCTGCTTGGCAAGAAGGGCTATGAAACGGCCTTTTTCCATGGGGCGCCAAATGGCAGTATGGGCTTTTCGGCCTATATGCAATTGGCCGGTATTAAAAACTACTTCGGCAAGAATGAGTACAATAACGATGCTGATTTCGATGGAATATGGGGGATTTGGGACGAGCCTTTTATGCAGTTTATGGCCAATAAGATCAGCAGCTTCAAGCAGCCTTTCTTCAGCAGCTTCTTCTCGCTGTCTTCGCACCATCCGTTTAAGGTTCCTGAGCAATATGCCGGGAAATTCCCGAAGGGGACACTGCCTTTGCACGAGCCCATCGGCTATGCTGACCATGCCTTGAAGCGCTTCTTCGAGACGGCCTCCAAAACTGACTGGTATCCGAATACCTTGTTTGTTATTGTTGCTGACCACGCCAGTATGACGCATTTTCCGGAATACAATACCGTACCTAACTTCTTCTCAATCCCGATTATCTTTTATTACCCGGGTGGGGAGCTGCAAGGCTTATCGGATAAGCTGGTGCAACAGATCGATATTATGCCGACGGTATTGAATTACCTGCACTATGATGAGCCTTATTTCGCTTTCGGATCCGATGCCTTCGACCCGCGAAGAGATAACTTCCTGGTGAATAATATCGGCGGTACCTATAACTTCTTTATGGGCGACTATTTTCTGACTTACGATAATAACAAGCCAAGCTCCTTGCATAACCTGAAACAGGATCCGGCGTTAAAACAAGACTTATTGGGGAAGGAGCCTGCCGTTCGCGATTCGTTAATGCGCCATCTCGAAGCCTTTATACAACAGTATAACAACCGGATGATCCACAATAAGCTGGTAGCTGAATAGTTTCTCGACTTACCTAATCTTTTGTCCAAACTTATAGCGCAGGATGAACATCTGCTGATTGTCTACAAAGCCCGGCGAGAAATGGAAGGAGGCGGTAAATTTGCCTTCAATGCGTTTAGACTTAAAGGGAACCCAGCCTAAGTCCAATCGATCGTAGCTTTTCCGATGGTAGAAGGGATCTCCGTTGGGAAGATTCATAGGGTCGCCAAGATACAGGGTATTCGCCACGAAGAACCGCTTGTAGCCCAAGTGAATTGTACTGATAAATCCTTTATTCTTTTGTTCATATTCGGTCCGAACCCGATCAAAGCCTAAGGCGACACCAGCGTCCAGCGTCAAGGAGTCCAAGAAGGTCTTTCCGGAAAAATCAGCACCTAGCTTGAGCATCAACACGGCGTTATCCTGAATATGCTCGTCCAAGCTATCGTTACTGGTAAGTGCGTTATGATAAAGCAATCCATCGTTGCTCAGGTAGAAATTACCGAAGGCGTATTTACCCGATATCCCGGCTACAAACTGCTCTCGTTTGCTGTAGCTTTGCTTACTCAGCCAATCGATATAAACTGCCTGCTTAAACTTACCTTTGTTGTATTGAAAATACATCCCCTCCACATTAGGTCTGTCGTATTGTAAGGTATCAGCTAGCACCATCTTCGGGACATCCTTTAACCGATCATAACGCGGAATAAGCCCGATCGCAAAGTCGATATGCGAAGTCTTGTAATTATAATACGCAATCGGTTTTACCCGCGTACCATTATCCTGATGGCTCCCGAACTCCTGATTAACATGAACCCCGCCATAAATCCGATGATTCTTTTCCAGTTGGAAATACAGCTGCGGCGATATGGTAGCCCCAAAGAACGTCTTGGGAATGGTATAGGGTGCCTTATATTCTCTATTATCTACGTAGCCAAGGAAGTCAACATGATATCCTAATTGCTGCGCCTTGCTAACGCTTAAATGAATAAGGAGGGTAATGACGAGGAGAACTTTTACAAATACAGAGGACTTCACAAACATGCTTCTAATACTAATTTGGATTCGATTCTTACAAATATAAAAGGTCGCTAGATATTCCAGCGACCTTTTATAAAATATTGTTAATCGGAAACTTATACTTCCAATAATAATCTTGCAGGATCTTCTAAAAGTTGTTTAACACGAACTAAGAAGCTTACAGACTCACGACCGTCGATAATACGGTGGTCATATGATAACGCGATGTACATCATTGGACGGATTACCACTTGACCGTTCTCCGCGATTGGACGTTGAACGATGTTGTGCATTCCTAAGATTGCCGATTGTGGCGCATTGATAATCGGAGTAGACATCATCGATCCGAAAACACCACCATTGGTGATGGTAAAAGTACCGCCAGTCATTTCCTCAATAGTCAATTTGTTGTCACGTGCTTTACCAGCTAACTCTGCAATTGCTTTCTCGATTTGGTAAAGTGCCATGCCTTCAGCGTTTCTGATTACCGGCACTACTAATCCTTTCGGAGCAGAAACAGCAATCGAGATATCCGCGAAATCAGAATAAACGATTTCGTTTTCATCGATACGTGCATTTACAGCAGGCCATTCTTTCAGGGCAGTTGTTACTGCTTTAGTGAAGAAGGACATAAAGCCTAAGCCAATGCCGTGTTTTTCTTTGAAGGTATCTTTATATTTCGCACGAAGATCCATGATTGGCTGCATGTTAACCTCATTGAAAGTTGTTAACATCGCTGTTTCATTTTTCACAGCTACTAAGCGTTTCGCGATGGTTTTACGTAAGGAACTCATTTTCTCGCGACGCTCGTTTCTTTCGCCAGCAACAACAGGCGCTGCAGCCGGAGCAGGGGCAGCAGCAGGTTTTGCCGCAGCTTTAGGAGCCGCACTTACTTGTGCTTTCTCTGCATCTTCTTTGGTAATGCGGCCATCTTTTCCTGTACCTTTAATGTTTGCAGGGTCGATGCCTTTTTCTCTTAATATTTTTGCCGCAGCAGGAGAAGCTGTACCAGCAGCGTATGTTTCCGGACGCTCATCGTCTTCTGCCTTCGCAGCAGCAGCCGGAGCCTCTTCCTTCGCAGGAGCTTCTTCTTTTTTATCAGCACCCGCCGCAGGAGCACCGCCTTCTTCAATTGTACATACAACAGCACCGATCTCTAGGGTATCACCTTCTTGAGCGATGATGCGTAAGATACCGGCTTTCTCTGCAGGAAGTTCAAAAGTAGCTTTATCTGATTCCAATTCGGCGATATTTTCGTCCATCTCGACATAATCACCATCTTGTTTTAACCATTGGGCCAAGGTTACTTCTGTAATTGACTCACCAACTGTAGGGACTTTAATTTCTAAGCTCATATGATATGCTTTTAAACCAACCGTTTTAATAGGCTATACCTTTAAAACGGATGGTTACATAAATTGTTTATTCAAAAGATTTATTTACGATTGCTTCTTGTTGGGCTACGTGTTTTTTCATGTAACCAGTTGCAGGGCTACCACTTGCGGAACGTGCGATATAGTCGGTAAACTCGATATCTGTTCTACGCAAGGTGCGGCAGAAATGTGGCCATGCACCCATGTTTTCATTTTCTTCCTGAACCCAGATGAATTCTTTCGCTTTGCTATATTTCTTATGGATTGCTTGAAGCTGCTCAACAGGGCTAGGGTATAGCTGCTCGATACGCACGATGGCAACATCGGTACGTTTATCTGCTTGTTGTTTTTCCAATAGATCGTAATAGATTTTACCAGAGCAGAACAACACACGTTTCACTGAAGCTGCTTTTACGTAGCTATCATCGATAACTTCCTGGAAGTTAACTTTCGTAAAGTCTTCCATTTTCGAAACTACTTTCGGATGACGCAATAAGCTTTTCGGAGTAAACACCACCAAAGGCTTACGGAAATCACGCACCAATTGACGACGCAATAAGTGGAAATAGTTGGCAGGGGTAGTACAGTTCGCAATAATTAAGTTATCGTTGGCACAAAGCTCCAAGAAACGCTCGATACGGCCAGAAGAGTGCTCAGGACCCTGTCCTTCCATACCGTGAGGCAACATCATCACCAAGCCATTCGATCTTCTCCATTTGGTTTCCGCACTACTCAAGTACTGGTCAACAATGATTTGCGCACCGTTGTAGAAGTCGCCGAATTGTGCTTCCCAAATAGTTAATGAACTAGGGTTAGCCAAGGCATAACCGTATTCAAATCCTAATACTGCGTATTCAGATAATAAAGAGTTGTAGATATTGAATCTTTCACCACCGTTTACCTGTGCTAATGGAATGTATTTTTCTTCAGAATCTTCCAAAGTCAATACGGCATGGCGGTGCGAGAATGTTCCACGTTGCACATCCTGACCTGAAATACGAACGCGTTTGCCTTCGTTCAATAGGGTAGCATAAGCCATTAATTCGCCCATTGCCCAATCGTACGAGTCGTTTTTCACCATGGCAGCACGGTCTTCAAACAATTTAGAAATCTTACGGAAGAACTTCTTATCCTTCGGTAATGTGGTGATTTCTGTCGCTAATTGCGTGAATTCCTTCGCGGTAACTTTGGTGTTTGCCGTAGCGAAGATATCGCCTTTTTTAGCTTGGCGTAATCCTTTCCAGGCGCCTCCAAACATCGGAACTTCATCCTCTAGGGCTTCTGCTTTTTTAGAAGCGTCTAATTGTGTTTGCAGGTATTCTTTAAATTCTTTTTCAATGTCTTTCGCATAAGCCGCATTGATGGTTCCTTCCTCCTCTAATTTCTTTGCATACACATCTTTCGGATTCGGGTGCTTTTCAATGGCTTTGTACAACAAAGGCTGGGTGAATTTAGGCTCATCCGCCTCGTTATGGCCATAGCGTCTGTAGCATAATAGATCGATGAAAACATCGGTCTTATATTTCTGGCGGTATTCTACCGCTAAGTTAATCGCATATACTACGGCTTCTGCGTCGTCACCATTCACATGGAACACCGGCGAAGAAGTGATTTTCGCAACGTCAGTACAGTAAGTTCCGGAACGTGCGTCTTTGTAGTTGGTGGTAAAACCAACCTGGTTGTTAATCACGATATGAATGGTACCACCTGTGCGGTAGCCCTCAAGTTTCGACATTTGCGTCACCTCGTAAACAACACCCTGACCAGCGATTGCCGCATCACCATGAATTAAGATCGGCGCAATTTTCGAAGCATCGCCATCGTATTTCATGTCAATTTTCGAGCGAACCACACCTTCCACAATTGGATCAACAGTTTCCAAGTGTGATGGGTTAGGAGCTAGGGAAAGGTGAATTTGTTTACCTGAATCGGTTGTGATATCGGAAGAGTATCCTAAGTGATATTTCACGTCGCCACCGAATTGTAATTCAGGGTCTTCGTCGATATACATCTTTCCTTCAAACTCCGATAAAATGGTTTTGTAAGGTTTACCCATGATGTTGGCCAGGACGTTTAAACGACCACGGTGTGCCATACCAATCATGAATTCCTGAATACCTAATTCCGCACCTTTCTCGATAACCGAGTCTAAGGCCGGCACTAAGCTTTCCGCACCTTCCAAAGAGAAGCGTTTCTGACCCAAGAATTTCGTTCCTAAGAAGTTCTCGAATACAACGGCTCTGTTTAATTTTTTAAGGATGCGTTGTTTAGTTTCTTTATCGTAATTCGGTTTATTACGATCGGCTTCCATACGATCTTGAAGCCATTTAATTTTCTCCGGGTTACGGATATATTTAAATTCTGCTCCGATTGAGCGGCAGTACGTATCTTCAATTAACTGACGGATATCGCGTAGTTTGGCAGGACCTAAGCCAACTTCCACACCTGCGTTAAAAATGGTGTCCATGTCAGCTTCCGCAAGGCCGAATGTTTCTAATTCCTTGCCAGGATAGTATTTACGGCGTTCGCGAACTGGGTTAGTATGCGTGAAAAGGTGTCCACGGTCTCTATAACCGTGAATCATATTAAGAACATCGATTTCTTTTAATGCATGCTCCGAAACATTTTCAACATCTACTGTGCTTGAAGTACCTTCAGCACCTTGTCCAAATTCAAATCCTTCAAAAAACTTTTGCCATCCAAAATCTACTGCGTTTGGATCCGCTTTGTACGCTTGATATAATCCATCGATATAACTCGAATCGGCATTACTCAAATATGTCAATTTGTCCATGTGGATAGGTAAGATAAAATTTTGCCAAATTTAGGAATAATAATATTAGTTTTCCGCATTTAATACCGATAAAATACAATGTATTATGTGGAATTTCCACATTTCCATTCTATTAAAAATTAAATGTCGATTTTAAATAAAAAACCTATTCATCCTACTAATATAGCCAAATTCTACGAATTTAAAATATGATTTATAATTTATGTGTTTCTAGTTTTTTTGCTAAGTCTTGCCATTTGTTGGCGGTGTTTTCCTTATCGCTTGTGCCTACGCCGGCAATGTGCGACCAGTAGCCATAATTGGATGCTGGAGCGTAATCTAGCAAATGTTCTTCAAAGAAGGAAGCACCCACCAACCAGTTCGGGCTTATCTGCTGGGTAAAGTAGCTTGCCAAGAGTTTCCTATTGCCGTAGGTAATGTTGCCATCCTTGCGTAAGCTAAAGATAGCCTCATCCACCAGTTCTTCACCCGTGGTTCCGTTTTTCCAATTGTTGATGCTCTCGCTCTCCATTTCTTCGGAAATTTCCAGGTCTTCCAGCAAGCCAGAAGGCTTAAAAAATACGTTTGGATATTTCTTGAGCATAAAGCGGAAGTAATCACGCCACAGCAGGGCCGTCAACAAGCGGTCGAAGCGTTTCTTGTTCAGGTGCAAGTTCGAATGCTGCATCTCTGCATAGACATACATGGGCGATAAAGCCCCCGTAGCAATATAGGGCGAAATCAGGGTGTAATTCTGCACGCCGTTATAGTCAGGGTTTAATATTTCCTGCAATTTGGCCATGCCGGCATCCTCACCGCCGTCGAACGACTTTCCAGCAACGGTCTGTATGTCTTCCGCTGAAAAACCCAGTTCTTCCAGTCCCGGAATCTCGGTATGCTCCAAGTGTTGGGGGGAATGAATTTCCTGTGGGGCCTCCAAAGGCTTCCTTACCGTGCTTTCCCGTTCAATTTTTTTACGAAAGATGTTGAATTTATTGGGGATGTCTTTAATCGGGAAGGGGAGGTCTTCTTTGTGGTAGAGGGTATGTCCGATGAAATGGCGCAGGTTTATTTTGTTTTCCCACAAGGCCGCTTCCACCAATTCCGAAATCCAGGTTTCCCGATGTGCGACTTCCCGATGATGGTACACTTCATCGACCTCATACTTCGCACATAACTGCGGGAGAATTTCCTCGGGGTAACCCACAAAGGTCATTAAATCACTATGGAGTTCTTGTAATTTAGCCTTGAGCTGTGTTACCGTTTCCAAAAGAAAACAGGTGCGGTTAATACCGGTATTCTTTTGTTGGAATTTATTGACTTTATAATAGCGTGGGTCGAAACAGTAAACAGGAATAATCAGGTCAGATTTATGAATGGCTTCCACTAAAACTTCGTTGTCATGCAAACGTAAATCATTCCTGAACCATACCAGTACAACTTTTTTACCCATTTTTATAATCCCCTAACTAATTGTAATTTGAACAAATATAAATTATTACCTTCATTGCAGCCTGTTTAAAAGCGTATTTTTACATCTTGTAGACAATATTAGGGAAAGCTGTAGCGTGGGCAATTGTAAAAAAAAGAAATTCACTAAACATTCGAAAAGGTTTCACTGTTTAATCATTCAAGAGAGGGCAAATAAAATGAAATTATGATTAATGTTAGGGTTATGTATTTGAAGGAGGATTGATGGAAGTACTTATTTCAGGTCTGAATTCCTACTTAGGGAAGCGGGCCATTAGTCATTTGCACAAGGAAGATTTCCATGTACATGGAATTGTTCGAGACTTGGATTTATTCAAATCGAAAATCAGCGAAAAGCCAACAGCTACACTGAATAAGGTTGATTTGCTGCGCAAAGGCAGTGAATACGAGGATTTTAATATCGATAATGGATTAGATTTAGCCATTTATATCACCCATGTTCCTGAACTAGGGGAGATGGTCAATTTAAATATGGAAGTCATCACGCTGAATAATTTCATCGAGTTAACGAAGCGAAATGGTGGTAAACGCCTTTTATACATTGCCCGGTTAATGGATAAGCCCTTTATATCGGTGATTCGCTCGATTCTGGAAAAAGCCGAAATTACCTTTACGATTATACTTAAAAACCTGGCTATCGGCAAGGATAGCGTGCTGGATCGCTATATGCGCCAATTGCTGCAAAGTAAGTACCTGCCCTACGATTCCAGCTTTGCCAATGTAAAGTTTAGCCCCATTTCAGCCTTAGATCTGCTGCGTTGGATCTATAATGTTGATTGGAATAAGAATTTCATCAACACGCAAATAGAAATTGGAGGGCCCCGCACCCTCACGGTGCAGGAGATGTTTCGCTTGTATCGTAAAACGCTCTTTCCCAAATCCCCGGTGAAGAGCATCAAGCTGCCCCATTTTATCATGAGTATGTGCTACAAGAAGTTTTACCATATCCATCGGGAAGACCTGGTGGAGTTTAAACGCTTGATGAAAAAAGAATACCCGATTGACAATTCCAATTGGAAGCAAATTATCCTCTTTTCTTTCACCCCATTAGACCAAGTGATTATCGGCAACTAGGCCCTTAAAATTTCCTTTATCGATCGATTTAGCCTACATTTGTTTTCGTCTATATTGAAGATATGGGATACAAAAGCTTACACGACTGCGTCGTAGATTTAGAAAGACATGGCCATTTAATACGTATTAAGGAAGAGGTAGACCCCTACCTCGAAATGGCCGCTATCCATATGCGCGTTTATGATGCGCAAGGACCAGCGCTATACTTCGAAAATATTAAAGGTTCGAAGTTCCCCGCGGTGTCAAACCTTTTTGGTACGCTAGATCGATCGAAGTTTATGTTCCGCGACTCCCTAGAACATGTGAAGCGCCTGGTGGATGTGAAAATGAACCCCATGTCGGTGCTGAAAAAGCCTTTGCAATATGCAGGCTCCTCCATGGTGGCCTTAGGGGCGCTGCCTTGGAAGAAAAAGGCTGCAGCACCCATTTTATATGGACAAACCAAAATCACAGAATTACCCCAGATTGTGAACTGGCCGATGGATGGTGGTGCTTTCGTCACCATGCCGCAAGTTTATACCGAAGATATACAGCAACCGGGCATTATGCATGCCAACTTAGGCATGTACCGGATCCAGCTTTCGGGGAATGATTATATTCCCGATCAGGAAGTAGGTTTACACTACCAATTGCATCGCGGCATTGGGGTGCACCAAACCAAAGCCAACCAATTGGGCAAGCCCCTAAAGGTGAGCATATTTGTGGGTGGGCCACCTTCACACCCCTTGTCGGCCGTAATGCCACTTCCGGAAGGTCTCTCTGAGATGATCTTTGCCGGGGCACTGGGCAACCGTCGTTTCCGGTATTTTTATGATGAGGAGGGCTTCTGTATTTCTGCTGATGCCGACTTCGTCATTACGGGAACAGTGTACCCGAATGAAAATAAACCGGAAGGTCCATTTGGCGATCATATCGGGTATTATTCCCTCATTCACCCCTTCCCTTTAATGAAGGTGCATAAGGTGTACCACCGTAAAGACCCCATTTGGTCGTTTACCGTGGTGGGGCGCCCGCCGCAAGAAGATACCAGCTTTGGTGCCCTTATTCACGAAATAACAGGCAAGGCCATTCCACAGCAGATTAATGGCTTGCATGCCGTGCATGCGGTAGATGCCGCCGGGGTTCACCCTTTATTGTTTGCTATTGGTAGCGAACGCTATACGCCGTACCAAAAGGTGGAAAGACCGCAAGAGGTGCTGACTATCGCAAACCAGATATTCGGTACCAATCAGCTTAGCTTGGCGAAATACTTGTTTATTTCGGCCTACCAAGATAATCCAGCCTTAGATATTCATGATGTTACGGGCTTCTTTACCCATATTTTTGAACGCATCGATCTGAGTCGCGACCTGCATTTTCAAACCAATACCACCATCGATACCCTGGATTATTCCGGCGATGGATTGAATGCCGGATCCAAAGTTACCTTTGCCGCCGTGGGGGAGAAAAAGCGGGAACTGGCGCGCAGCCTGCCCGCCGGATTCAGCTTGCCACGACCTTTTCAGCATGCGAAATTGGCCATTCCGGGGGTCCTTGTGATCGATGGCAAAGCCTTCAGCAGCTATGAGGAAGAGAAACAAGCCTTGGCCGCCTGGACAGCCGCAGCAAAAGAGATGGATTGGAAAGGGATTGCCTGTATCGTCTTGGCGGATGATGCGGAATTTGTAGCCGCCAATGTCAATAACTTTGTGTGGGTAACTTTTACGCGCAGCAACCCGGCATATGATATCTATGGCATCGACAGCTTTAACAACTTTAAACATTGGGGTTGTTATGGTCCGGTTATTATTGATGCCCGAGGAAAACCTCATCATGCGCCAGATTTAATTAAAGACCCAAGCGTAGAAAAACGTGTAGACCAGTTGGGAGCCAAAGGCGGCTCGCTGCATGGTATCATTTAATAAGCTATTTGCATGTTTATGAAGCTGGCTGCCCATACTGGGTAGCCAACTTTTTTATTGCCGCTATTTAGATGGGATGGATATGCGCCATGGCTCTCGCCTAGCTGCTGCTTTTTTCTCCTTTTTCTGCGCCCTTGCTAAGCCCTTTGCAAAGGGGATTGATACGGGTGTGAAAGGGATGTGAAAGGGGAGAGGAAAGGGAGAATGCAGAAGTTGGTACATAGTATTTAGCAGGTAGTACTTAGTATTTAGTAGCTAGTATTTAGTACCTAGTATTTAGTATTTAGTCGTTTGGGTTGAGGGGTAGTTGTATAAAAAAGGGCTACCTTATTTCAGTAGCCCTTTTCATTTTTATTTCAGCTTAAAACTTTCGCCTTGCTGATAAAGTCCGAAGTCTGCATGCTCCCAACTTACATAACCATTGTTAGCAATTTTCAGCTTTTTCGGGTTTTTTACCACCAATACCTGCGCATCGCCGACCACCTTTACCTGGTTGCCGGAAACCAGCATGGCCGTACCTTCATCTACACCTATCGCTGCTAATTTAGGGTAAACGGCTAGGGTAGAAAACAAGCGGGTATACCGGCTGCGGGCAATAAAATGCTGGTCGATAATGGCACTTTTCAAAAAGCCCATACCTTCGCCAACTTCCACCAATCCTGCCGTTAATTGGGCAAAAGGGTTCTTGCTTTCCGTCACTTTTGCGGGGTGCCCGGTAATCATCTTCTCGCTCATAATAGCCGCTCCGGCACTCGTTCCGGCAATGAGGGAACCCGCCGCATAGGCTTGGTGCAGCGCATCGTACAAAGGCGTTGCCTTCACTACGTCCATAAAGCGGTTCTGATCGCCACCGGTAACAAAAATAAGCTTGGCATGGCGTACGGAGTCGACTAATACTTTATCGCTCGCCATCTTACGGGTAAAATTAATGCTGCGGATGCTGTTCTGGCTTACCTCCCGGAATTGGCCGGCAATAGCTTCTACTGACTCTTCCGGAATACCACTGGCCATCGGCAGTACCATGATGTAATCACTCGGTTTTAATTCGGCTTCCTCGACCATGGCTTTCATCAAGGCTTCGCCACGATCGCCGCCACCAATAATAAACAACTTGCCTTTTGGCACTTTCGTTTGCGCCATGGCTCCCGTCATGATTCCGATACCCAACAGCAGGCAGAAAATACGTTTCATCAGCATTATATATTAATAATTAGGATTCTGTTTAATGTTTTTGTTCACCTGCACCTCCAAGTTTGGTAAAGGCAGGTTGTACTGCGCCTGTGCAGGAGTCAACGTTTTGGCACCCGATGCATTCACCACATCCTCATCTAAGCGTTCTACATTCTTTTTGTGGCGTTTTAAATCGAAAAACCTATGCCCTTCAAACGCTAATTCCTTGAAACGCTCTAACGCAATCGCATTCAATAAATCCGTTTTGTTAGTCAGGTTTACAGGGCTATAGCCTGCAATTCTTGCCTGTCTAAGCGCATTTAAATCGGCATTGGCATCGCCTTGGCTTTCCGCTTTGGCTTCGGCACGAATCAGGTACATCTCCCCGGTGCGGAACAATTTAATATCCACTAAACCCGGATTGGCCGCACTACCCGCAAATTTGTTCACCAGGTATTTTGATTTATTGCCAGGGCGATTTGGATCGTGCTGTATATAGGCGGTAAAACGGATGTCGTTGTTTACATCGAAGCTGTTAATCAATTTAAACGAAGGCGCCAGGAGCACATACCCGCCAGACTGACGGAAATAGAATGCGCCAATGGAGGAAAGGTCGGTACCCACTGGTCGACTTAATTTCCAGGCCACCTCTTTGTTCGATTTATCTGTCCAGATGTCTTTAAATTCCGCACGTGCTGCTAAGGGTAAGCTGTTGATGACCTCGGAAGAATAGGTAATGGCATCGGGCCAGTTTTTTTCATACAGGGCCACCCTTGCCTGAATGGCTGCAACGGCCGTTTTATTGATTCGGTTAACCTTATTAAGGCCAGGTTCAACCAAAGGTTTTGCAGCCTGCAAATCGGCTTTCACCTTGCCTATATAGCTCATGAAATCTTCGCGAGCCGGGTAGCTGATTTCCGAAACCGTCATATAGGCCATGCCCATTTGTCCGGCTTCATAGCCCGAAGCATAGGCACGGGCCAATTCAAAATGAAGGTAGCCGCGTAAGGCCAATAATTCACCTTTATACTGGTTTAGCAGCGCCTCTTCGCCGGTATTGTTTAGTTTTTCCATACCCGCCAATACGCGGTTCGCCCGGTCTATAGCTTGGTAGCTTTGGTAATAAAAGCTGGTTACCGATCCGTTCGCTCCGGTATAGGTCCAACGGAAGGCATCCGAGTTGCCGACGGTATTTTCAATCGGGTACATGTTTTCATCGGATACGGTTGAGCTTAATTCGCCCAAATCGTTATCTATTAAGTTATATACACCCAATATCCCCATGTTCACGTCCTCCGCATTGCGGAAGGCCTTTGTAGGGTCTATGGTATCTGTAGGGCTTAAGTCTAATTTAGTACATGAGCTGCTGAGCCCCGCTAAGATAAGCAGCAGCATCACGATTCGTTGATTTTTAAGATAGTTCATGGTTTGCCTGCTTTAAAAGTTAACATTTAATCCACCGGTGAAGGTTTTCGAATTCGGGTACTGGAAACGGCCATACACCTGGTTGTTTTCCGGGTCTAAGCCTCGCCATTTTGTCCAGGTAAATAAGTTTTGACCCTGAACAAAGAGTTGGATGCCTTTAATCAGCTTGATGTTTTTTAAGGCGTCTGCATCAAATGTGTAGTTTAAGCGTACATTCCGTAAACGGATAAAGGAGGCGTCTTGAATATCTTTTGAGGTAAACACCCGCGGAATATCCAAGCGTTGTAAGATGGCTTTGTCGCCAGCATCGCCCGGGTTTTGCCAACGGTTATACAGCATGCGCTTGGTTTGGTTTGAGGTGGCATAACGCTGGTTTTCATTGTAGAAATCCTCGTTATTCCAACGGTCAACATCGGCAACAAAAGAAACTAGAGCCGAGGCCGAAAAACCCAGGTAGGATACTTGCGTATGCACACCGCCCGTCCATTTTGGATACATGCCAGCAGCTAAAGGAACACTTTGGGTAGCGGCATTGTAAGTTTTTGTGATGTTGCCATCTTTATCCAAGTACTGTGGTTCTCCGGTTTGGGTATCCACACCTGCCCAACGTGGCGCATAGTAGGTGCCATAAGCATGGCCCACTTTGATGATGCGGGTATCGCCATCCTCGAACTCGTCGGCGAAGTCGGATACACGTAAAATCTCATTTTTGTTATAGCTACCGTTGAAGCCTAAGCTCCAATTAAAGCGTTCGCCGCGGATGATGTCGGCATTCACGTCCCACTCGATACCCTTATTGCCCATTTTTCCGGTGCTTAATCTCAGTTCCTCGAAACCTGAAGTGCCCGGTGCAGGCTGTAGGATATACATGTTGTTCGTGATTTTATTGTAGTAGTCCACCGATAGCCTTAACCAGCGGTTTTCAAACAGCCCTAAATCCATACCTACGTTAAATTCATTGATGTATTCCCAGTCGAAGTCTTCGTTTCCGGCTTCCGTTGGGGCAATGGCGCTACCACCGCCATAGCCCGATAGCAGACCATAGGTGGCTAAGTAATCGAAATCATTCGCATAAGGGCTCGCCGTTGAACCATAAGAGGCACGGAAGTTTAAGGTTTGTACGGCATCTACCGATTTTAGGAAGTCTTCTTCTTTCACGTTCCAGTTGGCACCCAAGGAATAGAAGCCATGCCATTTGTTTTTAGGCGCCACCTTGGTGGAACCATCGTAACGGTAGCTTCCTGTTAAGGTATATTTACGGTCGTAAGAATAACGTGCCACACCCATAAAGGAAGTTAGGGCCGATTTTGTTTTGCCGCCTAAAATATTCGGCATAAAATCTACACTACCATTGGTTACGCCGGCAGGCGTTTCCGGCAAACGGCCATCGATGCCATAGGCATTGAACCCAAAGTTGCGGTAATCGTTGTAGAGGTATTCATAAAAAGCAGAAGCCTCGAAGTCGTGAACCTGATTGAAGATTTCGTTGTAGGTAATGCCTGTGGTTGAAACCAAGTTGAAGTTCTGCGGATTTGACTGCGATAAACGGCCTTGTCCGCCTAAGGTATTGCTGTTTTTACGGCTACCGTAGTAAGAATCAGGGTTGATAAATACCACGCGGTTCGAGTTGCGGTAATCCACACCGGCACGTGTTGAAACCTTCAATGTCGGCAAAATCTGGTAACTGATCGATCCGCCAAGGATGGTTTTTAACTGTGCACTTTTGTCTGATGAGTTGAAAAGGCGCTCTAAGCCGGCGCTACCTTCGCGTTGATCTAAAATAAAATAATCAGACTCGTTACCAAAATGGATCAAGGTGCCATCGGGCGCGTAAGGATACTCATAAGGAAGGGCATAATAAACCGATGCCATGGAAGTACCTACGCTGGTGGTTCCTTCACCTTCGGTGAATTGCGATTTAGAATAGCCTAAACCAAGGTTTAAGTTGGCGGTAAGTTTGTCACTACCAAAGTCTAAATTACTTTTTAAGCTGAAGCGTTTTAATCCGGTACGGATGGCTACGCCGTCTTGGTTATAGAAGTTTAAGGAATTGTAGTAGCGCACCTTATCGGTTCCGCCGGTAAAGGATACTTGCTGCTCTACAAAGCTTCCGTTCTTAAAAAACTGGTCGCGCCAGTCGATATTGATGCCACGTAAGCTGTCAAGAATCTGATCGGCACGCGCTCTAAAGGCTTGGGTGCCATTGATGTATTTCGGGTTTTTAGGCGAGTAAGTCCAGCCCGGGCCGTAGTTTTTGCCATACTTCTCCCCAGCTTCTTCTTCAAAAATCAAGCGTTCGCTGGTGTTCATCATTTCAAAGTTCGGGCGGCTTAGGGTTGTTACGCCATACTGCGAGGCATATTCCACGCGTAGGCTGCCTTCCTTACCTTTTTTGGAGGTTAATAAAACCACGCCATTGGCACCACGAGAACCATAAAGGGCGGTCGCCGAAGCGTCTTTTAATACCACTACGTTCTCGAAGTCGTTTTGGTTAAGGGTTTGCATATAACCGGCTTCAATCGGAATCCCATCCAATACATAAAGGGGCGTGTTGGAACCGTTGATACTACCCACACCGCGAATAACGACCGCTGCACTTTGACCCGGTTGGCCAGAGCTCGAGATGACACTCATGCCCGGTACGCGGCCTTGCAGGATCTGATCTACCGTTAAGCCGGCCACCTGATTGATGTCTTTGGCTTGTACAGTTGTGGTTACACTGCTGGAAAGCTTTTTATCGTAGGCGGTATAGCCTGTTACGGCGATATCTTCAATGGCTTGGATACTTTCTTCCATGCGCAGCGTAAGGTTCTGCAGGTTGCTGAGGGTGATTTCTTGCGACTTAAAGCCTACCAAACTCAGGCTGATTACCTGTCTTGGGGCGGCACTGATTTGAAAGCGTCCCTGGCTATCGGTACTTGTTGTTGCGCCGGTAGTTTTGTTGCGTATGCTTACAAAGGCTAAAGGATTGCCTTTGGCATCTAACACCTGGCCGGAAAGGCTTTGTTGCGCGTGTTCGTTATGGCCAGCGAGGAGCTCTTTCTTACCGACAATCGCGATATCGCGGTTTTTTACCGTGAATTGGATGCCGGTACCATTGAAAATAGCGGCTAAAGCCTGGCCTACGGATACATTTTTTAGGTTGATATCGGCAATGCGGATATGCTCGATTAGGGCATCATCATAGAACACATTATAGCCAGATTGTTTTTGGATATCCTTTAATAATTTCTCTGCCGTCGTGCGCTTGGCCGACAGGCTGATGGTTTGTGCAGAGCCTGAAAAAGCAAGTAAGGCATAGCATAAAAGGAATAAGGTAAGGGATAGCTTATGCCCGCTGATGAGCGTGCTGCGCTTCCTTTCCTTGACGTTAATGAGCAACGTTCTTTTCATTTGTGAATTGATTAGGTTAAGTATTTTGTTAGGTTATCATGCCTGACCTTGGTTTTGAAGGGGCCGAAGCATGGGGGTTACGGAAATTTAATGTTTGGTAGTTTTCAGGACATAGACTTTTCTCCCTTCTATTTTATAGTTAATGCTGTGATTTAGTGTAATTATGTTCAGAACTTCGGCCAGGCTACTGGAGCGGGCGATATTGCCGGAAAATGTTTTCGTTTTTAAGTCTTGCAGGTTATCTGCAAAGACAAAGTCTACATCGTACCAACGTTCCAGCTGCTTGGTAATTTGCTGCAGGTTTTTCTTGGAAAACACAATTCTGGACTGTGCCCAGGCAATGGCTTCTTCCACATCAACATCAGCCTTGCTCAGCTGGCCTTTTGCCCATACCGCTTGCTGACCGGGGTTTAAGAAAAGTTCGCCAGCAGGCGTTTTTACCGCTACTTTTCCGCTTACCAAGGTGGTTCTTAAAGCTTCTTCTGCATAGGCGGAAACATTGAAGGAAGTGCCTAGCACTTCAATTTGCTGGTTTGCCGAAAGCACCTGGAAGGGCTGATTGGCCTGATGGGCCACCTCAAAATAAGCCTCTCCTTCCAATCGCACCTCGCGAATAGACCCGCTAAAGGCCGAAGGGAAATGCAGCTTGGAACCGGCATTCAGATGAACGCGGCTACCGTCGGGAAGGGTTAATTTATATTCCGAAGCGCGTGGCGTTTCCAGGGTATGCCATACCACTTTATGAAAACGCTGGAGGGTGTCCTTATTCAGGAGTATTTGGTTGGATGCCAATTCGAGCATGCTATTGCTGTCTAAGGCTATGGGTGCTCCATCGCCGCTGGTTAAAATGGCATGCGTAGCTCCGGCAGCAATATCCATTTGCTGGGTTTGATTGGCTATCTGTTTAGTTTCTACGCCTTGCCGCTGCTGAAAAAATAACCAGGTAAATCCTAAGCCAAGAAGTAGCACCGCGGCATAAGGTAGCCATTTCAAATAGCTTGGTTTGCGCGTGCGTATAGGCAATATGTCCGGCGCAGGCTGCTGTAGCACCTGATTCTTAAAACGGGTAAAGGCCTCTTCGCTATCCGAAAGGGAAGGTTGGGCTTGAAAATCCTGAAAGGATTGGCCAATAAGTTCTTGCAATATAGGCTGATTTGCAGGGTCTTCCACAAGCTGTAGGAAGGTCATGAGTTCCTCGGCATGGAGGTCATCCTGCAGATAGCGCTGATAGAGCTTGGTTATGGTTTCTTTCTTATTCATAATCCGGTTTTGTAGGTAGGGGAAGCAATGGGTTGATAGCTTTCTTGCCTCCTTAGGGGTAAAGACGCAAAGGAAGGAAGGAGGAATACAGTTAAAATGAAATTTTTAGTGAAATTGTTGCTGTTGGGCCACAAGACTGGCCAATAGGAGCAGCATCGCTAGCTCATCATGGGATTCCATGAACTTACGGATGCGTTGTAGCGCCCGCACGACGTAGGTTTTGGACGAGAAGACTGAAATACCCAATTCCTTGGCAATTTCCTCATGGCTTAAGCCTTCCACGCGACTTTTGATAAATACTTCGCGCACCTGTGTCGGCAATTGAGCGATGGCATCCTTCAGTTTCTGGTCCAATTCCTTATATTCTAAAAGGCCGTCGGGTAGGGGTTGGGGATCTTGGAAATAGCCGATCAGGGTTTCCAGGTTGGCCGTAGTCAGGACTTTCTTCCGTAGAAAATCAATGCTAGTATTGCGGGCAATGATGAATAGGTAGCTTTGCAGGTCTTGAACGCCCTTGAGTTGCTGCCGATTATGGTAGAGCTTGGTGAAGATCTCCTGCGAAATATCCTCGGCTTGCTCCCTGGATTTAACCAAGCTGAGCACGACCCCATAAATATGCGACCAATATTGTTGAAATAATTGCTTATAGGCTTGTTCTTTCCCTTCCGCTAAGGCAATTAATAACTGGTCATATGGCATGGCTTGAGGCATCTCCTTCATAATCTTCGCGTTAATAGTAGGCTGCTTTCCTGCCATACTATAACGCGCTTAGCGAACTAAGATAACAATTTTATTCTACTTGATTTTTCAAGATTTTCAACTTGTAGAATGAGTTATTTAAATTGTGTTAGTTTCAATAAAAATAGATAATGAATGCTAAATAATCAAATAAACATTATTAATATTATGTTTATTTCAATAAAAAATGAAAAATATTATGATTTTAATTTTATTCTTATTTACTTTGTGTCATTCATTAAATAAAAAGAATTAAAAGCTATTAAAATTGAAATTTTATGTGTGGAATCGTAGGTGCATTTGATTTAAAACAGCCATCGGCAACATTAAGACCGCAGGTCTTGGAGATGGCCAAGAGAATCCGTCATAGAGGACCGGATTGGTCGGGGATTTACAGTGCCGAGCGCGCTATCCTGGCGCATGAACGCTTAGCGATCGTTGATCCGAAGTCTGGAAGCCAACCTTTGTTCAGCCCGGATGGACAAGTGGTGTTAGCAGTAAATGGGGAAATCTATAATCATCAAAACCTACGAAATTCGCTCCCTAATTATCAGTTTTCTACAGCTTCCGATTCCGAGGTGGTATTGGCCCTTTACTTGGAGAAAGGTCCTGCTTTTATCGAAGAACTGAATGGTATTTTTGGCTTTGCCCTTTACGATGGCCGTTCGGATACCTTCTTGATTGCTCGTGACCATATGGGGATTATTCCCTTGTATTATGGTAAGGATGAATTCGGACAGCTGTTTGTTTCCTCTGAATTGAAATCCTTGGAAGGCTTCTGTGTGGAAATGCAGCAATTCCCTCCGGGACATTATTTGTATAGCAAGGAAAGCATGGAGCCCCAAGCCTGGTACAGCCGCGATTGGGAAAGCTATGCTAGCGTAGCGCAGGCGAAAACCGACCTGGAAACCCTGCGTGAAGGTTTGGAAGAGGCTGTGCATCGGCAATTGATGTCGGATGTGCCTTACGGCGTTTTGTTGTCAGGTGGATTGGACTCTTCGGTCATCGCGGCGATTACTAAGAAGTTTGCGGCTAAGCGTATCGAGAGTCAAGATCAGGAAGAAGCCTGGTATCCGCAGTTGCACTCCTTTGCGGTGGGCTTGCAAGGATCGCCGGATCTGATTGCTGCGCAAAAAGCTGCAGACCATATCGGCACGATTCATCATGAGGTGAACTTCACCATTCAGGAAGGTCTGGATGCTATCCGTGACGTCATCTATCATTTAGAGACCTACGATGTGACCACCATACGTGCCTCTACACCGATGTACCTCTTGGCTAGGGTGATTAAATCTATGGGTATTAAAATGGTGCTATCCGGAGAGGGTTCCGATGAACTATTCGGGGGCTACCTGTATTTCCATAAAGCGCCGAATGCGCAAGAGTTCCACGAGGAAACCGTCCGAAAATTAAAGAAACTTTACCTCTACGACTGCCTGCGTGCGAATAAATCACTTGCCGCATGGGGCGTGGAAGGACGCGTACCATTCCTAGATAAGGAGTTTATGGATATCGCCATGGGCATCAATCCGGAAGATAAAATGATTAAAAACGGACGCATGGAAAAATGGGTCGTACGCAAAGCCTTCGAGGATTATCTGCCGGAAAGTATCGCCTGGCGACAAAAGGAACAGTTCTCCGACGGTGTTGGCTATTCCTGGATCGATACCCTGAAAGAACAAGCGGAGCGCCTGGTTACAGATACCGAATTTGAAACCGCCGCAAGCCGATTCCCACAAAATACCCCAAAAAATAAAGAAGAATACCTGTATCGGAGCATCTTTGAATCGCACTTCCCTTCGGAAGCGGCTGCCCTGACCGTGCCATCGGCTAAATCCGTAGCCTGCAGTACCCCGGAAGCCTTATTATGGGATGCCTCATTTCAAAACCTTAACGATCCATCAGGACGTGCTGTGGCTTCTGTCCATCAGGATAGCTATGAAAAGAGCCATCAATCAGCATCATGTTCTTAGTTAAATATGCTTAAATTGGGAGGGAGGTAGCAGTTTGTTGCCTCTTTTTTAATTGCGGTTATCGGTGCTGGATAGCTTCTCCTGATAGCTTTTATGCCATACGGCTCCTAAGCTAATACCGTATTGCGCCAACATGTAAGTCAGCATAATCATTAGCCCTGAATTGGGGACATAGGCCACAAACTTAGTAATCGCAAGGATGGAATCTGAGATGACAAAGAGGAGGGCGCCAAAGAAAATTGCTATAAAGCTTGCCATGCTGGTCCTATGCCGACGGCCATACGCAAAGACCGCCATCAAGGCAATCAGGAAGATATAGCAAATAACAGGGTATTTCTCTACCCCCAAGCTTGGGGCCAATATTTGATACAGATACAACGAATAGATGGCTAAAACCATCGTAATCAGGTACAAGAATCGATCCCTTCGCATATCGGCTTTCTTGAACTGTTCGAGAAAGGCAAAGAGGTAAAACCCATGTCCAATTAGGAAAGCGCCAAGTCCGAACAAGAAGTAATCGGGAAAAAGCAGGAAGATATCGCCAAGCCAACCGAAGAATAACCCGATGGCAATATGCTTGTAAAAGCTAGTGGATAAGCGAGTTTCTAACCAGAGAAAGCCGATCAACACCGGACAAATCAAGACCTTGCTCAGCATCCGGAGTTCATCTGCATAGCTATGGATGCTGTACAATTGCACAGCAAATACAAGCAAAAATAGAAGATGCGGAATAACTTTCTTCATAGGCATTAAACGGCTATTCGCTTATTCTTGTGGCTGTTTGGCTTTATTTCTTTGTACTAATTTATAACTGATAAATAAAATAACAAGCCAAATCGGAATCAATTCTACCGATATTTTCAAACCTGTAAACCACATCATCAACAATACCCCCGATAAAAACAGCAAACTAAAGTAATTACTGATGGGGTATAGGATGGTTGGGAACTTCGTTTTAATACCTTCGGCATCTTTCTTCTTGCGGAAGAACATATGCGTCAGGGTAATCATGATCCAGTTGATAATCAATGCGGATACCACCAAGGACATCAGGATACCCAATGCTTCCTCCGGAATAACCTTGTTGATAATAACCGTGACAGCCACAATGGCCGCCGATACCAAGATCGCATTCACTGGCGAGTGGTTTGCATTCAGCTTCTTCAGGAACTTCGGCGCATTGCCTTGCTCGGCCAATCCGAATAACATCCTTGAATTACTATAAACACAACTGTTGTATACAGATAATGCCGCTGTTAATACGATAATATTCAGGGCGTTTGCAATAATACTCGTGAAGTAGAAGGTCTTTCCGAACAGCTCGAATTCAAAGCCTTTGAGGGTGGCAAATACTTCCACAAAAGGAGAGGTATCTGCTGTAATGGAGCGCCAAGGCATCAGGGAGAATAGGATAAATAAGGCACCCACGTAGAACACCAATATCCGCCATAGCACCTGATTGGTAGCTTTCGGGATATTTTTTTCCGGATGTTCAGCCTCAGCCGCCGTAATACCCACCAATTCCAATCCCCCGAAGGAGAACATGATAATGACCAGCGCGGCCAGTAAGCCTTGATAACCTACAGAAGAGTCACCAGTGAGCCAGCCCTTGGGCAAAAAGCCATCGTCGTTATAGAGATTGGCTACCGTGGCCCGTTCGCCGCCATTCCCGGAGATCAGCAGGTAAGCTCCGAAGATAATCATCGCTATAATCGCGACAACCTTGATAATGGAGAACCAGAACTCCGTTTCCCCATACACCTTGACGGAAGCGAGGTTAATCGCATTAATCAGGAAAAAGAAGAACAGCGTCGATACCCATAATGGGATTTCCGGCCACCAGAACTGTACGTATTTGCCGATAGCGGTTAGTTCCGCCATACTCACCAGGATATACAAGATCCAATAGTTCCAGCCGGAAGCGAAGCCTGCAAAAGGCCCCCAATACTTATTAGCAAAGGAACTGAAGCTACCCGATATCGGTTCTTCGACCACCATTTCGCCTAATTGTCGCATAATGAAAAATGCGACCAACCCAGCGATCGCATAGCCTAGGATAACGGATGGTCCGGCTAGAATAGCAGCCTGCCCTACGCCGAGGAACAAGCCTGTCCCGATGGCACCTCCTAAGGCGATAAGCTGTATATGTCGATTACTTAAGCCTCTTTTTAGTTCTTTGTCCTTATTTTCTTGCACGATATTAGATTAATTATGGCAACGTAAATAGCTCGAATGGGGAATCTATCTCCAGTTTTTACCCCTTATAGGTTGCAAGATATATTTTTCCTTTTAAATATTAATACATTCCAGGGATAAATTGGCCTTGTGACAATGGTTAAAACAGAGTAATCAGGGTTAAAGCTTCATATACAGCGAGATACATCCTATTGCGCTGCCGAAAAGTTCCTACCCTTAGGCTATTTTCCTCATATTCTTTACTTATTTAGAATGATTATAAATAATATTGTTTACCTTTGAAACATGTTGTTTTAATTAGTAAGATAGCTTAGGAGCGAAATGTGCTATGATAGTTAAAAGTAAGATTTTAGAGTTAAATAAGTGGCTCTTCGTCGAGGAGGTACTTGATGAATATATACCAGAAAATCCACTGATTGAAAATAGGTCGAAAATAAATGTAGGATCCATTGAAATGGAGAACTTCCAGCTGTCCACCAGCGGATTATTTATCCTGCAATCCCGAATGAACTTTGCCAAACCTGTTCATTTTCAGACAGAAATTGAGGGCGAAGCGGTAACGAGTCAGTTTATATTCTACAGGCCTTTGAATGCCAGTCGGAAGCAAGAACGTAGTCGGCATAACATCCGTTATATTCCATCCTTCAATTCGGTACAGGAAGTACGGGAAGGTTTCGAGTACACGTATTTTATTGCGGTATTATCCAAATCCTATTACCTGAACCTGATTAAGCGGGAATCCCTATTGCATCGCAACTTTATCAAGGAGCTTGATCGGGGTCGCTATGTTTCCTACGCGAAGGAAGATCAGTGTGCTACCTTTGAGATGCAACAGGCTATAGCGGAATTGGTCGATTGTCGGAAGCTTGGCGAAATACGCCGCTTGCATACCGAATCGCGAATCTTAAGTCTGTTGATGTATCAGTTTGAGCAGTATTTCGAGCAGGCACCCAGCGTTTCGGAGCCTTTCAACCAGGAAGATATACAGCGATTGGAGAAAGCCAAGGGTATTCTAGATAACCGGATCAGTAATCCGCCGACACAAAAGGAGCTTGCGGCCGAGGTGCTGACCAGCGAAAGTAAATTACGCAAGGATTTTAAACGCTACTTTTCCATGACGATCCATGATTATCTCACCCGGATCAGGATGGAGCAGGCCAAGGCCTATCTCTTGGTTGAACGTCTTCCCGTTTATGAGGTTGCCTCCCTAACCGGCTATGGCCATCAGAACAATTTCAGTAGTGCTTTCAAGAAGTATTATGGGGTATCCCCGGTAGATATCAAGGAATAAATGCTGCAGAACTCCCTTTCTAGGGATCCGCAGCATGGGGATGGCCTTAAGAGAAAAGCTCTTGGTATTTAAAATGCAGGAAAGTGACCGGATCTTCCTTGGTTGGAAATTCAGGAGCACCCTGATAGATACTGACCATCATGATTTTGAATACCCTATTATTTCCTGTTTTCACAAAAATAGTCTTTCCTTTAACTGGTGATATCACGTGTGTCAATACATCGTATATATACCAGCCTTGTTCGCCATAGGCAACATTTCCTGAGGTCGATTGATTAAAAGGCAAGGAAGGTTTGCTGTGGCTTTTATCGTAGGGGCTGTTCAGCACCTCCATCCAAACATTTGCTTTGCTGTTGCTAATAATCTGCGTATTCGCAAGTCCGGAGAAGGCAATATCCCAGTTATCGTCTTTTTGCATCACTTTATTTTCCTGTAGGCTGAAGTAAATAGGAGCGGCATTGCCTTCCGGTCTTCCCGTAACGGAGGTACCGTTATTTAAATCGCGAACATACTGTTCCTTTCCAATTGCTGGGGGTGCAGGGGTTGGACTATCCTTCGAACAGCCGCTGGCCATGCATCCAAATAAGAGCAGAAAGAAGAAAATCATTTGTTGGTTTTTCATATGTTTTAAAATGGAGAAAGGGCCAAGGATAATCCTTGACCCTTTCAAGAGTTAGAAATTGATTTTTACAAACATACCGAAGGTTCGAACAGGCAATAAGGATGCATATTCGAAGGATCCTCCATTTTTATTGTTGTAGAACCCATCAGGATTCAAATGATAAGGTAAGTTTTTGTAGATATAACCAAGGTTACGACCTACCAAACCTACTTGAGCAGCTTCAGCATGCAACCACTTTCTTGCTAAAGCGGATGGAAGGTGGTAACCAAGGTTAACTTCGCGAAGCGCGATATACGTGTTTTCAAATACAGAACGGTCGCGAACACCGGCACGCTCATGGAAACCTTCGTAGTAGTCGCTGGCTGTTAATGGTTGCAAGATGTATTCGCCATTGGCGTCTTTACCAATTAATTTACGCGCTTCTTCAAAGGATAATCCCGAAACGTCTTTGCCATGCAAGTATACTTGTTGGTCGAAAACGCCTTGCGGAATGATTCCATCGAACGTAGATTTATAGATGGTTTCCAGTTCTCCGGATTCCGGATTCTCTTGGAAGGTCGCAATTTTACGCTCAACCCCACCTAATTCTTTGGAACGGCCAAATTTTGTATTGGCCAATACGCCACGTTGGTATAATAAGGCATGCGTACCGGAGTAGATATCGCCGCCGATTTTAGCGTCTAACAAGGCCGTTACTTGGAAGTTTTTGTAGGTCAATGCATTTTCAAAACCTGCAATCCATTTCGGTAAAGTATTACCAATAACCTTTGCTTCACCTGCCGGCACATACTCCATCGCACTGTTCAAAATAGCTTGTCCTTTCGCATTGGTCTTAGGTGCATAGCTCGACAATAAATTACCGAAGTTACCATTTACAGAAGCCACTAAGCTCACGTCGTTTTGGCTACCTAAGTTGGAAAGGTCTGCCGTAGACTGGCTGGTTAAAGCTAAGAACTTATTGTTGTTTCTCGCCAAATTCAAGGTACTGTGCCAGCTGAATGATTTGCTCTGCACCGGAACGGCGTGAACTAAAATCTCCAAACCTTGGTTTCTTACTTTCGCATGTACGTCACGTAGCGGTTTGTTAAATTGCTCTAACGGGCTAATCATGTCGTATAGGTAATTATCGATGGTGCGTTGGTACCAGGTGAAGTGCAAATCTAAACGGTTAGACCAAAGGCTAACATCGGTACCCAATTCCAACTCTCTGGCATATTCGTACGAGAATCCTGTCTGGTAATTACGTAATCCCCAAGTCCCAGAATTGCTGTAATAAGGTTTGTACACCGATTTTAAGCCCGGGTAAGGTAATTCTAAATCATCCGTTACTGCAGATTGGTAATGGTACAAGCCCGTTACATTTCCGGTGTAGGCCCAGTTTGCGCGTAACTTCGCGTAAGTCAAGGTTTTTTCCGGTAGTTTTAACCAGTTTTGAAGGGCAGAACCGTAAAGGTAGGATAGCCCGAAACTAGGATACACCTGGGTTAAATTCCCTAATTTACTGATGTTCTTCAGGGTTTTGACCTGATCTACACGTGTGCCAGCATTGGCATAGAAGTTTTGGCCATATTGGTAGTTCACCAATAAATGTGCACCGTGGATGCTTTTTTGGTTGGCATGCTGAATCGTGAATTGGTTCAATAAACGCATGTTCTCAGCACCTTCAAACTTCTTGATCGCTTGTTTTTCACCGCCATTTTTGAAAATATGGAAGTTAGCGTCATTTGGCACAAAAGATTGGCCATTAATGCCGCCCTCACTTTGCCAGTAATCGTAGCCTAAACTAGCGTGAAACTGCTGTTTTTCTAATGCTAAACGGTAATTGAATTCTCCTTTTAGCATCCAGTCTTTTCCGGTTTCGTTGGCTCTATTGCGGTAGGCATTTTCTTGGTGGAAAATACTTTGGTTACCCAACATTCGCTCGAAGAAACCACCAGCATATTCTTGGGTGCGGGTATTTTGATCGGAGTAATTACCGCCGAATTTAAACGCCAAATCATCGGTAATCTGCCAGCTGTTCTGTAAGAAGGCACGGAAGGTATCCCCAGACTTCTTCGCCTGATGGCCATATAAATGCCATGCCGATTCACTTTCAAAGGGATCGTTGTTTGAGGCTGCGGCAAAATCTACCGGATATTCCATAAACGTACGACCTAGGGACGCAAATTTCTGCGCACCAATGCTAGGCGCATTGCGAGAGGTACTGTTGTTATAAATAAGCCCCAATTCCGATTGGAATTTCTTCGTCCATAATTGATTGGCTCTTAACATCAGGTTATTTTTATCCAAGGTATTACGTACGTAAGTTCCTTTATTATAATCTGCGGTGTAAGATAAACGAAGTTTCGTACGATCGTTGGTATAGCTAGCAGCGATATTACCAACCTGCGAGTTTGCTACATCAAACGAGTTGTAGTATTTATCGCTGGCTGTAGATAGCCAGGCTAATCGATTGTCGTTAATTAACTGAATCGTCTCGTTGTTCAGCAATTCAGGCATACTGAATGCTTTCCCGAAACTACCGCCTAAATTGGTTTCAACAGTGAATCCTTCCGGACTGTTGTTGCCTTTGGTGTAGAGTTCAATAACCCCATTCATCCCGCGGGAACCGTACTTAATGGCTGCGGCTGCACTTTTCAATACTTGTACATTGTCAATATCATACATGTTCAAGTTTTTAAGGGCATTTCCCCAGTCTTGGCCACCGTTTTGGTTGGCACCTGAGGTTTCGTTCTCAATAGGAATTCCATCGATAACAATAAGAGGCTGGTTGGAACCCACAAGGGATTTCTGACCCCGGATAACCATGCCGCTGCCGGAGGTAACACCACCTGCTGTTGCGGTCATTTGCAAACCGGCAACACGACCACGTAAGCTGTTAATCGGGTTGGCTTCAAAGCTGTTGATTAATTTGGAACCATCTAAATGGGCGGTTTCATAGGCCTTGTCGTGGTTAGATTGGCCAAGGATATACACCTCGCTAATCGATTCCGATTGCTTGGCTAATTCCACCTTTAGCAGTTCGCTGGTTTCTACGGTTAAGGTTTTAACCTCATAACCTGCTTTTTTAAAGGTTATGGTACAAGGGAATTCACTAACCGTAATGCGGAAGCTTCCTTTTAGGTTGGTGCTTCCCAACAAACCTTCCTTGGCATCTGTAATTTGAACTTGCGGCAAAAAGGTGCCGTATTCATTCACGACGCGACCTTGCAGGATTTGTTGTGCCCAGGCCTGCGGAATGCACAGGATAAAGAGAATGGTGATATAGAGGATTTTCGTTTTTGTCATGACTAACATTATGGATTTTAATTATTCACTGTATATATAGCGGCGTTCGGAACCCTGACCCGTATAAGAATTGCTGGAAGTCGGGACATCGTATTTGAAATGATCATAGCGATAGCTAAAATCCTCTACTAATGGTTTTTCAACACTGGTGCTCACATTGATACCGTTTTGGTAAATGCGTTGCACATTTTTATTGGATATAAAACCCGCCAATTGGCCGTAAAACTCACTCACCGGGTATGCCAGTAATACCGGGAACAAGGCTTCATTCAAACGGAAATAAGGACTTTTATTATGGTCATAGCGGAATTCAAAGGCTATTTTCTTAGGCAACAAGGTGGCGTTGATGACCGTGCCTTTGTCATCCAATAAAAAAGTTAATGTATCCGAAAGGGTAGGCCTCGGACCCGGTACAATGGTGCGGGTGGTTTGAATCACCTCTATTTTATTGTGGCCATATTGAATACGGGCGGTTGAAAGCTCGGGCCCTTCTACAAGGGTCAATCGGCCTTGCGCGTCATAACTGCATTGGTAATCATTGAAGGCAATGGGTTTGTTGGCCGTGCTGTTGTAACGGAACGTAAACCTGTCGCCGCCAAATAATAAGGCTTCTTTTAACTGCTGATCTTTGTTATAGCTATATTGTTCTAACAATTCGCCTTGGTTGTTGCGCACTTCATTTAAGTTGAAGTTTTTGGCAATGCTCAAACGGTCAGTTTGTTCAAAGGCTACCTGTTTATTGCATGAGCTCAAGCTGCTACCTAAGGTTAAGGAGAGTAAGAGCGCAGTAATTGTATTAAATTTCATAAAACTGGAATTATTCTTCGCGGTAATTAATTTTTAATTGTTCGTAATCGGCATTTATGGCATCATAGAAGCCCATATCAATCGGATAACCGGAAGGGTTAAACTTGATGCGGAAATCGTCAAAATTACGTTTGGTGCCATCTGTTTTGTGCTGCACATACAATTGAATGCTGTCACGAAGGTTTGGTCTGTTTAAGTATTTCAAGAAGTGCATCATGTTGATGGTACTTCCCGAGCCCATATGGCCTGTTCCGGCCCAGTCTACCTTTTTACCGGCTACAGCCAAGGCAAATTTACCGCCCGCCACCGTTAACAATTTATTGTTGCGCGTTGGCCAGGTATAGCTTGCGCCTTTCTCTTCTTCCACAACAGGGGTAAAATCCTGCGCTAAGATGACCCCAGATTTAAAACCTTTGGTGTTGAAGGTGGATACGGAGTCAGGTAATTCCGTGTTGTTCTTCGGATCGTAATGGCTTTCTGCGATTAATTGCAGTTGAAAATCTTCTGCATAGCGTTCGCCACGGAAGACTTTGGTAACCTGGTATTTGTTGTTGTATTGGAATTTGTATTTCACCAAATACATGGTTTCATGGTCCAATACATAATCTATAACCGTTCTTTTATGCGATTTTAAATCGATATCGCTGGTTCCATTTTTCTGGCAAGATGCAGCAATCACCGTAAACAGCATGGCACCCACAGCATAGTGCAGGCCTTTGCGAAGGCTATTATTTTTTAGATTTTTCATATGCGTTTTTAAAATTTGGAATACCATAGCCTATCTTGTTGTCTGGAGTATCGGCTTGGCTGGCGGTTTCTTGAATCAGGGTTTTAATTTCCTTAGCGGTTTTTCCGGGCAAGGCTTCCCATAAACAGGCGATTAAACCCGCAATAATTGGCGGGGTTTCTCCCGAGCTGTAGGAATTGCTATAACCGTAGATTACGGGAATGTCAAAAGATAAGGCCCCTAATTCAGGCTTGATACGTCCATCGGCGGTAGGCTTGTTAATCGCTGAATAGATCGGTTTATTCTTTCTATCTATATTTCCTACGGTAATGATGTTCTTAGCATCCGTTGGAGGCAAGGTAAAATTCAATGGACCTGATTTTTGAGGTTGCATTTGCACCGTCAATATCCCTTTGTTAAAGGCTGCATCGGCAGCAAGGCTACTAATCGCGCGGCCATCGGTAGTTTCGGGTGTGATATCAAACTCAGGCTGATTAAATTTAATGCCATACACCTGAGATGAGCTGACGATATCAACGCCGATGCTATCTGCACGCTCTAATGCTGCTACCCAACTGGTTTCAAAGAAAGGCTCTTGGTTACCGTGTTGGTCGGTACGGAAGAGGGCAAAATCAGCACGAGGAGATAGGCCGATGTAATGATTCGGCTTTAAGGCTGCCATTAATGCCAATTGATTATTTCCCTTATGCGTGGTTGTACGCAAATCGCTGCGGTTGAACAGGAAATCATAGGTGTCTACAATTTTCTTCTCACTAAGTAAATGGGCAATTTCGGCCTTTTCATTAATGTAACCGAAACCAATACCCATTAATGCAATCATTTTGCCCTTACCATAGAAGTGTTGCTCGTGTAAGAAATTGGCGTTGTATTGTTCCAACAAGAAGTAGGTATTGCCATACGTGCTTTGTGAAACTTCCATTTTATCTAATTCGGCTGTGCTCACCTTGCTATCGAGGATGTTATCATCGATAACCGGTGGAATAACCGGCTCTTCATAACCACGGTGAATACCTAAGGATTTCACTTTCGCTACAGTTGCTAGTTTCTGGATCGAACTCACTTCCTTATAATCTTTTGGAAGGTGAATAACCGCATAGTTCAACCATTTCGAGCAGTTTAACAGCTTGGCATTGGTATGCTTTAATAACTCTTTTATATAGGTAGGACTTACCGGTAAGTCCGTGGAATCGATAGCGATCTTTTGATCTTGACGACGTTTAATAGCACGTTCGCTAAGAAAGGCTGAAGCCTTGTTTATGCTGTATTCTTTTTGGTTTTTATCCTTAAAATAAACCAATAAAGCCTCACCGTATTCCGGATCCGGATCTGGTTGGTTTACATAAGTGCCATACGCATTTAATTCCTTTCGGCAAGACATACTAGTCGAAAGGCATGCAAGTGCCAAAGCTGCAGCAAGTATATTTTTTATAGTAATCATTTGGTTTGTGTTTGTTGGATTTTACTGGAAGCGTTGTCCTTTTTCAATGTATTGGTAACGGAAGGTGAAGTAGCCACCACGTGGACCCATAGTTTCATAGTTCTCGCCAATCATAGAAGGCATATCCCGATAGAAGCTTAGGATTTGCATCTTTACGAAGCCTTTTTTATCGGCAGTTTGGAAGAAGAGAGTTTTTTCAGGATAAGGAATGTAGAAGTAATTGGCATCCATAAAATACCAGGTCTTTCCACCACTGCGGTATCCTAAGGCATAATCTTCTTTCCCCACATCCTGACGTAAACCGCCAAGGTTTGGCACATTCTTCACGTTGAGGTAAGCCGTGTGTAAAATAACTGCTCTTGCGTCACCTGTACGGATCGGGTTGTCCATGGTACCCCCATTGATTTTGAGCTGGGCATGTTCAAAACAGATATCCCAATTGTCGCCAGCAGGTTTTTTTACCACCTCGCCCGTACTAAACTTGAAGAAAGGCTTGGTGCTATAATCACCTTTAAGATTTCGAATGATTTTTTCCTCTTGAACAGGTTGGGTGGGATTGAGAGGGGGATTATCCTTGCTGCATGCACTGAACAAAAAGATACAGTGGATGAGCCCGAATAAGACGCCTCTTACATTAGTGTAATTCATCATGTCTTATTTGTAATTATTCTAAATAATTGCAAAAATATAACATGCAGAAAAATAATTACCTATTAATTACGGTAAATAGCGTATGCATTATGGCATTTCCTTTCGCTTCAACCGATATGGGGCTTAGTATACTTTTTTCAATGACCTTGCTTAGCTTATTATTAACCCTTTGCAAAGGGGCATGAAAGGGGTGAGAAAGGGGAGAGAAAGGGGAGAAGAAGGGGGGAGAAATGGGGGAAAGCAAAAGCTGTATTTAACGTGCTGTCATGGCGTGCTGTCATGGCGTGCTGTCATCCTGAGCGAAGTCGAAGGACGAACGACTGGTACGTCAGTGCAAGCAGCAATGCCTAAAGCAATTGTTGTTGACAAAATCTTTGTGTAAGTAATTGATAATTATGCGTGTTAAGCATGATGGGTTGTACTGACGTACCAGTCGTTCGTCCTGCAACTTCGCTAAAGATGAGAGCTACCGATAAAAGCTACCGATGATATGGTTTTGTAAAGCGTTGTTAGTAAGCGTGTTAAGTATGGTTGATTGCACTGACGTACTAGTCGTTCGACTCCGCTCACGATGACAGCACTATAACAGCACGTTGACAACACCTAATACAAAAACGGCCCGCATTATTAAAATAACACGGGCCGCTTAAGTCTCTTTTTATTTCTTAGGGCTAAGGTCTACATCGCATCCGCAGCCTTTGCCACAGCCAGCTTTCGGTTTGTTTTTGTTCGGTATAAAAGAGCGTACAACGAAGTACACTGCTCCGACAAAAAGGATGAAAATAATAATGTATTGAATAAGTAGACCCGTTTCCATTATTTTAAAAGTTGGTATGCGATGAAGGCTGCCAAATAGGCTAGGCCAGTCATGAAGGCTGTTTGGATCAGTGTCCATTTCCAGGATCCTGTTTCCTTACGTACCACGGCAATGGTCGCCATACACTGCATCGCAAATGCGTAAAACAATAATAACGAAATTCCTGAAGCTAAATTGTAGGCGGGTTTGCCGGTATTGGCATTGATCTCCGATTTCATTTTGCCCAATAGGGTGTTCTTTTGCTCGTCGTCTTCAATGTCTACATCGTCGCCTAAACTATAAACCACAGCCATGGTTCCTACAAACACTTCGCGGGCGGCAAAGGAGGAAATCAAACCGATTCCCATCTTCCAATCGTAGCCCAAAGGACGTACAAATGGCTCGATACCCATGCCGATATAACCCAAGAAAGAATGCTCTAATTGATAGGAGCCTACCGCTTTTTCCAGCTCATCGCCTTGCAAATCCGGTGCTTGTTGCGTTACATAGTCTTCCGCTTGGTAGAATTTATCGTTAGGACCAAAGTTACCCAATACCCAAAGGATAATGGAAATCAGGAGGATAATTTTACCAGCATCTAACAAAAAGCCGGAAGCCTTATCCCAAACATTGGTTGCCACGTTTTTCCAATCGGGCATTTTATAGGTAGGTAGTTCGAAAATTAAAAAGGAGGAACGTACGCTTTTGATGATTCGGTTTAAGATTAAGGCCGAGAATAAGGCACCGATGATGCCTAGTAGGTACATTACAAATAAAGCCATACCCTGCATGTTAAAGCCGAGAAAGGTGTCGTCGGGAATAACTAAGCCGATGATGACAATATAAATCGGCAAGCGTGCCGAGCAGGTCATAAACGGCGTAACTAGGATGGTGAGCAAACGCTCTTTTGCGTTTTCAATGTTACGGGCCGACATCACCGCTGGGATGGCACAGGCAGCTCCTGACATCAAAGGGATAACAGACTTTCCGTTTAAGCCGAAAGGCTTTAACCAGCGATCCATTAAGAACACCACGCGGCTCATGTAGCCTGATTCTTCCATAATGGAAAGGAACAGGAAGAGGATTACAATTTGCGGCACGAAAATAACGATACCCCCGATACCTGCCACAATACCATAGATAAAAAGGGAGGCCAAAGGCCCATCGGGCAATACCTCGTCTAGGTAGCTGGTTAAATCGGCAAATGCGCCATCAATCCAATCCATTAACGGACCAGACCAGGCATATATGGCCTGAAAGATCAGAAACAAGAGGCCAAAGAAGATGATATAGCCCAAAACTGGATGCAGCAATAATTTATCGATGCTATTGGTGTTTCCTAACTTTTGGTTTTGCGATTTATTGACAATAGGCGTTAATTCTGCCGTTGTTTTATCGTTACGTAGTAATGATTCTTTTTTCTGTAAATCATGGGCCTGCAAGCCATGGCGGCTTCGGATGTCGGCAAGTTTGCTTTGCAGTTCCGGCGACAGGATGCCTACCTGTTCTTGGGCAAGGTATTGCCAGGTGAGGTAATCGGTGGCCAGTGGAAAAAGCTTGCGTGCTTCGTCCATCGCGGCTTGGTATTCGGTCGGGATTTGAAACCCTCCGAAATATAAACCGGGTTTCTCATCAAGATGTTTAATCAACTGCTCGATACCTTTTCCGGTACGGGCACTGATTTTATAGACCTTGGTTTGCAAGTAGGCTTCGAGTTTGGGGAAATCGATGTCGATTCCCTTATCTGCCATTTCATCGATCATGTTGACCACGAAAATGGCCGGGACTCCTAACTCTCGGGCTTGCTGATATAAAATAATAGACCTTTTGATGGTAGCCGGTTCGGCAACAACCACCGTCAGATCGGGATAGATGCTGTTGTTTTTATCGCTCAATACGTTGAATACGATCTCCTCATCTAAGGAATTTGGGAAGAGGGTATAGGTGCCGGGCAAGTCGACGACATGGTATTTTTTGCCGTTTGCTGTTAAGGTTCCTTCTCGTTTTTCTACGGTAATGCCGGGGTAGTTGCCGACTTTTTGATTGAGTTTGGTAAGCCTGTTAAATAGGGATGTTTTTCCAACGTTTGGATTCCCTAACAGAATAATTGTTGGGTTTGCCATTAGTAGATTTTTTCTGCAAGGATGAGTTTAGCTTCTGATTTTCGGATGGCTATTAAAGCGTTGTTTTCAAGGATATTGACACAGATAGGGCCGTTAAGCGGAGCTTTGTGTTTGATTTCGATTAAAGAACCCGGGTAGAATCCAAGTTCATAAAACTTGGCGGGGATTTCTGGGGATTGGATTTTATTAATTTTTACTTTTTCGCCGATTTTTAGCTTATCCAGGCTAATCACATCTTGCATTCGCTCTTATTTAGAATTAATTTGAATAAAAATATCTCAACGGGAGCAAATATAAACAATTAAAATCTTTTAATTTGTAGGTAGTCACACTAATATATTAAATTATGCCAAAGATAGAAGAGCTAGTAAAGGTTCGTAAATTTGCTAGTGCTTGGCATCGTGCTACTATTAATATAATTTACAGCAGCAATTGGCTGAATGTGGTATTAGAGAAGCGTGCCGGGGCTAAGCAATTGACATTGCAGCAGTTTAACGTATTGCGGGTTTTAAGGGGGCAGTTTCCTAATCCTGTAACGAACAATTTACTGAAAGAACGCTTGCTGACCAAGACGCCCGATATCAGTAGATTGGTGGATCGTATTGTGAGCAAAGGCCTGGTAACCCGTGAAAAGAACCACAGTGACAAACGTGCTGTGGATTTGCTGATTACCCAACGTGGCCTGGACTTGTTGCAGGAAATTGAAAGCTCCATGATGTTGGAGGATGTTCTCCCGAACCACATCTCCGAAGAGGAGTGTATGCTATTGAGTGAACTTTTAGATAAGTTCAGAGGCCCTTCCTACGAGGAAGAGCCAATTAGCTAATGTTGATGGTCGTGATCATGATCGTGGCCCTCATGCTCATGATCATGCCCCTCATGCGAATGGTCGTGGCCTTCATGCGAATGGTCATGATGCTCCTGTGGCTCGCCATGACTGTGCGGCCCGTGGTTATGCTCATGCGGTAATAAGAAGTTGACCAAGGAGACTAATACCCCACATAATACCGCCAACATTTTCTTCTTATTAAAGGTATGGTGATCGGCTGATCCCGATTCAAATAAAATGGTTGTAGAAATATGTAAGAAGATACCGATTACGACCGCCATCATCTTATCAAAGTATTGTGACACATCGCCGATATCACCTTGGGAGATGCCTTTACTAATTAGGAATCCTAGTGGTGTCATGGCCGCGAAAATGGCCACAAATAGGGTGATGGTTTGTCTGGAAAGTTTGGTGTTGATCAATAAACTTCCTAAGGCAAAGGCAGCCGGAATATGGTGGATGGCAATACCAAATACCAGTTCGTTGCGGTGTCCTGAAGCCAAAGGGAAACCTTCTAAAAAGGCGTGCAAACACAAACTGATTAGAATCCCCATTGGGAATTTATGCTCGTGCTGGTGGATATGGCCGTGCTCAATACCTTGCGAGAAATGCTCAAGCACCAGCTGGAATAAGAAACCTCCTAAAATGTATAATCCGATTACTTCGCCCGATGTTTGGCCACTATGGTAAACTTCGGGAATTAAATGCAGTACCGTGATGGCGAATAAATACGCCCCACTGAAGGAAAGGATTAGTTTTAAAAGTTGGGTATTGTCTTTCTTAACAAAGAATACCGCGATACCGCTAATTAAAGCAGAGAAAAATAAGATCGATACAATTAGGAAACTACTCATGCAGAAACTGGTGATGGAATTTGTTTGGGTTCAAAAAAGCGTGGATAAAATCGTTTAAAGAGGTAACCTGTGCCTAAACCTATCAACGCGCCTACAATGGCTCCGCAGAGAATATCGAGCGGATAATGGACGCCTACATAGATTTGGGAAAAGGAAATGGATGCGGCCCATAGGATGCAGAGCCATAAGGTATGTCGCCACTTTCTACGGAATAAGACGATCCAGAAGAAAGCCATGGCGAAATGGTTGGTAGCGTGGGAAGATGTAAAACTGAAACCGGAACCACAGCGCGCCCGAAGATTAACTTCACTTTTGAAAACAACATCGTTACAAGGGCGAACGCGCTTGACAGACTTCTTGATTAAATGGGAAGAAGTGGCATCGGAAATTCCGAAGGTGGCCAAGGTGCAGGCGACAATCAAGATGCCGGTTTTGCCGTAATGCTTGATGAAAAAGATGATCAAAAATAAATAGAGGGGAGACCAGGTATATGGGTTTCGTAAGATTGGCAATAACCAGTCGAAAACTGGGTTGCTGAGTCCTTGGTTGATGGCCAGGAAAAAATCTTGATCGAATTGAATTATTTTTTCTAACATAATATTGGAATAGACTTGTTCGACATTTACTGCTAACCAAATCTAAAAAAAAAATGCAAGTAGCCTGGCTATTATTGCAAATGAAACATTGTTGCAACAAAGATAGGTAAATAATGGAAAAAAAGAATAAAAATCGAATTAATTGTATAAATGCCTTAAATTTACGGGCATTATAAATTTGAACTTGTATGGCATTAATCAAATCAATCTCTGGAATCAGAGGAACTATTGGTGGAAGACCAGGGGATAACCTTACGCCCGTTGACATTGTGAAATTTACGGCTGCTTATGGTAAAATCGTGACGGAAGGAGCGGCAAACAAAACGATCGTTGTCGGTCGGGATGCGCGCATCTCTGGCGAAATGGTTTCCAATTTAGTAATCGGAACCTTGCAAAGCATCGGGATCGATGTTATCGATCTTGGCCTTTCAACAACGCCGACGGTAGAGATTGCTGTTCCGAAGTTGCAAGCAGCAGGAGGGATTATCTTGACGGCCTCGCATAACCCGGGACAATGGAATGCCTTGAAACTATTGAATAGCAAAGGCGAGTTTATTGACGATGCCAAAGGGCAGGAAGTATTGGCCTTGGGCGAAAGCTTAGACTTTGATTTTGCCTATGTGGAAGATCTTGGCAAAGTAACCAAAGACGATAGCTTCTTACAAAAACATATCGATGAGGTATTGGCCTTGGAATTTGTGGATGTGGATGCTATTAAAAAGGCAAACTTTAAAGTTGCGGTAGATGCCGTGAATAGTACTGGTGGTTTCTTTATTCCTGAGTTGTTGAAAGCTTTGGGCGTAGAAACGGTGTACAAGATTCACTGCGAGCCGAACGGACAGTTTCCGCATAATCCGGAACCTTTAAAAGAACACTTAACCGACCTATCGGCAGCTGTTTTATCGAATAAAGCTGATTTAGGTATTGCCGTAGATCCGGATGTAGACCGCTTGGTGTTTATGATGGAAGATGGGGAGCTTTTTGGTGAGGAATATACCTTGGTGGCGGTTTCTGATTTTATCTTAACCCATAAAAAAGGAAATACGGTTTCTAACCTTTCTTCTACACGCGCACTTCGTGATGTGACCTTAAAACATGGCGGTGAGTATTTCGCTGCGGCTGTAGGTGAAGTGAATGTGGTGACGAAGATGAAAGAAGTTGACGCGGTGATGGGTGGTGAAGGAAATGGCGGTGTAATCTATCCGGCTTCCCACTACGGACGTGATGCCTTAGTAGGGGTAGCCTTATTCTTAACGCACTTGGCGAAGTTAGGTAAGAAAGCCTCGGAATACCGTGCTGAGCTTCCGCAATACTTTATGTCGAAGAATAAAATTACCTTGACCCCAGGTTTGGACATCGATAATTTATTGGCGAAGATGCAAGCGAAATACGCGCATGAGCAACATTCGACCATCGATGGATTGAAAATAGACTTCGAGAACGAATGGGTGCATTTGCGTAAATCGAATACAGAGCCTATCATCCGTATTTATTCGGAAGGGCATACACCGGAGGCTGCCGAAGCCATTGCGCAAAAAATTATGAACGAGATTCAGGAAATTGTAGGCTAAGCCTTCCATTTCTCTTATAAATAAATCCCCCAAAACAGCTATTTTTTGTGTTGGGGGATTTTTCGTTATTTACAATATGAATATAAAGAGCCTTTTGTTTGCAGCTTTTACCCTGCTGGCACTTTGCAGCCAGGCACAGACCCAGGTGAATGTGAAAGTGCGCCAAGATTACGCCATCGTTCCGCAGAAAGACCATGCGTTTAGCTTAAAGAAGAAACCTTTTCAGCTGTTGTTTCATGTGAAAAACAACGATGCTTTCCTGATTGCTTTTACACAAGATGCCGACTTGTATCGCTCGGCTATCGGAAAGGCCGATTTGGAAGTGAGCTGGTTCGAGAATACGGGTATGGCGGAAGGCTTCTTCAATGAGGAGAAGACCATCCTACTATCGGATGAAGCACCTAGCTACTGGTATTTTACCGACCTGCAAGATCACCGCTTCGATAAGCATCCGCAAGGAAGGCCAATAGAGTGGACAGCCATACGTACTGTTACACAGGTTTATCAAGTAGAATCTGAGGCTACTATCCCGGTAAAAGACCTACAGAAGCCTTTATACTTTGTTATTTATCAAACGGAGGTGGATGAGGAGCTGAACGTCATCGGGCAGGAAATCCTGAATCATGGGGAGTTAAATTGGCAAAACTAAGCTGCACTTAGATTTTTAAAATAAGTTTGTTTGAGTAGAAAATAAGTTTTATCTTTGCCACTCATTAAATAATAACAATTAATTCATAACAATGTACGCAATAGTAAATATAGCAGGACAGCAATTTAAGGTTGCAAAAGACCAATTCCTTTTTGTACACCGTTTACAAGGAGATGAAGGCGCTAGTATTGAATTTGACAATGTATTGTTAGCAGAGGACGGTGGTAAATTTACTGTAGGTACGCCAAGTATCTCAGGCGCTAAAGTTTCAGCTACGATTTTGTCTCATTTAAAAGGTGAAAAAGTAATCGTTTTCAAGAAAAAACGTCGTAAAGGCTACAAAAAGAAAAACGGTCACCGTCAACAATTCACTAAAATCCAGATCACTGGTATCAGTTTATAATCGAATTTTTAATCTGACGCAAGTCATAAATTAAGATAAAGAAATGGCACACAAAAAAGGTGCGGGTAGTTCCAAGAACGGCCGTGAGTCACATAGTAAGAGATTAGGTATCAAGATTTTTGGTGGTCAACAAGCTATCGCTGGAAACATCATCGTTCGTCAGCGTGGTACACAACACAATCCTGATGCAAACGTAGGTATCGGTAAAGACCATACATTGTATGCTTTAATTGATGGAACAGTAGTTTTCCGCAAAAAAGCAAACAATAAATCTTATGTTTCTGTATTACCTGCAGAAGAAAACAACTAAGGTTTAGTATAAAACATTGAAAAAGGGCTTTGCATTCGCAAAGCCCTTTTTGTTGTGTTCTATATCTTGATGCGTAAAAGATAGGATCTTCCTCCGCAGGTAGAGGCTGCATTAAGCTGCCTGTTCGATTTTCTCTTGTTTCTTTTTGAAGAGGTAAGCGTACGTAATAAGGCTTCCCAGCACTGGAATAAACAGCACAAAAACTACCCATACGAATTTCTCTACCCGGCTAAAGGCAGCAAAGTTTAATACCTTATAGATTACAAAGACTTTCGCTATTAATTCGATGAGCAATAGGATTTGCCATAACAATAGGGGAGTGGAAAAAGCAGAACTAAGGGTTGTCATGTGATGTCGTGCTAGATTTATAATGTAATTAAAATTACGGATTTTTTGTTCAAAACCCAAGTCCTTGGCGTTGCTGTTGCTTGTCCTTGCGCATTTTTGGGCGTAAAGTTGGCCAAGCTGCGGTAGTTTTTGACGGAAGAGTGAGCAATTTTTGAATGGGCTAGTGGTGTTCCAAAAGTGAGCTGGGGAGGAGGGGTATCGGAATCGCCTATAAAAGAAAAGAGGTAAAATTCTATCTACTAGTCTTTTACCTCTTTGATCTGTGGAGAATACCGGATTCGAACCGGTGGCCTCTTGCCTGCCAGGCAAGCGCTCTAGCCAGCTGAGCTAATCCCCCTTGGCGTAGGCCAAAGATATAAAAATGTTTTATTTTTTATCAACTAAAGTTAAATTAAATTTTATCCCATCTGAAGCTTGTACTTCGCGCATAAATTTGCTGAATTCTACATAGCTTTCTACTGGGAAAGTGCCTTCTTTTAATTCCACTTTACGATAATATTTTAGCTTCCCATCCACCTTGGATACGGTCTGATGGTAAGTGGCCATCGGCACTTCTAATTTCTTCTCGTAAGGCAGAATATGCTGCTCCTTCGGATTTGGCAGTTCTATTTCAATTTCATCGATATCTGTATAGCCGCGGTAGATACGGACCGGTTTCTTCCGATTAACAATTTCCGGAATACTGGATCCGCGGTTAAAGATATTGGGATGTAAGGTTAAGCTGTTGCCATTGACAATGCCATAGCGAGGGATATCGATTTGAAGCTCTTCTGTGAGCTCAATCTTGTCGGCGTCTAAGTTATATTTTACCTCAGTAAATTCGATGCGATCGATATCGTATTGCTGACGTAAGGATTTCTTCTGCTCGTCTAGATGCTCGTGATAGTTTGAGAAATGGTTGTCAAATTGGTTGCCTTTATACAAGGTTGATAAGCTGCCGCTCAGTTTGCCACTGGCGTCCAATGTAAGGTTAGATTTGCGATGCTGTAAGCTTTCATCATAGCTGTAGCTTGCGGTGCGCATGATTTTACCGCCATCCTTCGTTACAGCCAATACCAATCGGTTATCTGTGAAATCGCCAAGGTACCCAAAAGGGTAATTCGTACTGGTGCATTCCAACCAGGTTGTGTCATTCTCGAAAGGAATACACACGATGGCATGATTGCCATCCAAGCTAGCAAAGTTAGGGTCAAAGTCGACTTGTTGATTCCCTGCGGTCACAATAGCGTAATAGGAGGGGATCTCGACTACATCCAATAAGGCTTGCATGTAGTTTGCTAAGGCCTTACAATCGCCATAGCCAACGCGATCCACCTGCTCGGCAGGAAAGGGCTCATGACCACCAATCCCAATCTGTACACTGATGTATCGGGTTTTAGTTTGTAGGAATTTGTATAAGGCTTTAGCTTTCTCCTTCGGCGTCGCCATATCGGCGGTCAATTGTTTAATCTGGGCTACGGTTGCAGGCGGTAAGTTGCGTTTGTCTTTTACTAAGTTGCTATTGTACCAAGTACCGAAGGATTGCCAATCTGATATTTTACCCGCAAACTGATAGTACTGAAACTCCTCAGGCATAACCTCCACAATGGTTGCTGATTCTCGACGAATAGGGCTATATGGCTCCACACGATTGGCTGCCATGTTTTCAAAGGTCCAAGTATAGGATTGTGTTTTTCCATTCTTTTCCACTTTGGGGCTAACCGGGCAATTCTTCTCGTTGATTCTAAGCTTGCTGCTTTCAGCTGCCGTAAACTTGAAGATGCTTTTCTCAACCGAAAGGCCTTCTTGGTAGTTTAAAATCCATGCTGGTAATCCAAAAGATTGCTTATAGCGGTATTCATACTCAATAGCTAGCGTATAAGGGTAGTTATTCATCATGGGTTGATACACCTTGACTCTACTGTCGGAGTATAGCGTAGAACTCCCGGAAGCACTATAGTCTTTAAAATCTTTCAGGCCAAATTTACGGATCACTTTACCGTCTTCGTCCAGAATTTCCCCTTTCGCACTTTTGATCTGTCTTACTTTATCATAGCCAAGGGTCTGCTCTGCAAACTTCTCACCGGCTTTATTATGCACCGTAATGATGGTTTTGTTCATAATGTCCACATCATTCGGCGCTTTCATATGGATGGTCATTTCTTCAAGTCTCACCGTTGCAGAAGCGCGGCTAAGCAGCTCTTTGGGGATGTCACTTACAGCGTATTGGGCAAAGGCAGTACTGGAATAGCAGCATATAAAAAGGATAAATCCCGTTACTAATCTCATAATTTCTTGAATTGGAAGTCTGTATTTTGTTGCTGAATCAAGAGGGAGAAGAATTCTTTCAAATGGAAGTACTCTTCTGGAGAATAAATCGCGTTGTTCAAGTTACGCATCTGTTGCACCATTAAGACCCCATCTTGAAATACGGAGCGGTAGCTATATTTTGCGGAGTTCTCCGGCAGGGTAAGGGCCGTATTCTTCGGTGCCCGCTCCAAGGTATAGCCTTGTGGTATTTGAATACTGATATTATAGACCTCCGATTGGGCCGATCCCAAATCCACGTGGAAGTTACGTTCCGTTAAGTTGAATGGATTCTTGCGCTGTCGCTCGAACAGCACCGGATTCATCACCAGCATATTCCCCTGCATATTATCTTTGATATCCATTTCAAAGTCGATGGTTTCCACCAGAGATTCCTCCAGATTATCTTGATTTTTAATCTTCGCACTGAGGATACGTATGCCCGAGGCCTTTTCGATGGCTTTTTCCTCATACTCTTCCAGAGTCGGAAATTCACCCACTTCCGTTCTTTTTATCCAGGCTTCTAATCCGGTATAATACTTATCAATCTTCCCTGTAATCAAGCCCTCCGGACTGATTTTAGCATTGATGTTATAGGTGCTTTTTGTTGGAATCTGATTCACCAAAGAGATCCAGTCGGAATTCACTTTCGAATAGATAATCCTACCGCGGTCATTGATCGATCGGAGGGATAGCAGTCCGAAAGGTAGGTTCTTATCACTTGCATCCAATAGGTAATCCTTGCCATCTATTTTTGCCGATACAATTACTGCATTGAAATCCGTAATCACAGGGTGAATAATGTTCGGGATACCATTCGAACGGGTAGAGATAATTACCGGATAGGCTTCAATATCTGCCAGATTTAACGCCGAGACCAAGCCTAGGTTAATATCGGCCATATTACCTTTCTTGTCTTGTAAAGCATCTTTAATGCCTTTTTCAGCATATTTCCCTAGGTTTTTATTCCAGGTGATATTCTTTTGGATATAGCTATAAATAGCTTTTGCCTGTTGTAATTTGGAAGAGTCCTTATGGATAATCGTTGGCAATATTTTGCTATAGACAGATTTATTCTTAATCTGACCACCAAATTCCTTGTCATTCAGCAACTCCATATCGATATCTTTCCAGGTTCTGGTAAAGTTTTTCAGCAAGCCGTTGGGATCGTGATAGGTTCTTAACTCAAAATTGATGGCCGATAGGTAATTGACAGGTGCCAACATAAAATCCTCCTCTTTAAATGCCGGTACATCTTTCATGATGTAGGTCATGCGGGAGGCGTCTTGTCTTTTGCCGCCCCAAAGGAAGTGTTCCGATAGTTTGGTAGACTTCGTGTCGGATATCGGATAATGTCCTTTCAAGCTGACGTTATATTGGAAAATAGCCGGAATAACAGCGGTATATTCACTTTGAACAGTAGGGATTTCTGACTGGAAATACCAGGTCTTCAAGTTAAAGATCTGCGGAGAGTAAATGCGGTAGCTATATTCGATGATTGAGTTCTCCTGGATATTGGGCAAAGTAAACTTCACCTGATCGTAGTAATCTGTCACCTTCTCCGTGAAGATAGCGTCTTTCTTCAGCTTATCTTCCACAATCTGCCCGTTCACCAGGTTGTAGGTCGAGGCTTTAATCTCTCTGATTTTATCGTATTTACTACCGTATTTAAAGAGGGGAACTTCCACCGTGGCGTGTGTGTCGCCATCTTTCTTCAGGATTTTCTTCCGGATGGTACAGTAGAAGTTGAGGTGTAATCCACCCTCTGACTCTTGGACATCCAATTCAGACCGTCCGATTTCAAATAAAACAATGGCATTGGCGGCGGTATCTATTTGTTGATGGTCTGTCGTAAAATCAGCTACCGTTAATTTGGGTAAATTAGTAGACTGTGCAACAGCCCATGTGCTAGCAAATAACATGCTGCAGCAGGTTAGAAAAAACTTCATAATTGATTGGCTAATGAATATTGCCTTAAATTAATTCATTTTTTGCTAAGTTCCTAGACTAAGAAAAAATATAATTTTTACGTAAAGGTTCTAGGCTTCTAAAAGCTGTTTTTCGTATAACGATGCGTATTCACCATTCATGGTTAATAATTGTTCATGCGTGCCGCGTTCGATAATTTTTCCATCATCGAGCACCAGGATTTGATCCGCGTTTTTAATCGTCGATATCCGGTGGGCAATAATAATGGATGTTTTGCCCTCCATAATCCGGCTGAGGTTATGCAGAATCTCTTCCTCGGTCTTCGTATCTACAGCCGATAGGCAGTCGTCAAAGATGAGGATACTCGGATCTTTCACCAGCGCCCTGGCAATAGATACGCGTTGTTTTTGTCCGCCGGAAAGGGTAATCCCGCGTTCACCCAGGTGTGTTTCAAAGCCATCCTCAAAATGAATGATATTATCATAAACGGCAGCATCTTTAGCTGCTTGTTCAATCTTTGGCATCTCCACGGTATCTAAACCAAAGGCGATATTCCTAGCAATGGTATCTGAGAACAGGAATACCTGCTGCGGAACAAAGCCGATCTGTTCCCGAAGGGATTCCATTCTTAAGGATTTAATGTTTTGCCCGTCGATTTTAATGGCTCCGGCATCCACATCATACATGCGCAACAGCAGGTTCGCCAGGGTCGATTTTCCCGATCCTGTTTTCCCGATGATCGCCAGGGTTTCCCCCTTCGGAATATGGAAACTGATGTTATCGATAGCTTTAATACCCGTATCCGGATAAGTGAACGAAATATCTTGTACCCGGATATCGCCTTCAATTTCCGGCGATTGGCTACCCTCGGCAATTTCCGATTTTGTTTTCAAGAACTCATTGATACGTTTCTGCGAAGCAGCGGCACGTTGCACTAGGGAAGTTACCCAAGCAAGCGACATCGCCGGGAAGGTCAGCTGGTTCACATAAATAATAAACTCCGCAATATTACCCGCTGTGATGTTCCCGTTGTTCACTTCCAAGCCTCCCACATATACGGTAATAATCGTACTGAAGCCCACCAAAAAAATAATCAACGGAAAGAACACCGCCTGCACCTTTACCAAGTTTAAATTGATGTCCTTGTATTTATTACTTTCTTCTTTAAAAGAATCCATCTTATCCTGTTCGCGCGTGTAGGTTTTAATCACACGGATACCCGAAAAGGTTTCTTGCACAAAAGAGGACAAATGGGAAAGCTGTCGTTGGATTCGTTCGCTACGGCGATTGATCACCTTATTCACAAACAGGATCAACACCGAAATAATAGGAATCGGAAGCAAGGAGTAGGTGGCCAGTTTAGCATTTACGCTGTACATGGCGTAAATAATCATGATGGATAGCACCACCGTATTGATTGCATACATAATTGCCGGCCCCAAATAATTACGCACCTGATTTACATCCTCGGTGGCCCGGTTCATTAAATCTCCGGTATTATTCCTGCGGTAGAAGGCGAAATCCAACTCCTGATAATGCTGATAGATCTCGTTCTTGATATCGTATTCAATATGGCGGGAGGTCAGAATTAAGGTCTGCCGCATCATAAACAAGAAAATCCCACGCAGTAAAGCCAAGACCAATACCACCCCACCAAAGAACAATAAGCTGCTGCCAAACACCTGATAGATCAATGCTTGCCGATCGAAGCCGTCGTACAAGCGATACAGATCGATATTATCTTTCACCAAGTCGAAAGCTTCCCGAATCACCTGGGCCGGAAGAATGCCGAAATAGTTGGAAATGATAACGAAGATGACCCCAGGAACAATGCGCCAGCGATATTTATAGAAAAACTTATTGAGGTAGGAGAGTTCTTTCATGCAAGAACAAAAGTAAGGGATAATTTTAAATATTAATAGGTCTGATTATCTGCTGGCTGTTAAAAGAATAGCAATTCTCCGATCCGCTCTGGCCGCTATCGGAAACTAAGGCCTAATTTCCCGTAAAACGATTAACAGGTTGTTAATGCTTTCAGCCAATATTTTGCGATTTTGAATCAAATGACAGGCTTCCCTATTCAAACTCTTAATTCGTGCCGTTTAGGCCTATTATTTTGCGCCGTATACGCTTGGATGCAAAAATATTGCTATTTTTGTAGCTGTAAATAATATACCCTATGCAAAAGGATTCTTCCTCACTTTTTGACTTGATGCGCATATCTGACCATCAGAACCTTTTTTTCTGCACAGATAAAGAGGTTGGCTTGAAAGCGATTGTAGCTATTCATGATACCACATTAGGCCCTGCAATTGGCGGCGTACGTATGTTGCCCTATGCCACAGAAGCGGAAGCAATCGAAGATGCCCTGCGTCTTTCCAAGGCCATTACCTACAAGGCGTCCCTATCCGGATTGAACCTTGGCGGTGGTAGTGCCATTATCATTGGGAATAACCGCACCGAAAAATCAGAAGTTTTGATGCGTCGTTTCGGCCGTTTTATCAACGGGTTGAACGGTAATTTTATCGCTTCCATCGATGTGGGTACCACCCAAAAAGACTTGGAATACATTCATGCAGAAACCAACTACGTAGCAGGTTTGCCGACTTCCTTAAACGGAGCTGGTGATACCACTGTTTTTGCAGCGAAAGGTGTATATTATGGAATTAAGGCCGCCATCAAAGAATTGTATGGCGACGACAACCTAGCCGGCAGAAAAATCGCCGTGCAAGGTGTAGGCTCCGTAGGCGAGCACTTAGTATCCCTTTTACGTGCAGAAAATGCACGCGTCTATGTTTCCGACATGACCGAGGAGCGTAAGATGAAAATTGCCGCAAAATATAAAGCGGAACCGATTACTTATTCCACCAGTTTTGAATTGGATGCCGATGTTTATGCCCCATGTGCATTAGGCGGCACCGTGAATCCAGATACTGTACCGCGTATGCGTTGCAAGATTATCGCCGGATCGGCCAACAACCAATTGTTGGATGAAGAGGTAACCACCAAACTATTGAAAGATAACAATATCTTGTACACACCAGATTTCTTAATCAATTCAGGTGCTTTAATCAGCTGTTTCTCTGAATTAGAAGGCTATGGTGCCGATCGTACAGATTATTTAATCCGTCATATATACACGGCAACAAGACACGTTATCCAGAAGGCTAACGAAGAGAATATTTCAACCTATCAGGCGGCCAAGGAACTTGCTGAAAAGCGCATCGCCGATATGAAGAAATTGAAATAATAGTATAATATCGTTCTTTATTACATATTCGTTCTTTATATAATTATGCTAAATAGAAGACACCTTCGGGTAAAGGTCATGCAAGTATTGTATGCCTACAGTTTGTCGGAAGATAAAAACCTTCCTGATTTTGAGAAAAGTCTACTGAAAAATGTAGAGGAAGTTGATGAAATGTACATCTGGACACTGAATCTTTTGGATGAGGTGGCCGAATATGTACTGATTGATGTGGAAGGTATTGCAAATAAGTGGATTCCCACCCAAAAAGACAAAACGTTTTCTTCAACCAAATTAAACAATAACACTTTTATCGATTCCTTGCGTCAAAACCGCGAGTACTTGGAAAAAGTGAAAAAGTACAAAGTAGATTGGAATTATGACCCGGAGATCGTACGTTCCATCTTCGCGCAGTTAAAAGATTCCGAAACCTATTTGGAATACCTGGAGCAAGAAGATCGCTCCATCGCCGTAGAGAAAGATATTATTAAACATATCTTCAAGAAAATTATCTTGAAATCTACCGATGTAGAGCAGGCTTTCGAAGAACGCTTCATCAACTGGCCGGTAGACCGCGAGGTGTTACAAGCCATGATTGCCAAAACCTTTAAAAACTTCAGCTCTGAAGTTCCGGCAAAGAATAAATTAGCCGACCTTACCCCAAGCTGGATCGAAGACAAAGACTTTATTTTAGACCTGCTTAAATTAACCATTAAGTATGCGAAAGAGTACCAGGAATTGATCTCTGCCAAAACAAAAAACTGGGAAGCCGACCGTATCGCCTTAATCGATAATTTATTGATGCGCATGGCGATTACCGAGCTTATTCACTTCCCAACCATCCCGGTTAAGGTGACAATTAATGAATATATCGAGCTTTCCAAGTCGTTTTCTACACTGAAAAGTAGTACCTTTATCAATGGTATTTTAGATAAAATATTAGCAGACCTCACCGCTCAACGTCGTATTAAGAAAGAGGGCAGAGGGTTAATCGCATAATCACATATGAAGAAATTAAGCCTACTTATAGCCGCAGGTGCTTTCGTATTTGCTGCTTGTAACCAAACAGCAAAGGACGCAACACAAGAAACCGCTACAGAAGTTACCGAAGGAACAGATGCCCTTGCTGCAAGTGGCATTATGGAATTTGAGGAAACGGAGTTTAATTTCGGAAAAATTAAAGAAGGCGAGCAGGTTGAGCATGTTTTTAAATTCAAAAACACAGGAGAAGCCCCAATTGTTGTTGCGCAAGTTTCGGCCAGCTGTGGATGTACCACGCCAACTTATACCAGCACACCGGTAAAACCTGGCGAAGTAGGCGAGATTACCGTGAAGTTTGACAGCCATGGCCAAGTTGGTCAGCAACAAAAAATAATTACCATTGCTTCCAATGCACAAAAACGTGTAACCACGGTGCAGCTAAAGGGAGAAGTGGCCGTTCTATAAGTGTAAACAAATAAATTAAAATAATCAGATGATTTCAACTATTTTATTACAAGCAGGAGGCGGCGGAATGATGCAGTTCCTACCGATTTTACTGATGGTGGTCGTATTCTATTTCTTTATGATCAGACCTCAAATGAAGAAACAGAAAGACCATAAAAAATATATCGAAGAATTAGGTGTTAATTCTAAAATCGTGACCACAGCAGGTATTCACGGTAGAATTGTAGAAGTAAGCGATACAACTTTCTTAGTAGATGTAGGTTCAGGCGTAAAAATTCGTTTCGACAAATCTGCTGTCGCTCTTGATGCTTCTAAAGCAGCTAATGCACAAAAAACTGCCTAAGCAAAACTGAATTAAACAAAAAGAGGCCGTATCACAAACTAAAAGTTGATACGGCCTCTTTTTTTTCTTGTCACAGTATTCCCCAAGAACTTCACTTGATCCATTGTATAGGTACTACAGAGTTTCTATTTGTTATTAACACAGTAAATTAAAATCTTCAATTAAGATTTATTTAAGATATCCTTGTCAGGATCAGAATTATTTAGGTTTTTTTTATTATAATATTGTAGGGCTACAGTAAATAATAATGAAATGCAAAGCCCTACTAATATCCAACCCTCTTCTTTTTTTGAGTAATTACCATATAGGTGCACATACAGATTTATACCCAATAAACATCCTGTCAATACTATTGTAATTATTTGTAATATTTTCATTTTTTATTTAAACTCTATTTTTTCTTCTTCGATTTTTTTATTATAACATTTAATTTTTCCCTGTTCTAGTATAGAAATTATTTTAATGTATATAAAATAATAGAAGAATTTATTTTTAATACGTATTAAAATCACAAATTAAACAAGCATTTATTTAAAGCATGTAACGTAAAAGTATAAGTTTTATCACTTAGAGTCGTTCCGCATAGAAGCTACTTAAAAACATAAGTATTTAGTGATTTTTTCAATCCGTTTATATAGATGGTTATTTTAAAAAATTTAAGTAAAAATTATAAAGGTTTTTTTAATCTTAGTCAATCTCCTAATGATTGTAGGTCAATAAAAACATAAAATATAAACACAAAAAAAGAGGCTGTATCAACTATTTATGATACAGCCTCTTTTTTTTATGTTTAGCTTAGTTTCCAGGCCAAGATGCGATTGATCTTGTTTCCTTGGTTCATGGAAATCACTTGGATGTCTTCCACCTTATGGTATTCCAAAATGGCACGTAAAGGTTTCAAGTTTTCCTTATTGGATACCAGCGTGGTACAATAGCCTATTTGCTTCTTAAAAGTAAAGCTATCGTAAATCAACTGGGTAATAAATTTCTTCTCACCGCCTAGCGTCCACAACTCGGTGGCCAAGCCTTTGTAGTTAGACTCCGCATCGCTGGAGATTCGAAGGTTATGGTTTTTGCGGGCAACACTCTGCGCGTGGTCTTCACTCGATTTGAAGAATGGCGGATTGCACATAATGGCGTCGTAATATTCACCCGGCAGAATCATATCCTCCAATATTTTCTTCGAGTCATTTTGCTGCCGCAGGCGAATCTGTTTCGCCAAGTCGGGGTTATCTTTCAATATCCCTTTTGCATTGGTTAAAGAGGGGATATGTGTGTCTGTTCCGGTGAAGGACCAGCCATATTCCTTAACCCCCAGAATCGGATAAATTAAGCTAGAACCCGTGCCAATATCTAGAATATGCACTTGTGCACCTTTCTTTTCGCCCAATAAATCGGCCAGGTAATGAATATAATTCAATCGTCCCGGTACGGTAGGCACCAAACTATTTGGCAATATGCGCCAACCTTTTATACCATAGGTTGTTTTTAACAAAGCCTTATTCAGGTGAAATACTGCCTCAGGCTGCGTAAAATCAACCGAAAGTTGGTCGTCGTATAGGTTTAAGAGGTATTTCCGTAAGTCCGGAACATTCTTAGCCAGACGTTCAATATCATAAGATTGATTGAACTTATTTCTGGGATGTAAATTTTTTGCGTTTTTTTCCATTAATTTTATAACGTTCAAAGATACCTATTAATAAATGATTGAATCTAATATTTTGTTGGTCATGCTCTTATTTTTCTTCATGGCCATGTTATTTGTCTTAAGTCAGCGCATCAAAGTATCCTATCCTATCCTCTTAGTGGTGGGAGGATTACTTATTTCCTTGATTCCGGGCATCCCTGAAATTAGCATCAATCCCGATATTGTTTTCCTGATCTTCCTGCCACCCTTACTCTTTGAAGCCGCTTGGTATACCTCATGGAACAGCTTCTGGCGCTATAAACGCTCCATCATGATTATGGGATTCGGATTGGTGTTTGTCACTTCCATGGCCGTGGCCTTTCTTTCTGTGCATATTATTCCTGGCTTTACCTTAGCCTTAGGCTTTCTTTTAGGCGGTATTATCTCACCGCCCGATGCGGTGGCCGCGACCTCGGTGTTGAAGGATGTCGACATGCCAAAACGCGGAATTACCCTGTTAGAAGGGGAGAGCCTGGTGAACGATGCGGCATCCCTTACGGTATTTCGACTAGCCTTGGCTGTGATAATTACCGGAAGTTTTGAACCTCAAGCTGCCATATTCGATTTCTTTATGCTGGCCATCATGGGCATCTTTGTCGGCCTTGTTATCGGGCATATCCTCTATATATTCCTTAAATACATCGCCAAGGCTTCCAGTATTACCACGCCAATTACCTTAATTGCGCCTTATATCATGTATATCGTGGCCGAGCATTTTGAATGGTCGGGCGTATTAGCCGTCGTCGCCGGTGGATTGTTTCTGTCCTTCCGCGCGAAGGATTATATGGATTACCATACCCGCATTCAAACCCGCGAGGTATGGGATACCGTAGGCTTTCTCCTCAACGGCTTTGTATTTATATTAATCGGATTGGAACTGCCGATTATTATTGAAGGCATTGAAGATGTATCCATGGAATGGGCCATTCAGATGGCCTTGGCCATTACCGCCCTGATTATCGTTTTACGCATTGTATTTATCTACGCCTCAGCCTTTATTCCACGGATGATGTTTCGTAGCATCCGTACAAATGAAAAGAATCCAGGCTGGAAGCTGCCCCTCATCATCGGTTGGGCAGGGATGCGCGGGGTTGTTTCTCTGGCCTCGGCTTTAGCTATTCCCCTTAGCCTCAGTGATGGCTCGGCCTTCCCACACCGAAACCTGATCTTGTTTATTACATTCGTAGTCATCTTAATCACCCTAGTGCTGCAGGGGCTCACCCTGCCTTGGGTAATCAAAGCCTTAAAGCTTCGCGGCAACTCCGAGGAGATCCCTCGGGAGGTGCAGATTGAAGCCATCCGCTATCGCCTGGCCCGAGAGGGGATGAAGATGGTCGAATCCAAATACGAAAAAGAACTGCGCGAAAGCTTTACGGTAAAAGCGATCTATACCCAAATGAAACGCCGCCTGGATACCTCCGCCTCCACCATCGACGAGGAGTCCAAAATCCGTATTGCCAACGAAAAAGAACTCTATAAACGCATTACCCAAGATGTGATCAATACCCGCCGCAAAACCCTATACGCCATGCTCGGCGAAAAGAAATACGATGATAGTGTTTTGCGGGAGTTAGAGCATACGCTAGATTTGGAAGAATCGAGGTTGCATAGGAATTAGGGAAGGCTGTGTCATCGTGAGTATTTAGTATTTAGTAGTTAGTATTTAGAGCGTGGTGCCATCGTTTTTGTCATCATTTTGTCACCATTTTGTCATGATGAGGAGGGTAAAATGTTTGCAAAATTATTGGAAGGTGATGACATTAAGTAGCATTGCTTGTTAAGCATTGCTTCCAAACTACGGCACGCTATGCTGGTAAACTGCGGCCCGCTTTGTGTCGCGTTGTGGCCAGGGTTGTCATGGTGAGCGGAGTCGAACCATTGGTACGTCAATGCAAACCAAAATACATAACCACCTTATTTACAGTGTTTTGTAGAAAAATGTCATTGGTAGCGGAGTCGAACCACGAACGACTGGTACGTCAATGCAATCAACCAAACAACCCACCTGTACTAACAAAGCATTACAAAAACATGTTATTGGTAGCTGTGTCAAACTAATGGTACGTCAATGCAATCAGTAAACACAGTTTTCTCCGCTAGCAATTTTGGTCTCATATAAGATGTTGACAGTAAGTGTGTTAACCATTTTTGATTGCATTGACGTACTAGTCGTTCGTGGTTCGACTCCGCTCACCATGACAATTCCATGACAAATCGAAAAACAACGGCTGAATACGCCATACTCTAACTACTAAATACTCCATACTAAATACTTTTCACTTCCTTTTCTCACCCCTTTCACTCCCCTTTCAAACCCCTTTGCAAAGGGGAGAGCAACGCTTCTCAAACGTTACAACAAAGCTTCATAAAAAATCTTCATTAACTTCAACGTAAAAGCATTATTACCTAAAAGTTAACTGTAGGTAACTATGCACCTTCGGTAACTCCTATTGCAATACCTTCCGATTGCACGTATATTTAGGCTGTACAATGAATATTTTATTCCATTAAATACTTACAATTATTTTAGATTGCACACTTCATGTTGATAAAACGAAAGTTTTTAAAATGAAAATCGAAAATAGCTGCCACAAGGCAGCTATTTTTTTTGGGGGAAATATAAAAGGGAGGAAATAAAAAAGTCCTGCAGGCTAATACCTGCAGGACTTTCTATTATATTACGTTATTCCAACTTATTTCGATTGGTTTTCTATCCACTTACGGGCATTCACGAAGGCTTCTAACCAAGGACTTACCTCGTCTTGGCGACCTTTGGGATAATTCGCCCAGTTCCATTGGAAGATGGAACGCTCGATGTGTGGCATGGTCACTAAGTGACGACCGGTTTTATCACACATCATGGCTGTGTTAAAGGCAGAGCCGTTCGGGTTATGTGGATACTCTTGGTAGCCATACTTCGCTACAATCTGGTATTGATCTTCTGCGTATGGTAAGTTGAATTTACCTTCGCCGTGCGATATCCAAACCCCTAATGTGCTACCAGCAAGGGTAGAAAGCATGATGGAGTTGTTTTCTTGCACTTTTACCGATACGAAGTTTGATTCGTGTTTTTGGGAAGTATTGTGCCCCATTTTACCATGAACTTCATGATCTGGGTTAATTAACTCCAATTCCATAAACAATTGACAACCATTACAGATCCCTACGGATAGGGTATCTGGACGGGCGAAGAAGTTTTCCAAGGCGTTTTTAGCTTTCTCATTGTATAAGAAGGCGCCCGCCCATCCTTTTGCCGATCCTAAAACGTCGGAATTGGAGAAGCCACCTACGGCACCAATAAATTGGATATCTTCCAGGGTTTCGCGACCTGAAATTAAGTCTGTCATGTGCACATCCTTCACATCGAAGCCGGCAAGGTACATGGCGTTGGCCATTTCACGTTCCGAGTTCGATCCTTTTTCGCGGATGATGGCGGCCTTCGGTCTAGGTTTGCTGGCGTCGATTTGTGGTTTTTTACCATCAAAATGGGCCGGCAGGTTAAACTGCAAAGGCTGGTTTTTATAGTTTTGGAAACGCGCATCGGCGGTTCCGTTTTTCGATTGTTTCTGATCAAGCAAGTACGAGGTTTTATACCAGGTGTCACGTGTTTCAGCTACATCGAAGCTAAAGCTATCGTTTTGATTTTTGATGCTTACTGTAGTTCCAGCAATGGCTTGTCCGATTTTCACAGCGTCAATTTGCGCATCAGCCATGAATTTCTCGAAGCTGCTATCGTCTTTAGCTTGCAAAATCACCGCAATATTCTCATTGAATAGGGCTTTAACCGTATCAGCCTCGTTTAGGGCAGATAGGTCGTAGTTTGCAGCAAGGTTTACATCGGCAAAGCACATCTCCAATAAGCTGGTGATTAATCCACCGGAACCTACATCATGTCCTGCAGCAATCTGTCCGTCTACAACCAATTCTTGAATGCTGTTGAAGGCATTAGCGAAGTAATTGGCATCTTTAACGGTAGGGACTTCTGAACCAATTTTATTGTTTACCTGCGCAAAGGAAGAGCCACCTAATTTGAAGCAATCTTTGGATAGGTTGATGTAGTAAATAGAGCCTGCATCTTTTTGTAAAACAGGTTCTACCACTTTATTGATATCGGTACAGTTTCCTGCGGCCGAGATAATTACCGTACCTGGCGCAATCACGTTTTCACCATTCGGGTATTTTTGTTTCATCGACAAGGAGTCTTTTCCTGTCGGGATATTAATACCTAAGGCAATAGCAAAGTCTGAACAACCTTTTACTGCTTGGTATAGGCGTGCATCTTCACCCTCGTTGTTACATGCCCACATCCAGTTGGCTGAAAGGGATACCCCTTGTAAGCCTTGCTGAATAGGTGCAAATACCAAGTTGGATAAGGATTCGGCGATGGCGTTTCTAGAGCCTGCAACCGGATCGACTAATGCTGTTAATGGCGAATGCCCTACGGTAGTGGCAATACCTTCTTTCGATTTATAATCTAAGGCCATGACACCTACGTTGTTCAACGGTAATTGCAATGGACCTACACATTGTTGCTTAGCTACACGACCACCCACACAACGGTCTACCTTATTGGTTAACCAGTCTTTCGCTGCTACAGCTTCCAGTTGTAACACCTGGTTCAAGTAAGCTGGAACCTCAGACACTTGGTAAGTTAAGTCGGAATAGTTACGTGTCAGCTTTTTGTCGTTCATCACAGTCTTCGGTGAAGAGCCAAAGAAATCTGCCAAGGCATAGTCCATTGGTTTTTCGCCAGTACTTTCCGATTGGAAGGTGAAGCGGTGATCGTTCGTTACGTCGCCTACGGCATACATTGGTGCACGCTCGCGATCGGCAACGGCTTTTAATTTTTCAATATCGGCTTCTGCAATCACCAAGCCCATACGTTCTTGAGACTCATTTCCGATAATCTCTTTTGCAGAAAGAGTAGGGTCGCCTACAGGCAGTTTATCTAAATCAATTAAACCACCGGTGTCTTCCACCAATTCTGATAAACAGTTTAAGTGTCCACCTGCACCATGGTCGTGGATGGAAACAATAGGGTTATGATTTGACTCTACAAATGCGCGGATGGCATTTGCGGCACGTTTTTGCATTTCCGGGTTAGAACGTTGGATGGCATTCAATTCAATACCTGATCCGAAAGCTCCGGTATCGGCAGAAGATACGGCTGCACCACCCATACCAATACGGTAGTTTTCACCACCTAGGATAACAATTTTATCGCCAGCTTCGGGTTTATGCTTTTTGGCCTGGTCTAATTTACCATAACCAATACCGCCTGCTTGCATAATCACTTTGTCGTAACCTAATTTACGGCCATCTTCTTCATGCTCGAAAGTTAATACCGATCCGGTGATCAATGGCTGTCCGAATTTGTTACCAAAGTCGGATGCTCCGTTGGAAGCTTTAATCAGGATATCCATTGGTGTTTGGTATAACCATTTACGTTCTTCCATCCCTTTTTCCCATGGTCTGTCGGCCAAGAGGCGAGAGTAGGCCGTCATGTAGATGGCTGTACCTGCCAAAGGCAAAGAACCCTGACCGCCAGCAAGGCGATCGCGGATTTCCCCTCCAGAACCTGTTGCAGCGCCAGAGAAAGGCTCTACTGTTGTCGGGAAGTTATGGGTTTCCGCTTTTAAGGAAATAACAGAATCAAACTCTTTTTCTTCGTAGAAATCAGGCTGATCGGCAGATTTGGGAGCAAATTGGGTAACGCGCGGGCCTTTTACAAAGGCTACGTTATCTTTATAGGCAGAAACAATGCCATTTGGGTTTGTTTCCGAGGTTTTCTTAATCAATTTAAAGAGTGAAGTCGGTTGTTCTTCACCATCGATCACAAAGGTACCATTGAAAATCTTGTGACGGCAGTGCTCGGAATTCGCTTGCGAGAAAGCAAAGACTTCAGAGTCAGTCAGCTTGCGTCCAATTTTGTCGGCAAGGGCATTGAGGTAATCCACTTCTTCAGGGCTTAATGCTAAGCCTTCGGATTGGTTGTAGGCCGCGATATCATCGATGGCTAAAATAGGCTCCGGGCTAATGTTGATGGTATACATGTCCTGCGTTAGGGCGCTGTATTTTTGCGAAATCATCGGGTCGAAATCCGTGAATTCGGCACTTACCGGCTGAAACTCTTCGATACGAATTAACCCTTCAATCCCCATGTTTTGGGTAATTTCTACGGCGTTGGTACTCCATGGCGTTACCATGGCAGCGCGTGGGCCTACATAGTAATCGTTTAAAGCTTGTTCGTTGAGTTTTGTAGCATTGCCAAAAAGCCAGTTTAGTTTGGAGATATCTTCGGTAGATAAATCTTTTTGGGTTTGAACAGCATATACACTGTTCGATTGGTTCACGAAGAAATGAATCATTATTAAAGTGAATTTTTAACGTCCTTCAATTAAAGCACAAAGTTACGTATTATTTTAACAATAAGTTCCTAGGGAAAGTCATCTTTTTACCTTGAAATGCTTTTTTTCACGGCAACAGCCCCCCTGGGGCGGGATGGGATTTTTAGCAACAAAATAGTACATTTGTAGCATGGCAGTGAGGCGAATCAGTAAAGTGCAACGGCGTAAATTATCTATTTTTTTACGCTGCATCATTATTTCATTTTTAGCTTGGACATTATTCGCCATATCGAGCGATTATATCTATTCGAAAAAGGCCAGCATGAGCTATGTAAACCTGCCGGAGAGTAAGGCCTTTCACCCCCTGCAATCGGACACGGTGACGGTAAAGCTGAAGATGACCGGCTGGAAAGTGTTGATGGAGCGCCTGAAACCCGATACAGCAAAGATTCAAGTGGATTTAAGTGGATTGAAAAACCGGAATTTCATTGTGTTTGGCAATCAAATTGGTTTTATTAATCGCCAATTCCGACAGGAAGAACAGGTGGTTGGCGTTTCACCCGATACCTTATATTTCGACTTCTCCAAGCAAACGCAGCGGAAAATCCCGGTAAAAGCGGTGCATGCCCTTACTTTTCAGAAACAATATGGCATTGTCGGTGAGACGAAAACATCACCAGAATATGTCACCATTACAGGGCCTTTAGAAGATGTTGCCAGTATTGAATACTTGGAAACCGATACCATTAAAGGTAAAGACGTAAATACGGATGTACGTACGGTGGCCTACCTAAACCGCCAACAGCGAACAAACATTACCATTTATCCTACCTTTGCCGAAGTGACGATACCGGTGGGGGAGATGACCGAAAAAGTGATCGAATTGCCCATTAAAGTTGAAAATGGGAAACAATATACCTCCGTTCGGGTTTTGCCTAGTAAGGTGAAAGCGACGGTGCTGGTTGCCGTTAAGGATTACAATAAATGGACCTCCCGCGATTTTGAGGCCGTGGTGGATTTGGATGCCTGGAAGGAACATAAAGTAGAAAGTTTGCCGGTGATTATGACCAAGGTGCCAGACTTTTGTCAGGTATTGAGTGTGGAACCGCAAAATGTAGATTTCTTTGTGCGCAAATAATATGGGATTGAAAATTGGAATAACCGGAGGAATTGGTGTTGGGAAAAGTGTGGTGGCTCGAATTTTTAAAATTTTGGGGGTGCCCACCTACGATGCCGATAAGGAAGCGAAAGCCATTATGTATACCAATGATCAGGTGCGTGCCGCCTTGGTGGATACGTTTGGAAAAGAGGTGTATCATGCGGATGGCAGCCTAGATCGGGCTTGGCTTTCTGCGCGGGTGTTTTCCAATGAAACGGAATTAAAAAAATTGAATGCCATTGTGCATCCTGCCGTCATTCAAGCGGGGGAAGATTGGGCCGATGCCCAAACGACAGCCTATAGTTTAAAGGAAGCCGCCCTTTTATTTGAAAGCGGCTCCTATAAGGCCTTGGATTATTGTATTTTAGTGAGTTCACCGGAGGATGTTCGTATCCAACGGGTGATGGCGCGCGATGGCTTAACGGAAGCGGAAGTGCGCCAGCGTATGAGCAAACAGATGCCGGAAGCTGAAAAAGAAGCACTGGCCGATTTTATTATCTATAACGATGATGAGCATAGCCTTATTGAACAGGTTATGCAATTGCATCAACAATTCTTATCGAATACCTAGCTGTATGGCTGAAATAATTGAAGACTTTCTGGTGAAACGTGATAAGGGCTATTACTGTCCTTATGGCGATTTTTATATTGACCCTTTGTACCCGGTGAACCATGCCGTGGTATCGCATGCGCATGCTGATCATGCGAGTCCCGGGCATAAACACATATATTGCACGGCAGCTACTGCAGCCTTTATGCAGGTGCGTTATGCCAAGCAAGCCTTGGCTTCCTACCAATGTTTTGAATTTAAAGTTGACTTTCACCTCAATGGGGTGGATCTGGTTTTTATTCCTGCAGGACATATATTGGGCAGTGCGCAGATATTTATGACCTACAAGGGCGTTCGTTATTTGTATACAGGTGATTATAAGTTACAGGCCGATCCTACCTGCGAGCCTATTGAAATGGTAGAAGCAGATGTGCTGATTACGGAAACCACCTTTGCCAATCCGGAGGTTAAGCATCCCAATCCGGAGACGGAAATCCTTAAATTGGATGTCGCCAGTAACATTATGTTAGGCTGCTATTCCTTGGGTAAAGCCCAACGCTTAACTGCTCTGCTGAACACCTACTTACCCGAAAAGGAAGTGTTGGTGCATCACAGTATGCTGGCCTTCCATAAAATATACGATCGCTATGGCAATTTCCCGCTGCGCTATGAATTATACAATAGAAAGCAGATGAAAGGACCGGAGCAGAATAAAGTGTATTTGATACCTCCATTAACATTTAATAGCTATAGACGGGCCAAAAATGTATTGCGCGTTTTTGCATCGGGCTGGGCCCGCCTGCAGGCCAGCAACGATATCAGCCTGTATTTATCGGATCATGTGGACTGGGAAGATATCTTAGTTTTTATAGAACAAGTGAAGCCTCGGGCCATTTGGACCTTACACGGCGATGGCCGACAATTGCATCAATACCTCGCCGATAGTTTAGAGATTCGTGATATTATAGAACAAACATATAGTCCTGATTTTTGTTAGTACTAGGTACAAACTTAAAAGGAAAGACATATGAACAAATTCTTTAGAGCATTAATTGCTGGATGGGGCGCCAAAAAGATGGGCCTTGGCTGCTTCGGAACCATCATTGTATTTATCATTATCTATTACTTATTAGGGTATTTATAGGCCCTATATAATAATGGCTAGTAGTTTTGCTACTAGCCATTTATAAAACTAATACCCGAGCGGGCCTAAACAATGAAACAACTTATTCATTAGCGTTTCAATACGGTAACTTAATAACGATTTATACTACATATTGGAGATGTAGTTAAACTGTGGGTTAAAAATATCCTTTGTATAGCACCTTTAAAATACCTAATAAGGGGTATTTTTAGGGTAATAAGGGAAAAATTGGACTCTCCCGATGTTCCTGCGCTATCAATTTCAATATTTTCTTCGTCAATTTCGCATTCTGGATGGGATGCTGCTCCTGCGGATCTTTTTTCAAATCATATAATTCCACATAGCTTTGCTGTGGATCTTTCACTTTAAACTTTATCAATTTATAGTGTTTATAGATGACCGCTTGGCGGCCTCCATCTTCATGAAACTCCCAATACAGGTGTTTATGCTGCTTTTGTTTTCCTTTGTTCAATAGGGTAGGCAGGATGGAAATTCCATCGGTGGTTTCTTTACCTTGATCATTGGTCAGGTCTTGGATGGTGGGCAGGATATCCCAAAAGGCAGACACATGACTTGTCGTTACACCTGAAGGGATATGGTATTTCCAAGATACCAATAATGGCGTACGGATACCACCTTCATACAGATCACGTTTATAGCCTTTCAATCCGGCGGTGCTGTTGAAGAAATCCGGATCGGCACCACCTTCGCGGTGTGCACCATTATCGCTACTAAAGATAATAATGGTGTTCTCCGTTAATCCGTACTGATCGAGTTTCTGCATAATTTCCCCTACATAATGATCCATACGGCTCACCATAGCGGCAAATGTGGCGCGAGGTTTCTGCACGGAGGCATAGCCAGCAATGGTCGCATTCGGGCCATAATCGTTGCCTTTATGTGGCGTTTCAGGGAATGCATGTTCATATTTTTTATAAAACTCATCATCCGGGCCCGCCAGTTCGGCATGTGGCAAAACCGTAGGCACAAACAGGAAGAAGGGTTTATCTTTATGCTGATCGATAAAGGCCAGGGTTTTGGCTTGAATGAGTGCCGGCGCATAGGTTTCTTTTTGACGTAAATTATTGCCCTGAAGTTCTACACGCTGGTTATTGTCCCATAAGTGGGTGGGGTAATAGCGGTGCGACTGGCGTTGGCAATTGTAGCCAAAGAACTCATCAAATCCTTTACGGTTCGGATCGCCTGTGGTTCCCACCATGCCTAGTCCCCATTTTCCGAAGACCCCCGTTTGGTAGCCTTTTTCTTGTAAAATCATGGCGAAAGTGCGGATGGAATCGGCAAGGGGTTCCTGGCCTTCGGGTTCAATTTCTTTATTCCCCCGAACGTAGGTATGACCGGTGTGCTGCCCGGTCAATAACGCGGAGCGCGAAGGTGCGCAGACCGAGGTGCCGGCATAGAAATGCGTAAATCGCATACCCTGCTTGGCCAGTTTATCCAGGTTGGGGGTGCTGATTTTCGTTTGTCCATAACTTCCAATATCGCCGATACCAAGATCGTCGGCAAGGATAAAGACGATATTTGGTTTTGCGTGTTGTGCTTTAGCATAAAACCCGGCACAGAGCAGGGCAAGGAGGAGTAGTTTTTTCATTTTATTTCGATTGGTAATCAGGGTTTAATTCTGTTGGAATCGGAGCCTTTGTTTTTTCAATCCAGGCCTTCATCATTTTTTCAAGCTTTCGCAAGGTGCGGGGCTGTTCCTGCGCCAGGTTATGGCGTTCGCCGATATCGCTATTCAGGTCGTATAATTCGGCCTGATTATCTTCATAGAAGTATTGCATCTTCCAGTTTTTATGGCGAATAGCAGTGCCGGGGCGCGTGCGATATAGCGGGTCGCGGCCATCATCTACTTGCGGATTATAAGCCCTTAAATAAATAGGGTAGTGCCAATACAGGGTAGACTGGCTCGATTTTCCGTTCTGTAAAGTAGGCCATAAAGATTGACCATCGAGCTTGGGTTTGTTTTCATGAGGATGCAGCAGATCTACAAGCGTTGGAAACACATCTAACAGACTGATGATAGACTGTTCGTCTTGCTGGGCTTTGATTTTGGTTGGCCAATGGAAAAACATAGGAATGCGAATACCGCCTTCGTAGTAACTTCCTTTTCCGGCCCGTAAAGGGCTTTGTGGGGATATGAAATTAATGCCGCCATTGTCTGAGCAAAAGATGAGCAAAGTATTTTCGGCTTGTCCGCTGTCTTTGATTTGCTGTACAATTCGACCGATATTCTGATCTAAGGAATGCACCATGACCGCATAAGTTGGGTAATCTTCTGTGCCGGTTCCTTTTTTACCCGCATACTGTTGCACAAGGCTGTCGGGTGCCTGAATTGGCGTATGTACCGCAAAATAAGAGAGGTACATGAAATAAGGCTTTTCGGCTTGGGTTTGCTTCATGTAGCGTATAGCCTCATCGGTTACCCGGTCGGTTAAGTATTCGCCCGCTTCGCCATCCGGAATATCCGGATTGTTATAAGGGCTGAAATGTTTGTTATGCCCTTGATGATTGCCCGCAAAGTTATACTGAAAGCCATAATTAAGCGGTGTTTCGCCGACATGCCACTTGCCAATGGATGCCGTTTGGTAACCTTGTTTACTAAGAAAGTCGGCCATGGTTTGCAAGTCTTCGTTCAAGACATCAGTATTGGCAATGGGGATAATCTTTCGGTCGGCGCTTTTTCCCTGTGCGGAGTTTCCGACCGTATAGATCCCATGTCTGGGGGTATTTAAGCCGGTGAGTAGACTTGCGCGGCTCGGTGCACAATTGGCAGCACCTGCATACGCCTGGTAATAGACATGGGCTTGTTTTGCTAAAGCATCCAGATTGGGGCTATGAAAATGTTCGCCCCCCATAAAACCGAGGTCTTTATAGCCTAAATCATCGGCAATAATCAATATGATATTGGGCTTAGGTTGTTGGGCAAAGCTCCATTGCGCCGAGCATAGGAGCAATAGTACAATATAGGAGTTTATAATACGCATAGGCTAGGTTTTAGAAACCGGCATAGCCTGGCTATGCCGGTTTATGTATTATTTATCCCATCCGGGATTTTGTTTGATATTTGGATTTAACACCAATTCGGCAGAAGGAATAGGGTAAAGGTAATAATAACTTGGGAAGCTTGGTGGTACGGCCTCATAGGCTATGTAGCCAGCTTTAGCGTTATTTAATACAGGGATTGGTGCACTTTCAGGTACATCAACACCTTTTGTAATGTAGCGGCCTAATTTTCGCGCTGCGGCATAGTCCATTTTCTTCCACCGTCGTAAGTCATCAAAGCGGAAGCCTTCGCCCATGAGTTCAATTGCGCGTTCGCGACGGATCTCCCATAATGCCGGCGCTACAGTAGCATCGCGCTTCGGATCGCTAGGGATGGCTGCCAGTTGGAGTGCAGCAACCTGTCCGCGTTTCCTTAATTTATTGATGGTTTGATCGAGGATGGCTTGTGTCAATTCGCCAAGCTCAAACTTCGCTTCAGCATAATTTAAAAAGACCTCCGCAGTACGGAATATCGGCGCATCGTTGATGTCTTCATTCTGAAGCATCTTGATCTTGTTGCTGAACTTATAGAAACGGTAGCCCGAGAAGGTCACATTAAAAGGTTGCCCATTGGTATAATCGGCATAATGTGGCTCTTGGCGCAATACCAATCCTTGCCAGTTTACGGCAGGAAGGGTTTTACGGGTAGCAACCGATAAGGTATTCATCAGATCGATATACTCGCGATCTGCCGGATCGTTGGTTAAGGTGAAATTGAAGCTCGGATGGTTTACTTGCACTTTGTATGGCGGCGGAACCGTATAATACAAACGGATGTCGCGGTTTCGGAATTCTTTGAACGGCGTTTCATCCCCCGCAAATAAAGGACTCGTCCAGCGCGTCTGTCCATCCTTCATCAGGTAGAGATCTGCTGCAGCTTTGGTTATATCCCATCTTCCGGAGGAGTTCCTGGCCATAGAGGCTAGGGTATGGGTTATTTGGTTTACCTCATACTGTTTGTAGAGGAGGACCTCGATATTGTTAGCCAAAGACTCGCTATTGAACACCTCATCGTAATCGGGGTGCAATTCCGGGAAATTGCCAATGATCTTCGCAGCGATATCCGCCGATATGCGCAGGTATTTTTCGCTGTCGTTTAAGCGATGGTATTTTCGCCAAGTTCCTTCGCGCAGAGCAAAGCGGGAAAGTAACGCGCGAACTACATGCACATTGATGGTGTTTTTACCATCGCCAGCTGCCTTAATATTTGTTTCTGCAAATTGCAGCATGTCCAGAATTTTAGTGGCAAGTTCATCCCGACTGCTCGGCGTGCCGTAAAGGATTTCCTTATCGCCATCGTTAATGGCACGCTCTACCCAAATAGCGGAGCCGTATTTATTCAATAAGTCCATGTAATTATAGGCCTTAAAGAAATAGCCGATACTGCGCACATGGTTTTTATCGGCATCTTTTAGGTTGCTACCATCGATATTGTCGAGCAGAATATTGATGGAACGGATTTGATTATATGGGCCTGTGTATTCTGCTGAACTGCCTGGAATAACGATACGATTCCACAACCAATCGGAGGTCGCATTGTTGTTGGCCAAGGAAAACAGGTCGCTATTTACTTCCGAATTCGGAACGCTATTGCTGTATCCGGGGAAGATGCCATAAAACTGCCAAGCATAGGCAATAAAATTATCGTAATTAGCAAAGGTGGTTTGCTCGGTCAGTGTGCCTTCGGGTTTTAAATCCAATAAATTACTGCAACTACTGCTTGCGGCAGTTAAACTGCTGGCCAGACCTATATATAAAAGTGATTTTAGAATTTTCATACGTCAGAATGTTTAGAAATTGATGTTTAAACCGAAGCTGTATTTCTTTAGGAACGGATAAATTCCGCCGGAACCTAAGTCGACGCCATCCGCCTCAAAGCCGGCCGGTAAATTGTCGAATAAGAACAGGTTCTCTCCCGTAACATACAAACGGATGCTTTCCAGGAATTTCGATTTCAAGACGTCCTTGCCCAAGTTATAGCTTAGGGTGATGTTTCTAACCCGCAGGTAGGAACCATCTTGTAGGTATCGGGTTTGTACGCGACGGTTGGCACCCGTGTTTAAGCCGGCATTCGCATAAACACGACCATAATAAGCATCCTGGTTTTCAGGGGTCCAATAATCTAAACTATGTTTAAAGAGGGTGCCGAACTCGTTGGAGTAAGGCCATAGTAAATGGCTACCCATCCATAAGTCTCTTTTCCCTACGCCTTGTAAGAAAATGGATAAATCGAAGTTTTTATAGGAGAAGTTTGAATTGATACCAAACTGATAACGACGGTTGTTATTCCCGATGACACGCATATCTCCCGGATCGCTCAGCGTACCATTACCCGAGAAGATTTTACCATCGTTGTTCAGGTCTTTAAATAGCACATCGCCTGGGTTCTGGGCTACACCTGTAAACGCAGGGATACCATCTTTCAGGGTGCCACCCATTAATTTATCGTTTAATGAGCCATCCACAAAGTCATTCACCGTATAGAAACGGTCGGTTTCATAGCCCCAGATTTCGCCTATTTCTTTGCCTACATAATACCCGTTGATTAAACCGGCGCTGTTCTCAATCTTGGTGATATAGCCTCGGTTATCGGATAGGTTGAAGCCTAAGGAATAATGGAACTCATTGATTTTATCTTTCCAGGTTAATTCCCATTCCCAACCTTTAGACTCTAGGTCTGTGGTGTTTTGGAAAGGCGGCTCGGCACCTAATACAGCAGGAAGATCGGCACCCCGGTAGAGCATTCCGATGGTTTGTCTGCGGAACCAGTCGAAGCTGGTATTTAATTTATTGTTGAATAAGGCAATATCAACCCCTACGTTTAGCGTGCGTACTTTTTCCCAGGTAAAGGTAGAGGATACCAATCCCGGAGGCGCAATGGTTAAATAGCGGATGCCTGTGGTTGGATTAATCCAGTTGGCGTTAGAGGCGGACATGGTCGGGATTACCGGGAAGTAATTCTGACCGCCGTCTGAATTCAAGACTACCTGGTTTCCAATCTCCCCGAAGGAACCTCTAAACTTTAACAATGGAATGCTATTGCGAATGCTAGACATAAAGCTTTCTTCCGTCACATTCCATCCTGCGGAAACCGAAGGGAAGAAACCGAATTTGGAACCGTCTTGAAAGCGCGAAGAACCATCGATACGGCCATTCAGTTCTAAGAGATAGCGATTGGCATAATCGTAATTGATACGGCCAAAATAGCCTAATACCGCATACTGCCCGAAGCTATCGTTTACAAATTGATTTCCACTGCTGGTTCCCAAAGAAGGGGAATCTGGGCTTAATAAATCGTAACGTGTGGCATTGTATGATTCGTAATGGTTTTTCTCGTAGTTGGTTCCTAAAAGGTATTTAAAGTTATGTTGATCTAAGGCATGTGTATAGCTGGCATACATATTCAACGCATTGTAATTGGTGATGCTACTTCCGCGTTGGTAGTATTGGTTGTTGAATAAGTATTCTTCGCTGTAGTTGTTAGGGTTCATGTATTTATGACGCACCTGATAATACTTGCTGTTGGTGTTGGATTTGTTGAAGGTGTACTCAGCAGTAATGTTGAAGCCTTGGATAGGGTTGTATTCTAACTTACCGAACATCCGCAGATCATCACCATAATTTAAGCTGGGATCTTCGTATTTCAGGTAGTTGTTTGGCGTGCCGAAGGGTACTTCTGTACCATCCATACCGGTATTATAGCCTGTATTGATGTAAGCGCCATGCGTAATGGAGCGGTAGAACATTTCCCCCATATTCATTGGCGTGGTGCGGTTGTCGTTTTTGTATAAGATATTCGCGCTGGCATTCAAGTTTTTGGCAATCTCACTGGTGACAAAAGCATTGATGTTATAGCGTTTGTAGCTGTCTTTGTTGGTCTTCATGATACCATCCTCATCAGCAAACATACCGGAGAGACGGTAGGCAATTTTCTCGCCACCACCCGAGAAGGACAGGTTGTGTAATTGTTCGAAACCGGTTTCAAATACTTCGCCATACATATCGTATTGGCGTAGGGGATAGCGGGTGCCATTTACTTCCGTAATTCCATCTGGATATTTGGAAGGGTCGGCCTCATATTCTTTTAATAGATTCAACCAAGTTTCCACATTCTGGCCCGTCCAGTTGGTCGGTTGGCCAAAGTCTTTTAAGCCTTGCACAAATTCCAGAGGCGTTGCTTTTTCTGGTAGGGTACTGGCTTCTGACCAAGTGAGGTTGGATGAATAATTGAATTGGATTGGTTGGTTTTTTCCTGCTTTTTTGGTAGTCACTAAGATAACCCCATAAGCAGCACGCGCACCATAGATGGAGGAGGCTGCCGCATCTTTCAACACCGTGATGTTTTGAATGTCTTTCGGATTCACATCGTCCAGGCTCATCGGTACGTTATCGACCAATACCAAAGGGCTGCCGCCGTTAATGGACGTTACACCGCGGATGTTCAAGGAGGTTCCTTGGCCCGGGCGTCCACCACCAAAAGTTACCTGCATGCCCGGAATAGCGCCTTGCAATGCTTGCGAAGAACTACTAACCGGCCGATCGCCTAATACCTTATCCATATCAACGGAAGATACGGCACCGGTGAGGTTGGATTTCTTCTGCGTACCGAAACCTACAACCACCACCTCATCAAGGGAGGTTAAATCTTCTTGTAGGATGACGCGGACTTCACTGGAAGATACGGGAATCTGTTGACTCGTGTAGCCAATAAAACTGATGATCAACTCGGCCTGATCGCTGGAAGCCATTAATTCGAATCGACCGTCTTCCTTCGTGCTGGTTGCACGCGTAGAGTTCTTCTCGGTAATACTTACCCCAACCAAGGGTTTACCCGTGTTGTTGGTTACTATACCCTTCACTGCAAAGCCTTCTTGCTTCTTTACGCTTGGGCGGATGATCATCCGGTTGTCTTCAACTTCCTTGATGGTTAATCCGGCCTGGTCTAAGATAGGCAACAACACTTGGGTCCAAGGGAGATTGGATACTTGGATCTTTCCCAGGTCTCTCATCTGAATGAGGTTGTCTGAGTAGATGAATTTTATTTTTGTTTGTTTCTCTATGGAACGCAGGACGGTTTTTAAATCGCTGTTATACAGCAATAGCGATACCTTTTCCTGCGCGGCAGAAGGATTGGCTACCACACGGATAGAGAATGCACAAATAAAGCAAATGATAAGTTTAAACATCAATAATACTTTAAATAGGAGGGGGCAAATCACTTGGCCCCTAATGGCAAGTAAATTAATTTTCATAAATTAGTGGAATTGATTTAAGTGTCTTACTTTCTCAGGGCTAGGCACTTAGTTAATGATAAATTGTAGAAGGATGCATCATGGGATGCGTCCTTTTTTTATGCTGCTTGGTTATTTCTGTTTCTTGGTATCTAAGTTTTTGGTTAATAAATGGTTATCTGGTTATTGTTGATCGTGTAATTCAAATTGAGACCACTTTCCTTGATCCAAAACAGCACGGTTTCGATATCTGTATCTTTGAAAGAACCCGATACTAAGTTCTCCGCAAGTGCTTTGTTTTTTAACACAATTGGAATGTTATACCATTTCTCCAGTTTGGAGATAATGACTGCCAAAGGTTCGGCATCAAAGGCCAGGGTATTATCTTTCCATGCAATTTCAGAAGGTTGAATGCTAGGGTCTTTTTTCAAAAATTGGCTCTTTTGGATTTTTAGCTTTTCCGGCTGAACAACGGCGACTTCTTCTTTCGCTGTTTCAGCTTCCGCTTCCTGCGCCTGGATTTTAATCTTCTCTCCCGGAACAACATGGATAGGTTCTCCATGTTTAAGGTTTTTATTGACATACAGCTCAATGATGCCATCCACTAAGCAAGTTTCTGTATTGGCTTCATCAGGATAAGAGCGCACGTTAAAGGAGGTTCCCACGACTTTAATGGTCATGTTCTTGGCTTCAACATACATCGGTAAGCTCTTGTTATGTGCAACATCAAAAAAAGCTTCGCCTTCCAACCGGATATCCCGGTCTTCTTTGCCGAAAGAATGCTTATAGGCAAGCTTACTACCGCCGTTTAGCCATATATGCGTGCCATCGGGTAAGGTGATTTCTTTGCGCTCGCCGTTTTTGGTTTCCATGAATACCGCATAGCTATCTGCTTTCGATGAACCGTAATAACGATAGATAAGTCCGGCAGCTAAAAGAAAAATTAGGAGAACGGCGGCATATTTTAAGTAACCATGCTTTTTGATGGCAACTACAGGCGTTTCGATTGTTTCTTCAGGATGCAGGGGGCTATCCACAATCTGTTGAAAGCGTTTTTCTAATTCGCTAGCTGGAACAACGATTTTCTTCGCACTCGTCAACTCTTGGAAAATCAACGCGCGCTCGGCATCCGCTTTCAAGATCGCGGAAAGCTCGGCTTGCTCCTGATCGTTCAGTTGCTTGCTTAGAAATAAATGTACTAAATCATAAAATCGTTGGTCGTCCATGGTCTTCTTTTCGGGTAATCTACCTATAAGACAGGTAGCGAAAGAGAACTCCCCAATAGAAATTGAAAAAAAATATAAATTTTTAAAAGTAGGGGATATTCCTGCTTCTTGCTGCGGTTGAAGGAATTTATTTAGCGGTTCAAGAAATCGCGGATCTTGGCTAAAGCAATCTGGAGGTGCCTATCCACGGTTTTAATGCTTATTTCCATAATATCTGCGGCCTCGGCATAGCTGCAGTCATTATCTTTCACCAACGTGAAAGCCATCTTAGTTTTCGGCGGAAGTTGTTCGATGGCTTGATTAATCTTCTGGATGATTTCTTTGGAAACCAACTGATCTTCGGGATTGTAGTCTTGTTGAGTAATCTCTGGATTGCTCAAGATGTAGTTGTCGCGAACCTTATTCTTCTCCAGGTAATTGAGGGTCAAGTTTCGAGTAGAGATGAAGAGGTATGTTTTCAGGTTTTTTACCCCTAGGAGCTTCTCCGGTTGCTGCCATATCTTTAGCATCAACTCGGCAATAATATCTTCGGAAGCTTCTTGATGATTAGAAATAGCGGTTGAAAAGCTAAGGAGATCCGTGTAAAAATGATGGAAAAGCAATTTGAAGGCGTTTGCATCCCTATGGTCATTTATCTTGCCAATTTCCTTTTGCCAGTCAATTTCATATGGTATAGGGTTCATGCTTTTCACAAAGTGAAACTAAATTATCAATAATAATTTATAACGGTGAACATTTCCCCGGCAATTTCCGTGACTATGGGGCAAAAAAAATCCTCAAACTGTAACGTATGAGGATTCTTGGTGGTGCCAGCTGGATTCGAACCAGCGACACAAGGATTTTCAGTCCTTTGCTCTACCAACTGAGCTATGGCACCTTTTTCAAGTCTTTGTTTGGAATCTGTTACTTGTCAGATTGTGGTGGTGCCAGCTGGATTCGAACCAGCGACACAAGGATTTTCAGTCCTTTGCTCTACCAACTGAGCTATGGCACCTTTTTTTGCAAATCCCTTACCGAACTTGCGATGCAAATGTACCGTCTTTTTTCGTAATCTAAAACTTTTCGCCGAATATTTTTCGAGGAATTCAGCAAAACCTTGATTTTGATTGAGATAAAATTACATCAAATAAACATTGGTATTCCTCAATTTACGGTATCTTTGCACTTCAATAAAAGGTTATGAGTAAAAAAGGAAGAGTTTTGGTAGCCATGAGTGGTGGAGTGGATAGCTCAGTAGCTGCCGTTATGCTACATGAACAGGGCTATGAAGTGATTGGTATTACCATGAAGACATGGGATTATGCAAGCGCAGGGGGCTCTTCTAAGGAAACAGGATGTTGCAGCCTCGATAGCATTAACGATGCCCGCACTTTAGCGGTGAACTACGGTTTTCCACATTATATTTTAGATATCCGTGATGAGTTTGGCGATTATGTCATCGATAATTTTGTTGATGAGTATATCGCGGGTCGCACACCGAATCCTTGTGTGTTGTGCAATACCCATATTAAATGGGAAGCCCTCATTAAGCGAGCGAATAAGTTAGACTGTGAGTTTATTGCCACCGGACATTATGCAAACATCCGCTTGCACGATAATGGCCGCTACGTCATCTCAAAAGGTCGGGATGAGAATAAGGATCAATCTTACGTGTTATGGGGTGTTTCGCAAGAGAACTTGGCCCGTACGCAATTCCCATTAGGAAGCTTTACGAAACAGGAGATCCGCCAGATGGCCTTAGAAATGGGACAGCAGGAATTGGCTAACAAATCAGAGAGCTATGAGATCTGTTTTGTACCGGATAACGATTACCGATCCTTCTTGCGCCACAAGAAGCCGAATATCGATCAGGAAATTGGGCCAGGAAACTTTATTCTATCCGACGGAACGGTAGTAGGACAGCATATTGGCTATCCCTATTTCACCATCGGACAGCGTAAGGGATTAGGGATTGCCTTAGGAAAGCCGATGTTCGTGATTCAGATCCTTCCGGAGAGCAATTCTGTGATGCTAGGCGAGGAGCATGAGCTCGAACGTACGCAAGCCTTTGTTCGCGATATTAACTTGGTTAAATACGCTTCTTTGGATGAACCGATGGAAGCTATCACCAAGATCCGTTATAAGGATCCAGGCGCTTTATCTACCCTTACACAGCAAGGAAATATTATGCAGGTAGACTTTGCCCATCGGGTGAAAGGAATTGCACCAGGACAGTCTGCTGTATTCTACGAAGGCGATGACCTATTAGGCGGTGGCTTCCTGATGAAAGAAAACTAAGCAGTACTAAAAGAAGTCAAGCCTTATTAACAAAGCATAAAAAAAAGCTGATGGAATTCCATCAGCTTTTTCTATTATTAACCTGCCAGGCTTAGCTTAATTTAGCTACTTCTTGCGCAAGGTCGATGATTTTGTTCGAATAACCCCATTCGTTATCATACCATGAAATTACTTTCACGAAGTTATCATTTAGGGAGATACCTGCTTTCGCGTCGAAGATGGATGTACGCTCGTCGCCTAAGAAGTCTGTAGAAACTACATCATCTTCTGTATAGCCTAAGATACCTTTCAATTCACCTTCAGAAGCATCTTTCATTGCTTTTTTGATGTCTTCGTAAGATGCTCCTTTGTCTAAACGTACCGTTAAATCAACAACAGATACGTCAGCAGTAGGAACACGTAGGGACATACCCGTTAATTTACCTTTCAACTCAGGCAATACTAAACCTACAGCTTTTGCTGCACCTGTAGAAGAAGGGATAATGTTTTGGTAAGCACCGCGACCACCTCTCCAGTCTTTTGCTGAAGGGCCGTCTACTGTTTTTTGCGTTGCTGTTACCGCGTGAACTGTAGTCATTAATCCTTCCACGATACCGAACTTATCGTTCAATACTTTCGCGATAGGCGCTAAACAGTTTGTAGTACAGGAAGCGTTTGATACGATGTTGTACTCAGCTTTCAAATCTTTATGGTTCACACCCATTACGAAAGTAGGGGTGTCATCTTTTGCTGGTGCAGACATAATAACTTTTTTCGCACCTGCGTCGATGTGTTTTTGTGCTAATTCTTTGGTCAAGAAGAAACCTGTAGATTCGATAACAACTTCAGCACCTACTTCGTCCCATTTCAAGTTTGCAGGGTCTTTTTCAGCCGTAACACGGATGGTTTTTCCGTTTACTACTAAATGACCGTCTTTCACTTCTACTGTACCGTCAAATTTACCGTGCGTAGAATCGTATTTTAACATATAAGCTAAGTAGTCTGGCTCCACTAAATCGTTGATACCTACTACTTCAATATCACTGCGTTTTACAGCAGCTCTGAAAGCTAAACGACCAATACGGCCAAATCCGTTAATTCCAATTTTCATTTTAACTAATTTTTATTTAAATAATATTTTAATAGGTTCTGTACAGGTTCGCGAATAATCGTTCCTACCGTGAGGTGATGATCATCGGCGATTGACCGTAACAAATCAGCGTAGTGATTGGCTACGGATCCTGTAAAATGTAAGGTTGCATCTGGATACGATTCCGATAAGGGAACCAGGTATGTTTTCACATACATTTCCAAGCCCTTTTTAATAATTCCCTCCATGTAAGGGTCCTCTTTGTTTTCCAATATAAAATCGGCAAAGGAGGTCAGGAATATGTTCGGGTTTGGGGTATTATATATTTTATCGAGAATAGTTTTCCGGTCGATATTATGCTTGCGCAGTAATTTCTCACGGAATCCCTGTGGCATAGCTTCGGTCAGGAAGTCCTTCAGAATCTGTCGGGCTTGCCAGTTGGTGGAAGCTTCATCGGCCAGGATATAGCCTAGGCCATAGTTATTATCGATAATCTTGCGGCCGTTATAATAGGCAGCATTCGATCCCGAACCAATAATGCCGATAATGCCTTTTTCATTGCCGAAGGTAGAGATCGCTGAGGCGAGCACATCATGGCTGGCTTTTACTTTGGCATTTTTAAAGAACTGCGCGAAGACCTTTTCAATTTTGGCTTGCCGCTCTCTGGAGGAGGCGCCGGCACCAAAGAAATAGATCTTGCGAATTTTCTCCGCATTATTGATCAATTGGGTGTTCTTGTTTAGCAGCTGGTAGATAAAGCGTTCATCTTGGATATACGGATTAATACCGGTTGTCCGGAAGCCATGTAAAATCCTGCCTTTTTCTGCCAACCGCCAATCAGCATATCTTGATCCGCTATATACTACTGCTATCATGTGTTAAATATTCATTACTTCGGAAATGGTAAGGAGTTCTTCATCCAGCTTGAACTCTTTGTTTTTCAGGGCCTCTTCCAGGCTGGTTGAGGTGATCTTGCTGCCTCTGATGCCTACAGTTCCGTTCGTATTTCCACGTAATAACTCATTTACGGCGAAATAGCCCATACGAGTTGCCAAAATCCGGTCGAAGCTGCTCGGCGATCCGCCGCGTTGCAAGTGTCCTAATATACTAACTTTTGTGTCATAAAAATCAAATTTTTCTTTCACACGTTTCGCTACATTATACACCCCGCCGTTTTTGTCGCCCTCGGCTACAATCACAATCATCGAGGTTTTATTGCGCTCTTTGGCCACTTCCAAAAGGTCGATAAGCTCGTCGATGGCGGTATCTTTTTCCGGAAGCATAATGGCTTCCGCGCCACCTGCTACACCGGCGTATAAGGCGATACTGCCGTTATCTCTACCCATTACTTCAACGAAAAATAAACGATTATGTGATGCAGCGGTATCTTTAATTTTATCGATCGCTTCAATTACCGTATTATTCGCGGTATCAAATCCTAAGGTAAAGTCTGTTCCGTAAAGGTCGTTATCAATGGTTCCGGGAATACACATCACCGGGATATTATATTCTTCCGAGAAAACTTTTGCTCCGGTAAATGTACCGTCGCCACCAATGGCCACTAATGCATCTATTCCAGCTTTCTGAATGTTGTCAAAGGCTTTTTTACGGCCTTCTGGCGTTCTGAATTCCGGGCAGCGGGCCGATTTCAACATGGTTCCCCCTTTTTGCAAAATGGAGCTTACCGAGCGGCTTACCAAGTCTTTAAAATCACCTTCAATCATCCCTTCGTAACCGCGGTAAATACCGGTTACTTTGATATTATGGAATAATGCCGTTCTCACAACAGCGCGTATGGCAGCATTCATCCCAGGGGCATCGCCCCCCGAAGTATAAACACCAATCCTTTTTATCGTACTCATTAGGTTCCTCAATTTTAGAAATACGAATATAATGTGTATTTCTTACACTATTAAATTTTTTTGGTAATTTGTTTGTCTATTTCTATTATTGTTGATATTATTTAGGAAACCAGTTTAATCAGTTAAATTAAATTTAGATTTTGCAGACGCATTTTACCATTGATTGTGTGATTTTTAGTTTTGATGAGGGTCAACTAAAGATACTTTTAGCCGAACGTAACGAATATCCGTATAAAGATTGGTGGGCACTCCCGGGATATTTTGTCAATAAATACGAAGAAATGGAAGATGCGGTTGCCCGGATTTTACTGGAGATGACCGGCCTTAAAGACATCTATATGGACCAATTGGCCGCTTTTGCAGGCGTTAAGCGCCATCCCGAGGGTCGCATTCTCACTGTAGCCTACATGGCCTTGGTACAAATGGAAGAGGTGAAAAATAAAATTGCCCCAACCTCCAGTTATATGCGCCAATTAAAATGGTTCTCCATCGATGAACTGCCTGATTTGGCCTTCGACCATCGTGAAATTATTCAACTAAGTTTAGAGCGTTTAAAAAAATCTGTTACATACTCTACGGCTCCGTACGAATTATTACCTACAAAATTTACACTTACCCAATTGCAACAAGTGTATGAGGCCATCCTTAACAAAAAGCTCGATAAACGGAACTTTCGGAAGAAAATTAACAACCTAGGTTACTTAAAAGAGCTTAATGAATTCCAAAAAGGGGTTTCCTACCGTGCAGCCAAACTCTATTCCTTTGATAAGAAAAAATTCCTGAAGCAATTTTCTCAAGACTAAATGTAGCTTTTCCCTTATCCGTTACGTTAAGAAATTGTTAATAAGCAACTTTTTGACACTGGTATGATATAATTTACTGGACTTTCTTTACTTTTGAACAAAATTTGAAAAAAGTCAAAAGATAAAAAAGGAGAGAAATGGAAAATCGTAAAGATCAGATCGTCGAAACAGCGCTCAAACGCTTTTCGCATTTTGGTTTCCACAAGACCACAATGAACGAGATCGCTGATGATTTGCGAATTACTAAAGCAAATTTATACTACTACTATCCAGACAAGTCGAGCTTGATTCTGGATGTGTTGAATTTTATTATTGATGGCATCCACCAAGAAGAGCTGGAGATCATTAAAAAGTACAATAACAACCTCATCGATATCATCATCGAAATCTTGACCATGAAAAATAGTTTTATGCGCAAATACTATGTGTTGCATATTACAGAGAATATGGACTGGTTGAAAGGTATTGATATTAAGTGTACGATGGAAGAACACTACGAACGCGATATGTTATGTGTCGAAGTGTTGTTCAAAAAAGCAATAGAAGCTGGCGAACTAAGCATGGACGATCCGAAAGAAGCAGCACAGGCCTTTACCGAAATTATAAAAGGCGTAAGCTTGTTGCACACCCTTTCAGACGTTATCACCGGTATTCCTAATGAGGAGAATATCGCCATCATTCTAGCAAGTCAAATCCGCGCGGCCCGTCTAATTTTTGAAGGGCGTATTATTAGAAACAAATAGAAATGAAAAGGATAAATATAATCACACTATTCATGGCTGGGATATTTTCCAGTTCCATGTTGCATGCTCAAGAAACGCTGACCTTGCAGGAAGCTGTGCAATTTGCACTGGAAAACAAGGCCGAAGCGAAGAAGTCCAGATTGGATGTTGAGAATGCGCAATACCAAATTGATGAGGTTCGCGCTGGAGCACTTCCTCAAATCAATGGTTCTGCTTCCTTGAAATATAATGCGATTATCCCAAGTATGCCCATTGATATGAATGGACAGACCACCTATCTTAAAATGGGGCAGCCTTGGAACTCGACCGCGGCACTTTCAGTGAATCAGCAAATCTTCAACCAATCCCTATTTACCGGGTTGAAGGCGGCGCGTACAACACGCGAGTTTTATGCCATTAATCATCAATTAACCGAAGAACAATTGATCGAAAAAGTAGCAAATTCGTACTATGACGTGTACACTACGCAATTGCAATTGCAGACCATTGAAGATAACTTAAACAGTACCACCAAAACCAGGGATGTCATCTCGGGTTTGGTGACTGCCGGCTTAGGTCGTAAAATTGATTTAGACCGCACGAATGTGGCTATCAATAACTTACAGGCCAATCGCCAGATTATCGTGAATGCTTTAGAATTAAAGGAAAATGCCTTGAAGTTTGCCATTGGTATGCCAATGGAAACGGATATCGTTTTACCGAATGAGACCTTTGCTATAGATGCTAGCCTGGCTTCGGCAGCGGGCTATGATTTAGCTGCACGCTCTGAGATCAAAGTGTTAGAGAAACAAAATGAATTGCTGGAGTTAAACCGCGAAAGCATGAAAGCCGATTACTACCCAAGATTATCTTTCGGTGGTGATTTAGGCTACCAAGGATTTGGTCAAGGCTTCCCTGTCGGCGGAAACTTCAACTGGTTCGGAAGTTCCGGATTAGGCTTAAACCTGTCTATCCCTATTTTCAATGGGGGAGCAACCAAGGCCAAAATCAATCAGGCAACCATTAAGATCAAACAGGCGCAGGTTGATTTAGAGGATACCAAGCTAGCCTTAAACTTAGCCAATGAAAATGCCCGTGCGCAAATTAAGAACAGCTTGTTAACGGTTGATCAAAACCGCCGCAACGTGCAGTTGGCCAAAGAAGTGATGGATGATACCCAAAACAACTATAGAAATGGATTAGCCACCTTAACGGAACTGCTAGATGCCGAGAACGCCTATGCAGACGCGCAAAACAACTTAAATACCTCGCTGTTAAACTATAAAGTTGCCGAGGTACAGCTGATCAAAGCAAACGGAAATTTAAAATCATTAGTAAACGAATAATCACAACCCTTAATACACATTATGAAACGCGTAATTATATCCATCATAATCATTGCTGCAGTTTTAGCCGGCATCATGTTCATCCTGAACAAAAACAAGGCGAAAGTAGAGCAAGAAACAGCCATCGTAGCGCAGAAAAATGCGGCCGTTGCCGTGCGTATCGATACGGCACAAAATCAACAAATGAGCCTGGCCTACCAATCCAACGGTACCTTTATGCCGAAGCAAGAAGTAACCGTTGCTGCTGAAACAGGCGGCCGTGTGGTTCGTGTTTTGGTTGACGAAGGTTCTCGTGTATCTGCAGGTCAAACTTTAGCCGTAGTAGAAGGCGATAAATTAAACGTAGGGGTTGCTAATGCGCAAGCCGCTTACGATAATGCACAAGCTACCTTACAACGCTACGAAAGCGCACTTTCAACAGGTGGGGTAACCCAACAACAAGTAGATCAGATGCGCTTACAATTTGAAAACGCGAAGAACAACTTGAAAAGTGCGAAGTTAAACGCAGGTGATGTAACGATCAAAACCTCCGTAGGCGGTATTGTCAATGCCCGTAAAATTGAACCAGGTGCTTATGTAAGCCCAGGTACGCCGGCGTTCGATATCGTGAATGTTAGCACCTTGAAACTGCGTGTAAATGTAGACGAGAAAAATGTGGCTACCCTACGTGTGGGGCAGCAAGTAGAGGTATTGGTAAGTGTGTATGCCGATAAGAAATTCAGCGGACGCATTACCTTTATCGCGCCAAAATCGGATGGCAGCTTAAACTTCCCGGTAGAAATTGAAATCGCGAATAACCCGAACAATGAGCTTCGTGCAGGGATGTACGGTACTGCTGTATTCGGTGGCGAAGGTTCAGCCTCTGTATTGGTTATTCCACGTACGGCTTTCGTAGGAAGTATCTCCGACAACCGCGTATTTGTGCTTAAAAATGGTAAAGCTATTGAAATAAAAGTAATGGCAGGTAGAAGCTTTGGTGATCTGATCGAAGTAACCAGCGGATTACAAGCAGGCGACCAAGTGATTATCTCGGGTCAAATCAACCTGTTAGACCAATCTCCTGTTGAGGTTATTAAATAGTTTGTGCCCATTCTAAAATTAAATCATGAAGATTACTGAAATATCGATAAAACGTCCCAGCCTGATCATCGTATTATTTATAATACTGACCTTGGGTGGGATATTCTCCTATTCCCAATTGGGATATGAGCTCGTACCTAAGTTCGAGGTAAACGTAATTACCATTCAAACGGTTTACCCGGGAGCATCGCCTACCGAGGTGGAAAATACCGTAACCAAGAAAATTGAAGATGCCGTTTCCTCCTTAGAGAATATTAAGAAACTGGAGTCAACCTCCATGGAGAACGTCTCTATTGTAATGATTACCTTGAACGATGGAGCCGACGTCAACTTCTTGCTGACCGATGCCCAGCGTAAAATTAACGCCATCTTAAAGGATTTACCCGAAGACGTAGATCCGCCATCGTTGAACAAGTTCTCCTTAGACGACGTGGCCATCATGAGCTTAGCGGTAACCTCTAAGCTTTCTGAAAAGCAACTTTACGACCTCCTAGACAATAAGATTCAGCCTATTTTCGCCCGTATCAACGGGGTAGCTAAGGTAGACTTGATTGGTGGTGAGGAACGTGAAATCCAGGTAAGTGTAGATGCAGAGAAATTAGAGGGTTACGGCCTTTCTATTGCGCAGGTTCAACAGGTTATCGCCCAGTCGAACTTAGACTTCCCTACCGGAAACGTGAGTACCCGAGAAAACCGGACCACCATCCGTTTGGCCGGAAAAGTAACATCGGTGGATGAGTTGAGAAACCTGCCTATCACCACGCCAAAAGGAATCACTATCTTTTTACGTGATGTGGCCGATGTGCAAGATGGTATCAAAGAGATTGAGAAAATTGCGCGGTTAGACCAAAAGAACACCATCTTATTGCAGGTGTTCAAGCAGTCGGATGCCAATGCCGTGGAAGTATCCAAATTGGTGAAAGAAACCATTCAAACGGTAGAGAAAGATTACGCAACGAATGATGTAAAAGTATTGGTGGCGAATGACTCGACCGACTATACCTTGAATGCCGCTAACAACGTAATGCACGACTTAATGATCGCCGTAGCATTGGTAGGTTTCATCATGTTATTCTTCTTACATAGTTTGCGTAATGCGGCCATTACCATGGTGGCTATTCCACTATCCTTAGTGGCTACTTTTATCGGACTCCTGTTAATGGGCTATACCCTAAACTTGATGTCTTTATTAGGACTTTCCCTGGTAGTTGGTATCCTGGTGGATGATGCGATCGTCGTAATCGAGAACATTCACCGCCATATGGAAATGGGTAAAAATAAAGTGCGTGCCGCCTATGACGGAGCGAAGGAAATCGGGTTTACCGTATCGGCCATTACCTTGGTAATCGTCGTGGTATTCTTGCCTATCGCTATGTCATCCGGATTGGTAGCCAATATCTTGGCTCAATTCTGTGTTACGGTAATTATTGCCACCATGTTATCCTTATTGGTATCCTTTACCGTGGTGCCTTGGTTATACTCACGTTTTGGAAAAATCGAACATATCAATTCAAAATCATTCTTTGGACGTATTATCCATGGTTTCGAAGCTGGATTGACCAAATTTACCAACTGGATTACCGCTATCTTGGAATGGTGTTTAAAAAGCCGTGCCACTAAATTGGCAACCTTGGCTATTGCCATTGTGCTTTTCGCCGGTTCTTGTAGCTTATCCTTCTTAGGTTATATTGGTTCCGACTTCTTCCCGGCTTCTGATAAAGGGGAGTATATGATTCAATTGGAATTGGAGAAAGATGCTTCTTTAGAGAAAACAAACTTCTTGACCCAGAAAGCAGAAGCTATTATTAAAGCCAAGCCAGAAGTAGAGCGTATCATTACCACCGTAGGTCAATCATCCGATGGGGTGATGTCTACCGCAGGTTCTCGCTATAAATCAGAGATCCACGTGATCATGAAAGATAGCTATACCGAGAACTCCAAAGTATATGCGGCCGTATTGCAACGTGAATTGGAAAATGCCTTGATCGGCGCAAAAATTAAGTCGGTGAATATGGGCTTAATGGGCGCAGAGCAAGCACCGTTGAAACTGACTGTAATTGCTTCGGATGTGGCTGATGCCTCTGAGTTCGCCGTACAAGCGGCAGACCTGTTGCGTAAGGTGCCAGGAGCAACCAACGTGAAATTATCTTCTGAAGGGGGTAACCCGGAGATCAACGTCAAAGTAGATCGCGAGAAAATGACTTCTCTAGGCTTGAATGTGGCCACTGTTGGTATGACCATGCAGACTGCCTTCTCCGGAAATACAGATAATAAATTCCGTGCTGGCGATAATGAATACGATATTAATATTCGTTTCTCAGAATCTAGCCGTTCGAATATTGCAGACGTGAGAAACTTGAAGTTTATCAACGACAAGGGTACTCCGATTTCCTTAGAGCAATTTGCTGAAGTAGGCTATAGCTCTGGACCATCCTTATTGGAACGTCGCGATAAATCACCTGCCGTATCCGTACAGGCGTCTATTATCGGTCGTACCTTAGGTGAGGTTGCGGGCGAGTGGGAAACAGAATTCTCGAAATTAGAGCGTAAGCCAGGGGTAGTTTACATCTGGGGAGGTAATATGGAAAGTCAGCAAGAAGGTTTCGGTACCTTAGGTATCGCCTTATTGGCCTCCATCTTATTGGTATACTTAGTAATGGTATCCCTATACGATAGTTTCTCTACACCATTTGTCGTGATGTTCTCTATTCCTCTGTCCTTTATCGGAGCCTTGTTACTCTTGGCTTTGACCGGACAGTCCTTAAACATCTTTACCATCTTAGGTATCATCATGTTGATTGGATTGGTAGCGAAGAACGCGATTCTATTGGTCGACTTTGCCAACCACCGGAAGGAACATGGCGACTCGACACACGACGCCTTGGTAGCGGCTAACCACGCCCGTCTTCGTCCGATTTTAATGACGACCATCGCGATGGTGTTCGGTATGATTCCTATTGCTATGGCAACAGGTGATGGTGCCGACATGAACCGTGGTCTAGCCATCGTTATTATCGGGGGACTTTTGTCATCCCTGTTATTAACCTTGGTGGTTGTACCTGTGGTATACTCCATCTTCGATAGCTTGCAAAGAAGATTCGGTAAGAAAGAAAAAACTGATTACGCCGAATTGATGGATGCAGATTTCGTGATGAACGAAAACTATGTGGACGAAATGGACGTGAAGCATTAGGTTTAATAGATATGAGATGTGAGATGTGAGATATGAGAGCTGGGTGGTGATCCTTGTTTTTCATTGTTGACGCTTTGTGCCGCGTTGTGTCCAGGGTTGTCATGGTGAGCGGAGTCGAACCACGAACGACTGGTACGTCAGTACAATCAGCAATGCTTATCACGCATATCAACAATAAGTTGTATTAACATTTTTATTAATACATAAAATAATTTTAAACGGGCAGGTGGAAACCACTGCCCGTTTTTTTATCGTTATTGCATAAGTCACCTATGCTTCCCAATTACCCTATTTTTTCATCCATTCAATCTTTTTTCTGTTCCCTATTTGCCCCCTTTTCAAAGGGGGTTGAATTGGGTTTGAAAGGGGAGTGAAAGGGAAGAGGAAAGGGGTAAACTTAGAGGTGTTTATAAGCTTTGCTTATTTGTGATGGCAAGTTTTAGTAATGATCTATTGCTATAAAATGCTATTAATAAATGTGCTTAGTACGGTTGATTGCACTGACGTACCAATGGTTCGTGGTTCGACTCCGCTCACCATGACAGCTACCAATGACATGTTTTTTTTTTGCAACATACTGTTAATGAGTATTATATGTGTTGCTGATTGCACTGACGTACCAGTCGTTCGACTCCGCTCACGATGACAACTCTGGACACAACGCGGTACAAAGCGTCAACAATGAAAAACAAGGATCAGCACCCAGCTCTCACCACCCAGCTCTCATATCTCATATCTCACATCTCATATCTCCTATTGAACAATGTTGTTCCCACGCTGGCCATTACCACGCAGGCAATGGATATCCATTGCAGGAAGCTGAGGTTTTCTTGCAGGAAGAGTAGTCCGGAGAGGGCGGCGAAGGCTGGTTGCAGGCTGGTGAGGATGGAGAATGTTTTTGCCGGTAATTGTTTGAGGGCAATCATATCTAAGGAGAAGGGGAGGGCGCTTGATAAAATAGCGACGCCTAGTCCTTGTAGGAATAGCAGGGGTGTAATTTTTAGTAATTGGCCATCCCAAATGGCGAAGGGAATAATAAAAAGGGCTGCGATCAGCATGCCTGTGGATACGGCATCTTTGCTATCCATTACTTTGGATACTTTACCGCCCATTACAATATAGACGGCCCAGAATACACCGGCAAGGAAGGCCAGGAATACGCCGAGCAGATCGACTTCCCCGGTTCCCCAAGGCACAATCAATAAGATGCCTGTACAGGCTAATAGCGCCCACAGCAGGTCGAGGACTTTGCGGGAGAGGACTAGGGCCAAAAACAAGGGGCCTACGAACTCAATGGTAACCCCCAAACCTAGGGGGATTCGTTGGATAGCCATGTAGAAAATGAGGTTCATGGCGGCAATGCCGAGGCCATAAATGCTGCAGTAGAGCCATTGTTTTTTGTTGAAGCTTCCTAGTTTGGGGCGGTTGATAAAGAACAAGATAATAGCCGATAGCCCGATGCGTAGGGTACTGGTGCCGATGGCGCCTAAAGCGGGGAAGAGTCGTTTGGCTAGGGAAGCACCCCCTTGGACACAGATCATCGATGCCAAGGCGGCAGGAACGGCAATATTCTTATTTTTCATGCTAAGACGAATATACAATTACTTTCGTCTTAAAGACCAAAAAATCGATCCAGCTCTACCCGTAGGATTTTTGTCTTCATTTCTTCTTCCAGTTTATCGAAATCGGGCTTTTCCACCCTTTGTTTTATTTGGCCTTCATCGAGGTAGAAAATCTCATCGCAGGTATCTTTGAGGGTGGAGTAGATATGGGAGGATATTAATATGGTTTTTCCTTCTTCCTTTAAGCGATGGATAATGGCGGTCAGGATAATGGCACTTTGGAAGTCGATACCATTGTAGGGTTCATCCAGAATGAAGTATTGGTTTTGCTGCAGCAGTACCGCCGTGAGGGCAAGTTTCTTTTTCATGCCGGTGGAGTAGCTGCTGGCTTGATTTTTTAATGGCAGATCGAACAGGTTGCAGTTCGCTAGGTCCTGTAATTTAATGCCGCGTGCTTCAGTTAATAGTAAAATATGCTCCTCAGCGGTTATTTTCGGAATAAAATAGGAGTCGGATGTCAGGTAACCTAAGACATCTTTTAAGGGTTTATGGCTACTTTCTAGCTGCCCATCATAGGGTTCCAGACCGGCAATGCAGCGGAATAGGGTGGTTTTGCCGGCTCCATTTTCGCCTACCAGGCCATACACCTTGCCCGGCAATAAGTCCATGGAAACATCTTGGAGCACCTGTTTTTCGCCATAGGATTTGGAGAGCTTCGTAAGGGTTAACATAAGAATAGCTTTAAGTTTTGGGTGGCCTTTCGGAAATAATAGGGATAGAGAAAGAATATAAAAATGGGGATGCCAACAGCAATGGCAAAGATCATAGCTTCAGGTATGTTTTTCTCCCGCGGATAGATGGCGTATTTGATTAAGATCAACAGACCCAAAGCCAATAAAAAGAGGAGCAAAATGGCCAGAGCAAATAATTGATGATATAAAGGGCTAAAGAGCAACATGACAAATAAAGGGCTAAAGAGCAACAGATGCTGCCCACATCCCCGCGCTATCTTCATGGCTAAAAAGGAGGCTGCGCTACGGTTATAATTCCAGATATAAGGTTCGGGTTCGATATAGTCGTAAATATTTAATACCGGAATAGCGATTAACAGGAAGCTTGCCAAGATGAGGTTAGGGTTGTCTACTGCTAAGCCGATGCCCCCAAAGCAATAGGCCAACACGTAAAAGCCTATAAATCGCCGTAAGCCCTGCGTAAATTCGAAGGGATGATGGGGAAAGAAGCTCAGGTAATATTTGTTGCTACCCAGGCGAAGTGGAAAGAAATAAAGCAGTAGGTGAAAAAGGACTAAGGCTAGAATTACCGTGTAAAAGCCATAGATCAAGCAAATAATGAGTAATGGGATAATAGGGAGGAACTGCTCCAGCAGTCGTATTTTCCGGTAAGTTGGGGTTGGGAAGTTGCTTTTCAGCAATTCATCCTGTTGCTTATTGCTTAGTTTTACGCCCGCAAAGAACCCGATAGCTAGTATTGCGAATGGCGCAATGGTCATGTAGCGTTGTACCTGAAAGGCTAGAAAAACGTAACATGCAAGTGCGAATAGTAGGCCTACCCATGCGGGTAATCCCGCATCTTCAAGCTGTCTTTTTAGTAAGGTAAAGCGTATTCGGAAATAGAATCTCATTAATTGTCGGCAGGTTTAGCTGTTCGTTTTACTAAGTACCTAAATTAATAAAATAAAAAGAGATGATCGTTAATGATCATCTACTTTATTTGGGTTGGGCGGTAGCGGGTTGGTATCCTTCTCCGGCCTTTTCCCGGTGTCTTGTTCTACATCGGTTTGCGTTTCCTCTTCTTTCGGGTATTTCTTTTCCTGTTCTTCTTGTAATTTTTCTTTCTTGCTCATGATCTTTTTCTTTTAAAGGGTAGTATAGATAGAACACGTGAAGCCCAAATTAGTTTAGCAAGATGAACCTTTCGAGCGGATAACTGTTTCTACCTGAAACAAAGGAGATCTTATATGCGATTGAACATTGAAAGTATTATCCTCGATGGTGTGGAATGGGAATTTATGTTGGAAATCATCAGCCGTACCTTGCTGATGTTTCTGATTATCCTACTTGTATTACGTTTATCCGGTCGGCGGGGTGTGCGCCAATTAACCTTGTTTGAAGTAGCGATTATCTTGGGGATGGGATCGGCCGCCGGCGACCCGATGTTTCAAGATGATATCCCTATTCTATATGGTTTTATTGTGCTGCTGACCATTATTTTGTTCTATAAGCTGGTGACCTGGCTTACCCGAAAATCGACCTGGTTTAATGTGGTATTAGAAGGGAAACCCATGTGTATTGTGAAGGATGGCATGTTTGAGATTAAAAAAGAAAACGATAGCGATTTCTCGAAAATGGAATTCTTCGCCGAATTAAGAAACCATTCGGTAGAACATTTGGGGCAGCTGCGTACCGCTTTATTGGAAGTGGATGGTTCCATGAGTTTACTCTATTATCCGAAGGATGATCGCCGTTATGGTTTGCCCTTATTTCCGGGGCAATATGAAAAGATTGATCCTACCCGGCATTCCGGACCCTTTGCATGTATGTTTTGTGGGAATGTGTTGGAGCGAGTAGCAGCAGAAGATTCGGTATGCCCGCGATGCGATAGAAGGGATTGGACATTGGCCATTAATGTGGGCAGGGATTGATCAGCTGATATCCTTCGCAAACAATTTACCCTCCGTCCTGTTTCATTTACAAGATCAAGCATTTTATTTGTATGGCAGAAAAGAAGAAAGGAAATTTCTTTACCGATAGTTTTAATATTTTGAAGAATTCTGTGATGGGATTCTTAAATGAGGATAGTTTAAAATACAGTGCCTCCTTAGCCTATTACACCATTTTTTCCTTAGGCCCCATCCTTGTGTTGATGATTTCATTGGCCGGTATTTTCTATGGGGAAGAGGCGATTAAAGGGAAGGTTTTTACGGAGTTGAATGGCCTAGTGGGGCCGACGGCAGCACGACAGATTCAGGAAGTTATCAAGAACCTGGAGCTTTCCGGAAAGTCGAATATGGCCTTAATTATCAGTATTGTGACGCTGATTATCGGTGCTACCACGGTGTTTGGCGATATTCAGAATTCCATCAATAAAATATGGCATGTGCGGGCCAAGCCTAAAAAGGGCTGGTTGAAAATAATAATGGATCGCTTACTTTCCTCTTCTTTGGTAATTGGTTTGGGCTTCCTGTTGGTGGTAACTTTGGTGGTGAATGGTATTATATTGGCCTTAACCGATCGCTTGCTGCGGTATTTTCCGGATATGACTGTCTTTGTGATGGATGGTATTAACTTTCTATTGACGTTCGGTATTATCTTCCTGCTCTTTGCGGTGATTTTTAAGGTATTGCCAGACGTAAATATTAAATGGAAAACCGTGCGTGCAGGGGCGCTTTTTACGGCGGTGCTCTTTATTTTTGGACGCTTATTGATTGGGGTTTACCTGCAGAATTCAGATACGGAAACTACCTACGGGGCAGCCGGATCTATTGTACTGATCTTACTTTGGGTCTATTATACCGCGGCCATTCTGTACTTTGGGGCGGTGTTTACCCGGGAGTATGCCACCTATAAAGGGGTGTCTATTGAACCTTCGGTGTTCGCTGTACATGTAGAAGTGAAAGAAATTGAGCGCAATGTGGATGAGATACCACCTGCGCCCTTAACAGAAGAGGAAAAGGTTATTGAAAAATAACCTTTTCCTTTAAGTTCGGTTTCCATAGAATACCGCGATTCTTTCCTCCAGATCGGCAATAATAGCGCCTGCAAAATCCTCATCTTCTAAGTGGATGGCATGGGCTAAAGCCCCTGGGCTAAACACATTGACCTCCATGATTTTATCGCCTACGATATCCAAGCCAACCAAGTACATATTGTCGTCTTTCAATTTTTGGGAAACCTGACCCACCAAATGTAATATGTCCTCGGTGATTTCGGCATGTTGGGCCGTGGCGCCTTGGTGAATATTGCTACGGATTTCATTCTCGGGTTGTACGCGTTGCACAGCGGCATATTTTCCATTGACTACTAAGGGTTCACCATCCAGCATAAAGAAGCGGATATCGCCTTTGGGGGCATCTGGCAGGTATTCCTGCGCAATGACATAGCCATCGCGGGAAATGGCTTCCACCGTTTGTTTCAGGTTCTGCCGCTCATCGTATTTGATCATAAAGACATTCTTGCCCCCGGAACCTTTTAAGGGCTTGAGGATGATTTTATTTTGCTGCTCGTCTAGAAAGCGTAGGACATCTTCATGGTTGCGGGTGACCATGGTTTTTGGGCGGACCGCTTTGGGGAAATTCTCTAGGTAGAGCTTGTTGTTGGCCTGCACCAGGTTGTCGGGGTCATTGATTACAAAGCCACCGTTTTTCTTAACCAGTTGGGCAAATTGAATGCCTGTGGCTGCCGCCCAGGGCCGGTTGATCATGTCTAGGGTAGGGTCGAAGCGCAACCACAGCACCTCTACGGTAGCTAGGTCTACCAAGGTTTTCTTTACATTTTTGAGGTGCTCCATCAGCTTTTTGCCTTGGTCTATCTTTTCCTCCGGATGCACGATGCGGCAATGGGCATGGATGCTATGTTCATCTTCATACACAAAGTCGGCCAGGCCGATGTACAATACGGTATGGCCACGTTCCAAGGCCTTTAGGGCCAGGATTGTCGTGGTGAATTTTTCTTCTTCTTTATGCGTCTGATTGATTAAAAATGCAATTTTCATCGGTATGTCTCTCTGGGTTTTATTTAGTCAACGAGTTTAAAAATAGATCCTTTTTGTTTTACTTCTTCCCATTTTGGGCGGTATTCGGCCGATAGGTAGCGTGGGATAATTGCTGGAGGAATGAGAATTTCCCGTTGCAGCAAATCCTTGATAATCGGGAGGTAATCCTTGCGGATTTTCCCCATCATCAGCAGATCGACCTGATGGCCTTCTTGTATGTAATTTAAAAGTTCGATGATGCCTTTTAGGTAGAGGGCATCTTTGGTGAGTCCGCCGCCGCGGTATACCCGCATGGTGAGCTGGAAGGCGGTTTCCGGTTGGAAATAATATTGATCGATCAGCAGATCGAAGGTATCGGTAAAGGTATTACCGAGTAGCATATGGTGCACGGCAATTACGCGCGCAGCAATAATACGCAGGCGATCGTTGTTTAAGCCATTCACAATATATTCCGACAATACGGCAAGGCCTTCCTGCAATTCTTCATAGCCGGGAACCCCCAGGCTAAAGAGGTTTAAAGGCTGCTGCCGACCGTTGAAATAGGTGACAACATGGGTGCCTATTTCGTGCTGAATAAGCGCCATAGCTCTGTTTTTGGTTAGCTTATATTCCTTGGAAATATTGAGTGCGCCTCGATTCACCATGACGCCGGAGATGTCCTCACGAACACGTACCGGACTGTTAAATTCGGGGTTTTGCTTTTGCAGGTATCGGATTTCTTCGCGTGCCATTTTAGCGAAGTCGTTGGCCGATATGATGTCATCCGAGCGCTTGGGGGCGCCCTCTGGTTCGGTCATCATCAGGATGGCCAGCGCAGAATTATAGAGCTTCTCTGATACATTCCCGAAGACCTGCAAGCTGCCATGTAGGAAGTCGTCCTTGCCACGGTCGGCCAGCATGGTAATCATGGAGTCCAGTTCGGCCCTTTTGTCGCGGAAGATATAGGCCATGGTGGGGTCGTAAATATCTTCGATGCGCAGGTTGTATAAGCGTCGTTTCACCAAGTCCGGGTCCACATGCATGGGCCGGTAGAGAAACTTGGGTGTTTTCCAGTATTTGTCTTTCTTAAATTGCAACCAGGCTTCATGTGCATTCAGCGGGGTCACCATCAGCAGGAAATCAAACTTCTTGGTTTCCTGAGCTAAGGCCTGATCGATGTCGACCATCATCGGTGTGAGTTCCTGATGGAAGTTTATCTTCTGGGCGGTCGCATTTAAATGGGTATAGACCCTAAGAAATTCGAAGAAGAGGCGGGATAAGGACTTGGCCAGGGTTTCCCGATACATGCGGATCAGGATGGGCAGCACATTCTCGTTTTCATCGATGTAGTTCTGCCGGATGGAGAGGCCCATTAAAAGGATCTGTCGGTTTTGAAGGTCTTTTTTGGAGAACAGCTGTTCGGTATCCGGGGCATGCGGAATCTCTTGCTCCTTTTCAATGTCTACGCGGATTTCCGGGGCTTCCATGCGGATGTTCTTCTCCAGGTACTCGGCCAAGGGCAGCAGGTCTTTTTGCGCTAAATGGACTTTGATATCTTCCTTCTGAGTGGGCTCGGCTGTCCAAGCCTCAATGAGAAGACAGGCGCCAAACTCTTCTGCTAATTTCTGCGCAATTGGCTGTATCCAATCTTTTAAGGGGAAGTCGCTGGAGCGACTTACAATGCTTGCATTTTCTGTTTTGGCTAAATCAACCAGCATCTTGTCCTTTTTATCGGCATCGTTGATGCGGTAGATAAATACATAAGGGACAATCTTGTTGAAAATAAACTTTCCAACATTGGGTATCTGGTAATGAATGGCCGTGCCTTTGCCAATCGCGTGGAGAATGCGCTGTAAAGGCTTATTTTTGTCGGTCATACGCAAAATACTGCTTTAAGGTGGCTACTGAGTTCATGAGCAACTGCTTACAGGCGGTAATGCGGCTGGGATCAGGGGCACCCGTCCATTCGTTCATGAAATCCTTTCTAAATTCTATGGACACCACGCAGCCATGCTCGCCATATTGGGCGTTGAGATACTGGTTGAGGTATCCACCCTTAAATTTAACATTCTCCCGCACATCCGGTACCTTTCCGTATAAGAATTCATCTTGCAAGGCTTGCTGAAAATGCGCCACTAAGGGGCGCCATTTGGGCTGCACATAGGCGGTGCCCAGATTAATCTGTGGATTGGCGACGGTATCTATTTCTTCTTCCGAGCCATTGCGCTGGGCATTGTAACTGTGGATATCGTAGATAAAGAAATAGCCGTGCCTCTCGATGGTCTGCTGAATGAGGGCATCAATTTCCTGATAGACTAGGGCATGCTCTTTTTGCAAAGTCTGTAACAAATCTTCGGGTAAGTCGTGCCAAACGTCTAATCCCCAAGCTTGCTCGGGCTGTAAGTAGATGGCATTGGGGAGGTTGCGATTCAGGTCGAGTTGAAAGCGGGAGCTCCCCACAATAAACTGATTGATGGCCAGTTCGGCCATGGCAGCAGTAAAAGGATCTTCCTCCCGCAGGCGCTCCTCCGGGGAAAGCCGTTGATAGGCTTGCAGGCTTTCATCCAGTTGATGTCCGTCGTGAATGGCAAAGGCCCAGAAGGGACTATCTACCTGTTCGATATGATATGTGGTCAGTAGCTTCATGTTTTTCGTTTAGGAAATCGACTAGATACTAAACAAAAGTAAGCCGGAATAGTTTGATTTACGATAAGAAGACTTACGAAAATAAAGTGATAACAAACAAATACTATTTTGAATTGTTTCAGCGTTATAAAATTGTAACCAATTAAAAAGGAGGTTGTTATGAACCTAGTACAACGCATCGAGCATTGGGGAGATGCCCATCACCCCCGCTGGATAGACTTTGTCCGTATCATCTTGGGAATTGTTATTGTTGCCAAAGGTGTTAGTTTTATTATGGACCGGGATTCGGTCGCTCGTTTAATCGAGCAAACTCATTTTCAATTATCCATCTGGTCAGCGGTGCATTATGTGGTCTTTGCCCATTTGGTAGGAGGTATTTTTATCATCCTGGGGCTTTGCACCCGATTGGCTTCGGCTATCCAGATTCCCATCTTAATCGGCGCGGTATTCTTTGTGAATATCACCAATGGATTCAGCTTTCTGAATTCGGAGTTCTGGTTATCCTTGGTCGTTTTATTATTACTGATCTATTTCCTTATTGTAGGCTCAGGGCCGATGTCCTTGGACAAGGAAATGGATAAACCCGGCTATAAACGTAGGATTTAAGGAATTAAATAGCGTTTTGGGCAAATAAAAATAGCCTGCATGAGACATACAGGCTATTTGGAATTAATAATTGAGGGAGAGACCTACACCTAATCCCATATCGGAATCGTAATGCGTTCTGACCCCCATATGTCGGGTTAAGATGTAGCGCAACTCACCCATGTATTCTTTGTCGGAATTGACCATAAATCCGGCACGGAGTCGCTTTGTGACTGGAATATCCTCCCGCATTAGTTGCAAGCGCACATTCCCATCGTGATAGAGTTCCGCTTGGAATCGAACCAGCATCGGCAGCATATAGGCAAATCCGACCGAGAACAATGCCCGTTCGTTCTTGCTGTTTGTCTGTCCGAAGATATTGGTCTCGGGGCCATGCTTTTTCATATCCCGATAGCGCCAGTCGAATCCTACAAAAGGCATAAACCATTGCATGCGATCCAGATAGCGTCCGAGGTGAGTTTCCACCTCATAGCCGTGGCTATTGTGATAGCCCAATCGCCATTCGGACGTTAAGCTCCAACGCGCATTGTGCAGCATCAGCTCGCCATCATTACCGTTGGTCGCAAAGTCGTTCTGGATCATAAAGTGTGGCATATTGCTTTCCTTTTGCAATTGGCGATAGCCCCAGCTTTTGTTGGGAAGCTTCGGATTCGCAGGCTGATCTTCCGTGCTGAAAACGCGGTTCATGCCTGCCATCATATGATAGAGGATATGGCAATGGAAGAACCAATCACCATGTACGTTGGAAGCAAATTCAATGGTATCAGTTTCCATAGGCATGATATCCAATACGTTTTTCATGGGCGCATATTCGCCCTGCCCGTTAATGACGCGGAAGTCATGACCATGCAGGTGCATCGGATGGCGCATCATGGAATTGTTATACAAGATAATCCGCAATACCTCACCCATTTTAATCGGGATTTTATCCACTTCCGAAAGCACCTTATTGTCCATGCTCCACACGTAGCGGTTCATATTGCCGGTGAGTTCAAACTTAAGCTCCCGTACGGGAGTACCGTCCGGAAAGCTGCTTGGGGAAGTTGCCCGTAGCATGCCGTAGTTCAGGGTTTTGATTCCCTGATCATGACCTTGCTGATGTTGGCTATGGTCCATTGTGGACTTATCTTTCATCTCATGCTGTCCATGCTGATTGTCCTTTGGCTTCCCTTGAACATGACCTTTATCATGACTTTGATGCTGGCTATGGTCCATACCTGCCATGCCGCCTTGGTTTTCCATCTCCGGATACATTACGGTGTTCATGTCCATTTTCTGCATAGACATCTTCATGCCCATATCATCGAGGTCGCCGTTCATTTTCATCATGTCATTCATCATCTTCATGCCCTCAAAGTATTTGAGAGTAGGCAAGGGGCTCACCAATTGCTTGATACCCGAGCCCAAGTAGATGGATGTATTGCTGGTTCGATCCTCCGGTGTAGCCATAAACTCATAGGCGAATCCGTCTTCCGGTATCTCGACTACCACATCGTAGGTTTCCGAAACCCCGACCAGCAGCCGATCCACCTCGACAGGCTCAACATCATTACCATCGGTCGCCACTACCTTTATTTTCCCTCCGGCGTAGGTCAGCCAGAAGTAGGAGGATGCTCCGGCATTGATTACCCGAAGGCGTACCTTATCGCCGGCCTTAAACTGGGATAGCATCTGCTCGCTATCGCCATTGATCAGAAAGCGATCGTAATACACATCGCTGACATCCATGGCCAGCATTCGCTTCCATTCGTTGGTCAATTTAGTTTTAAAATGTCCGGCTTTAATGGCTTCCCCATAGCTTTGGGTTGCATTTTTTTTGATAGCAAACCAGTCGTTCGCATTATGCAACATCCGATGGACATTGTGCGGGTTGAGGTTTGTCCATTCGCTCAGGACAATCGGAATCTCGGGAATATCGTCGATGCCTTTGCGAATTCCCGGATCCTGTTCCCTTTTTTTCAGGATCATCGCGCCGTACATCCCGATCTGCTCTTGCATGCCCGAGTGGCTATGATACCAATGCGTACCGTGTTGTATAATCGGAAAGCGATAGACATAGGTACTTTTAGGTGCTATAGGCATTTGGGTCAGGAAGGGTACTCCATCCTCCGGGTTAGGGAGAAAGAGGCCATGCCAATGCAGCGAGGTCGATTCATTCAGCTCATTATGCACATGGATTTCCGCTGTATCCCCTTGGGTAAAGGTGAGTGTCGGCATCGGAATCATGCCATTGACCGCGACGGCACGCTTGGCTTTCCCGCCATAATGCACCAGCGTATCCCGAACATAAAGGTCATAACGCTTCACTTCCTGAGCAAGTACAGCTTGCGCTAGCAAGGTCAGGAAACCCAGCAATAGATAGGTTTTTATTTTTTTCATACGTCTCCTTACGATTTAAATAGCTAATCGGCAGGATTAGTTTTGAATTTTTTCCTTTAGTTCGCCACAGTTCATCATCTTCGATCCGAAATACGGATTCTTTATCGCTTCTTCTTTGCTTAACCAATAGGCCCCTGAATTGCCATTCGCCATGGGGCAATGCAACACATATAAAGGCTGTTGGATTTGCGCCGATTTGGCCAAACTGATAAACTGCTTCGACAGTGCGGTAAAGGATTGGCGTTGTTTTTCCAGGTCTTTGCTGTTGGCCATAGCCTTGGCATCCTTTATTAAGCCTTTATATACCTGCATCCAAACCTGATGTTCTTTCTCGCCAAGCTTAGCCATTTCCACCTTTTCCAACTGCTGTTGTAGGGTTTTCGCATGGTTAGCTGCGGCTGTAGCATCGGAGGCAGTCAGGGCATTTTTCACTTGGATATAAGCTTCGAAGCTTGCATCCAATGGCTTGCTTTCACTATTATGGCCACTAGCGGCATGTTTCGCATGGCCCTCGGTAGCTTGACCCTGCGGATGATGCACGGTTTCTTTGCTAGCTGTTTCATGATCGCGATCGTACAGACAGCATTCATGCAGCTTGGTATACACATCATCGGGCGCTCTAAAGCCTTGGTTATCATAGCCGGCCTGGGCTATTTTCTTTAAGATAGCCTCTTCGGAAGTCTTCGTCGGATCATATTGAAAGGTAATCTGCTTGGAATCAGCGTCCCAATTCGCATTGCTCGCCTTAGCAGCAATGGCGGCTTTTTCTATGGTTTTTTTGCACATGCCACAATTACCATTTACGATGGCGCTGCTGTTTTGGATGGTTTTATTTTGCGCCTGACCTGAAAGTGCCAAGCATAGGCTTAGGATACCTAAGCTACTTTTTAGAATATTCATTGCTTAAAATTTTAAAATAATAGATGTATTGGAAAGGGTACTTCCCAACATGAGTTCCATGTTTTGCTGTTCCTGAAGGGATTAGCTTATTTTAGGCGGGATGAATATACTGGAGTAGCCGCTCGGGATAATAAAGGCCGGCATGCTTTGCTCATCTATGTCGATTTGGTAGCTGGGGCTACTGAAATCAAAATAGAAAGTATGTAAAAGCATGGTCGATAGCATCGGCGCAATGCAGCAGCAAGGCCCATGTCCGGCACAGCCAGACTGTTCGGCTTCCTGATGTTGTGGATGTTCCGATTGCGATTGCTGATCCTGACAGCAAGCATGCTGTTCCTGATCTTTCCCTTCGCTATCGGCAAGATGACAATGTGTAGTTTTAGTATCCTCCTTTTCATGCTGACATGCCGAAGCCGCCGATGGAAGCACCATCGTCAATAGCAAGCCGCAGAAAAGGATAAATTGTTTCATTTGTTATAGCTAACAGTTATATCATTAAATAGTTTGGGAAGCTTGCGATTCTTTTTTCGGTGCCATCCGGATAAACAGTTCGGAGCCTGCTCGTGGCGGGATGCTGTTATAGCAAGTTTCCATGCGTAGGATATCGAAGTCTTCTTGAAATAACGCTTGATATTCTGCGGCACTTCCCCCAAACGGCGGGCCGGCTTTTTCAAATTCCACCTGAAACAACAGGCCTGCCAGCACACCTTCCGTACTCAACAGTTCCTTCATTTTCTTTACGTAGGCAGGGCGTAAGGTCGGATCGATGGCACAGAAGAAGGTCTGTTCCAGAATTAGGTCGAAGGTACCTTCTAACTGGAAGAAATCGCCTTGAATAACTTTCACCTGCGGCAACTCCTTAAATTTCTGCTGGGCGCGTTCTACCGCCAAGGGCGCAATATCGATAATGTAAATGTCTTGAAATCCTTTTTCTACCAGGTAGGCCGCCTCATAGGCATTGCCACAGCCCGGAATCAGAATCCGAAGCTGCTTATCTTCGAGGCCATCGATATACTGTGTCAATGCTGGCGAAGCATAGCCGATATCCCATCCGGTTTGATTATTTTCCCAGCGTTCATTCCAAAAGCTTTCCGGTGCTGTTCTTAATGCAGCTAACGATTTATCTTTTTCCATGGTAGATTTTACTGCAGGCAATATAAGATTATAAACGTAAAATTAAGTCTTCGCATTGTCAAGCTAGCGATATAGGCGTGCGTTTGTCTAAGATTCCTCCGTTCCTTTTGCGTCTTCCGGCTGGTTAGGGATATAAATATAGCAGCCGGCTTCGGAGGGATGATCGAGCACCATACTATCTGGATCTTGTTTCCACAGCAATTGGATAATCATAAAATCTCCGGCAGCGGCCATGGTAAAGAAGATAGCGAAAAGTAACATCCCGATGCTACCTGTAGCAATAGCAATAATACCTGGTAATAAACCCAAGAGTAGGGCAGGCATCATGGCCCCAAGTATATAAGCTCTTAACTTTAGGGGTTCTTTGCAATGGCAGTAAGGAGTTAGCATTTTTTTAAGAATACCATATTTAATTGCTTTATGCCCCCCTTTTGCAAAGAATGACCAGGTAATACCATGAATTAATTCATGCAGGACAATACCTCCCACAAAAAGAACAATTGGCAGCAGGCCATAACCGGACACTAAACTCTCAAAAACACTGGTTAAGAATTGCTTAATGCTTGAGCCCGAGAAATCATCTAGCCATAGCAACAGAAAAGGTGCAATATAGAAGAGGGAAACGGGTAAAAACAGGGAGCATCCCAATGAATTTGCTTTTACAAGGTCTATTGTTAGTTTCTTTTTCGTGTAGTTGTTCAATTCCATATTTTAATATACTAAGAATTCTTTGCATTAAGCTATGCCTATTTTTCTTCAAGGTATACCATGTAAACCATATCCAATCCTTCGGCCCAATAATCACGATGAATCTCCCTGATTACAAATCCTTTTTTCTGGTAAAAGTCGCAGGCCACCTGCGAAGTACGGACCACGATTTCGGAAATATCCGGTTTTTGTTGGATGCGAATTAAGCGTTCAGCCAATAGCGCCGAGCCAATACCCTTCCCATGCTGCTCACGGTCCACAAAGTCCCAACTGAGGTATGCCTTTCCCTTTTCCTTGGTATAATTGATGCCCCCCGCAGCTATTAGCTTTCCTTCGCTGATGCAAACCAAGTAATCCTCGCGTTCGTGGCTTAGGTAATGCAATAGATCTTGGGTTTCTTCCGCCGCGAAATACTGCGGAATGTTACTTTTGAAAATGGCTAATACCTCCGCTAGGTCCGTTTCCTGATAACTTCTGATCGTTAGTGTCAAGTTTTTAGACATGGGCTATTCCGCAAATTTCTCAAACGTACGCCAATATTTATCCTTGAAAATATCGTATTCAATTTGAAACTGCTGGGCATATTTCCGGGTTATGGCATCCATCACCCTAGAAGGTTTTCTGAACTCATGGCAGGCAAAGCTCACTTCCCGGAGGCCGTTTCCTGTTTCCCGAACCACCAGGATGTAGCCATCTTCCTCAGGCAGCTTTTCCATCAGGTCGTTCTCCAGTTGTTCCAAGCGTTCGTATTCTTCCTGACTGGGGAAGCCATCTTCCGGGCGGGGTTGGTAATGCACCATGACCAGCAATATCCAGGGGTGAGAGGCTTTATAGTCCCAATGCAATATGCTGTTGTTTACAATGGCATATAGGGGTGTGCCATCGTCTACACTGCCTTCGAAGGAGGCGAAACTATCCTCGGCACTATTGTGTCTCACGTCGTGATAGCGTTCTACGAATTCTTTCTCACGCCAGGTGAGGTAAGCTTCTAATTTATCGATGGAAATCAATTCCGGCAGGTCTGTTGCCGGTCCACACACACTGAGGTTATCAATCATGGTGATGGATTTGTATTCCCCCAGCACATTGTCTAAATAGATGCAAACGCCGTTATAGATTTCATGATGTCGGTTTTCATCGTAATGATCATACACCATCACCAAGTCTATTTGGTCGGGGTAGGCACTATGTTCAATGGGGTAGAAGTTGATGTTTTCTTTGTTATACAGCATATCGCCCATACGAATCTCGAAGGAGTCTATATCGGAGGCTTGCTTTAGGGCTGTAAATTTCCAATTTGGTAAGTTAGGCGCTGCGGCAATTAAATCTTCAATAAAGGCGATATTTTTAACGACGGCATCAGGGGTCAAGATCAATTCGGCGATTTTAGTTTTCTTTTCCATGCCTACGAGAAAGAAAATACGCTCGTTTAGTTTGGCCAGTTTTTCCGATAGGAAAATGAAAAAATCCTCTTCAATACGATCACCCTGTTGAATAGCTTTATAAAACCGCGCTTCCTCCTGTACGAACCATTCCCAAAAATCCTTAATTGTTTTTACGTCTTTCTTAGGGGAGTTGCTGCTTTTAAAAATCTTATTGAATATGCTCATACTGTTGGTTTAATGCCGGAGTTCTCTAAACAAATTTAATAGAATTTTGCGTTCTAAGCCTATAGTTTTGAGGTTATTATCCGTTTTTTATGGGAAAGGAAAGGTTATTGAGGGGCTAACCTTGGGATACGCGCATGAAAAAAGGGCCTTTGCACGCAAAGGCCCTTTCTGTATCGTTTCTTTATGCTAGAGGCGCAGGAGCTTCCTCTTCGAATAAAGGTAATTCTTTAATGATGTTGTACCAGGAAATTACTTTTTTAATATCCGAGGTATATACTCTAGACTCATCGTGTCCAGGTGCTACTTCACGGAAGAAATCACGCAGGGTGTTGCCGTCGGCTTTCACATCAACGGTGTTGCCGCCATTGGCTTTAATTGCTTCGAATACATCCAATAAACGGATTTCTTCTTCTTCACCATAAATGGTAATATCTTCCAATGTTGCCATTTTAGTGGTCGATAAATTAACAACGGTTTTGATTTTCGCTTTATCCAAAGATTCTAGAATAAAGCCACCTTTGTTCTGACCTACTAATTTAAACAATCCTGGTTTTCCTGTTACGGATACTAATCCTCTTAAATTCATATGTTCGTTATGCTTAATCTTCAATAACTTCTATCCCTAAGATGCGGTCGCCTTGGCGGATATCATCTACGATATCTACGTTTTCAATCACTTTCCCGAAGCAAGTGTGGTTTCTGTCTAGGTGTGCGGTATTGTTACGGCTGTGGCAAATAAAGAATTGTGAGCCTCCGGTATTGCGTCCAGCATGCGCCATCGACAATACACCACGGTCATGATGTTGGTTGTTGCCATCCAATTCACAGTCGATTTTATATCCTGGGCCACCTGTACCTGGCATGCCAGATGCGCCTTCGCGTGTATTCGGGCATCCGCCTTGGATTACGAAATCAGGAATAACACGGTGGAACGTTAATCCATCGTAGTATCCAGATTTTGCCAATTTAATAAAGTTTGCTACTGTATTTGGAGCATCTTCTGTGTAGAACTGCACAGTCATGTCACCTTTTTCCGTTTTGATAATTGCTTTACTCATAAATTCTATTTATTAGAAATAAGATACAAAGATAAGGTTTCTCCCTAAAATAGGAAGTTGTCTGGATAAGTTGTTCACATTCAGGCGTTTTTATATGGGCTATATTTTGTATATTTAAGCAGAATCCTTTGTTAATCAAGAAGATACCCTATGCGGGAGAAAATGGTCATTCGGGAATGGTCAGCTGCCGATCGGCCGCGGGAGAAGCTGATGCAGCAAGGCCGCCGCGCGGTAAGCGATGCCGAATTGTTAGCCATTGTCGTCGGATCAGGAAGCAGCCATGAAAGTGCTGTAAGCCTCTGCCAGCGCTTGCTGGCCAGTGTAAAACATAGCCTCTTGGCCCTCTCGCGATTAGAAGTGCAAGATTTATGCAAGTTTAAGGGCATAGGCCCGGCCAAGGCCATCAGCATTATTGCAGCTTTGGAACTTGGCCGTCGTCGGCAGGAGGCGGCAGCCGAAGAAAAACCACAATTGAATTCCAGCAAAAAGGTGTATGAGTATTTCAGGCAGCAATTGCAAGATTTGAGCCATGAAGAGTTCTGGTGTCTTTACCTAAACCCGGCCTGCAAGGTGCTCGATGAGCAGGTTATCGGGCGTGGCGGCAATGATTTTACACCGGTTGATGTGCGCCTGATTCTGCGCCATGCCTTGTTGAACAAAGCAAATTCCATTATCCTCGTCCACAATCACCCTTCCGGCACCCTAAGCCCCAGCCAGGCCGATAAAGTCTTGACCAAGAAAATTGTGCTTGCCGCACAAACCATGGATATCCATATCCACGACCATTTGATATTCACCGATCAATCTTATTTTTCCTTTCGCGATGAAGGACTGCTGTAAGGATACGTTCTTATCCTATATCAATGCAGGAGTAAACAGATTGCCCAATCTTTGTGTTATAAATAAAAGGAAAGAAAGATGGCAAAATATAATTATCACCCGGCAGCTTCGCGAGGCGTAGCAAACCACGGTTGGTTACAATCGAAACATACCTTCAGCTTTGGCGGCTATATGGATGCTGAACGCATGAACTTTGGCGCCCTGCGCGTTCTTAATGATGATCAAGTAGCGCCAGGCATGGGCTTTGGCAAACATCCGCACAGCAATATGGAAATTATCTCCATTCCTTTACAAGGCGAATTGGCGCATAACGATAGCATGGGGAATGGATCGGTTATAAAACAAGGTGATATTCAGGTGATGAGTGCCGGAACCGGCATTGAGCATAGCGAGTTTAACCATTCGGAAACAGAACCGGTAAAGTTCTTACAGATCTGGGTTATCCCCGACAAGCAAAATGTAGAACCCCGCTATGATCAGCAGGCCATAGACATGGATAAGGCGCATAACAACTTCTTGCAGATTCTGTCGCCGGATGCTTCCGATGAAGGTGTTTGGATACATCAGCAGGCTTGGTTTCATTTGGCGAAGTTTGACGCTGATTATACCCGTGAATATGTGTTGAAAAACCCGGAACATGGCTTGTATGTTTTCGTGCTAAGTGGGGATGTGCAGGTGGGCAATCAAACCCTGCATAGCCGTGATGGCTTAGGCATCATGGGCGAAAAGCACCTTGCTATAAAAGCCTTAAGTAAGGCCGAATTCTTATTAATGGAAGTGCCGGTTGTGTTTTCATAACCTGCATCGCAATATAGGCCTTTGGCCAAAAAAAATAGAGACCTGTTTCGGCAGGTCTCTATTTTTATGTTTGTTTTAGTAGGTTAATTCATCAAATTTCCAACCGGCAATTTCGGCTACCGTTCTAGGAATATCGACATTATCCATTTTGTGGCTGAATTTCTCTGCACCAACGCCAATAGCGAAGATAGGAATATAGGCTGCCGAGTGGCTTCCTGATGCCCAGCTTAAAGAAGACGCTTTATTTAACGCATTGATGCTTAAGGAAGCAATTTTATCAATGGTTGCGTATAAGCTTTTGCTGGTTTCGTTCTGATGGTTGATGAAGCTCTTTTCATAAGCGGCTTTAATTTCCGCTTCATCGGCTTTCACCTTAGTCCATAAGCCTGTTTCTGTGCTGATTAAGTTTTTCACGTCTTCCCAAGTCGCATTCGGCGAGTTTTTACGAAGCTCATTAATTTTTGCTGAAAGCTCTTCTTGCGAAATCTTTTGGGAAGCAATTTGTCCCAAGCGTAAAGTCGATCCGCCATTGCCAACGCCTAAACCACCTGTTTCATGGTCTGCCGTCACAATAATCAGGGTTTCTTTCGGGTGTTTTTTATAGAATTCATAGGCTTTTTCTACCGCTTTGTTGAAGTCTAATACCTCGTGGATGGCCGAAGCACCATCATTTGCATGACATGCCCAGTCAATTTTTCCACCCTCCACCATTAAAAAGAAGCCTTGTTTGCCTTGGCTTAAGGTTTTAATAGCGGCCTCTGTAATATTCGCTAAGTTCATATCGCCTTGTTTCTGGTCGATTGCAAATTTTAAAGAGCTTGCTGGCGTGCCTTTATCGTTCATCAGGATTAATTTATTTTGTCCTTTTTTCACCTGATTGAAATCTTTCATGCCGTAAAGTAGGGTATAACCTGCTTTTTCCAATTGTGGATAAAGCGGTGCTACGGTTTCTTTCTTGGCGTTGGTTTCCGGTTTTAAGAAACCTGAACCCCCGAAGAAGTCGAAATTCGATTTAATGATATCCTGACCGATTTCATAATACATGTTGCGGTCTTTTTGGTTGGCATAGAAAGAAGCAGGTGTGGCGTGGTCAATGCTCACACTGGTGGTGATGCCCACTTTCATTCCTTTTTCTTTCGCCATGTAGGCAATACTTTTGTAGGATTTAACACCAGCGCTGTCCATCCCGATCACGCCATTCTTAGTTTTAAAGCCTACAGCTAAGGCTGTACCTCCTGCTCCCGAGTCGGTCACTCCATGAGAAAGGGAATGGGAAGTGGCATGGCTAGCCACCGGAAAGGTGCTGAATACCATAGGTACGGTCGTGTTTTTCTGTTGCTGGCTTGCCAAGAATACTTCGGCAGCATGCACCTGATTTAAACCCATACCATCACCAATTAAGTAAAAAATATACTTTGGGTTATTTTGTCCAAAACTTAATCCGACGCATAATACCAATGCGAGTGCGAAGCTGATACTTCTTTTAATCATGTGTATTGAATTTGGTTAATTACAAAAATACGGTAAGGATGTTAATATAATATTAATTTAAATGAAGAGCGAAAGCAAACAAAAATTTTACATAGCTGTTATTGTGTTATATCAATTTTAAACAATATGGAAAACAGTTTATTGACAACCGCACGGTCGTATTTTAACGATCAGGTTTTTGAGCATATCGCTACGCAGGAGGGTGCATCCTCCGATCAAGTTCGTCAGGGTTTGGATGCCGTTATTCCATCCTTATTCTTAGGGCTACAAGGAAAATCCTCTACGGAGCAGAGCGGTATTTTTGATGTGTTAAAACAACATTTCTCGCAAGTCGACTTTTCAAATATTAGTTCTTTATGGTCTAATGCCAGTATTGAAGGTGGCGAATCGGAAAAAAGCAACCATTTGCTAGGTTCCATTTTTGGGGGCGGTTTAGACCAAGTGATCAGCTCGATCTCCGGATTTCTACATACGAATTCAGGGATGGTGAGCAAGCTTTTTAAATCGGCATTGCCTGCCGTTGTTGGTGCCTTGACTTCCAATGGAACCAACTGGGACCAAAACCGGATTTCCAGCTTACTCGATCAGAATAAATCCGATTTCCTGGCGGCATTGCCATCGGGATTGAATTTAGGAGCCTTGGGCTCGTCGCTATTGGCAGATCCAGATATCGTGACCGGCCGACCTGTACATCCGGTAGAGCCGAGTGAGCCAGTTATCGATCCGGTTAAGGATGTGGTTGTGGACGATCCGATTATTCCTATTCCACCAAGAGCAAGCCATGTAGAGCCGGAACGCCCCGTAGCAACCATACGCGATGAGGAACCAAAACGTGGCGCCGGGTTATGGTGGCTGCTAATTCCAATCCTTTTACTGCTTTTATGGTTCTTGTTCGGGAAAGGCTGTAGCCGCGAAGACAGTACGACCACAACCGATACCATGACTACCAGCGTAGTACCGGTTGATACCATGCAGGATACTACGATTGATACCGCGCCAGTACGTGAGAGTATCATGGTGACTTTGCCTGATAACAGCACCCTAAATGCCTACAAAGGTGGTATTGAAGATCAGTTGGTAACCTTCTTAAACAGCGATTACAAAGCCCTATCGGATGAAGAGCTGAAAAATAGATGGTTTGATTTCGATAATTTGAATTTTGAAACCGGAACAGCAACCATTACGCCGGAAAGTCAGACCCAGTTGAATAATTTAGTTGCGATCTTAAAGGTGTTTCCGGATGTGAAAGTGAAAATTGGTGGTTATACCGATAAAACCGGAAACGAAGACTTGAACAAAAAATTATCAACCGACCGCGCCAATGCGGTGAAAGCGGAACTCGATAAATTAGGCGTAGGCGATCGTGTTGCCGAAACAGAAGGCTATGGTTCTTCTTTAGCAAAATTCGATGCGTCGGCTCCAGAATCTGATCGCATTAAAGATAGAAGAGTATCTATCTCGGTGAGAAAATAATAAAGAATCTATTTCTAATTAAGTTTTTCGGCATGCCAAACGTTTTACGTTATCGCGCATGCCGATTTTTTTTATCCTTGCCTATTTCCTGCTATTGCTTACTTTTGTGGCATGCTGACTGCCGCACAAAAAAATATGATACAAGGGGATTTTGAAAAATTCCTGCAACACCTCAAGCAAAATAAGCTAAGCCTATCTTTCGATAGTTATGGCGATTATGCCGTGTCTGTATTGAACTTTTATGTCGGTAGCTCCTTACTTAAGCCTGCCGATAAACGAGAGGCCGCCCAATTCCTGACCCAGCTGTTTAATGCCGGCTTCCAGAACCGCATTTCCCAAGCCGATATCCAAGAAATCGCCGAAAGCATAGCCCAAGACCCAACCCTGGAATATCAGTTCCTGCAACCTATTTTTTCTTAAGAACATCCCTACGCTATTCTCCCCAGCAACCTAGCCTAAAACCGCTTTGGAAACACCCAATTTTTGCCTTTTTGCAAAAGCCATATTCAACCCATCCACAGCCCAATCACAACCCTTTGCAAAAGGGTTTGAAAGGGGAGTGAAAGGGGAGAGAAAGGCTTTTAGATGGGAGATATGAGATAGGAGAGTACTGTCATCGTTCTGTCATCGTGAGCGGAGTCGAACGACTGGTACGTCAGTGCAATAATTTGTGTGTAAAATGGTTGTTTACAGTTTTTTACATTGTGTCAAAAAAAATACCCCCATATCTTAGCTTCAATAGTTCAGCATCAGATATGAGGGCTAACCACCTTGTAAACTCTTTTTTCTATTCCTGTATCGTCCAAACAAGCTTAGACGTATCATAACCATGCGCCAGTGCATAGGCCACATAAGCTTCTTTTCTTTCTTTCGATAGCGTTTTATTGCGAGAAAGAATCCACATATAATCGAGGTTGTCGCCAAAGATCAAGGCATCCTGGTAGTTTTCATCCAATTGTACAATATTGTATCCGGCGTAAAAAGGCCCAAAGAAGGAAACCAGAAGGGCGCCTTGGTTAGGGCTGTCTGCAAACTTTGCTTTCCCGATAGACTGTTTATGTTTTTCTGTATCTATTTTAACGCCTTGGTTGTTTACTTTTACCATGCCGTCCTCCCGCATGCTGTAGGTTGCTGTTACATTTTTCAGGTTCTTTTCCCAGCGGAAATCAAGGCGTGCAATTTCATACCAGGTGCCCAAATACTGCGCGATGTCAAAGGGTTCAACCACCGCCACCTTCGAGCGTACCGGCCGCAACAGATTATAGGCTACGGAACCCAGGGCAACAACAGATAGTGCAATTAATGATTTCTTTTTATCCATGTTTAAATTTACAAAGAAAACAATCTGTAGACCTAAAAGTTTAAATAGATTCTTAGTTTTGCAAAAAAAGCAGCATTGTACTCGAGGGAAGAAGCAAAAAAAATTAAAGAAACTTTTTGGACCAGCTTTGGCCAATATATGCAACCCGTGCCGGGGGCAGATGGCGGCAAGGTGAATTGGGTGAACTATAAAACCGGCATTCGCTACCTTTATTTCCGCATGGATGCCGACAATAAAAAAGCCAGCGTAGCCATTGAAATCGCCCATCCGGATGCCGGCATTCGGGCTTTGCTATTCGAGCAATTTCAGCAGTATCGCATGTTGTTGGAAAATGAACTGGGGGAGGAATGGATTTGGCATGCCGAAAGCCAGGACGATTATGGCAAGGAAACAGCCCGAATCTATGTAGAGCTTGCTGGCGTTTCTGTTTTTAAACAAAGCGATTGGCCTAGCTTGATTAGCTTCTTTAAACCCAGGATCATGGCTTTGGATAGCTTCTGGTCGGATGCGCAATATGGATTTGAACTCTTTAAATAAAAAAATACACAGATGAAAGCAGTCGTAAAATTTCTGTTGGTCTTAGGCTTAATTGCCAGCAATCAAGCGGTCTTTGCTTGGGGTATGACCGGACACCGGGTTATTTCGGAAATCGCCGAACAGCACCTTTCCAAAAAAGCCAAGCGTGGCATTAAGGCCCTAATTGGCGGTCAGAAAATTGCTTACTGGTCGAATTGGGCCGATTTTATCAAATCCTCTTCAGATCCTGCCCTGCTTGAAACAGGTTCTTGGCACTTCTTGAATACCGCCGGTAACCTAAGTTTTGACGCTTTCAACGAGGCCTTACAGCAATCGCCGGATAAGAATTTATACAAAGCCTATGCGCGTGTAAAAGCACAATTGGCGGATAAGAATTTGCCGGATGAGCAGCGCCGTCAAGCTTTGTACTTTGTGGTGCACCTGTTGGGTGATGCACATCAGCCTATGCACGTGAGTCGTGCGGAAGACTTGGGGGGCAATAAAATTGATGTTACGTTCTTTGGCAGACCAAGCAATATACACCGTGTTTGGGATAGCGACCTCGTGGATAATGAGAAGTATTCCTTTACCGAATATGCAGCGGTATTGGATTATGACCGTTCCTTTTACAAGCAATACACCCAATCGACCTTTGAAGAGTGGTTGTATGAATCGCATGTATTGGCCAATCGCATTTATGACGATGTAGCCAAGCAGAATAAGCTTTCATACGATTATATATTCCGCTACAAAGATCCGATGGAGCAATGTTTGTTGAAAGCCGGTTTACGCCTGGCCAAGGAATTGAATGAAATATTCGGCTAATTTACCGTCCAGTTGAAATAGCTTCCATGCGCTAAGAAGCGATCTTGGCTATAGCTGAACCTAAGGTCTATATAGTCGTTGGCACAGCTGCTGAAATCGCTGCAGCAAAAATGTCGGTCTATTTGGAAGTGCAATCGAAACTTGCCCGTTTCGGTTTGCGGGTCGAATGTAAATTGGCTGATGCGCAAATCTGCCGCTTGTGGGCTGCCATCCTTATCGGTTAATTGCTCGAAAATATAGCCTTTAAAATGTTGTATGGCACTTTCCGGCAACAACTGTATGAGTTGTTGCGGATCGGCCAACACCTGCTGCCAAGCGGCTGCGGAAAGTGGGCTATCCCAATTAAAATCTTGTTTATCCATAGTCAAATTGTTTTAAAAGCTGATCGATGTCCGGGAAATATTCCCCGATTAAGGCGGGCTCATCGGCATCTTCTAGCAGTGGCAGAAGGGCCGAGAACACGAAATAATCAATAGTACGCATCGATAAATCCATTAACTGTTTATTGAAGCAAATGTTTTTTGTATCTGCATTACTCAGGTAAGGACTTGCTTTTAACAGTCGGAAACTGATTTCGTTGGCCAGCACCTGCAATTGCTCTTCCCAATGGCCTACACGCTGGCGGATATGTTGTTCGAACAGCTGTAAACGCAGTTGTTTGGCAAACTTCGCGTCTTGGATATCGGTATTGTTTTTGGCACTGCAATACACCAAATCGCCTTTGATATAAGGGCTGAACGCTTCGTTGCGTGTTATTTTTACGGCATATTTTCGGTCGAAGAGCTCGATGCGAAAAAACTCCAACATCGAACTTGCTTGGGGCTGGAGTTGATGGGGTTGTTGAAACTGACGGATATAGGCGGCAACCTCATCGAGGCTGTTTTGGGCATGGGCATAAACGATTGGAATTTCGTTGGCAGGGTTGGAAAATCGAATACCTTTCTTTTCTGTCGTAATTAATTGATATTCTTTGTCGTCGACTTTTATTAACATATAAGTACAAAATAACGGATTTCCTTTGAATATATGTGCAAACAGCGATTATATAAGAATAGTTACTTTACGTTTATTTTTAGAATAGTTATGTTTGCATAAGAGTTTAGGATATTCCTAGCTCGAGATTAAATGTTGATTATGAAACAATATGTATTAATAGCTGCATTGATGGCTAGTGCGAGTATGGGTATGGCCCAAGAGCACCAAGCGATCAATGTGTCCTACATGGACAAATCCGTTCGTCCGCAAGACGATTTCTACAATTATGTCAATGGGAACTGGATGAAAACAGCCGTGATTCCTTCGGATAAACCAACCTGGGGATCCTTTAACCAATTGGCAGAGAACACCGATGTTAACAGTTTGAAAGTGCTGAAAGAATCCTTAAACCAGCAGTATGCTAAGGGTTCCGATGGACAGAAAATTGCTGATTTATACCGCTCTTATGTTGATTTTGATGCGCGTAATAAACTGGGGTTAGCACCTATTCAACAACGTTTGAAAGATATAGATGCCATTCAGAACCTCAACCAATTGTATGCTTACTTTGTGAAGTATGCTGAAGTTGGTGGTAACCCCTTCTTTGGTGCTTATGTGTCTGCACATATGAAAAACAGCAACATGAACGCCGTTTATTTAGCTGGCGGTGGATTAGGCCTGGGCCGTTCTTACTACCAAAAAGTAGATGAAAAGAATACCGAAACTTTAGGGAACTACCAAAGCTACATCAATACCCTTTACAGCAAGGTAGGGCAGAAAACCAGAGATTTAAAAGGGCCTAAAATTGTGGCCTTCGAAAAGGATATCGCTTCCAAACTGAAGACCGTAGAAGAGTCGAGAGACGCACAAAAGCGCTATAACCCGGTTGCAGTAAAGGACCTTAATAAAATGGTGAAAAACATGGATGTTGCGAAATACATTCGTGGTTTAGGTTTTAAAGCGGATACGGTGATTATTGGTGAGTTGAAATACTTCCAAGGATTAGATCAGTTGGTGAACCAAGAGAATTTGTCGGTTATTAAAGAGTATTTGAAATTCCATGTGATGGACGATGCTACTGGTTACCTGACGTCGGAATTGGACGAGTTATCTTTTGATTTCTACGGCCGTAAATTACGTGGACAGAAAGAGCAACGTGCGTTAGACAAACGTGGTTTAGGCTTTGTAAACGGTAATGTTGGTGAGTTATTGGGTAAATTATATGTGAAAGAATACTTCCCGGAAGAAGCAAAAGCAACCTGTAACGAAATGGTGCAATACCTCATTCGTTCTTTCGATCAGCATATTAAAGACTTAGCATGGATGTCGCCGGCAACCAAGGAGAAAGCCTTAGAGAAGTTGTCGAAATTCAATGTGAAGATTGGTTATCCGGATAAGTGGAGAGATTACTCCAGCTTGGAAATCGGTTCTTCTTTAATTGAAAACATGCAGAACATTCAGCGTTGGAGCTTCCGTGAGAACTTGGCGAAACAAGGAAAACCTGTAGACAAGTCGGAGTGGGGTATGAGCCCGCAAACGGTAAATGCCTACTACAACCCATTATACAATGAGATTGTATTCCCGGCAGCTATCCTTCAACCTCCATTCTACGACTATAAAGCAGATGCTGCTGTAAACTTCGGTGGTATCGGTGCGGTAATCGGGCATGAGCTATCCCATGGTTTTGATGACTCAGGATCGCAATACGATGGTAATGGAAACTTAAACAACTGGTGGACAGATGAGGATCGTGCGAAATTTGAAAAAGCTGCCGATGCCTTAGTTGCGCAGTTTGAATCGTATGAACCAGTACCGGGTGTATTTGTAAACGGTCGTTTTACCTTAGGTGAAAACATTGGTGACTTAGGTGGTTCTTCTGTGGCTTTCGATGCTTTGCAAATGTATTTGAAAGACAAAGGTAATCCTGGATTAATCGATGGATTTACGCAAGAACAACGTTTCTTCTTGTCATGGGCTACCATCTGGCGCACGAAAACAACAGATGAGTATGTGGTGAACCAAGTGAAAACAGATCCACACTCGCCAGGACAATACCGTGCTTTTGGCCCTATTATCAACTTAGATGCCTTCCATAATGCATTTGATACCAAGCCAGGCGATAAGATGTATGTTCCGAAAGAGAAAAGAATTGTGATCTGGTAAGATCATGAATAGCAATAAGAAAAGCCCGGCATGCCGGGCTTTTCTGTTATAGGTTAGGAGGCCAACTTAGGCGGTGGTATCTTCTGTAGAAGCATCTGGTGCATTTTCCTGCACCGATTTAATACCATTTGCTCTGCCGGCTTCACTTGCATACATCTCACTGGTGCCAATAATCTGCCCGTTTCCAGCTTTTAGGTTGAAGTAAAACTTCCCGTTTTTGGCGGTCAATTTATCAAACTTAGCGCTATCGGGGGCATTCTTTTTTACTGAGGCAATCCCGTTTTCACATGCAGCTTTGGTGGTATAACCTTCCGAGGTTAAGATAACCTGACCATTTACTGCTTTTAAATTAAATTGAAATTCTCCGTTTTTTCTAGTAGATATTACAAACTTTCCCATAGTTTAAATTTTTAGAATTGTTACACTAATCTACTAAATTTCAATTAGGAAATCCATAATTCCTAAAAATCTTATCCTTTGATTTCGCCATCTACATAATACCATTGGGAATTTAGCTGTTTAAACGCTGATTTTTCATGATGTACATGCAAATCTCCGCTGCGGTCTATGTAATAGGCTTTAAACTCAACCCGGCTTACACTGGCCTGTATAATCTGCAATTCCTGCCATTGGTTTTCCTTAGCCCAGGCAGCGATGGCTGCTTTCTGCTGATAACGACGGGTTTGCGGATGGAAAGTGTCGTATAGGAAGTCGATGTGTTGCAGGCAAAAGGCCGTATAGCGAGCGCGCATCAGTTGCTCGGCCGATGCTGCAGCCTTCGGATTTTCGTGAATGCGATTGCAACAATCTTGATATGATTCCCCGGAACCACAGGGACACAGTTGTTTCATAAGTTTTTTTATAAGAAATTTAGAAGGATAACCAACATAATGATGAACCTTGCTGTGCAAAGATACTTATCATCCTACTGTCATAGATAGGATAGTATGGTTTTTGTTACAAACTATTCTAACCAAAACATCGTTATACTTGTAATATAGTACGCCTGAAAATGACGACAATAAAAAACGAACTAATAGGAACCTGGACCTTATTATCATATATTGAAATTCCCACGAATGGTGCTGATAGCACATTCCCGATGGGGCAAAATCCAACCGGCTTGTTGATGTATGGCGCTGATGGCCATATGTCGGTACAGATTTCCAATTCCAATCGGCCAAAGTTCAGCTCGAACGATCGTTACTTGGCCGAAGAAGAGGAAATGCTGGCCTGTATTAAAGGATTTATAGCCTTTTCTGCCTCTTACCATATCGACAATAAAAACGCCATTGTAAAGTATCATATCAATACCTCATCCTTTCCGAATTGGGAAGGTGCTATTCAAGAACGTAAGGTAGACTTTGAAGGCGATATTCTCTATTTAAAGTCTGTAGAGCCTATTCTATCCGGCGGCGGTTATGTACATAGCTATATGACCTGGCGTAGGGTGGAGAAGGAGGAGCTGCTATCGCGGCGCGCACGATTCTTGGAACTGCAAAGTAGCAAGCGAAACCTGAGCTCTATGGAGGACTTAGACTAAACTGTCGGATAGGTGCAATTTTTCTGTGACAGGCTGCACTGTTTTTTTTAAAAAAGCGTACCTTTGTGCCATCAATTCAAGCTATGAGTGACGCTATAAAACACGAGTGCGGAATAGCACTTATTCGATTGTTAAAACCCCTTTCTTATTATCAGGAAAAATACGGAACGCCCTACTACGGCATCAACAAGTTGTACCTCCTTATGGAGAAACAACATAACCGTGGTCAGGATGGTGCCGGTATTGCGACGATTAAGTTCGACGTAAAACCAGGCAACCGCTATATTTCCCGCTACAGAGCAATGGGTTCTTCTGCTGTGGCGGAGATTTTTGAATACGTTCAAAAGAAATTCGCTGCAGTACAAAAAGCTTTTCCTGAGGAGGCCAAAGATACCCAATGGCTCAAGGAAAATGTAAGCTTTACAGGCGAGGTACTATTAGGTCACCTTCGTTACGGTACGCATGGTAAAAATTCCATCGAGAGTTGCCACCCTTTTCTGCGCCAGAATAACTGGATGTCGAGAAACTTGGTGGTGGCCGGAAACTTCAACATGACCAACGTAGATGAGCTGTTGCAGCAACTTTACGACCTTGGTCAGCACCCGAAAGAACAAGCCGACACCGTAACAGTATTAGAGAAAATTGGTCACTTCCTGGATGAGGAAAATCAGAAGCTCTTCGATCATTTTAAGAAAGAAGGCTATTCTAATATTGAGATTTCTGCACAGATTGCCAAGAACATCGATGTATCTAAAATCTTGACCCGTTCGGCGAAAACTTGGGATGGTGGTTATACCATCGCTGGTATCTTCGGACATGGAGATGCTTTCGTGATGCGCGACCCTGCAGGTATCCGCCCGGCCTTCTATTACCAAGATGAGGAGGTATTAGTGGTGGCATCAGAACGCCCGGTAATCCAAACAGCGTTTAATATTCCATTACAAGCGGTAAAAGAAATTAAACCTGGCCATGCCCTGATTGCGAAAAAAGACGGTACGGTTTCGGAAGAAATGTTCAGACAACCGGTAGAACAGAAATCCTGTTCTTTCGAGCGTATCTATTTCTCCAGAGGATCGGATGCCGATATCTACCAAGAACGTAAATCATTAGGTCGCTTATTATGCCCTCAGGTATTGAAGAGCATTGATAGCGATATTAAAAATACCGTATTCTCCTTTATTCCGAATACCGCCGAAGTTTCTTACTACGGTATGATGGAAGGGATTAACGAGCATGTGCGTAAGGTGCAGAAAGATTGCTTGTTAAAACGTGCGGATAAGATTTCTGACGAGGAACTGGAAGAGGTGCTGAGCATGTCGCCACGTTTTGAGAAATTAAACGTGAAGGATGCGAAGTTACGTACGTTTATTACGCAGGACGCTGACCGCCAGGATATGGTGCAGCACGTGTATGACACTACCTACGGTATTGTAAATGATCATGAAGATACTATTGTGGCTATCGACGACTCCATTGTTCGCGGTACGACCCTAAAACAAAGTATCCTGACTATTCTGGATCGCTTGCATCCGAAGAAGATCGTGATTGTATCTTCGGCACCGCAGATCCGTTATCCGGATTGTTATGGTATCGATATGTCGCGTATGGGTGAGTTCGTGGCTTTCGAAGCGGCTATCTCCCTATTACGTAAAAAAGGATTAGCGCATATTATCGATGAGGTCTACCAGAAATGTTTAGCCTCAACCACGATGCCTAAAGATAAAATCGAAAACTATGTGAAAGCAATCTATGAGCCGTTTACCGATGAGGAGATCTCTCAGGAAATTGCCCGTATTGTTAAGCCACATAGCTTAAAAGCAGAATTGGAAGTGATATTCCAAACCTTGGACAACTTACATATCGCTTGTCCTAATCATAAAGGCGATTGGTACTTCTCTGGTAACTACCCAACTCCGGGTGGTAACAAAGTTGTAAACCGCGCATTCATGAACTGGATGGAAGGTAAAAACGTGAGAGCTTACTTCAGTAGCTAAGCGTTAAGGATAAAAGAAAAGGCGGTGCAAGATGATTGCACCGCCTTTTTTATGGGCTAGGATTCCGAAAGGAATCCGATTAGTTCAATACGGCTTTCTGCTCTGTTTTCGGAGCTTCCTGATGTTCCGCAATCATGGTTGGATTAGGGAGCATAGGTTTCAATTTAATGACTTTGCTAGACGCTAGGTAATCCTTATTGCCGGCGTAAATAAACATCATCGTACCGTTTTTAATGGTATTGATAATAGGTTTATTAAGCTCTCTTGGCAAGGCAGGGCATCCGTAGCTACGACCTAGACGTCCGGTAGAACGGATGATGTCTTGGCTGCAGTAGTCGGCACCATGCATTACAATGGCACGGGCCAAAGCCTGATCGTTTATTCCTTCTTCCAATCCATTCAGACGTAAGGAATAACCATTACCACCTTGATAGGTTCCAGCCGTGCTGTAAAAGCCTAAGGAACTTTGAAAAGAGCCATGCTTGTTTGAGAAGGCTGTGGCAAATTTCTCGCCGCTATTTCTTCCATGTGAAACAATGGTATGGTATAGCAACTTCTTGTTCTTCAGATCGATAACATACATCCGTTTATCGGTGGATGGAAGCGTAAAATCTATAATGGTGATGATATCCTTGTTCTTGAAGTTTAGCGCGCTATAGCCTTGCATGGCCTGCTCGAAAGCCTCATATTTAAGGATAGTCGATAGGTGAAGTTCTTCGTAAAGACTTCGGGTTGGATCGATATGTTCTTTCTCGATTGTCTTGACTTCTTTGTGGGATAGTTGTGCATTGCTGCTGTTTAGGTCGATAGGTAACACCGAAGTGGCTACCGCCCACAAAGAAAGAAACATTAGTTTATTCATAAGCAATTCCCTCGTTTACAAATACAAAACTAATAAAAATGTGACAATCAAAGTGTTAAAAATCCTTTAATCGATCACCACAACGAGCGAACTCATGGTTTTTGACCAATCATAAACAAATTTAGCATGAGATGACGCGTTCCTGACACACATATGCGAACGTGGAGTAGTGCCTAATGACCAGCTGTATTCAATAATCTTTCCCTTAGGATTGTTCACCGGAACCCCATGAATATAGGCTCCATTGGTAAATCTGCTGGCATATGGGGCATATCCTTCGATGGTTGAAGTGCCATCTTTCACATAGAACATCTTGGCTTTTTTCTCCTGAATGACGAACATCCCGACAGGGGTTTCCATCGCATGCGGAGGCTTATGCTGACCCGATGTAGCCGGGTTCATACTGCGTATTTTCCACTCATTTTCACCGGTACGCTCTACAGTACAAATATTCTGGTTTGTAACATCTACAAACACAACATGGTTAATATTCATGGTATCGCCGATGGTTTTTACATAGCGCTTTGGCACAAACCAAGTCCCATCGAAGGATATTCCAGATACTTCAACCATATCCAAGGTGTCGCTGCTTTTTAAGCGCACTAAAGAGCCATCGCGACCGTAGATGCTAGGTTTCTCGCTATCCTGAGTACGATATAAGGGTGCCGATTGGTACTTCTCGGTACCTAAGCTATCCGATACACGCTTATAGGCATTACGTACGAAGTTCTCTACTACCGGAGCTTCGCGATTACGATTCTTATAGTTCTGCAATACGGCATAGGTGTTGGGCTCGCGCTGAAAGTTCTCGATGTAGGCTAGTTTTTCTTTAATCTTATCGAATTGGAAATGACGGGTGGTATCCTTATAAGGATAGGTTTCCTCCAGGTCGTATTTCTCAAAGCTAATTTCTTTATCCAGTTTGATATCTGCGGCGGTTCGCGGTCTAGCTTTCTCGGCTTCTTCCGCTTTTTTAACCTTTTCCAACGAGTCTAATCGACGTTGTTCAGCAGGATCAATAGTTTTTGGTGATGAATTCTTACAAGCAGCCAGTCCTAAAAAGGCCATAAAGAATAGCAAGAAAAAGTTATTTCTCATTCGGTATTAATAGTTTTTTTGGATTTCAAAAATTGCTCAAAGATATAAAATACTTTGTTTCAATCTTTAAACTACTAAAAATCGTTCCATTATTCAGTTTATCACGAAAAAGTTAATTTTGTGGGTATGATTGAGGATCCTTATTTACCTATTGCGGTTGCTGTGATAATCAGTGCCGACGATCGTTTATTGATTGTTCAGAAACAATCCTCTAGCTATTATCAATTGCCGGGAGGGAAGATGGATGGCGAGGAGCAAGCCATCGAAGCCTTAAAGCGGGAGCTGGCAGAAGAGCTAAATTTAACCATAGCCGATCATCAGATTCACTTTGCGGGTATCCATGAGGCGAAAGCAGTGAACGAGGCGGGTCGGATTGTGCAGGGACATGTCTTCATCGTGACATTGGCTGCATCACAAGAGCAGGTTCAGGCGCATGCAGAACTGCGGGAAGTACATTGGCTGGCCAAAGCGGAAATACAGGATTACAAATTAGCCAACTTATTGCGGGAATTCGCCTTGCCTATCTGGCTAAATAAGTAAGGGCTGCCCGAAGGCAACCCTAAACTTGTTTGATTTACTACTATCTATGATTTACTAACCTGTTATCTTAGAAGTGGAATTGAACACCCAAAGTAGGTGCTAAAGAGTTAACATCTAAACCGTATTGGTTGGTGGTAACTTTATTATCCACTAATTTATCTTCACGAGTGCTGTTGTTGTAATACAAACCTCTTACTTTTAATTCAATACCAATGTTGCTGGTTGGGAAGTAAGCAATACCTGGTGCTAATTCAACGCCGTAGTTTGCGGTGGTACCAGTTTTTGTATCGTCTGTTTTGCTAGTTCCCCATGACATAGGTACAGTTAACTGACCGAAGAATTTTACAGGGCCTTCGTTTTTGCTATACATTCTTCCGTATGGAGCTAATACAAATGCTGAATTTGTAGATTCGGTATTAGAACTATTCTCTTTTTTATCCCACTTGTATCCAACTCCTGTACCTACTGCAATGTTATCTGCTACGAAGTATCCTACTTGAGGAACGATACTGAAGCCGTTTGATTTTACGTCTGAATCTTTAACTGTTTCTCCGGCGAATCCTACTTGACCACCTAAGATGAATTTTCCTTGTTCTGTTTGAGCGTTAGCGGCAAATGAAATAGCTGTAGCAGCTGTTAATGTAAGTAATAATTTTTTCATATCTTAATAATGTTTAAATACTGACTTTCTTGTCATATGTAGTCAGTTGTTCAAACCCTGTGCCAAACCTCCATCCATCTTAGTTTCCAATTGTCAGCGAATTATCAGGTATTCCTAAGGTCTTAAGAATTAGTGGATTAATTTAAACGTTATTTTTATTTCTTCCTTTTTAATGACATTAAATAAACAATAGGGCGAATTATTGAAAACTGCCATTGTCTGACTTTTGTTTAAAATAAGTCAGTGTGTCAGGCTAACTGTACAAGGTGACATGACAGATTGTTCCTTTTCTATGTGGTCGCGTTCTTATTTCTGCTGAAAATCCGTTATTTTCGTTCTACACTTTCGGAATTCCTGCTCCTATGATTCAAGCGCAAGCAAAACTTTCTCCCACAGTACTCTGGTTAATGTCTATAATTTCGGCTGTTGTAGTCGCAAACAATTATTACAACCAGCCTTTACTGGCAGAGATTGCTATGGTCTTTCAGGTATCGGAAGGGGAGGTGAGTCGAATTACGGTATTAACGCAGTTAGGCTATGCATTCGGGTTACTGATGATTATCCCTTTAGGTGATAAGTTTCCCCGAAAGCGCCTTATCTTAATCGATTTGCTCTTTGTGCTGGCCGCTTTAATATGGATGGCCCTTGCTCAATCCTTCTGGATGCTCTTTGTTGCTAGTTTCCTGATCGGTTGCAGCTCCGTGATTCCGCAATTGTTTATCCCCATGGCGGCTGATTTATCCAGTCCGGAGAATCGATCGAAAAACCTAGGCCTTATTATGTCGGGGTTGTTATTAGGCATCTTGCTATCCCGATTTGTTGGGGGCATCGTCGGGGATTTATGGGGCTGGCGAAGCATCTATTGGATTGCCGCTGGACTGATGGTATGCTCCTGGTTGGCGATCTATCGCCTCTTCCCGGAGATAAAACCCAATTTCAAGGGGAATTACCTTTCATTGATGCAGTCTGTTTGGCATCTGGCGAAATCACAGCCTGTCCTTCAACTGGCCGCTTTCCGCGGCGCGATGGGTTTTGCTGCCCTCTGCACGATTTTCACCACGCTAGCCTTTCACCTGGAGCAGCCACCTTTTGAGGTTGGGCCTACGGTGGCAGGAAGTTTTGGCTTGGTCGGTGCTGCCGGCGCGCTGGCCGCCGCATTCGTTGGGCAATTGACACGGCGCTTGTCCGTTCAGCGTATCATCAGCCTTTCCTTGGCCATCATTCTCCTCAGTTGGATCTTTACCTACTTCGGTGGTGAAACCTACCTAGGCCTTATTATAGGGATTATCCTCATCGATTTGGGATTGCAATCATCCCATATTATGAACCAGAGCGATTATTTCTCGATTAAAACGACGGCCACCAGTCGATTGAATACCGTATATATGGTAAGTTATTTTATCGGGGGATCTTTCGGGTCGTGGTCGGCAGCGGAGGCTTGGGAATACGGCGGTTGGCCCGCGGTCTGTGCGGTAGGATTTCTGTATAGCTTGTTAGCGCTGTTAGCTCATTTGCTCTTTGCGAAAAAGCTAGGAACAGCAAAAGAAAAGGCCGCTTCTGGAGCTGCTTAGCCCAAGCCAAGTTCAGAAGCGACCTGCAAGGTCTTCAACGTCCTAATCGAGTTTGGACTGATTTAAGCGCAATGAATTCACAATTACGGATACCGAACTTAAGCTCATGGCTGCCGCGGCAATCATCGGCGACATCAAAATACCAAACATCGGGTAAAGCAATCCGGCAGCAACCGGAATACCAATAACGTTATATAAGAAGGCAAAGGCCAGGTTCTGTTTAATATTGCGCAGCATCATCTTACTTAACTTATAAGCTTTATGCACGCCTTTCAAATCCCCTTTCACCAAGGTTATTTCCGCACTTTGAATGGCCACATCGGTACCTGTGCCCATGGCAATCCCGATATCCGCTTGGGTTAAGGCCGGGGCATCGTTAATACCATCGCCCACCATAATCACCTTTTTCCCGCTTTCTTGCATCTTCTTGATGCCCTTTAATTTATCTTCAGGTAAGAGGGAGGCCTGCACATGGTCAATACCCGCTTCTTTGGCGACAATCTCCGCTGTATTTTTATTATCTCCGGTGAACATATGCACCTCGATTCCTTCTTCTTTGAATTTCTTGATGGCTTCGATGCTGCTTTCTTTCAGGGCATCAAAGGCAGCAACCAAGCCGGCGTACTGTCCATCGATGGCCAATACCGAAACCGAATTCCCTTTTTTCTGTAGGTCTTCAATCTGTTGTTCCGCTGCAGGATCTATCGCAATTTTTTGCTCCTGCATTAAGCGTGGGGTTCCCAGCAATACATGCATGTGGAAAATCTTGCCGCGAACACCTTTTCCGGCGATGTTCTCAAACTGCGTCACATCCAGGAAAGCTTGATCTTCCGCCTTCAGCTTATCGATCATGGCTTGCGCCAGGGGGTGCGTCGAATTTTTATTCACCGATGCTGCAATCTGCAAGATATCATTTTCCTGAAACTTAGGGTTCCCCGATACCACTTCCGAAACACTAGGTTTCCCTGAGGTAATTGTACCTGTTTTATCCACGATTAGCACGTCGGCTTTTTCCAATTTCTCCAACGCCTCCGAGTTCTTTATCAGGATCCCATTTTTCGCACCCTTACCAATCCCCACCATCACCGACATCGGCGTGGCCAAACCCAAAGCACAAGGACAGGCGACAATCAGCACGGCCAGCATACTGGAGAAGGCCATCGCTAAATGGTTAGGAGCGGAGGTAACCGACCAAAGGATAAACGTAATAATCGCGACCACAATAACCGTCGGGACAAATATTTTAGAAATCTTATCGGTCAGTTTTTGAATCGGCGGTTGACTACGGCTGGCATCATTCACCAATTGAATAATCTGCGCCAACAGGGTTTCACTGCCCACCTTATCCGCTTTCATCAGAATCTCATGGTTCCCATTGATGGTTCCACCGATTACCCGATCATCCGGAGCTTTTTCCGCAGGAATTGGCTCTCCGGTAATCATAGACTCATCCACCGAAGTATGACCTTCCTGCACGATACCATCCACCGGGATTTTATCGCCGGCCCGAACGCGTAGGATATTCCCGATTTGCACATCATGAATGGCAATCTTCTTATCTTTGCCGCCTTCAACCAAAATGGCTTCCGCCGGGCTCAGTTTTATCAGTTCCTTAATGGCCGAATTGGTCTTCGAGTGCGCTTTGGCTTCCATCACCTGACCCAATAATACCAAGGTCAAGATCACGGTTACCGATTCAAAATAGAGATGCACCTCCCCATGATGGCCTTTCAGTTCTGCTGGGAACAGCTGCGGGAAAAAGAAAGCCAATAAGCTAAATACGAAGGCAGCGGCGGCACCCAAACCAATTAAGCTGAACATATTTAAGTTCCAGGTTTTAAAGGAGGTCCAGGCGCGCTCAAAAAACATCCAACAGGTATAGAATACCACCGGAAGGGTCAATAACAATTGAATCCAGGCATTCACCTGATAGGGGATCACTTGGCTGACGGGCTGCCCGGGCAGCATATCGCCCATCGACAGGATAAATACCGGAACCGTACAGGCTACTGATATCCAGAACTTCCGCAATAAGGATTTATAATGCTCATCATCTTCCTCGGTCACCTGGTTCGGCACCAAGTCCATCCCACAGATGGGGCAGTTTCCCGGATGGTCTTGCTTAATCTCCGGATGCATCGGACAGGTATACTCCACCTTGATGCTGGTGTCAGGAATTTTTTCCAGGTTCATGCCACAAACAGGGCAGGAGCCAAATTTATCATAAACCTTATCGCCTTCGCACATCATCGGGCAATAGTACTTGCCGGCGTTTTGCGCATTGGCAACCGGTTTAGCATTCGCATGATGATGATGCTCATGCGCCCCTTTTTTTTGTACTTTCTCAACGGGCTGCAAATACATATGACACACCGGACAACGCCCCGGCTCATGGTATATCTTATCTTCGCCTTCGCAGAACATCGGACAGACATACTGCCCACTTGGGGAGATTTCCTGTTCTATAGCCTTTGGTGCGGCTGCCGCTAAGTCATCGGTAATATGGTAATGGTCGCCAAGCTCGGTTAATTTTTCTTGCAAGGTGGTTAGGGGCAATTCTTCCTGCGTATGGAGCTCGGCTTCGCCGGTTTCCAGTTTCACGCTGGCCTGTACCCCCGGAATTTCGTTCAGCTTTTTCTCTACATTGGTTCTGCAACCATTGCAAGTCATGCCGCTAACTTTATATGTTTTTGTGCTGTGCATAGCATTCTCCTTTAATTTATTAACAAAGGTCGCTATAAAAGGATTGCCCGGCTTTACATAATTTCCAGTTAATCTTATATAATTATGAGATTTACGGGGAAAAGGAAGCCAAAGCTTAGATCATCGGGAAGAGGGAAGATTTGCTGCTCGCGTTGGCCTGTAGTTTCAGGTCTTGGAAAAAACGCTGGTTCAATTGGCTTTCTTCCATCAGGAAAGGAATAAAAATAGCGCCTTCGGCCAGGCCCAATTCATAATAGCCATATAGCATGCCTTGGTTCTTTTGCACGGCTTTCACCGCTTTCAAACTCTTCAGGTCGCTATCCAGCTTAAAATGAACCTGATTTCCACTCAACCATTCCACCCATACATCCTTGGATTGTGGGTTGTACCAAATGCGTTGGTTCTTCGCATATTTCATATGGTTGTTCAGTAGGAACAGTTGGCCAATCAGGTAAAAGCTAATCGGAAGTAAGAAGAATAGGATCTTGATTTTTATTGCTAATAATACAGTGATGACGAGTAAAACCGCGCCGATTCCTGCACTATACATGGTCGATTTAATCGCCTTGCCCGCCACCTGTGCCGGCAGGTCTATTAAATAATAACCCTGCTTATTGCTGCGTTGAACGCCGGTAGACGTTTTGCTGCGCATCATAATGCGGCGCGACAAAAAGTAAAGCAACACCGCTAAGAGAATAACAATAAGCAGGATTTTATTCATGATTAATATTGTTCAGATTCGTTCGGATAGGTTCCAGCTTTCACATCAGCCACATAGCTGCTGGCCGCTTTCGTAATCTCCTCGTATAGGTTTAAGTACTGACGTAAAAATTTAGGCTTAAACTCTTTCGTTAATCCTAACATATCGTTCACCACCAATACCTGACCGTCGCAGCCATTTCCGGCACCAATGCCGATGGTTGGGATGTCTAAAGATTTGGAAACCTCGGTTGCCAGATGCGCCGGAATCTTTTCCAACACAATAGCAAAACAACCCGCCTCTTGCAGGGCTAAGGCATCGCTTTTTAATTTTGCTGCTTCAGCATCCTCCTTCGCACGCACACCAAAGTCGCCGAATTTATAAATAGATTGAGGCGTTAAGCCCAAGTGTCCACAAACCGGAATACCCGATTGGACAATTTTTTTGATGTTATCGATAATTTCCTCGCCACCTTCCAACTTCAGGGCATGGGCACCCGATTCTTTCATCATCCGAACGGCCGCTTTATAGGCCTCTTCGGTTGCGCCTTGGTAAGTTCCAAAAGGCAAATCGGCCAATACCATGGCTCTTTTTGCCGCACGGGCTACCGCCGAAGCGTGGTAAATCATGTTGTCCAGCGTAATAGGAAGCGTGGTTTCAAAACCTGCAAATACATTGGCAGCCGAGTCACCCACCAATAATACCTCTACGCCGGCTTCATCCAACACTTTCGCTGTGGAATAGTCATAGGAAGTCAGCATAGAAATTTTTTCCCCACGGGTCTTCATATCACGAAGGGCAGATGTTGTAATACGTTTGATCACTTTATGTACAGACATAGTGTTAAGATTGATTTGCAAAATTAGTTATTTTTAATCGAAATCAACTTGAATCTTAACCACTTGGCTAAAGGAGCCTGTATGCTAGAAAATTAGGCTATAATTTCCTACTTTTGCAGGATGGACAGCAAAGAACAGAGTCAGTTTAAATTCCCGAAATTTCAAGAGTTAATTATTCATGAAGATGACAACCTGATTGTTATCAATAAGCCCCCTTTTATTGCTTCTTTAGATGCACGTGAGGGCGGGGAGGTTAATATCCTTCGCTTGGCGAAGAAATACCACCCGGATGCGCAGGTATGCCATCGCTTGGATAAGGATACCTCCGGGGTATTGCTGATTGCTAAAAACCCGGAAACCTACCGGGCCATGTCCATAGAATTCGAGAAACGCCGGGTTAACAAAATATACCATGCCATCATAGGCGGTACGCATATCTTTGAAAACCTCCTGGTGGATCTGCCTATTTTAAATCAGGGAAATAAGAATGTAACCATCGATCGTTATAATGGTAAACCTTCGGAAACCATCTTCAACAGTATCCGTTATTTTAAAAATTATACCCTGGTGGAATGTAAGCCAATTACCGGTCGGATGCACCAGATCCGCATTCACTTGGCTACGCAGCATGCCGCTATCGTAGGCGATAGTATGTATCGCGGAAAACCCGTGTTTTTATCGCAGATTAAAAAACGCGGCTATACCCTTTCCAAAGATCAGGAAGAACAACCTATTATGAAACGCTTTGCCTTGCATTCGCGTTCGGTAAGCTTCAACCTGAACGGGCAGGAGTTTGCCTTCGAGGCCGAATACCCGAAAGATTTTGCAACCTTATTGAAACAATTGGAAAAATTTGATGCTTAATTCTTTTTTCCAAGTCTAATTCCCTTTTGTCCCATACCACTCAGCAATAATAAGAAATGAATAAACAAACACTTATCGAGCAGATTAAAAGCAAAAAGAGTTTTTTATGTGTAGGCTTAGATACGGATTTAACTAAGATTCCTGAGCACCTCCTTGCCGAGGAAGATCCGATTTTCGCATTCAACAAAGCGATTATTGAAGCAACGGAAGATCTTTGTGTGGCCTACAAACCGAATATTGCTTTTTACGAGTGTTATGGTATTAAAGGTTGGGAAGCCCTGCGCAAAACCAGTGAGATTCTTCCCAAATCTTGTTTCTCCATTGCCGATGCCAAACGTGGCGACATCGGTAATACCTCAAAAATGTATGCCCAGGCTTTCTTTAATCCGGAAGTGTCGGGTCTAGATTTCGACTCCATTACCATTGCCCCATACATGGGCGAAGATTCTGTAACGCCGTTTCTTGACTTCCCCGGCAAATGGGCCATCGTATTAGCCCTAACCTCCAACCAGGGCAGCTTAGATTTTCAAAACTTCAGCAATGCGCAAGGAAAGCAGCTGTTTGAAGAGGTGTTGGATAAGGTGAAAACCTGGGGCAGCGATGAAAACCTGATGTACGTGGTAGGGGCAACCCGTGGGGAGGCCTTCTTAAAAATCCGTGAGCATGCTCCCGACCATTTCTTATTGGTACCGGGGGTAGGTGCGCAAGGAGGTTCTTTAGCCGATGTATGCCAATATGGAATGAATAAAGACTGTGGACTCTTGGTGAATAGTACCCGTGGCATTATCTATGCATCCAAAGGAACCGACTTTGCCGAGCGTGCGCGTGCTGAAGCCTTGAAATTGCAACAGGAGATGCAAGCCCAGCTGGAATTGCACGGAATCATCTAATTCTCGCTTAATTTCTTACTTTTTGTTAAATTATCCTTTTTTGGCATAATAATTTAGGTGCTTGCAGGGACAATGATGACTATGAGAAAAGTACGTAATTTCCTGCGCTTTGCCGCAGTATCCCTAACAGGTCTATGCATGGCCTCCTGTAGTTCCGTTTATTTACCTAATGTACCCGCCACTCCTATGTTTAGCAATGCAGGCGAAGGTTATTTAGGCGCACATGTAAACGTGAAGGGAAACCTGAGCGGAACGGCCGGCATCGCTTTTACCGATAACCTGGCCATCATTGCCAACGGTTCCTACATCAATAGCAAAACCGATAATCAAGATTTTAAACAACAGCTGGTTGAAGGTGGCCTCGGCTATTATACCGTTATGGGCGCGCAGAAACGTAGCGTCTTGGAGTTTTATGCAGGCTACGGAATCGGCTCAACCCTGGATATCGACAAGCGTGCTTCCACCACAGGCAGCGACCCGGTGGAAACCCGCGACTTAGATTTTAACAAAATCTTTGTGCAGGCCAACTTCTCCTCCACACGAAAAAATAAACTACGCCTTTTTGGAAAGCAGCGCACTTTAAACTACGGTACGGCCATTCGCCTGTCGCGCATCAAGATGGATCGCTTTGACCTGAATCATGCCCCGGCCGCCCTGGAAGAAAACCTGTTTATCGAACCGGTATTTTTCACGCGCATGGAGCTTAATAAAGGTCTTCAATTGCAATATACCAATGGTTGGAACATTGGCTTAATGAGTAACGACTACCTAAAGGCCGGCAACGCTGTGTTTACCTTAGGTATTATCTATAACTTTGGAAAAAAGAAATAACAACATGAAAAAAATAGTAGGTGTATTTTGCTTGGTAACGGTATTGTTTTTATCAAGCTGTCAGGTGAATAAAAAGGCACAAATGCAGGCCTTAGCCGATTGTGAATACGACGTAGAGTCGGTAGAACAGGTGAAATTCAATGGAAAGAAATTGGATGCCTATAAAGGCGCCGACGGAAACTACAATATTTCCTCCCTGGCCGGTATCGCTGTAGCCCTATTCAGTAAGGAACTTCCCCTAGAAGGAAAAATAAACCTTAAAATAACCAACCCTGAGGCGAAACGTGCCGCCATCAACTCGTTCAAATACATGATCGAGATTCAAGGCTCGCCGCTATTCGAAGGAACAGTAGATCAAAACGTAGACCTTTCCCAAGGGCAAAGTGCCATCGTGCCTTTAACCTTTAAAGCCAATATTTTCAATAAAGCCAAAGAAAACGGCTTCGACAGATTCTTTGATGAGCTATTCAATAAGAAATCCGAAGGATTTTTAGTGCTGAAGATAAAGCCGTCGTTTAAAATAGCAGGTCAGAATATTTATTATCCGTCTTATATTACGATTGATAAAAACTTTGCTTCGAAGCTTTTTAAGTTGTTTAAGTAAGAGGTTAGTTGGGTTAGATTTTTTTTGTACGTGCTGTCATGGTGAGCGGAGTCGAACCACGAACCACGAACGACTGGTACGTCAATACAATCAATGTGTGTTATTGGTTTGAAAGTCAACTGTTTGCTTCGGAATGTTGTTGATAGTAATGCATGTATTAAATAACAAAACAAAGAACAATAAAAACGGGCAGATGGAAATCACTGCCCGTTTTTTTATTATCGGTTGATACATGCTTCCCAGCTACCCATAATTACCTACCATTCTTTCTTTTTTATCTGCCTTTTCACCTCCCTTTACAAAGGGGGTTGATACGGGTGTGAAAGGGGTGTGAAAGGGGAGTGCAAGGGGAGTAAACAAAAGGAAGGCGACCTGTGTTTTATACTGATGGGCCAGTAGTTTGTCCTTTATTTTCGCGAGGACATATATCAATGTTTTGTTCTTGTAAATTATTGTTAATTAATTTGGTAGGTTTTGCTGATTGCATTGACGTACCAGTCGTTCGTGGTTCGACTCCGCTCACCATGACAAATTGATGACAAAGCGATAGCTACACGGTAATAATACGACAACCAACCCTTACCGATTAAACGTATATCCCACCGTCCATTCGATGAAGTCTGCTTTGCCCATATGCGCTTTAATAGATACTCCAGCGTTGATGTTTTTGTACACATAATACCGGCCGCCTGCGCGAAGGAAAAACTTCTTGATTTCCCCATTGAAGCGTTGGTTATGGATGTAATAGCCGACGTTGCCATTCAACACTAGGCGTTCATTTAAGATATGGGCCAGGTAAAAGGAGGGACCTCCGGATAGCTTGGAAGAAAGCTTTCCTGTTCTGTCGCCGGCAATTTCGCGTTCATTCCCCGAAGCGGAGTAAAATAGGTCGAAGCCACCGCCTAAGCGCCATTTATAGGAAACATGTCGGCTGGCATAGGCCGATATGGTTGTTTTGAAGAAGCGACGATCCCAATCATCACGCAGCTGTTTAAAGCCGACGCCATAATTGATGTGATACAGGATTTTTTTGCTGTATGGCTTCAATACCGAATCGCGGTTGATCTTGATGTCCGGGTTGAACTGGTAGGCCGCAGATAGGGTGACAGGCACCAGGTTTACCCCTTTGTTGGGTAGGGCCAGGGCGCCGTTGGAGAAATGGTGGAAGGCTAGGCCGGCGCCTAATTTCCAATGCGGAGTAAGGCTGTATTGTGCACGGATGCCCAAGTCGATAAATACATTGTTCTTGGAGCCGATAACCAGGTTTAAGGGGTTTTCATGCTCGTTGTAGGGTTTAAAGTTTCCCGATAAGCCCAGGCCGATGCGGTAGTCATAGCTCCATTTAGAGTCCTCTTTTGGGGCGATGGGGGTTTGCACAAAACCGTACACGGCGAAGGGACTGCCAATAATATCCGAGTGAAAGGTGCTGGAATAAATTCCGATACCATAGATTGGGTAGTTATAGATCTGGTAATATTGATCTTTTTTTGCCCGTTGTTTCCAACCGATTTTTAAGTTGATGCCGTTGTAATAGGCGCCGTCGTAGGTGGTTTCTTTCAGGCCTTTTTGTTGCATGATGCCACCATTTTCTGTTTCTATTTCCAGGATTAATGGACTTCTTTTAAACTGTTTGGCTAAGCTGTCGATTTGTGCCGACGCAAGGAAGGGGAGCGCGCTAAGGAAGAGTGTAATTAACGTTTTAGTCACTGTGCAAAAAGATTTGGACTTTTTTATTCGAGCCACAAAAATAGTAATAACTTTGGGGCAACAAGCGTAGCCTTGTCATTTTAACATCATTTGGGTTAAAAAATCGTTACAAGTGTCAAATTTCATCCTCATTATCTTCTGTTTGTTTGCCGGAGTGCTCAGTCGCAAGATGAATTGGGTGGCCAAGGATGGGTACAAGGCCTTAAATGCTTGGGTCTTGTATTTTGGATTACCAGCCATCTCTTTCCGGTACTTACCGAAATTAAGCTGGGATAATAGCCTGCTTTTTACGATGCTATGCCCGATTCTTGTGTTGGGCGGTGCGATGCTCTTTTTCTATTTTTTGGAAAAGAAAATGGGGCTTTCCAAGCGCAGCTCGCATACCTTGATGTTGGTTGCCGGCCTAAGCAATACTTCTTTTGTGGGCTTTCCCTTGATTACCGCTTATTTCGGAAGCCAGGCCTTACCCATTGGGATTGTCAGCGATCAGATGACTTTCTTTCTATTGTCTTCCGTGGGGGTGCTCATTGCGACAAAGGGAAGCCTGAAGAAAAACAAAAACGTCGGGTTTGCTTTTATTGCCAAACGCATATTTACCTTTCCGCCATTAATTGGCTGTTTGCTGGCTTTACTTTCGGCGCCTTTTGTTGATTTGAGCCCGCTGGATGATTTCTTCCACCTGATTGCCAATACCGTTTCACCCATCGCTTTATTTTCTATCGGTTTGCAATTGAACTTTGGCCTGGTGAAAAGTGAAATTCCCAACCTCAGCTATGCCATGATTTATAAGTTAATTCTGGCGCCAGCCTTTGTCTTTCTGCTGGCCTATGCCTTGGGCTACCGCGGTGAAATTATTGAAGTTTCTATTTTTGAAATGGCCATGCCCAGCCTAGTGGCTACCAGTATTGTGATTAACCAATTCAAATTAAACAGCAAGTTAGGAAATAGCGCAATCGGTTTAACTATTCCAATAAGTTTAATTAGCACATTTATTTGGTATCAAATTTTGAATTTTTTCCTAGTGTAACTGAAATGTTATTAATTTAGCTTTGCTTTTGTTTATCTTTATCCAATTTAGTAGAGATACTTTAACAATTTTAAATTATTATAAGCTTAGTATAATCCAGTTATGAGGAAACTATTATTCCTTGCCTTATTAGCGGCTTCACAAAGCACTTATGCACAGCAAGGACATGCACGTTATGTACAGCAAATCAACGGTACCAATTTAGAGTTTAGCATGGAGGCTATTCCAGGAGGGGAGTTTATGATGGGGAGTTCAAAATCAAGCAATGCTGACGAAAAACCTGTTCATAAAGTTAAGATTTCTCCCTTTTGGATGGGAACGTATGAAGTAACCTGGAATTTATTTGAACCTTTTCTATATAAAGATTTTGAAGTAACCAAGTCTACCGATGGCAAAGTGCCTGCAAATGTAGATGCCGTAACACGCCCTACAAAGCCGTATTTAGACATGACTTTTGGTTATGGTAAAGATGGGCAGCCCGCTTTGGCCATGACCCATTATAATGCCATTCAATTCTGTAAATGGTTGTATGTGCGCACAGGCGTATTCTACCGCTTGCCTACCGAGGCCGAGTGGGAGTATGCATGCCGGGCCGGATCAAATACAGAGTATTTCTTCGGAGATGATGCCGCACAACTTGGGGAATATGCTTCCTTTAAAGACAACAGCGGTGGCAAAACCGTGAAAGTAGGCACGAAAAAGCCGAACCCATGGGGCTTGTTTGATATGTTGGGTAACGTGTCGGAATGGACATACGACCAATACAAGGAAGATTTTTATGCCCAATTTGAAGGAAAAACAGCGGACAATCCGGTAAATGTACCGACAACGCTTTACCCACATGTGGTTCGTGGTGGTTCCTTCGAGAGCGAAGCCAAGGATTTGCGCTCTGCGGCACGTGGTGCCTCAGATCCGGTATGGAAACAATTAGACCCACAGATTCCAAAATCAAACTGGTGGTTTCCGGAAGCACCTTTCGTAGGTATGCGTTTAGTACGTCCGGCAGTTCAGCCGAGTCATGATGAAATTATGGCTTACTACGACAAAGCGCCGTTGAAAGACTTTTAAGAGAATCAATTTTAAACTTATCATATTATTCGAAAATGGAAAACTTAAATCGCCGAGGATTTATTAAAACATCTTCCACCGTGATGGGGGCAGCCGCCCTAAGCACCGGTGCGGTAGGTAAAGTGTTCGCTGCGGGCAGCGACGTTATTAAAATTGCATTAATTGGATGTGGTGGTCGTGGAACGGGTGCTGCCTTTGATGCATTTGCCTCGGGGCAGAATATTCAGCTGGTGGCGATGGCGGATGCCTTCAAAGACAACTTGGATAAAACCTATACTAATTTAAAGGAAAAGTTTGGGGATAAGATCAACGTACCGGACAGCCGTAAATACGTTGGTTTTGATGCCTATAAAGCGGCTATTGCGGATGCTGACGTGGTGTTATTGACCACGCCTCCGGGTTTCCGTCCTCTACACTTTGCGGAAGCTATTCGTGCCGGCAAGCACGTATTTATGGAAAAAGCGGTAGCAACCGATATTCCAGGTGTTCGCAGTGTGTTGGAAACCGCCAAAGAAGCGAAACGTAAGAAATTGAATGTGGTGGTAGGCTTGCAACGCCGTTACCAAACCAATTACCGCGAAGCGATTAAGCGCATTCACGATGGTGCCATCGGTGATGTGGTATCCGGACAGGTGTATTGGAACAGTGGCGGGGTATGGGTTCGTCCGCGGAAACCAGGGCAAACAGAAATGGAATACCAAATGCGTAACTGGTATTACTTCAACTGGCTATGTGGTGACCATATTGTAGAGCAACACGTGCATAATATTGATATTGCAAACTGGGTGAAACAAAAATATCCGGTTTCTATTCAAGGTACAGGCTCTCGTGCCCACCGTACCGGAAAAGACTATGGCGAGATCTATGATAACTTTGCCATTGAATTAACTTACGATGATGGTTCGGTTGTATATAGCCAATGTCGTCACTTCGAAGGGATTTCTAACCGTGTAGATGAAACTTTCCAGGCTTCCAAAGGCCGTGCCTACCTATCGGCTAGTAACCAAGCGGTATTATGGGATGCGAATGGCAAGGAAATCTACCGTCACGATCCTAAGGGCAATCCAAACCCTTACCAACAAGAACATAAAGAATTGTTTGAAGCCATCGCCAAAGGCGAATACAAATTTGATAATGCGGAATATGGTGCCTATAGCAGCTTAGCCGGTATTATCGGACGTATTGCCGTGTACACCGGTAAGGTGATTAAATGGGACGAGGCTATGAAATCAAATATCGACTTAATGCCAGAGCGCTACGCTTGGGATGCTATGCCTAAAGTGGTGCCTAATGCCGACGGGACTTATCCTGTGGCTTACCCTGGACATGATGTGGATAAATATATCTAGGCTAGTGCTTAAATGGCTTCATTTAATCGGCCTAATGGGAATTGGTTGTTGTGCTTTTGCGCAACAACCAATTTCTAATTTACAGCGGTACATGATTGAAGGCTATGCGCAGGGGACAACCTATGCCATAACTTACTATGCGGCGCAAGAAATGGTCAGCAAGGCGCAAGCCGATAGCCTGTTCGCCGTGATAGACCAGTCCATGTCGCTGTATAAGCCTGATTCTAAGATCAGCCAGTTTAACGACCCGAATTGCTCGTCTATAGAGATGGATGCGCATATGGCCAAGGTGTTGAAGAAATCGTTTCAAATCAATAAGCAATCCAAAGGTATATTTGATATTACCGTAAAGCCATTGGTATCCCTTTGGGGTTTCGGCCCGGAAAACCTGACAGCGATTCCGGATTCCGCAACCATCAAGGAAACCTTGACCTATGTGGGTATGGATAAGCTGAAGCTGAGGGGCAGGAAACTCGTGAAAAAGGATAATCGCGTATCTATTGACCTGAATGGAATTGCCCAAGGCTATACCGTAGATGTAGTGCACGATTTTTTATTGAAGAGAAAAGTGCCGGCTTTTATTGTGGAAGTAGGTGGGGAGATTAAAACCCACGGCTATAAGCCGAATCAGGAGCTCTTTAAGGTACTGATTCAACGACCTGCCGTAGCGAGGGAGCAACACAATTATATTGTGGCCCTGCATAACAAGGCTGTGACCACTTCGGGGAGCTATGAGAAATTTAGAACGGTAAAGAATTACCGTTTCTCACACCATATGGATGCCAAAACGGGCTATCCATTAAAGTCAAATATCATCTCGGTAACCGTGATTGCAGACCATGCCATGGAAGCCGACGGACTGGATAATGTATTCATGGCTATGCAGCCCGAAGATGCGGTTGCATTTGCGAATACCAAAAATAAAATTGATATTTATTTGTTGTATTTGGATCAAGGGCTGGTAAAAGAAGCCTATTCCGCTGGGTTTGCCAAGTACATCATAACCGATTAGTGTCATTTGTACGCTAAGACTAACAAACTTAATCCTACATGAAAAGATCAGAATTCTTGAAAAACAGTTCTTTATTTGCTGCTGGCAGCTTATTGAGTGGAACAGCGATGGCCGCAAGCGCTGCAGAAAAAGAACAATCTAAAGCTGCAAATCAACCTTTTAAATTAGATTATGCTCCCCATCAAGGGATGTTCAGCGCAACGGCTGGTAAAAACTTCCTGGATGAAATAAAATATATGCATGAGTTAGGCTTCCGTAGTATTGAAGATAACGGCATGCCGAGTCGCTCGGTAGATGAGCAAAAGAAAATTGGCGAGCTACTGGCTAAACTTGGTATGCGCATGGGTGTATTTGTGGTGCCCAAAGGAGGCAACGGCGCGAATAGCCTAGCGGCAGGGAATCCGGATTTCGTGGATATCTTTTTAAAAGGCTGTCGCGACTCGGTAGAAATCGCGAAACGCTGTCATGCAAAATGGGTAACGGTAGTTCCCGGCGATTATGCCCGTAAGTTGCCGATTGGAGTACAAACGGCCAATGTGGTGGAAGCCCTGAAAAGAGGTGCTGAAATTTTTGAACCGCACGGCATTACCATGGTGCTTGAGCCTTTAAGTGATACCCCCGATCTCTTCCTGCGCTTCTCCGACCAAACCTATGAAATCTGTAAAGCTGTAAACAGCCCTTCCTGTAAAATCTTATACGACGCCTACCACCAACAAAAGAACGAAGGAAACTTAATTAACTTAATGAACCTATGTTGGAGTGAAATTGCCTACATCCAAGTGGGGGATAACCCGGGCCGTAAGGAGCCGACAACAGGGGAGGTGAATTACAAAAATGTGTTCAAATGGCTGCATGAAAAGGGATATAAGGGCATTGTAGGGATGGAGCATGGCATGTCGAAATCAGGCAAAGAAGGCGAAGTAACTTTGGTGAAAGCCTATCGTGAAGTAGACTCATTTTAGTGTGCTAAACCATTTTAGTTAATGAAACAAATTTGTGATTGTATTTCATTAACAAGTAATAATTTTTATATTTAAATCCATAAAATCTATATAAGCCTATTCGAATGTCATCATCAATTAAATTTAAATTATCCTTCATGATGTTCCTGGAGTTCTTTATTTGGGGCTCTTGGTTTGTCACCTTAGGTACCTTTTTAGGTAGCACACTAAATTCTACAGGCTTAGAAATTGCCAATGTCTTCTCTACCCAATCTTGGGGCGCTATTGTGGCTCCTTTTATCGTGGGTATGATTGCCGACCGCTATTTTAATGCGGAGCGCATCCTGGGTATCCTGCACCTGATTGGTGCTGTGTTGATGTTCCAGTTGTACAATAGCCATTCCATTGGGGAATTCTTCCCTTATGTATTGGGCTATATGTTGTTGTATATGCCAACCCTGTCTTTGGTGAATTCCGTTTCCTTCCGTCAGTTGAAAAACCCGGAGAAGGAGTTTTCCAATATCCGGATTTGGGGAACCATCGGCTGGATTGTAGCCGGATTATCGATCTCCTACCTTTTCAAATGGGATGCCGAGCAAAGTATTAAAGAGGGCTTGCTACGCAATACCTTCTTAATGGCGGCTATTGGCTCGGTTATATTGGGTCTATTTAGTTTCTTCTTGCCGAAAACGCCTCCTGTGAAAGTGGAAGCCGGCGAAAAGCAAAGCTTCGCGAAAATATTAGGGCTGGATGCCATTAAGTTGCTGAAAGATCGGAACTTCTTGGTTTTCTTTGTGTCTTCCATATTAATCTGTATTCCATTAGCGTTCTATTATCAATACGCGAATCCGTTTCTGGCAGAAGTAGGTTTAAGCAATCCGACTGGGAAGATGACCATTGGTCAAATCTCGGAGGCATTATGTCTGTTATTGTTACCGATATTCTTTACACGCTTCGGCTTTAAGAATACGATCTTGCTAGGGATGTTGGCTTGGGTATTGCGCTATGTGTTTTTTGCCTATGGCAACGCGGGCGAAGCAACGTATATGCTGTTGTTGGGAATTGCCCTACACGGTATCTGTTACGACTTTTTCTTCGTGTCCGGTCAGATTTACACCGACTCGAAAGCAGGTAAAGAGAATAAAAATGCGGCACAGGGCTTGATCACCTTCGCGACCTATGGCGTTGGGCAGCTGATCGGATTCTGGGTGGCCGGATTTGTAAGTGATACATATAACCATATTAAAACGACCGACGTGGCGGCGTTCTGGCACCAGTTGTGGATTGTGCCAGCAATTATCGCTTTAGTCGTGTTCTTTATTTTCCTTTTCTTCTTTAAGAAGGAGAATATCGTCAATCAATCAGAAACTAATTAAATAATAGAGTAATGGTAGAAAATAATATTTATGATGCCATTGTTATCGGATCTGGTATTAGCGGTGGATGGGCTGCTAAAGAACTAACCGAAAAAGGTCTGAAAACAATCATGTTAGAGCGTGGTCGCAATGTCGAGCACGTGAAAGATTACCATGCAAATAAGGATGTTTGGGAATATCCACACCGTGGAGGAAGAACCAAGCAGATGGAAGCTGACTACCCTGTTTTGAAGCGTGATTACCCCCTTAATGAAAAGAACTTAGATTTTTGGGTGAACGAAAAGGAGAGTCCCTATGTGGAGAAAAAAAGATTCGACTGGTTTAGAGGATATCATGTGGGTGGCCGTTCTTTAATGTGGGGCCGCCAGAGTTACCGTTTTGGTGATTTGGACTTTGAAGCTAACGCTAAGGATGGTCATGGTGTAGACTGGCCTATCCGTTATGCCGATATCGCACCTTGGTATTCTTATGCAGAGAAATGGGCTGGAATCTCCGGAAACCGCGATGGACTGGATGTTCTTCCGGATGGTGATTTTATGCCGGCTATGCCTTTCAATATCGTTGAAAAGGATTTGGCCGAGCGTTTGAAAAAACAATTCGGCGGCAGCCGCCATTTTATTATGGGGCGTACCGCAAATATTACCCAACCGCATACCGGCCGTATTAATTGCCAGTATCAAAATCAATGTTGGTTAGGTTGTAACTTCGGGGGCTACTTCAGTACGCAATCCTCGACATTGCCGCCTGCCATGAAAACAGGAAACTTAACCTTGCGTCCGTTTTCTATCGTAACGAAGATTATCTACGATAAGGATACGAAGAAAGCCAAAGGGGTAGAGATTGTTGATGCGGAAACAAACAAGACGTATGAATTCTTCGCGAAAGTGATCTTCGTATGTGCTTCGGCCTTCAACTCGACCTGGGTGTTGATGAACTCAGCAACCGATGTTTGGGAAGGTGGTTTAGGCAGTAGCTCGGGCGAATTAGGCCATAACGCAATGGATCACCACTTCCGTTTGGGAGCAAGTGGTCGCGTAGAAGGCTATGACGATAAGTATGTCTTCGGCCGTAGACCTACAGGCTTGTATGTGCCGCGTTTTGTGAATATCGCTAGTGATACTAAACAACGTGATTATGTGCGTGGCTTCGGCTACCAAGGAGGTGCTTCGCGTGGTCGTTGGTCTGGCGAAATTGCAGAGATGGCCGTAGGGGGCGAATGGAAAGACGCCTTATGTGAACCAGGAAACTGGAGCATCGGCTTTACCGCTTTCGGAGAAATATTACCGTACCATGAGAACCGTATCTTCTTGGACAAAGACGTGAAGGATAAATGGGGATTGCCGGTATTGGCCATGGATATGGAAATTAAAGACAACGAAAACAAAATGCGTAAGGACATGACCGAAGAGATGAAAGCCATGCTGGAATCTATCGGGGTGAAAGATGTAGGTACTTACGATGGTGGTTATAATTTCGGGATGGGTATCCACGAAATGGGAACCGCTCGCATGGGCTTAGATCCGAAAACTTCCGTATTGAACAAACATAACCAGGTGTGGGATGCAACCAACGTTTATGTAACGGATGGCGCATGTATGACTTCCGCGGGTTGTGTGAATCCTTCGTTAACTTACATGGCATTAACAGCGAGAGCCGTAGACCATGCCGTTAGCGAATTGAAAAAAGGAAATATTTAACATTCGACTAAAACCAAACGATTATGAGTGAGCATAATTCGAGGAGAACATTCCTAAAGCATGCAGCCGTAGCTGCTGCCGGCTTTAGCATCGTTCCGCGCCACGTGTTGGGCGGAACGGGATTTGTGGCTCCGAGTGATAAATTACAAGTAGCAGGTATTGGGGTTGGGGGAAAAGGAGAAAGCGATATCAAAGCCTTCCACGATAGTGGAAAAGCGAATATTGCCTTCCTATGTGATGTGGATGATCGCCGTGCTGCCAATTCGGTGAAGCGTTTCCCGAAGGCTAAGTATTATAAGGATTACCGGGAGATGCTCGATAAAGAGCATAAGCATATCGATGCTGTCTCAGTGTCGGGTCCTGACCATAACCATGCCATCCATGCCTTGGCAGCGATGCAGCTTGGCAAGCACGTGTATGTGCAGAAACCGTTGACCCACGATATCTGGGAAGCACGCGTTTTAACGCATGCAGCAAAGAAATATAAGGTGGTTACCCAAATGGGGAACCAAGGTGCCTCCAACGATGGCCCGCGTCAAATCAGAGAATGGTATGAGGCTGGCTTAATCGGCGATGTGCATACCGTATATTGCTGGACAGACCGCCCGGTATGGCCTCAAGGTATTCCTTGGCCTGCACAGAAAGCTGAGGTGCCGAAGGAATTAGATTGGGACCTTTGGTTGGGTACTGCGCCACAAAAGGATTATATCGAGAAACTAGTGCCTTTCAACTGGCGTGGCTGGTGGGATTATGGTACTGGCGCCCTTGGCGATATGGGATGTCACTTATTGGAAGTGCCATTTAGTGTATTAGGCTTGAACTACCTGCAAGATGTGCAAGCATCTGTTGGGTCGGTGTATGTGGATGAGTTTAAACGTGGGTATTTCCCGGAAAGCTGTCCGCCATCAAGTCATGCTACCATGACCTTCCCGAAAGGAAGCCGCACCAGCGGTCCGGTAACTCTGCATTGGATGGACGGTGGTATTCAGCCGGCACGTCCGGAGGAGCTGGAGCCGAATGAAATCTTCGGTGATGGTGGAAACGGTATCCTGATGGTCGGTACGAAAGGTAAAGTACTGGCAGATACCTATGGCGATAGAGCACGCTTGTTGCCAACCACAAGAAAAGAAAACGTAGCGATGAAATACGCACGTGTTCCGGGTGGTGCTTCAGGTCACTATGCGCAATGGGTGGAAGCTTGTATTGCCGGCTATGGTAAAAAAGAAGTCAGTGCACCTTTTGAAATATCAGGACCATTGACGGAGGCTTTATTGATGGCCAACTTGGCAATCCGTGGAGCCGATTTAAAAATCGATGGTAAATATCCAGGACGTAACTTAAAGCTGCTTTGGGATAACGACAATATGAAAGTAACCAACTTTGATATCGTGAACCAATTCGTGAAGCGTCAATACCGTCCGGGATGGGAAATTAATTATTCATTTTAATAAGGTATAAGAAGATGATGAATAGAAGAGAAGCATTAAAACGTGTGGCCTTTATCATGGGTGGTACGGTTATTGGCTCCAGCCTTTTCTTAGAAGGTTGTAAGCGCAAGGCTACCAAAGATGTGGCTGCTTTGTTTGAGGCAGAAACAACAGATTATTTAGGAGAGTTAGCCGAGGCTATCCTTCCAAAAACTTCAACACCAGGCGCAAAAGAAGCAGGTGTTGGTGCGTTTATTCCGGTAATGATCCGCGATTGTTACGACGAGAAAGATCAAAAAGCTTTCGTTGAAGGCTTAATTGGCGTTGAAGATCGCGCGAAAAAAGAATTCAAAAAAGGATTTTTGGAACTAACGCCTGAGGAGAAACTTCAGTTTGTAAACAACTACGATAAGGAAGCTAAAGAATACCAAGGCAATAAAAAAGAAGAGGATGCAAACCACTTCTTCACCATGTTGAAACAATTGACCTTAACTGGCTTCTTTACCTCTGAAGTAGGTATGAAACAAGCATTACGCTATGTGAAAATCCCTGGAAAATTTGATGGAAACTATCCATACAAAAAAGGGGATAAAGCATGGGCTATCTAATAAAAAAGGCTCTCTTGGAAAAGAGAGCCTTTTTTTAAGCTTGTTTATTGGCAACATGCATCAGGAAGTGAATCTTCTCATTCCTACTGATGTTGTAGGTATCACTGCCATGGGCACCAACGCCCTTATGGATACTGACTTGATTGCCGTAGGTGAGCTCCCGGAGGAAGTTCATTTCGATTTCCGTGATCTGTTGACTCAAGACGTATTTCGGATCGAGGGCGTCGAAACACCAGTCCATGTATTTTACATTATTGGCATGTCCGGCGATGTCTAAGTCGGATAATACGACCTGATAATCTTTAAGCTTTTGGAAGTCGCAGAGCCCGTCGATGCGTTGTACGGGTCTGGGTGTGCTATGCATATCCGGAAGGATCACGGCATGTTCGGTACTCACGGCTAGGGCTTCAGCCTTGCGGGCTTCCACGTTAAATACGGCCCATAAGCTACTGGCAGTGGCGACAACATGCTCGCCAAGGATAACTTCGAAATTACGGGTAGAACGGGATCCGCTGAAGTCCTGGATCCAGGTACGGATGGTCAGGGTTTGTTCAAAGCGGGGTAGGCGTTTAATCTGGATTAGCATGCGGCTGAGTACCCAAGACTGTTTATGTTTCAGCATGGTGCGTGCACCGAAGCCTAAGATCACCGCGTGTTCGCTGGCTGTAATCTGTAATATATTGTTAAGTTCGCTGTATTTTAATTGTCCGTTTGCATAACATTGGGTAAAGTTCAATGTCCATTCTTTCTCAAAGTATCCTGCCATGAATTTCAAATTACATGCGAATGTAACTAATTTATTAATGTAAAATAAAATGTTGGCTTTGTATATATAAATAACTAAATTGACGTTAACCTAATAAACCCCGAATTGTATGAGCATGATAGGAACATTAATAGAAAAGGAACAGGTTGCTAATTTGAAGATAATACCGGCTGAGGTCGATAACTCCGCGAAATTTATGTCTATTTTGCAGAGTGCCCTACGCTTAGGCAATGAATTTAAGTCGAAAACAGCCCTCGTTTTTAATACCGATGAAGGCCCCATGCGGATTGAAACTACCGTATGGTCCCTAACGGAAAAGTATATTCAAATCAAACACGGGATCTTAATTCCCTTGCGATCCCTGATCGCAGTAGAATATTAACGAAAGAGGCGCATAGCCTCTTTTTTATTCGTGCAGCTTCTTGGCTGCACATTAAGCTAAGTTTGAAAATAGTTTCTCCGATGAAAGTATGTTTAGTTTTAAAATTTACAGGCAATCTGTAACATTTTAGTTAAACTATAGACTAATAGTCAAACTTAGATATTTTATGAAACATCAACTGCTAACTATGGTGATTGTACTGATGAGCATGCTGACTGCGCAGGCTCAAGTAACAGGTGATTGGAAAGGTAAATTAGAAGTCCAGGGCAATGCTTTGGATATGACTTTCCACATCACGAAAGATGGCGAGAACTACAAATCGACCCTAGATATCCCGGCTCAAGGAGCCAGCGGATTACCCATGACGGAAACCAAATTCGAGAACAACATCCTGACGATTTCTTTTGCGCAAGCAGGCTTTTCTTTTGCTGGCGAGTTGAAAGGCAGCGAGGTAATCGGGAAGTTCAAACAAGGCGGAATGGAATTCCCACTTACCCTATCCAAAGGGAAAGCGAGCAAGCCCGGCGATACGACCTTAGTATCGAGTAAAGCCGATCTGGAGAAATTAATAGCCTTCGATAAGGGAAATTACGCCTACAAGGTGGAAGATTACTTTGCGAAGCCCAACTCTTCTGCCTTCCAACTGTCGCCGAACGGCAAGTACATCTCTTATCGCGAAAAGGATGCCAATAACAAGCGTCATGTCATGATTAAGGAAGTAGCTACCGGCAAGGTTGTACGTGCTATTGAGGAGAAGGATGAGTTAATCCGAGCGATGGGCTGGGTAAATGATGAACGCCTGGTGTATATTATGGACCAAGGTGGCAATGAAAACTACCACCTTTATGCAGTAAATATCGATGGCAAGAACAATATCGACTTAACGCCTTTTGAAGATGTGCAAGCAAATATCCTGAACATGATGAAAGAAGTGAAAGATCATATCATCATTTCTATGAATAAGGATAATAAGCAAGTGTTTGAACCTTACAAGGTAAATATACATACCGGGGAATTGGAAAAACTATTCACCAATACCGACCCGGCCAATGCCATTGTCGATTACGATTTCGATAAGGAAGGCAAGCTACGTGGCTATTCCAAAATGCATAATGGAATCAATACGCAGTATTTCTATAAAGCCAATGGTAAATCGGATTTCGAGCTTTTCGGAACCGGTAAATGGGATGATACCTTCTCGATTCTATCCTTTAACTATGCCTCCAAAAATCCCGATGAAGCTTATGTGCTTACCAACTTAGATTCGGATAAGGCGCGTATTATCCTCTACGATTTCGGGACAAAGAAAATATTAAAGGAAATCTATTCCAATGCAGAATACGATGCTACCATTCTAGGCATCTCACGCAAGCGCAATTGGGAGATTGACTATGTAGGCTTTGAAGGCGCACGCGTGGAGATAAAACCCGTAAGTGCTACCTTCAAAAAACTATATCAAAAGTTCAGTAAAGAATTCCCGGGCTACGAGTATTCCATTGTTGGGAAAACCGACGAGGAAGATCAATACCTAGTGATGGTACAAAGCGATAAGCTATACGGACGCTATTATCACTTAGATGCCAAAAGCGGCAAGACCACCTTGTTATACGATTTAATGCCGCAATTGAAAGAAGGGGATATGGCAGAAATGCGCCCGATAACTTATAAATCCAGAGATGGCTTAACCATCCATGGTTATATCACCTTGCCGAAAGAAGCTTTAGCAGGCAAGAAAGTGCCCTTGATCGTGAATCCGCATGGCGGTCCGCAAGGTGTTCGGGATAGCTGGGGTTTTAATCCAGAAGCCCAACTCTTTGCTAGCCGTGGCTACGCCACTTTGCAAGTCAACTTCCGTGTATCCGGAGGCTATGGTAAGGAATTCCTTCGTGCCGGATTTAAACAGGTTGGCCGTAAAGCCATGGACGATGTGGAAGATGGTGTCCAATACGTAATTGATCAAGGCTGGGCCGATAAGGATAATATCGCGATCTATGGTGCTAGTCACGGTGGTTATGCCGTATTGCGCGGATTGACCAAAACTCCAGACCTCTATAAAGCCGGCGTAGACTATGTAGGCGTATCCAATATCTTCACCCTATTAAACTCCATTCCAGAATACTGGAAGCCTTATAAAGAGATGTTATACCAAATTTGGTACAACCTAGAGGATACAGAAGAGGCGGCCATTGCTAAAGAAGTATCGCCATTGTTCCATGTCGATAAAATCAAAGCGCCTTTATTTGTGGTGCAGGGAGCCAATGATCCACGAGTAAAAATTGCCGAAGCCGATCAAATCGTATCTGCATTACGTGCGAAGGGCGTGGATGTGCCCTACATGGTTAAATACGATGAAGGCCATGGTTTCCATAAAGAAGAAAACCAGATTGAATTCTACAAAGCCATGCTGGGCTTCTTCCGTAAACATTTAAATTAATTATTGTTAAATAGTTGTAAAGCCCCTAAATTTAGGGGCTTTACTTTTTTGTACCTACGTTATGCATATCCTCAATCCGCAACAATTACAAGAAGTCGATGTACTGACCATGCAACGCCAGCAGATCCGTTCTTGGGATTTGATGGAACGCGCCGCAAAAGCCGCCTTAAAACAAATTATTGCCGATCATCCTGCCATGTTAGGAGAGCCGATTACTATACTATGTGGGAAGGGAAATAATGGAGGCGATGGGCTAGTTATGGCCCGCTTGCTGTTGGAAATGGGGCAAAAGCCTAGCGTATGGTTGCAACATGCATCCCAGTACTCGGTCGATAACCAAGAGAACCAAGGATTATTACCCATTGGCTACCTGAAAACCTTTCACCTGCACACGAACTTTGAATTCCCCAAGCAAGGCCTGCTGATCGATTGCTTATTCGGATACGGCTTAAGCAAAGCCCTCACATCCGATTGGCAGCCTATCATCGAGCAGATCAATGCCTTTGAGGGCAGGGTAGTGTCCATCGATATGCCTAGCGGATTAGCCTGCGAGGGCCATCTACCTGCCGGATCACCCATCGTGGAAGCCGACTGCGTGTATACCTTTCAAATGCCCAAGCTGAACCTGGTATTGCCCGATTACGGCTATTATGCCAAGTCTTTTAAAATCATCTCCATCGATCTCGATGAGGCTGCCATCGCGGAAAGCAGCAGTAGCAGCTTCTACAGCGATGCCGATAGCATGGCCACACTCCGAAAGCCACGTTTAAAATACAGCCATAAAGGCACGTTTGGACATGCCTTATTATTAGGCGGAAGCTACGGGAAAATGGGCGCCATGGTATTGGCCAGCAAGGCCGCGATTCGGACAGGCTGCGGTCTGTTAACAGCCGCCGTGCCGATAGCAGGAGTATCCATTCTGCAATGCACGGTTCCTGAAGCCATGGTACTCGCAGATACGAACGAACAAGCTTTGCAGGATTTCAACTTTCCAACTGCTTATTCCGCGATAGGGATAGGCGTAGGCATGGGAACCAGCGTGGAAAGCCAACAAGGATTTTCCATCTTCCTGCGGTCTTTACCTGCCGAAAGCAAATTAGTGCTGGATGCCGATGCCTTAAACTGTTTGGCCAAACACTCACAATTACTCGCGCATTTGCCCAAGGAAAGTATTTTAAGTCCACATCCAAAGGAGTTAAGCCGCCTATTAGGCACCTGGCAGCATGATTACGATAAAATAACCAAGGCCAAAGCTTTCTGCCAGCAATATGAGGTGTATCTCTTAATTAAGGGTGCTAATAGCCTTTTGGTCTGCCCGGATGGCGAATTGCACTTCAATGCTACCGGAAACCCCGGCATGGCCACAGGCGGCGCTGGAGATGTGCTTACCGGCATCTTAACCAGTCTGCGCGCCCAAGGATATCCCGCAAAGGAGGCGGCCCTGTTAGGCATGTACATCCACGGGCTGGCGGCCGATCTAGCGGTTGAAGAGTTAGGCGAAGAAAGCCTCATCGCCAGTGATATCAGCAATTATATAGGGAAGGCCTTTATGCGTTTGACCCAAGGCGGGTTTTAAATATCCATGCCCTTTTGTTCTTCCACCTCAAAAACGCTGTCAATTTTCCAGCAGCTTTTGTCTTTGGAAGCTTTTACGGCCAGCTGATCGCAACGTTCGTTCAGGGGGTGCCCCGCATGTCCTTTTACCCATACCAGTTTCACGCGGTGCAATTTGTAAAGCTGCATCAAACGCATCCATAGGTCTTTGTTCTTTTTGCCTTGAAAGCCTTTTTGAATCCAGCCATATACCCACTTTTTATCAATGGCATCGATGACATATTTGGAGTCGGAGAAGATCGTGACTTGCTGATTGAGGTTCTTTAGCGCTTCCAGGCCTACAATCACCGCCAATAATTCCATGCGGTTATTGGTTGTTTTGCGGAAGCCTCCCGAGAATTCTTTTTCGATTAATTTCCCTTGAAATTCGGGGTTGCTCCCTTGGTATATGGTTCTTAAAATTGTTCCATACCCGCCAGGTCCCGGGTTTCCACTTGATGCGCCGTCCGTATAAAGTTCAATCATATGGGCAAAATTAAACTAATTTCCCGAATTTGAAGCAGGTTGCTCGGCTAAGTATTTTTCCAGCAAATAATGTTTTAAGGCCGAGGTCAAGATAACGATCAGTAAGCCAATGAAACAACCCAAACCTGTAGAGAGGGCTCTATAAATAGGCGTATAGGCTATTTGGGTGTGGTGAGGCTCAATCATAATAATCAATAAAGCCACAATGGCCACACGCGCCATGTTCATGATGTTAAAAAGCCTACAGGTTATAATGGTCAACACAATACCGAAAACTATTGAATAAACCGACTGGGGGAGCAGCCATACGCAAATCATGGCCACACTGGAACCGATAAAGTTAGATTTGAATCGTTCGATGGATAATCGTTTGGAATCTTTTTCTTCCGGCGAGATCACCAGGATAATGGAAAGTAAGGCCCAGAACAGCTCGAGTTCCTTAAATCGGTTGTACAAGAGGAAACCGATCAAAAACCCTAAAAGGCATCGAAATATATAAATGGGCAAAGCAGATGAAAGAACTTTGCGGATAAAGGGCTTGCTCACAGGGAATACTTTCATTGGCGCAAAAATAAGGCTTTCCACAGACATAAAAAAAGCCTTTCGGTAATCCGAAAGGCTTTCTCAAAAGGCTAAAATCCTATCTTTACATCGGCCCGTAAGAGAGTCTTTGCATTCTTCACCTTCGAATCCAAGAGGGCTAATTTAATCACCTCCTTCATGTCGGTTACATAGTGGAAATTTAAATCCTTAATATAATCTTCTTTAATTTCTAATATATCCTTCTGGTTGGCTTTACAAAGAATAATATCTTTAATATTCGCGCGCTTAGCTGCCAATATTTTCTCTTTGATACCACCCACCGGAAGCACCTTGCCACGTAGGGTAATTTCACCGGTCATCGCCAGCTTTTCTCTCACCTTGCGTTGGGTAAATAAGGAAGCTAAAGCCGTAAGCATGGTGATTCCTGCAGAAGGGCCATCTTTCGGTGTAGCACCAGCCGGCACGTGAATATTTACATCCCACTGATCGAAGATGCGGTAATCGATATTGAAATCTTCGGCATGCGAGCGTAGGTAAGCCATGGCAATGGCTGCCGACTCTTTCATCACTTCACCCAAGTTACCGGTCAGGCTTAATTTCCCTTTACCCGGGCTTAAGCTCGACTCAATAAACAAGATATCGCCACCCACTGAGGTCCAGGCCAATCCGGTTACTACGCCGGCAATTTCGTTGTTCTCATACAAGTCCTTATCGAAAATTGGCGCGCCCAGTATTTCCTCAATCGTTGCCGCATTCAGGTTGCTGTCGTAGGCTTTCTCCATCACGATGCGTGTTGCCACACCCCGTACCACAGAACCTATTTTCTTTTCTAAACCACGTACGCCGGATTCACGCGTATATTCCTCGATAATCTTTTCGATCATCTTCGGTTTTAAGCTGATATCTTTTGCCGGTACGCCGTGCATTTCACGTTGCTTTGGCAATAAGTGTTTCTTCGCAATTTCAATCTTCTCTTCAATGGTATAGCCGTTCACCTCAATAATCTCCATCCGGTCTAATAAAGCCGGCTGAATACCGCTTAAGGAGTTTGCTGTCGCAATGAACATCACCTTCGAAAGGTCGTACTCCATTTCTACATAATGATCGTAGAAGTGGGTGTTTTGTTCCGGATCCAAAACCTCCAATAAGGCCGAAGAAGGATCGCCTTTAAAATCAGAACCAATCTTATCGATTTCATCCAATACGAACACCGGATTCGAGGCGCCTGCTTTTTTCAACGACTGGATAATACGGCCCGGCATCGCACCGATGTAAGTTTTACGGTGACCACGGATTTCCGCTTCGTCCCGAATACCGCCCAAGGCCATCCGTGTATACTTGCGTCCTAAAGCCCGAGCGATCGATTTCCCCAAGGAAGTTTTACCAACTCCCGGAGGCCCTACCAAACAGAGGATTGGCGCTTTCATATCGTTCTTAAGCTTCAATACCGCCAAGTATTCTATAATCCGTTGTTTCACCTTTTCCAAGCCATAATGATCTTTGTCCAATACCTTCTCGGCACGCTTCAAATCAAAATTGTCTTTGGTATATTCACCCCACGGTAAATCCAATAACAGCTCCAGGTAATTCAGTTGTACGGAATAATCTGCCGCTGCCGGATTGATACGGGCTAATTTTTCAGTTTCTTTATTAAAGTGCTTGCTTACATCTTCAGGCCATTTCTTCGACTTAGCCCGTTTTTTAAGCTCTTCCAATTCCAGGTCGGGGGTGCTGCCCCCCAATTCTTCCTGAATGGTTTTCAGCTGTTGGCTTAAGAAGTAATCGCGCTGTTGCTTATCTAAATCGACACGAACCTTATTCTGGATCTGGTTTTTCAGCTCCAACATTTGAATTTCTGTCGTTAGGTATTCCAACAATTGTTTTGCACGCTTCACAAAATCGCGGTTTTCCAACAGGTCTTGTTTATCTTCCAATTCCAGGGAAAGATTCGAGGCGATAAAATTCACCAGGAAAGTCGGGCTTTCAATGTTCTTGATCGCAATACCGGCTTCACTTGGTAAGTTCGGCGATAGCTGAATAATCTGTAAGGCCAATTCCTTCACCGAAGAAATCAAGGCTTTAAATTCCTTGCTGTTTGTTTTCGGCTTGTCTTCCGGGTATTTCTCTACCGTTGCGGTCATATAAGGCTCGCTTTGCAGCATTTCTTTTAGCTTAAAGCGTTGTTTTCCTTGAATAATCACCGTGGTATTCCCGTCGGGCATTTGCAAAACTTTGATGATATGGGCCACCGTACCTACTTTATGCAATTGCTCGAAGGTAGGGTCTTCCACGGTCATATCTTTTTGGGATACCACACCAATGGTACGGTCTCCTTTATAGGCGTCTTTTACTAATTTTATAGATTTATCTCGACCTACCGTAATGGGAATCACCACCCCTGGAAAAAGTACCGTATTGCGTAAGGGTAGGATAGGAAGGATCTCCGGAATTTCCGCATCACGCATCTCATCCTCGTCTTGTTGGCTCAATAGGGGGAAGAATTCCGTTTCCTCGTTTATGATAGGTAAAGTTTGGTCAAAATTGAAGGCGTTAAATTTGCTCATAGTCTCCTTTATCGTTTAGCCGACATCTTGTCAGATGATTTGGGCCAAATGTTGTTGTATTTGTTTGTACCCGTATAGTGCAAGCGCAATGCCAATATGAATTTTTGGTATTATTTATGCTTATGAAGAGGTAATCCTGTTAAAACGTCAGTGTTTAGGGTCTTGACGCCGACCGTAATAGGGGCAAAGGTAAGTCAATTATTTAGTGAAATGTGGAAATGTTTATAAATATTGATTGCGCCCTTAAACTATTTAACAGATTTTTACTCTATGCAGTAGGATACTGCAATTTATCGAACGAAAAACAATTGGAAATGAATAGTTATAAAATGAATACACAAATGAAGTCTTTAAAAATCGGATTAGCGACAGTAGCATTAGCACTTTGTACAGTAGCTGTACAAGCGCAGGAAAAACAACATAGTGACCCGAATGTACGTGCAGGAGAGAAAGCACTATTGGATGGAGATTTTAAAACTGCTGCAACGCAATTTGAAAAAGCACTTCCAACCTCTGGCTCCGATCCTGATGTCGTGTATTTATTGGGATATTCGCAGTTTCAAAACGGCGAATACAAAAAAGCAATCGCTTCTTTCAATAAAGTAATTAGCTTAGATGCCAAAAATGTGCATGCCTATTACTACAAAGCAAAAGCAAATAACAACATTGCGGTTGACCGTAAATTAAAATTGAAAGAAACAGATCGTGAAGCTTTATTAAAATCAGCCGTAGCTGACTATACCAAAGCTATCGCCATCAATGCTAACGATGCTAAATTATACCAAAACCGCGCTATTGCTTACCGCGATTTAGGAATCTTAACAGGAACGTCTTCCTCTTCAAATTACAACAAAGCAACAGCAACGGATGCTTATAACAAAGCCGTAACTGATTATGAGAAAGTATTAAGCTATGATGCTTCCCGTAAGGATATTCAAACGGAAGTGAAAAAAGCGAAAGTATACCGCGATAATTTGAAATAACAATTAGCGCATGAAAGATAAAAGCCCCCGGGAGATTGATTTCTTCACGGGGGCTTCTTTTTTTCCTATAGCGGATGCTTGCTTTCTATTATTTTCTTGTACTCACTGGGCGAGTAGCCTGTTAGTTTCTTGAACTGCGTGCTGAGGTGCGCCGTACTGCTATATTGCAGCTTGTAGGCAATCTCGCTAAGCGATAAATCGTAATGTAGCAGTTCCTTCACCTTTTCCACCCGTAAATGGATGAGGTATTTTTCTATGGGCTCGCCTTGAACTTCCGAAAACATATTGCTGAGGTAGGCATAATCCAGGTTGAACCGATCCATCAAAAATTGTGAGGTTTTCAAGGGATTTTCTTCCTCCCGGCTCAGCAAGTCCATTAAAGCCAGTTTAATGTCTTCCACGAGTTGCGTCTTGCGGTCTATCAAAATCTCGAAACCAATATCCTGCAATTCTTGGTCTAAAGCCTTTGTTTGCTGTTCATCCAGTTCTGCCTGCGTTTCCAATAAGCCGATGCTTACTTGCTGATAGGCAATATCCAGCCGTTGCAGAATCTGCTCAACAGCCATCACACAACGTGGGCATACCATATTTTTTATGCGGATACTGGCCATATTAATCGATCAGCCCTGCACGTTTTAATAAAGGTTCCACCTGCGGCTCTTGTCCTCTAAATTGCTTATAGAGCTTCATGGGGTGTGCAGTGCCGCCTTTTGCCAAGATGTTTTCTTTAAATTTGGTCGCCACTTCCTTGTTGAAGATGCCCTTTTCCTGGAAATAGGAGAAGGCGTCGGCATCCAACACCTCGGCCCATTTATAGCTGTAATAGCCGGAGGAGTAGCCCCCATTGAAAATATGCGAGAAGGACGGGCTCATGGCATTGTCGGCCACGTCCGGATACATGCTGGTGCTGGCGAATTGCGCCAATTCAAACTTCTTCAGCTCTTGAATGTGACTTGGGTCTTGTCCATGCCAGCCCATATCCAATAAGCCGAAGCTCAGTTGGCGAACCGTGGCCAGACCTTCCAAGAAGGCGGCGCTTTCTTTAATTTTTTCTACATATTCCATCGGGATGTTCTCGCCACTTTGATAATGCTTCGCAAAAAGAGCCAAGGCTTCTTCTTCGTAACACCAGTTTTCCATAATCTGGCTTGGCAATTCTACGAAATCCCAAAATACCGAGGTGCCCGATAGGTTCGGGTAGGTGGTATCGGCCAACATGCCGTGCAAGGCATGCCCAAACTCATGGAATAAGGTCAGCACCTCATTAAACGTCAATAAAGAGGGTTTGCTGGCAGTAGGTTTGGTAAAGTTGCAAACGATGGACACATGCGGACGCTCGTCTTGTCCATCTTTTCGGTATTGCGATTTAAAGGAAGTCATCCATGCGCCGTTTCTCTTTCCCTTGCGCGGGAAAAAGTCCGCATAGAATATGGCAACCAATCCACCATGATTATCGCGCACCTCAAAGGTTTGCACGTCTTCATGGTATTTATCGATGGTACCCACCTCTTTAAAGTTTAGGTCATATAATTTATGAGCAATGTCAAATGCCCCTTGCAATACATTTTCCAGTTGAAAATAAGGTTTTAGCTTTTCGTCGTCCAGGTTGAATTTTAGTTGCTTCAGCTTTTCGCTGTAATAGCTGCCGTCCCATTTTTCGAGCTGCTCAATCTGATCCAGTTCCTTGGCGTAGGCGGCTAATTCTGCAAATTCTTTATCAGCAGCCGGTTTAGCTTTGGCCAATAGATCGTTGAGGAATTTGAGCACGGTCTGCGGATCTTGCGCCATGCGTTCTTCCAACACAAAATGGGCATGACTGGCATAGCCCAAGAGGTTGGCCCGTTGATGCCGCAGGTTCACGATTTTAAGCACCAGGCTTTCGTTGTTGTTTTCATTTGCTTGGTAGGCCTTTTTTCCGGCAGCAATGGCCAACTCTTTGCGTCGCTCCCTGCTTTTGGCATAGGTCATAAATGGAATATAGCTGGGATAGTCTAGGGTGAAAATCCAGCCTTCTTTTTCTTCCTCCTGAGCCAATTCCTTGGCAGCTTCAATAGCCCCTTCTGGTAAGCCTTCCAAGTCTTGCGGATCCATGATGTGCATTTGGTAAGCATTGCTATCTGCCAATACATGCTCGCCATAGCTCAACTTCAATAAGGAAAGCTGCTCATCAATTTCGCGCAAGGTTTGTTTTTTATCCTCAGGCAGCAAAGCACCATTGCGCACAAAATCTTTATAGGTTTTTGCCAACAGGGTTTGCTGTTCCTCGCTTAAGCCTAAGCTGTCCTTTTGGTCGTACACTGCTTTTACCCGTTCGAAGAGGGCAAAGTTTAAGGTGATATCGTTGCTGAGTTTGGATAATTTCGGCGCCACTTCTTGCGCAATTTTATCCAGTTCATCATTGGTTTCTGCTGAATGTAGGTTGAAGAATAAATTTGAAATTCGATCTAAACGCATACCAGCAAAGGCCATCGCGGCCAGGGTATTGTCGAAGCTGGCTGCTTCTTGCTGATTGACGATCTGATCGATTTCTGCGCGGGTTTCCGCAATAGCCGCCTCAAATGCCGGAACATAATCGGCATTTGTGATTTTCGAGAAAGGTGCGGCATCATGGGGCGTGTTAAACGCTTTTAATAGCATATTCATAGCATAAAGTTACAACAAAATAGCATAGCTATTGACGTAAAAACAGGGAAAATCAGTAGTTTTGACTGTAACATTACGCACATTAAACCGTTCTATTAATAAAAGTGGCTGCATGAAATTAAAATTTAAAGCTTGCTTGATGATTCCGGGTGTATTATTGGCGATGCAAGCTTGTCAATCAGGAAATACAACCCAAAGCACGAAGGCCGTGCCGGCTGAAGAGCTGCAGAAGGAGAGCTTGCCAGGTACTTACGAATATGTAGGAAATGGCGATACCATTCGCCTAGATTTGCAGACCCAGCAGGATTCCGTATATGGTAAATTATTGTATGCCCTAGGCGAAAAGGACCGTAATGATGGCGACTTTAAAGGAACCATAAAAGGAAACCAATTGGTTGGGGAATATTATTTTATGTCGGAAGGGGTAGGCTCTGTGCGCGATATGATTTTTAATGTAACCAAAGATGGCCTTTTGGAAGGCTATGGCGAGGTGGAAGAGAAAAACGGTGGATTCCGTTTTATCGATACCAGCAAATTAAAATTCGACCATGGCATGGTCTTGTTAAAGAAATAAAACGGCTTTACGTAGGTTAGCCAATAAAAAAAGGAAGCTTGTCTATAGCTTCCTTTTTTTGTTGGCTTTGCTGTTCGTTACAGCACCAAGCATATTCCTATAACTTTTCCTTTTTCCTTTTCTTTTTTAACGCCTTTTCACCGCCTTTGCATCGCCCTTTGCAAAGGGGCTTGAAAGGGGTTTGAAAGGGGTTTGAAAGGGGTTTGAAAGGGGAGAGTAAGGGGTTTAAAAAGAGGCTGCCCCGAAGAAGCTGTGGCCTATTCTAGGCCTTCCCACCAAGCTTTCGTATCGTTGTCTTGATTTAAGTAAATGATTTGTCCCATTTGTGGCGTCCAAATCGGCATGCCCTGTTTGTTGGCTTCCTTATGGATGCGAATCATAGGTTCATCCCAGGCGTGGTTCGCCAAGGGAAACTTGGAGTTATGCACCGGAATTATTCGTTTTGCCCGTAGCTCCTGGGCTGCTGTCACGGCTTCTTCGGGCATCAGGTGGATGTATTTCCACAGCTCGTTGTATTGGCCGTTTTCCAGAATGACCACATCGAAGGGGCCATATTGCTCGCCAATGGTTTTGAAGTGCTTGCCGTAGCCACTGTCGCCACCGATAAGGATGTTATGCGTTGGGCTTTGCAGCACAAACGCCGACCATAGGCTGGTATTGCGTTTGAACCAACGGCCGGAGAAATGGCGCGCCGGGCAGGCGGTAAAATTTAAGGAGTCTAGCTGTATGCTTTCACCCCAATACAGTTCGTGGATATTTTCTGCCGGATAGCCCCAGCGTTCTAAATGGGCACCCACGCCTAAGCTGGTAATCACCTGTTTGGCTTTGTTCTTCAGCTCCAAGAAGGTATGGTAATCCAGATGGTCGAAATGATCGTGGCTAATCAGCAGGATGTCAACCTCGGGCATATCTGCCGCGGTATAGGTATACGTCATATCGAAGGCCTTTACCCCAATAGGAACGGGGGAGGCATGCTTGCTGAATACAGGGTCGACCAGGATACGCTTGCCATTCACTTGTAAAAAGTAGGAGGAATGGCCAAACCATACGTACACATCTTGATTTAAGGGGATATTCTTGAGGTCGGTTTGTATTACGGGCAGGGCTTTGCTGGGCACATTGCGCTTATCTTTTTCAAAGAAAAAGGTTTTGAACAGGGCGATTTGCGATACGCCTTCCTTCGTGGCTGGGGTAAGCTCCAGGTTGTCAAATACCCCGTTTTTATAGGTTGCAGTTGCTTCCATTTGTTGAAGCCTTTTGCCGGAGGCTAAACTTCCGATTCTGTCCGATCTGCCTAAAAGGTAGATAAACAAAATAACCAATGTTACAATGGTTATAATAATATAGAGCATGTACTTAAAAATCTTTTTCATGTTAGTGCGGCGCAAGATAGAATTTTAGGTTGAAAAATTGGTAATAGTTACTTCGGGAACCTATTTATTTTACTTTTATCTGAGTTTTTAAGTTAAAATTATTTAGAATCATTATGAATATGACATTTATATGTAAATAAATTAATACATAATTAAAATTCGAATTGTAACTTGCGGCGCATGTTAAAAATATTACAAAATTTGAATTTTAAAGTTATGAATGATGTCGCTATGATTAAGGAAGCCTTCAAAGAATTAGATGTGAAGTATACAGATTACCTGGTTGGGGAAGGAAAGTGGCTGGGGGGCAGTCTAGGTATGATTTTAACTTCGGCAAAGGACAAAAAACCTTCAAACCCGGGGATTGCAGTTAAGAAAGAAATATTCAATATGTTGCCTCATCACATTAAAGCCGATATTATTTCCATCATACAACTTTAGTTAGTTTACATCACAGTTTTCCAATCCAAAAGAAAAGGGTACCTGCTTGCAAGTACCCTTTTCTATTTGGCCGATGGCCTAGTATTTTTGCTTATTGGTAGCCCAATAATTTCATGACTTGTTTCGAGTTTTGCTCTTCGCCAAACACCTCGTAGTTGAAGGTTTCGTCGCGGTTGCGGCGTACCAATACATGCTTCGGTGAAGGCAGTAAACAATGGTGGATACCACCATAACCACTTAATACCTCTTGGTAAGCACCGGTGTGGAAGAAGCCCAGGTATTGCACTTTTCTGGTTTTCGGCATAAATACCGAGTTCATATGTGCTTCCTGATTGTAGTAATCCTGCCCATCGCAAGTAATACCGCCTAAGTTTACACGCTCGTATTCGGAATCCCAATTATTGATCGGTAATAAGATGTATTTTTGGTTTAAGGCCCATACGTCCGGTAAGTTGGTGATAAAAGAACCGTCTAGCATTAACCATTTCTCCCGGTCGTTTTGTTGCTTACGGCCTAAAACTTTGTAGAGGATACCGGATGCTTCAGCAACGGTGTATTTACCAAATTCAGTAATGATATCGGGTTCTACGACTTCGTGGTGCGCACAGATTTGTTTGATGCGGTTCACGATTTCATTAACCATGTATTCGTAATCGAAATCATGTACCAAAGAATCTTTAAACGGCATACCACCACCAATATCTAGGGTATCTAGCTCCGGATTGATCTTCTTGAATTTACAATAAAGCGTTACGTATTTCTCTAATTCGTTCCAGTAGTACGGCGTATCCGAAATACCGGAGTTGATAAAGAAGTGTAGCAACTTCACGCGGAAGTTCGGGTTGTCGGCAATTTTATTGTTGTAGAAGTCGATAACGTCTTCTAAACGAATACCTAACCGAGAAGTGTAGAACTGCGAATCGGGTTGTTCCTCGGCCGCAATACGGATCCCTAGATTACAAGGTTCGGTCAGTTCGATCTCATCGTCGTACATGTTGAATTCCTCTTTATTATCCAATACCGGGATAATGTTGTGGAAACCATCGTGTAGCATATCGACGATATACTGTTTGTATTGATAGGTTTTGAAGCCGTTACAAATAACAGTGATTTCTTTGGTTACTTTTCCTTGTCTTTCCAAGGCGTCAATCATCGGCATGTCAAACGCGGAAGAGGTTTCCAAGTGGATGTCGTTTTTCAACGCCTCTTCAACAATATGTTTAAAATGTGATGATTTGGTGCAATAACAATACTTATAAGTACCACGATAGTTGTATTTCAACATGGCTGTTTGAAACAATATCTTGGCCTGCTGTATCTTCTTACTGATAATCGGAAGATATGTAAAACGTAGGGGCGTGCCATACGTTTCTATCATTTCCATCAAATTCAAATCGTGGAAGTACAATTCGTCATCGATAATATCGAATCCGTCTTGCGGAAAACCAACACTTAAGTCAAGAAATTCCTGATAGCTCTGCATTTTTTATTATTTTTGGCAAAGATATACTTTCGTAATGAATACATAAATATAATTGCACTTATTTTTTAAATTCATTATCAGAAAGTTAAGAATATTACGAAATATTTACATGGCAAATTCAATTCAAGAACTGCTTATTGAGAAGACAGTAGAAGCAGTAAATGCACTTTATGGTTCTGAAATTCCCGTTTCGCAATTGGCTTTACAGGAAACCAGAAAAGAGTTCGAAGGTCAGCTGACCATTGTGGTGTTTCCTGTGACACGATTTTCCAAAAAGTCGCCCGAAGTAACAGGAACAGAGATCGGTGCGTACTTAAAATCGCAAATAAAGGAAATAGAAGCCTTCAATGTGATCAAAGGATTCTTGAATTTGAGCTTTACCGACGTCTATTGGATTGAGCAGTTAAATAGCCAAATCTTGGATCCGCAATTTGCGCAATTCCCTAAAAATGGGAAAAAGGTAATGGTGGAGTATTCTTCGCCAAATACCAACAAACCTCTGCACTTGGGCCACGTGAGAAATAACTTATTAGGCTTTTCGGTAGCGGAAATATTAAATGCAGCCGGCTTTGAAGTGATTAAAGCGAATTTGGTGAACGACCGCGGTATCCATATCTGTAAGTCGATGTTGGCCTGGCAGAAGTTTGGTGAAGGCCGTACTCCGGAGTCAACAGGCATCAAAGGCGATCATTTGGTGGGCGAATATTACGTCGTGTTCGATAAAGAATACAAGAAAGAAATTGATGCATTGAAAGCGGAAGGCCAAACGGAGGAAGAAGCGAAGAAAAATGCACCGTTAATAAAAGAAGCGCAAGCCATGCTGCAGCAATGGGAGGCGGGCAACGAAGAGGTCATCAGTTTATGGAAAACGATGAATGCTTGGGTTTATGCCGGTTTCGATGAAACCTATAAGCAGTTGGGCGTAGCGTTCGATAAATTTTATTACGAATCAGACACCTATTTATTAGGTAAGGATATTATCCAGGAAGGGCTAGACAAGGGGGTGTTCTTCAAGAAAGAAGATAACTCGGTTTGGATTGACCTGACGGAAGAAGGCCTGGATGAAAAGCTGGTGCTGCGTGGCGATGGTACATCTGTGTACATTACGCAGGATTTGGGAACGGCCCAATTAAAATACGATGAATTCCAGATGGATGAGTCGATTTATGTGGTAGGGAACGAGCAGGATTACCACTTTAAGGTCTTGTTCGCAATCTTGAAGAAATTGGGTAAGGATTGGGCAGAAGGCTTATTCCATTTATCTTATGGGATGGTCGACTTGCCACACGGTAAAATGAAATCGAGAGAAGGTACTGTGGTTGATGCTGATGAGTTGATGCAGGAGATGTTTGATACGGCGAAACAACGCACAGAAGAATTGGGAAAAACGGAAGGACTAGCTGAAGAAGAGAAGGCAAACTTGTATCATACCCTTGGTCAAGGGGCCTTAAAATACTTCTTGCTGAAGGTTGATCCGAAAAAACGCTTGTTGTTTAATCCGGCGGAAACGGTGGATTTCCAAGGACATACCGGTCCGTTTATTCAGTATACGCATGCACGGATTAAATCGGTATTGCGCAAAGCAGATTATGTGGCTACAGCTGCCAAAGTGACTCCGGCGGCTATATCTTCCTACGAACGTGATTTGATTCAGACCTTAGCAAATTATCCGGCTATTATTGAGGCCGCAGCCAAAGAGTTTAGCCCGGCGCAGATCGCGAACTTCGTGTATGAAGTGGCGAAGCTGTACAATAAGTTTTATCACGAAGAAAGTATCTTGAAAGCCGAACAGGAGGAGGTGAAGCAATTCCGTTTACACCTATCGGCCGCGGCGGCTAAAGTGATTTCTAATGCTATGAATTTATTAGGAATCCAGGTTCCTGAACGCATGTAAACTATGAAACAATTTAAAGTAGGCCTGATTGGCTTTTCGATTGGCGGGCATGTTTTCCATGCGCCATTTATTGAAGAAAATCCAGACCTTCAACTCTATAAAGTGACGGCCCGCAAGCCGGAGCAACAACAGATGCTGGCTGAGCGCTACCCGGACGCAATCGGGGTGCTGTCAGCAGATGAGATCATCAACGATCCGGAAGTGGATATCGTGGTGGTGGCCACTTCCAATGATGTGCATTTTAGCCTGGCCAAACAAGCCTTGTTGGCAGGAAAGCATGTGGTTGTGGAAAAACCTTTTACGAACTATTCTGCTGAAGCCGATGAACTGATTGCCTTGGCCAAGGAAAAGGGCCTATTGCTTTCTGTGCATCATAATGCACGCTTCCATGCTGATTTCAAGACCTTGCAAAAGGTATTGGCATCGGGTAGGTTAGGTCGCGTGGTCAATTACGAAGCGCGTTTCGATCGCTTCCGTAACTTTCTGCGCCCCGGTGCATGGCGCGAAGAAAACCTGCCAGGTTCTGGCATCCATTATGATTTGGGTGCCCACCTGATCGATCAGGCTTTGCAGCTCTTCGGTAAACCGGAGTCTATTTATGCCGATTTGCGCGTGCAACGCGATGGCGCCAAAGCCATCGACGATTTTGAATTTATCCTTTCCTTCCCGACGACAAAGGTTTCCTTGAAAGGACAGATGCTGGCCAAAATACCGACCACGAGAATGGCAGTGTATGGAACAAACGGCTGTTTTGTGAAGTGGGGTGTGGATCCGCAAGAAAACCTGCTACGCGAAGGCTTTATGCCGCATCAAGTGCCTAACTGGGGCATGGAGGCAGAAGAGACCTACGGCACCTTGGCGATTGTGGAAAATGGAGTGGATGTATCGGAGCGTATCGTGAGCGAATTGGGAGCAGGACAAGAATTTTATCAGAATATTGTGGCTAGCCTTCGTGGCGAAGCACCTTTATATATTACGCCGGAACAAGCACGCGATGTGATCCGTATCTTAGAATTGGCGGAACTTTCTTGGGCTGAAAAACGCGTGGTTTCCTTAGTAGGGGAGTTGATTTCGTAAATGATACCATACGACGCTATTATTGTTGGAGGAGGGGCTTGTGGCCTCATGTGTGCTGCACAAGCAGGGCTACTGGGCAAGAAGACCCTCGTCATCGAACGCAACGATAAGCCGGGCGCCAAGATATTAATATCCGGAGGAGGACGTTGTAATTTCACGAACCTCTATACGAGCCCTGAAAACTTTGTTTCGGAGAATCCGAAATTCCTAAATGCGGTGTTTTCTCAATGGACGGTAGCCGATACCGAACAGTTCTTCGAGCAGTTCGGTGACATTCGAGGACAGGAAAAAACATTGGGGCAACTCTTCCCGATTTCCAATAAAGCGAAGGACATCGTCGCTACGTTTTCTAAACTTTTATTTGATACGGGTCAGGATATTTGGCTGCAAACCGAGCTAAAGCAGGTGCAAAAAACGGAATCGGGATTTAGCTTGCAGGTGCTGCGGGAAGGGAAAGAAATGACCCTGACCTGCCCTAAGCTGGTGATGGCTTCTGGGGGATTGCCTGTTGCAAAACTGGGTGCCTCGGATATTGCACTACGCATCGCCAAACAATGGGACTTACAGGTGCTGCCTACCGCACCAGCCTTGGTGCCTTTAACCATAACCGGAAAGGACGCCGACTGGTATGCTTCTCTGGCCGGAAATGCCGTGTTTGCAAGGGTATATAATGAGAAGATTTCCTTCGAAGAGAATATCCTTTTTACGCATTGGGGACTAAGTGGACCGGCCATCCTGCAGATTTCTTCCTATTGGAAAGCCGGCGAGCAGTTTACCATCGACCTGCTGCCGAAGTTCAAGCTAGACGAACTGATTAAAGCAGAACGGAATGCCGGTGGAAAAAGAACCATTGGCCAGTTGCTGAACGATCACTTTACCCGCAAAATGGTGGATGCCCTCGCGAAGTACTTACCAACAAGCCTTAAAATAGCTTCTTTAAGCAAGGCAGATGCTAAATTGGTGGTGGATACTATTCATCAGTTTAAGGTGAAACCGGCAGGCGATAAGGGCTACGATAAAGCGGAAGTGATGCGCGGAGGAGTTTCTACAGCAGAATTGAACCCCAAGACGCTGGAAGCCAAAAAAGTTCCCGGACTCTATTTTGGTGGGGAAGCAGTAGATATTACTGGTTGGTTGGGCGGCTATAATTTCCAATGGGCCTGGGCCGCCGGATATGCCATTGCGCAAGATATTTAAGCCCTGAGGCAGGGCAAAAAAAATAGCTGTATTTTATACAGCTATTTAAAGGGTCGGTAATCATTGTTGTTTTCTCAAAGGCAGTCCATTAAAAGGTATATTCCAGTTTCGCTTCGTTCTTAATATCCTTAATGTCAAACTCCCGGCTGCTAGGATTTCCTTTGTCAATAGAAATCTCTAGTTTAATCTTCGTAGGCTTATCTACTTTTGCGCGGATGTGCACTTTTTCACCTTTTTTCTTGATGTTGCGTTTTACGGAAATAGCTGTTCCTGTCTTGTAGTCCTTCTTTTCTTCCTCGGTTTTAGCACCCGTCACAAATAAGCTGGTTAACTTAGCGTCTTTGTTTGAAATGGAACTTACCTTGTACGTAATGCTGTAATCCTTCGGAAACTTCTTGTCCGGACCTACCTTTTTCTTGTCATCATTGCAAGATGAGAATAATAATAGGGCAGAAAGAAAGGCCATGCTTAGTCCTGTTGTGGTTGAGAATAGTTTTTTCATAAATTAAATAATAAGATAAATACTAATGTTAAAATTGAATAATTAATTGCTAACTATAATTTAGTACGATAATTATTTCGCTTACGCTACAATTAGTTTCATTTATTTAAATATTTTTTTAAAACCGACTATTTCAGCCTTAATCCCATGAGATCCCCTTATTTTGCTTATTTTTTTCTTACTTTTGCTCGGTGAAGCAAACTGGTTCTATCGCTGTCCTTTAGTCATAAAGGAAAGAGGAAAGTCCGGGCAACATAGAGCAACACGCTTCCTAACGGGAAGGCTATTTCGGTAGACAGCAAGTGCCACAGAAAGGATACCGCCTTGAAAAAGGTAAGGGTGAAAGCGTGAGGTAAGAGCTCACGGTATTGTATGGCGACATGCATTACGGTAAACCTCGTGTGTTGAAAGACCAAATAGGTTACGAGATCAGAAGGCTGCTCGTTTTCTACCTTCGGGTACTCGTAATGGGTAGGTTGATGGAGTTTGTGTGCAAACGCAAACCTAGATAAATGATAGAAACTTCAACAGAAGTACAGAACCCGGCTTATAAAGTTTGCTTCTTCTTTAAATTATGTTTAATTTTTGCCTATTAACTTGAAAGGGAAAGTATGACAACAGTTTTAATCATCGATGATGAACGTCCAATACGTAGTTCACTGCGCGATATCTTAGAATACGAAGACTACAAAGTATTGGATGTAGATAACGGTGAAGACGGATTAAAAATATTAAAAAAGGAAAAAATAGACCTCGTCCTTTGTGACATCAAAATGAACAAAATGGACGGGATGGAGGTACTCAGTACCGCCAAAGAATTTACCGACGTTCCTTTTATTATGGTTTCTGGTCACGGAACCATAGAAACAGCCGTAGAAGCAGCACGTAAAGGTGCCTTCGATTTCCTTGAAAAACCCCTCGACTTAAACAGACTCTTAATTACCGTTAGAAACGCCCTGGAAAAAGGATCCTTGGTGAAAGAAACGAAGGTGCTGAAACGTAAGATTTCTAAAACCAAAGAAATCCTGGGCAGCTCTTCGGGAATTAACCTAATTAAGGATACCATCGATAAGGTAGCTCCTACCGAAGCACGTGTATTGATTACCGGTGCGAATGGTGCAGGTAAGGAACTTGTCGCGAGATGGCTGCATGAGAAGTCCTCACGGGCGGCATCGCCTTTAATCGAGGTGAACTGTGCGGCAATCCCGTCGGAATTGATCGAGTCGGAATTATTTGGCCACGAAAAAGGTTCATTTACCTCCGCTGTAAAGCAACGTATCGGGAAATTCGAACAAGCTAGCGGCGGTACCTTATTCCTCGATGAGATCGGAGATATGAGCCTTTCAGCGCAAGCTAAAGTGCTTCGTGCTTTGCAAGAGCATAAGATTACTAGAGTTGGTGGCGAGAAGGAAATAGACGTCAATGTACGCGTTATTGCGGCAACCAATAAGAACCTGCTTCAGGAAATCGAAGATGGTAACTTCCGGATGGACTTATACCACCGCTTAAGTGTGATCTTGATTCACGTTCCATCATTGGCAGAACGTAAAGACGATATCCCAACCCTGGCAACAGCCTTCTGCGAGGAGATCTGCGCGGAATACAGTATCCCAGCGAAGATTATTACGCCTGATGGGATGAAAGCTTTGCAAGCCTTGCCTTGGACCGGAAATATCCGCGAATTACGCAACATGATCGAGCGTTTGATTATCCTTTGTGATAAGAAAATCACCGAGGTCGATGTGCGTACGTTTGCCAATCCGGAAAGTGTTAGCAATGGTAGTCACAGCACTGCGGTAGCTGCGCATGAAGGATTCGATTACGAACAGTTTACCTCCTTCCAGGATTTTAAAGACTATTCGGAATGCGAGTACATCAAGTATAAGTTGGAAAAGAATAATTGGAATGTTTCCAAAACAGCCGATGATTTAGATATTCAACGGAGTCACTTATATAGCAAGATTGAGAAATTTGGTTTAAAGCGTGACTAAGCGTTAATAAAAAGAGCGGGCCTACATCTAGGCCCGCTCTTTTTTCGTATATTATTAATCGTTGAATTTTCTCTTTTGCCTTCTGTAAAGCATAAATATCACGACAACCAATAAAACCACACCGATCACGACATACGAAGAACTTGAAGAATCAGCAACTTCCTCCTCAGTTTCCTGAGCCAGCAGGCTAATGCTAATCAAACTCGACAATGCCAACACATTCCATTTTCTCATAATTTCCTTGATTTAAAGTTTATGTCTAAATATAATAAAATTAACATGCAAAAACCATGTCAAACATTTTTTATTATAATTAATTAACATAAAATTTTTAATCAATTACTGAGGACTTTACATAAAAAAAGCGCAATTGATTTGCGCTTTTTTCTCTTCAAATTTTAGATTATTTCGGCTATGAAATTTCCTTGTTGATGGATGACCGATCGTTTGTCGATGATCTCCTGCAGATTGATGGTTCCTATCACATATTTATGATTCTCACTGTAGAATCGTTCTGATATATTGATGAATTCAATGTTCTCCAGTACATTTTCATCCTCGTAGCGGAAGTATACACGGATGGTATAATCTTTCGTGTATTTAACTTGTTGGGCATCGAGGTGCTTTTTGTATTCATAGCGATAATCATAGCGTAAGGCTGTGATATCAGAAAGGACAGCAGATCCTGTCGGGTGGCCACCAGCACCTTTTCCTAAGAAGAATTGCTCGTCGGCAAAGGCTGCTTTCACCAACACGCCGTTGTACTCATTCTCTACATTGTACAGGATGTTAGCATTCGTAATGAACTTCGGTAGCACATATAGCACCACCTGATGATTTTCCACTTCTTTCGCTAAAGGAATCAATTTGATCTTATAGTTTTTCTCACGTGCGTAGCGGATATCAGCATCGCCAAGGGTGTCGATACCCAGGTTCAGGATTTCATCCGGATTAATGTAGATACCGTAAGCATGGGAAGCCACAATAGCCAGTTTAAACTTCGGATCATAACCACCTACATCCAGTGTAGGGTCTGTTTCTGCGAATCCCAAATCTTGGGCTTTTTTCAAAGCCACATCATAACTTTGGTTTTCATTAAAAATCTTCGACAGAATATAGTTCGAAGAACCGTTGAAAATACCACTTACCGAATGCAAAAGCTCGTTGTCGTAGTATTCTTCCAGGTTCCGGATGATAGGAATACTACCACATACCGCCCCTTCATAAAGGAGGGAAGTGCCATATTGTTGCTGGATTTCTGTTAACTCTTCAAGATGTGTCGCAATCATTTTCTTATTGGCCGAAACCACGTTCTTACCGGAGGATAAGGCGCGTTTGGTAATTTCGAAAGCCGCTTCCGCATCGTCAATCAATTCCACAACGGTATTGATCTCGGGGTCTTCCAAAATGGCATTCGCATCGGTGGTAAACAGCTCTGCAGGCAATGAACGCTTTTTATCAGGATTCTTAATCACAAACTTCTTAATCGCAAGGTTTAGATCTTTTGTTTTGATGATATCGTAGAGGCCCTGGCCAACGACGCCAAAGCCAAACATCCCGATGACAAGTTTTTTACTCATGTGTTTGTATTGTATACTCTTTTTTTTTCTTAAAAATATTCCTTCCCACAGGAATTATCACTACTTAATTTTCTCAAAGGCTTGTTCCAGATCCGCTTTGATATCGTCGATATGCTCGATACCTACGGAAAGTCTTAATTGACCGGCCGCTACGCCCGCTTTAAGTTGTGCTTCGGCACTTAATTGCTGGTGTGTTGTTGCTGCAGGGTGGATGATCAAGGTTTTAGCATCACCTACGTTGGCCAAGTGGCTAATCAATTGCAAGGAATCGATGAATTCATTGGCTTTATCAATTCCGCCTTTTACGGTGAACGAAAGCACGGCTCCATAACCATTTTTCAAATACTTCTGCGCATTGGCATGGTATGGGTGGTTTTTCAATCCCGGGTAGCTCACTTTTTCCACTTGCGGATGCGCATCCAACCATTGCGCAATTTCCAAGGTGTTATCCACATGGCGTTGCACACGCAAGGATAGGGTTTCCAGGCCTTGTACCAACAAGAAAGAGTTGAAAGGGGATAGGGCAGGGCCGAAGTCGCGAAGACCTTCTACACGCGCTCTAATGGCGAACTGAATATTTCCGAACGGACCATTCTCACCGAATACATCCGCGAACACCAATCCGTGGTAACCTTCAGCAGGCTCGGAGAACTGTTTAAATTTACCATTTCCCCAGTTATAATTACCACCGTCGATAATTACCCCACCGATACTTGTTCCATGGCCACCGATCCATTTCGTTGCCGATTCCACCACCACGTTAGCACCATGTTCCAAAGGTTTGAATAAGTAACCACCAGCACCGAAGGTATTGTCAACAATAAGTGGAAGGTCATGTTTTTTCGCTACGGCAGCAATGCGTTCGAAGTCCGGAATATTATAGCTTGGGTTTCCGATGGTTTCCACATAAATCGCTTTTGTTTTATCGTCGATTAATGCCTCGATATTATCGGCGTCCGAATCTTCCGCAAAACGCGCCTCGATGCCTAAACGTTTAAAGGAAACTTTAAATTGGTTGTAAGTACCACCGTATAAGTTAGCGCCGGAAACAAAGTTCTCGCCGGCTTCCAGGATATTGGTTAAGGCAATAAACTGCGCTGCTTGTCCGGAAGCCACAGCTACCGCGGCTACACCACCTTCGAGGGCAGCGATGCGTTTTTCGAACACATCGGTAGTCGGGTTCATGATACGTGTATAGATATTTCCGAATTGTTTCAAGGCGAAAAGGTTGGCGCCATGTTCTGCGTTTTCGAATACGTAAGAAGAAGTTTGATAAATGGGCACTGCTCTAGATCCTGTGGTAGGGTCTACTTCTTGTCCTGCATGCACTTGTAAAGTTTCAAATTTTAAGTTTTTAGTATCAGCCATTGTTTTTGATTTTTTTAAATGAAAATTGAGTTGTTATTGATTTTTCTGGAAGTTTGGTCGTCTGCTGTAGGTATATGTTGCCCAGGATTGGCGGCACAAGCGGCCTTGGGCATACCGACGACTAGCGCATTCGGCTACAACAATCGGCAGAAAAATACAGGATATAGGTTTGTTTGCTAAGTCTTTTCGACTTAGCCAAGCAAATTGTTGAATTTGTAAGGAGTGTAATCATCGTCTTTAATATTTATATGCTCCGCCGCGAAATTGCTTTGGACAGGAATTGGCACCTTTTCAATCGCTATTGAAGGTTGCCAGTGGGTCATTGAGCCAGTCTCTCGCCACTTCTTTATAAATCAAGACCAATCGTTTTGGATGGGTGTTGATTAGGTTGCCATTTGCTTGGCACAGCGCAAATATACGCCGTGGAATTTATATTTGCAATGTTTTTTAACAATAAAGCTTCTGTGCGGGTTTTTTCTTGATAAAATGGCAACAGAAGCTTTCATATATTGGCTGAATTTTATTCCCTAGGCCTTTAGAAACTGCCCGATTTTAGGTCGCGCATCTGAATAATCTGATCCACGATATAACGGGTATTGCCACGCCAAGGCAAAACGCCTTTGTATTCTTTATAATGCAGGTCGAACACTTTGCCGCTGTTCACCTCTAAAATGCGGTAGATAGAATCGTTTTCTACGGAAAATTCAAACTGGTTACTGGTTAATCCGGTACCGGTTTTATTGCTACCAAAGCCTTCCTGAATCAGTTTTCCCTCGTAGGTTTTAAACAGGTTTCCCTTTTTAACGGCATAGTTCAGCACGCCGGATTTTACGCCTTCGCCAAACACAAAATAATACTTCCAATAGACCATTCCGCCGCCGATAAGCAGCAGTATAAGGAGTGTCCAACTGATAAATTTACGGATTGCCGACCCTGATTTCTTAGGCGCTTGGTTTGTAGTACTTTCCATAACGTGTTATTTTAGCTACTGCAAAAATGCAAAAAGAATACCTAAAATAACACAGTCAATAAAAAACAGCTGGAAACGTAGGTTTATCGCCTCATGTTTCCAGCTGAAATGGCATTAAGCCAGTTTTTTTATTTCTTCAATAATACCGTCCTGCGTTTGTTTACCAACGGGTACTAAAGGTAAACGAACCACATCCGAACCGTATCCTTTTTGTTTCAAGATGAATTTTACCCCTGCCGGATTGCCTTCCACAAAGCATAAATCGGTAATTTTCAACAGGTCTTGATGAATACCGCGGGCTTCTGCAAAGTTACCTTCCAAACACAGATGAGCCAAAGCAGAAACCTTATTCGGATAGGCATTGCCTACCACGGAGATAATGCCTGCTGCGCCCATCGCAATCATAGGCAAGGTAACAGGGTCATCACCCGATATCAACATGAAATCCTGCGGTTTATCGCGTAATATTTCACTGAATTGCGCGAAGCTGCCCGATGCTTCCTTAATAGCCACGATATTGGAAAAATCATTGGCCAAGCGAAGGGTTGTAGCGGCCGTCATGTTGCTGCCCGTTCTTCCCGGCACATTATATAAAATAATAGGCAGGGCAGAAGCTTCGGCAACGGCCTTATAATGTTGGTATATACCTTCTTGTGTAGGCTTGTTATAGTACGGTGAAACTGAAAGGATGGCGATGTAATCCATAGCCTCGAAGTTTTTCACTGCGTCCACAATCTCTTGGGTATGGTTGCCACCGATACCGGCAACAAGCGGAATACGTTTATTGACATGCTTCGAAGTAAATGCCCAGATTTGCTTTCGCTCCTCCTTGCTCAACGTGGCCGTTTCGCCCGTTGTTCCCAAAGAAACGATGTAATCGATACCACCCTCGATTTGATAGTCAATCAATCTACCGAGGGTCTCATAATCTACAGATCCGTCTGCATTAAATGGTGTAACAATGGCTACACCAGCCCCTTGAAGCTCATTCATTCGTATATAATTATTTAAGTTTTATGCATTAATCATGGTTAATAATTGCGCTTCCGATATAATCGGCACCTGCAATTTCTCTGCTTTTGCTAATTTCGATGGCCCCATTTTATCGCCGGCCACCAAGAAATTTAGTTTGGCAGAAATGCCGCTCAACATCTTGCCGCCATGCGACTCGATGAGGGCGGTAAGCTCCTCGCGCGAGTATTCGGCAAAGACCCCGGAAATCAAGAAGGTTTTTCCCGCCAGTCCGTCACCGGCCAAGATCACTTCTTTTTCTTCCACCTCAAACTGTAGGCCTGCGGCCTTTAAACGATTGATTTCCTCCTGATGCGCAGGCTCGATTAAGTAAAAGTGTATGCTTTCGGCAATCCGTAAACCAATATCGGGAACTGCCTCTATTTCGCTGATGCTCGCCGCTGCCAGTGCGTCGATATTTTTGAAATACTGGGCTAGTTTTTTAGCTATGGTTTCGCCAATATGGCGAATGCCCAAGGCAAACAACAGCTTTTCAAAAGGCTTCTGCTTAGAAGCTTCGATACCGTTCAGCATATTGTCGATTGATTTCTGGCCGAAGCGTTCCAAACCAGCCAGTTGATCGGTTTTCGATGCTAAGCTGTAGAGGTCTGATATTTTTTCTACCAAGCCTTGGTTATATAAGGCCACGATGGTTTCATCGCCCAATCCTTGAATATCCATCATCTTACGGCCGATAAAGTGCTGCAGTTTACCCACAATCTGCGGCTTACAGCCATCTTCATTGGGGCAATAGTGCACGGCTTCGCCTTCTTGCCGAACCAATTCGGTTCCACACTCCGGACAGTGTGTAGGGTAGGCGATAGCAACCGCATTCGCCGGTCTTTTTTCCACATTTGCGGAAATAATCTTAGGGATAATTTCCCCTCCTTTTTCCACAAAAACAGTGTCCCCTTCATGCAGGTCTAAACGGGCAATTTCATTGGCATTATGTAGGGATGCGCGTTTCACCGTGGTTCCTGCCAATTGCACCGGTTGTAAATTGGCCACAGGGGTTACGGCGCCCGTTCTGCCCACCTGATAGCTGATGCTTTTCAAGATGGTTTCTACACGCTCTGCTTTAAATTTATAGGATATAGCCCAGCGTGGTGATTTGGCCGTGAAGCCTAACTCTTCCTGCTGCGCATAATCGTTTACCTTTATAACGATGCCATCAATTTCATAGCTCAGTTTATGGCGCGCTTCATCCCAATGATGAATAAAGGCCAATACCTCGTCTATATTTTGGCATAATTTGCTATGTTCACTCACATGGAATCCCCAAGATTTTACGGCTTCCAGGCTTTCCCAATGGTTGTCGAACAACCTATTGCGGTTATCGGCATAGAGGAAGTACAAAAAGCAATCTAAGGGACGTTTAGCAACCTCGGCAGAATCTTGCAATTTAATGGTGCCGGAAGCAAAGTTCCTTGGGTTTGCATAAGTTTGCTCGCCATTATCTTCGCGTTCTTGATTTAAGCGTAGGAATGCTGATTTATGCATGAATATTTCCCCGCGGATCTCAAAGGTCTCCGGATAGTTTCCGGGTTTTAACTGATGGGGAATGCTACGGATGGTACGCACGTTATTCGTCACCTCGTCGCCTTGTGTCCCATCACCGCGGGTTACTGCCTTGCTCAATTTCCCGTGCTCATACGTGAGGGAAATGGATAAACCGTCAAATTTAAGCTCGCAAACATACTGCACTTGATCGCCAATCACTTTTCGAACCCGCCCATCAAAATCTTTCAACTCCTGTTCGTTATAGGTGTTCCCTAACGACATCATGGGCCATTTATGCTTTACCGTATTAAACTTTTGGGTAATGTCGCCACCTACCTTTTGGGTAGGCGAGTTGGGGTCTTTATATTCCGGATATTGGGCCTCCAGGGCTTCCAATTCTTTCAGTTTATGGTCGAAGTCGTAATCGGAAATCAACGAGTTTGCCAATACGTAGTACTGGTAATTGTATTCGTTTAATTCCTTGCTGAGCTGCTCAATTTTAGATCGGATATCTGCTGACATAGACCACGAAATTACAAAATATTCTAGGCCTAAAATAATTTAAAACAACTATTTAATTAAAAAGGCAAACTCCGGAGAAAGTTGCCATCATCCCGAAAGACAGAATGTTCAGCAGATGTCTTAAGGATGGAAATTTTTGTCTTTGAGTTCGGAGAATTTATGGATTTTATTCATGTAATAATCCCAAACAATCGAATTCTTATACTGGCCGGTTTTGTTCTCCTTGCCTTGGTATTTCATACGTTTTTTTGCTGTTTTAATAAAGTTTTTGAAGAAATACTGATGCGCCCGGCTCACCGCCCAGGCATCTTTCGGTTTTCCGTCGATTAAAAACTTCAATAAGGCCGCCAGATCAAACCAAAAACGGAGGAAAATAATCCAGATTCCCGCAGCTACTGGTAGGTTCTTTTGCATCATCAGCAGGTTATTCCGGAAGTTTAAATAGGTTTTATGGGGGTTGCTGGTGTTCAGCGTGCCGCCACCCACATGGTACACCAAGGAGCTTGGGCAATAGCCTATTTTGTAGCCCATTTTCTTTAAGCGCCAACACAGGTCTATTTCTTCCATGTGTGCGAAAAAGTCGGCATCAAAACCTCCGGCTTCTTTCCATACCTCCGCCTTGATGAATAATGCCGCGCCGGTTGCCCAAAACACTTCCTTCGGATCATCATATTGCCCCTGGTCTTTCTCTACTTGGTCAAAGATACGTCCACGACAGAAAGGAAAGCCGAAATAATCCAGGTAGCCACCGGCTGCGCCGGCATGCTCAAAATAGCCTTTATCGTGGTAAGATTGTATTTTTGGTTGCACGGCAACCAGCATGGGGTCTTGCTCCATTTGGGCAATAACCGGTTCTATCCAGTTTTGAGATACCTCAACGTCTGAGTTCAAAAGGACGTAATAATCCGCTTCCACGCGTTTCAAGATTTCGTTATAGCCACCGGCAAAGCCCAGGTTCTCGGCATTTTTGAGGATGCTGAACTTGGGGTAGTTTTCTTCCACATAAGCAATGGAATCATCAGTAGAGGCATTGTCGCCGATAACGAATTCTATATTTTGGTAAGTACTGTTAAAAACCGAAGGCAAAAATTTCTCCAGAAAAAATCGACCGTTCCAGTTTAATATTACAACAGCTACTTTTGGATATTTTGTCATTTACAATCTTCTTTTTCTTTTCCAGCGACGATGTGACCATAACCAATATGCCGGTTCTTCCCGAATAATCTGCTCGGTAAAGCGATTATGGATATGGGTGATCTCATGTTCCGGATAATCATCTGGATTTTCTACCAATGTAGTAAATTTACAAGAATAATAGCCTCTTTTCTTTTTTCTTCGTATTTCACAGAAAACAACCGGAAATTTGGTAAGCCTGGCAATTCGCTCGGTACCGGTATAGACCAAGGCTTCCTGATTTAAGAATTCCATGAAATAATCAGAATCCTGATACACAGGTGTCTGATCGGCGACAAACATCGAGATATGAGGCTGTTTTTTTAATTTGATAATATGCCGCAAAATCTGCTTCATCGGCACCATATCGGCCCCAAAACGCGTGCGTATATGGTTGTAAACCGAATTGATCAGCTTGTTGTTTAATGGCTTGTAAATCACTAAACGCGGCTCTTCCATCATCAACGAGAGGCGATGAATCGCCAATTCCCAATTGCCATAATGGGCAGTAACGCCAATTACAGCCTTACCGTTTTTAAAATGTTGAAACACTTCTTCCTCGTTCAGCAGCTCGAAACGTTCCAGCACGGTTTGCTTAGAAATGCTCGCCATTTTCACAATCTCCACCAGCAAGTCGGGGAAATAACGGTAAAATTTGCGGGCAATCTGCTTGATTTCTTCGGGCGACTTCTCGGGGAAGGACTTGTTCAGGTTTTCAAAAACTACTTTTTTTCGGTAGCCAATACCATAGTAGATCAGCACAAACAGCAAGTCTGATAACAAGTAAAGGCACCAAAAAGGGAGCAAGGATACTAAATAAAGTAAGCCTGATAGCAGTTTTTCTTTCATCTGAACAGATTCGCGCTATGCAAATATCCCTAATTAAGCTTATTTTTGCAGATATTTTGTATGATAATTTAAATATGTCTGTAAGTCTTTTATTACCAGCCTGCTATCTTCCAAACGTGAGCTACTTTCATGCCATCAAACAACATGAAGGCCCTATTTTGATTGAACAATTTGAAAATTACCCCAAACAAACCTTCCGTACCAGGGCACAAATTGCCACCGCGAACGGAATTTTGGATCTCATTGTTCCCATTGTGCACGGCAGGAAAGAAAGAGTCGCCATAAAAGAAATAAAAATTAATTACGACCATCCTTGGCAACGCTTACATTGGTTAAGCTTGCAGACAGCTTACCGCAGTTCGGCTTATTTTGAATATTACGAGGAAGATTTTCGCCGTTTCTTTACGCAACGTTTCGATTTTCTGCTCGATTATAATGTACAGCAAGTGACCCTGTTGCTAAAATTATTGAAATTACCGCGTGAGCTTAGCCTAACCGATAGCTACCAGGAGCTGCCAGCAACGGAACTTGACCTGCGCAAAGCTATGAGCCCTAGGCAGGCCCCCTTATTGCAAAACCCCCAACCTTACTATCAACTTTTTGAAGAGAAGCAGGGTTTTCTGCCAAATCTTAGTGTTGTCGACCTTCTTTTTAGTCAAGGACCACAAGCAAAACAGTATTTTTAGGCGCGAAAGCAAGGCATTGGCAAACATTTTGAACCGCTTTATTGTTGTTCAATAAACCAGCATGCTTTCATGAAAAAATTATTGTTATTGACTATTTTTTGCGGTCTCTGCGGTGGACTAATGGCACAAACTGGTGCAGATACCCTTCATTTCCGTAAAGTTTATTATTTCGGCGGTACCGGACTGGCCTTGCCCTTAGGCAAAACGAAAAAGGCACTTTCTACCAGACTCTTTACCGGGAGTATGGGCTTGGATATATCGTTGAAGAACCCGACCTACTATTTGCAGCCTACCTTGTATTTAATGAGCTTCAAATACGATCAACTTTATCCGGATTCCAAATACAATCGCATCGTCGAAAATGCACGAGCCTCCATGTATGTGCTCAGCTTATCAGGCGGGATGCGTAAACAATGGAATCGACTGAACACCTATGCCTATATGGGCCCGGCTGGGGCATTGAATATTGAACCCCGTGCACAAGATGCCGGCAACAATGAATTGCTGAACCTGGAATATAAATACAGCATTTCCCCCGCCGCAAAACTGGGGGTAGGGGCCGACTATAAATTCAAGGGGTTTTTCTTGGGGATGGAAGTAGGCTATATGCACAATTTCCGAAAAATTCAGGAAAACCCGGTCAATGTGTTAACGATTATGCTGGGGCTAAAATCGGATATTACCCGATTGAGCGATAAGGTGGTGGATGTGATTTCCAAAACCAGCAATTAGCAGCTGGTAGACAGCCAGACTCCCTTTTTTAAAGCTTGGCAAGCCATAATTTACAGTTTTTTATAAAAATATTTGGCGGAATACAATAATCGTGTACGATCATCGTTACTATTATGAATAGAAGAAAAAATATTTAGGTTAATAATTGGTTTGGTAAATACCTGGGGTTCCCCGCCTCGGGTATTTTTTTTTGCCTCATTTTTCTTCCCGAACCCCGTTATGCTGCTTCCCGATTTCCTAAGCCTTGCTTTTGGCTAGATCCCTTTCAGTCCCCTTTCACAACCCTTTCACAACCCTTTCAAACCCCTTTCAAACCCCTTTGCAATAGGTTGTGAAAGGATGCGAAAAAAGGAAGAAATAGTGTGAATTAAAGGCTGGACCAATGCCAGGTGAAAAGAAGGTTATTGCAAAGCATACAGTGGCCTGAACCCTTAAAGTTGTTATTAAGGGAGTGTGTTTTATTAAAAAATTGAAAAAAGTTAAGCTAAATCAGGGGAAATTATAATAAATGTTTGACTTATCCGTTTAGATAGTAAATTCATAATTTCATAATTTAGGTTAATAATTGGTTTGGTAATACCTGGGGTTCCCCACCTCAGGTATTTTTTTATGCCTTATGCAGCCCATGCCTTGCTAAGCATGGCTTACTGCGCATAGCTTTCATCTTTGTAATAATACTGCTTATCGCGTTCCGTTATTTCGCGGATGACCCGGCAGGGGTTACCCGCGGCAATTACATTGGCCGGAATATCTTTGGTCACCACCGAGCCCGATCCAATAACGCTGTTATCGCCAATCTGCACGCCAGGGTTTACGACCGTGTTGCCTCCAATCCATACCTTATGCCCGATGCGGATGGGTTTGGAAAACTCCCAACCGGCCACGCGTAGCGTCGGGTCAATCGGATGGCCCGCCGTAAACAGACTCACATTGGGCGCTATCATCACATCATCGCCAATAATTACTGCGGCACCATCTAAAATGCAGAGGTTATAATTTGCATAAAAATTCTCGCCTATTTCTATGTTGTAACCGTAGTCGCAGCGAAAAGGCGGTTCAATAAAGAAGCGGGATCCGGTTTTGGCAAAGAGGCCTTTCAGCAATTGGTTACGCGCTTTAATACGCGTCGGGTCTAGGCTATTGTATTGCTGCAGGATGACTTTGGCCTGCTGCCGTTCTTGGAATAATTCGGCACCTTGATCTAAGAAAGGTTCACCGGCTAACATTTTTTCTTTTGCTGATTTCATGGATGCGTTACACTACATAAGGTAGCTTTTGGGGTAAGTTACAAAAAGCCAAAGAAAGGTCAAGAACTTGTGAAGATTTGCCAGTTAAAAATAGAGCTGTTTATCGAAAATTATAGTTATATTCGGCTATTAACTAATTAATAAAACTAATGCTATGCAGTATATCTTTCAGGCTTATAAACGCATGTTTGATTTTAAGGGGAAATCAACCGTGGCGGAATTTTGGGTGTTTTTTATCTTTGTTATGGTCCTTCAGATCGTGCTGAATGTTTTTGGCAACGCGCAGTTGGGGATAGCGAATATAGGCTATTATTTTACCCTGATTAATCTACTGCCTTTGTTGGCGCTAGGCTTTAGGCGATTACGCGATGCCGGCGTAAACCCTTGGTTCTTTCTTTTTCCCATTGCCAATATTTATTTATCGGGCCTGCCAACTGCAAAAACCGCAAAATCTGACTACTAGCAAGGCAAACCGCCTGCTGAACCCATAAAAAAGGCCTCGAAATTTTTCGAGGCCTTTTGTTTTGCGCGGTTTAGCTTAGTTTAAGCTAATCACAAAGTCTTCTTTATTGACGCGAACTTTTTTCAAATTCACCAACCAGTCGTTCTGCTCATCGCGGTAGCCTAGGGTGAGGATAGTCACCGACTTTAAGCCTAATTTATCCAGGCCTAGTAATTCATCCAACAATTGATTGTTAAAGCCCTCCATCGGGGTGGCATCAACACGCAATTCCGCAGCGGCAGCAATGGCCAATCCGAAGCCAATATAGGCCTGGCGTGCCGCATGGTTAAAATGATCTTCCTTGGTTTGGGTTTGGAAACGTTCGAACAAGGAGTTTTTATAATCGTTAGCAAAACCCTGCGGCAAACCGCGTTCAATTTCCTGCTGTAAAAATGGCGCGTCTACGCGCTCTTTGGTGTACTCATCATAGGCCGCAAACACCAACAGGTGCGAAGCATCTACAATTTGGCTTTGTCCGAAGGCAATGGGCTGAATCTTCTCTTTTATGGCAGGGTTGCTAATTTCAATGACTTTGAAAGGGTGCAGGCCTGATGAAGTTGGCGCTAAACGTGCCGCTTCAATAATCTGATCAACTTTGGCTTGCTCAACGGCTTGACCGTTCATTTTTTTCGTGGCGTATCTCCAGTTTAAATCTTCTAATAAACGCATGGGTAGTTCAAATTTATGTGCTATGTAATTTTTAATTAATTCGTTAATATGGCTTGGGCAAAGGCGTTTATGCTATCTTTTAACACCAAGGAAGGGCAAACGGCGTCCTGTTTATTGAGGTCTAAAAGCTCAATAGACACAATGCCGTGCAGCATGCCCCAGAGGCTGCGGTATTTGACGCATTTTTCGATTTCCGTTTTGCCGCTCTTGGCAATGAGCTCGTCAATAATTTCGCGCAGGAAGCTCGCTAGTTCGGCGATCACGGGCAGCTTCTGATGCATTTCGCAGGTGGGTAAGCCCACCGCAAACATCAATTCATAATCTTTGGGGTGTTTCAAGGCAAATTGCCAATAGCCCTGCGCCAGCTGATGCAAGCGTTCTTCAACCGAAGCTTGCGGATCCATATGCGCAGCAATGGTTTCTTTTAAGGTTTGGAATCCTTCGGCCACAAAATAGGTCGTCAAGGCTTCCTTACTTTCAAAGTGCTTGTAAATAACCGGTACGGAATATTCGATGGCATCGGCAATCTTCCGAATAGAAAGCGCCGCCCAGCCTTCTTGGTTCACAATGTCGCGTGAACTGCTGATGATGCGGTTTCGTAAGGCTTCTTGCTGCCTTTGTTTTCGTTCTGATACGCCCATTTTCCTGAATTTGTTAACAGTGTTAGCAAAAGTAACATTGTAATTTATTTCTAGAAAATTTTTATTTCAAAACGACAACGGGATGACATTTTACAATCTTCAAAAATTGATTTAACTTTAAGGATGAACATCCTGAAAAGTAAACGTAAGGTTTCCCTGGTATTGGGCAGTGGCGGGGCACGCGGCTTGGTGCAAATCGGCGTCATCCGAAGCTTAGAAGAAAAGGGCTATGAAATTGATGAGGTGGTTGGCTGCTCGATTGGGGCGCTCATCGGCGCGGCCTACGTCGAAGGAAAACTGGATGCTTTGGAAGAATGGATGCTAGGCATCAACCGTTCCAAAATCTTCAAACTCCTCGATTTTACCAACCCCAAATTTGGCCTGTTGAAAGGAGAACGGGTATTCGAATCTTTAAAAGAGATCTTTCCCGATAAGAACATTGAGGACATGCGGATTCCTTTTCGGGCCATCGCCACCGACTTGAAGAATGAAAAGGAAGTGCTGTTTGATAAGGGCAGTGTTTACCGGGCCATTCGTGCTTCTATTGCCATTCCTGCGGTATTTACCAGCGTTATGGAAGACGATGTGAGCTTGGTTGACGGTGGAGTGCTGAATCCTTTACCCATTAACTTTGTGAAAAGGAAACGGCGTAATATTATTGTAGCCGTTAATTTGGATGGGAAACCCAATGCACGCTATGGTCCTATTATTTTCGATAAACCCGTAAACTCCCTGGGCATCCTGCAGGAAGCCTACTTTGTGATGCGCCGAAAACTGGTGCAATTAAACGTGGAATTGTATAAACCCGATTACGTGATTAATATTCCCCATAATATTGCCGGGATATGGGACTATGATAAGGCGGCTTTATTGATTGAAAAAGGTGCGCAGTTGACCAATAAAACCATACCCGATTCAGGCTATAAAAAGAAGGATGATGAAAAACAGGCGACCGGTTAGATCGCCTGCAGGATTATATTTTTTCTTGAAGGAAGTTGTTCATTTCTAAATTGAACTTCTCCTTATCTTCCATATTAGGGAGGTGCCCGCAGTCTTCAAACTCCACATACCGGGCTGTTTTTATCTTTTTAGCCATTTCCTCCATCAGCGCCGCAGGTGTAATTTTATCTTCCTTCCCACGAACAAGTAGGGTAGGCACTTGAATTTCAGAAAGCACATCTGTGGTATCGGTTCGGGCAGCCAAGGCCAATAGGGTGGCGCAAATGGTGCCGATGCTGTTGCGGCGGATACTGCTTTTTATGAGTTCCACGGCTTCCGGGTTTTCATCGATACTGCGTGCCGAAAACACATTGCCTACGAAGCCGATAGCATAGGGCCTGCGGCCATGTTGTAACACCGCTTGGATGCCATCAAAACGCTTTTGCTTGCCCGCATTGTCGTCGGCCTTGGAATGGGTATCGCATAAAATTAATCCTGAAATCCTCTCGGGGAATAATTGGTAGGCACGCAAAGCGATATATCCGCCCATAGATATGCCACATAACACCGCCTGTTCTACCTCTAGTTTGCGCATCAGCACGCCCAGGTCTTTCGCAAAGACATCCATGGAAAAATAACCATGCCCTTTAGTGCTGTTCCCATGCCCGCGAATATCGACGGCAATACCGGTGATATTGTCTTCTAAACTTTCCAGCTGCTCGCGCCACATGTTTTTATTGAAGGGAAATCCGTGGAGGAAAATAATCGTTTTTTCGGGATTCTCTGTCGCTTTTTTGAGATGATAGGCAATGCTAATATCGCCTATTCTGATTTTGTTGCTCTTAATAATACGTTCCGCCATAATTGTAAATATATTAAAATCAACAATATGAAGAAAAGATAGTTTGTTTTGCGCTAAAAAATCTGCAAAAGGATTTGGAAAATCTAAAAAAGTCCCGATATTTGCCCCAGCAACAGGGTATTTATACCTACTGCATCGGCGCTCATAGCTTAATTGGATAGAGCATCTGACTACGGATCAGAAGGTTAGGGGTTCGACTCCCTTTGAGCGCACGATTTCTCCCTTAACACAGGAGAATTAAGGGTTTTATAATGAGAGCAGGGTTCCTGCTTTTGTTGTTTTTACACCTTGCCGGCCGCTACGATTGCTTCCTTTTTTCTTGAAATTGTTGACCAACCTGGACGTAACTACCCGCTTTTTCATAAAATCCTCTTTGTAAAAATAAATTTCCCCTTCGCTGCGGAATGGGATCAAGCTGAATTCTTGGGGGGAATAGTAAAAATTTCCTAGTTTAGCATCTTTAAAGCCGAAATCCCTTGCAAGACGCCGAACGTAAATTACTATCCTTATTGATGCCCGAAGGACTTTTAGAATACTTTGAGATTTTAGAAGTAGATCAGGTTGACAATCACCTGCAC
>NZ_WSQA01000030.1 GCF_009768885.1 Sphingobacterium humi
TGTCCATTCCTAAAAATGGTTTACAAAAAGCGGACATTAAGAATTAACTTTAATAGTTATGAGAAATCCGGAGAAGAAACGTAAAACAGGAGGACAAGCTGTTCATAGTGATAGCCTAAAGATCCTTATTGCCCGAGAGTATCTAGAGGGCAAACAGAGTTATTTGCAACTCGCCCAGAAGTATAACCTTCCTAGTGCAGACACTGTTCGATACTTTGTCAAATGGTACCATAAATGGGAAAGGGAATTGGACATAGAGATTCCTTCAGAAGCTCCTAGTGTAGACCATTCAGGTAAGAGCGAGCAGGAACTGAAGGATGAGCTTTTCGAGGCCAATCTCAAGATTACAGCCTTTGAAATGCTGATTAGCAAGATGCAGGATCATTATGGGGAAGATTTCGGAAAAAAGCCTGGTGCCAAATCGTCCAAGAAATGAAGGGTACTTATCGAGCCATTTCTTTGGATAGGCTCTGCAGATTATTTGGCAAGAGTAGACAATCCTACTATAAACAAAACAACAGACAACAGCAGGCTGATGTTCGCAACCAACTGGTGTTGGAACGCGTGCGTGAGATCCGTCAACATTCCCATCGAATGGGGACTCTGAAGCTCCGCCATATCCTGTCTAGAGAAATGGGCGATGCTATCCGAGGATTAGGCAGAGATGCCTTTTTCCGCCTGCTTAGAACAAACCGCCTGCTCATCAAGCCTAAGAAACGCTATGCGATCAGCACGCAATCAGATCACCGATTCAAGAAATGGCCCGATCTAGTGCAAAGAAAGCAACCTGAACGGCCTGAGCAGCTATGGGTGAGTGACATCACCTATGTTCGCATCAAACACAGATGGCTTTATCTTTGCCTGATAACCGATGCTTTCTCTAGAAAGATCGTAGGCTATAAACTAACACACAGCCCCACTACAAAAGCTTGCTTAGCAGCCTTAAGAATGGCTATTACCACAAGATTATATCCTGAAATGAAGCTCATGCATCATTCTGATAGAGGGATTCAATATTGTAGTGTAGCCTATGTAAACACCCTCCAAGCGCATGATATAGCTATCAGTATGACTGCTTCTGGAAGCCCTTACGATAATGCCGTAGCCGAAAGGTTGAATGGAATATTGAAACATGAATACCATATGGAAGATACTTTCGATGACTACAGCGAGGCCCTGAGACAGCTCGTAAAAGCCGTAGATATTTATAACAACTTCAGACCCCATATGTCCTGTAACATGTTGTCCCCTCAGGAAGTTCACCAAAGTTGGAAAATAGAAAATCAACCTAAACCACCTAAACGACGCAACCAGAATGCTAGGGTAAAATCAAAGCCTTCCACGGAAGTAAACCACCATCAGAAAAAAACAATGAAATCCAAAAACAAAAACAAAGACAACCCTATTTAGTATAAAAAATAAGGCGTAAACCTAATTTAGTAATCAGTTCGCTTTTTGTAAACCTATTTCAGTATAAGACA
>NZ_WSQA01000031.1 GCF_009768885.1 Sphingobacterium humi
TTAGCATCTTTAAAGCCGAAATCCCTTGCAAGACGCCGAACGTAAATTACTATCCTTATTGATGCCCGAAGGACTTTTAGAATACTTTGAGATTTTAGAAGTAGATCAGGTTGACAATCACCTGCACATTTATTTAGATGAACTCAATATCTCTCCATCTGGTTATGAAAATAGAAAGCTTGAATCCAAAGGGTTTATGCCTTCCACCGAGATTTCAGACTTTCCGATTCGAGGACAGAAAGTTACGCTTCACATAAGGCGTCGTCGTTGGACGGTTTTAGATACCGGACAGATTATTACAAGAGATTGGAACCTCGTACGTGAGGGTGCTCGAATGACTACAGAATTCGGGCTTTTTTTAAAGAAGATATTTGGATAATCATCCTGTAAGTGCTCATCTGGTGGGTTTATTCTTTCAAATGGATGGCAAACAACTGCAGGATCAATACAAGAATCACCTCAGTGATTTTCATGATTGGGATCAAAAACCCCATGCCGAAAATTGGATATTATTTCCAGATAATATAACTGAGCACTTAAGTATTGATGAAACAAGCTTTAGCAATGGCGAGCTTTATACCATTATAAGTAGTAAGTCAGGCAAAGGTAGAAAAGGAACCATTCTAGCTGTCATTAAAGGAACAAAATCCGAAGACATCATTCGTGTTCTAGAACGAATTCCAATCCGAGCTAGAAACAAAGTAAAGGAGGTGACAATGGATATGGCCCCCAATATGGCTAAAGCCATCACAAGATGTTTTAGAAACGCCAGGAGAGTAATTGATCGGTTTCATGTTCAAAAGTTAGCATTCGATGCTGTCCAGGAACTTCGAATCCAATATCGTTGGGAAGTGCTTGATAATGAAAGTCAAAACATAAAGGATGCTAGAGAACAAGGTGGACACTATGAACCTGAGGTGTTATCCAACGGAGATACCGTGAAGCAGTTATTAGCAAGATCTAGACATCTATTATTTAAGCATCCAAGCCGATGGACTGAAAGTCAAAAACATCGTGCAGAGCTGCTGTTTATGCGTTTTCCGAAGCTGAAACAAGCCTATGATCTAGGGATTGCTTTGGGAAATATCTTTAATCATTGTAAAGATAAAACACTTGCTTTTACCAAATTGAGCTTATGGCATAACCAGGTGGAACATGCTGGGATACCGTCCTTCGAGAGTGTCGCAAAGTCTATTGCAGCACATCATCCTGAAATCCTGCATTACTTCGACAACAGGAGTACCAATGCCTCCGCAGAGTCTTTCAATGCAAAACTTAAGGCTTTTAGAAGTGTATTTCGAGGAGTTAGAGATACTACCTTTTTCTTATATCGGGTGATGAAATTGTATGCTTAAAAATTATTACCCCCCAAACTTTCGGTATGATCC
>NZ_WSQA01000032.1 GCF_009768885.1 Sphingobacterium humi
CCGATAACCTGCACGATACGGGAAAGCCGTTCGTGGTATTCCTGCCGGATGTAGATGCTCTTATCGCCACGGCGTGTCATGGTGTGGCTGTTGAGAAAACGCTCGCCATAGCCCGTATCGGAAGCCCTCTTTTGTCGGGTGCGCTCTTTGTCTACGGGCTTTTCCGTTGGCGTTTCCTTTGTCGGCTCTGCGCTCGGCTCTTGCGGTGCTACCGCCTGTTGGGGCTTCTTTGTTTCGCCTGCCATAATGGACATGAGATATGCCTCGTCAATCGGGGCATTCGGCTTTTTCTTGTTTTCATTCTCCATAGCGGTTACAGTTTGACGGTTCTTAGAAATTCACTGATGAACAAGTCCAAGCCGGAGGCTTTCATCAATCTTTTATCGGGAGGTAACAGCGTGGAGCGGAAGACGGTCTTTGCTGTTGCCTCGCTCTCCTTGCGGAAGCGTTTGCTATCGGCAATGCGTGTTTCCATTGCTTGCAGTCCGACCTCGTTAATGACGTTGCCGTAAATTTCGTACAGTTGCGATTTTTCCCTGCCATCGACCATGTTCCAAAACAGCCGTATGGTTTCGATGGAGGTCTGACCTTGTTTCATAAGGACATTGGTCAGCACATCGGTAAAGCTCAATGTGCTTTCCATGACCACACGGTCTGCCGTAATGGGCGAAAAGATGTGGTGCATTCCTGCCAGTGTGTTCAGCAAACCCGAAGTGTTCACCGTTCCGGTCAAATCAAAGAAAACCACATCCACGGGAACGGTCGAGGACTGTACGAATGCTTCCGCATCCGTTAAGGCATTGTCAGCCTTGCTTTGCAGTACCGGATAGGCTTTCTTGTTGATGGTGGAAAATTGGCGGTGCGCCAGTTTTTTCAGCACCTCGTTTTGCATGACCGCTTTCAAATCCCGTTCCCTCATTTGGCAGATGCTGTGCTGTGGATAATCGCAGTCAAAGACGGCTACATTATAACCCATTTGGTAATGAAGTATGCTTGCCATAACCGTTGTAAACGTGCTCTTCCCAACGCCCCCTTTTTGGCTTGAAAAAGCAATGAATTTTGTCCTGTTTGTTGCTTCCATTTCTATTCTATTTTTAAGTTTCTATTTCCGTGGACTGCCTGCC
>NZ_WSQA01000004.1 GCF_009768885.1 Sphingobacterium humi
ACCATCAGAAAAAAACAATGAAATCCAAAAACAAAAACAAAGACAACCCTATTTAGTATAAAAAATAAGGCGTAAACCTAATTTAGTAATCAGTTCGCTTTTTGTAAACCTATTTCAGTATAAGACACCTGTCTCACATCTCTTTTTCATTCCCCTTTCACTCCCCTTTCACACCCGTATCAAACCCCTTTGAAGAGGGCTATGAAAGGGGAGAGCAAAGCGGTTGAAACAAGCCAGCGTTGCCATGCTCCCAAAGGAAGGCCGTACTGGAATATGCGGAATGCTTAAGCTGTTTTTTCTTTCAGGAAGGCCACCAGTTTGGCGATGGCTTTCGCGCGGTGGCTGATTTTATTTTTTTCGGCGAGGCTCATTTCAGCGAAGGTTTGGGTATAGCCATCTGGAATAAAGATAGGGTCGTAACCAAAGCCTTCGGTTCCAATGCGCTGTTCGATGATTCGGCCTTCTACGCTGCCTTCGAAGAAGTGCTGCTCGCCCTGCAGGAACAAGGAGATTACGGTTTTAAAGCGGGCCGTGCGGTTGCTGCTATCCCCAAGTTTGGACAAGACCAGATCGATATTTTGCTCCATATCGCGCGAGCCGGAATAACGGGCGGAATACACACCAGGTTCGCCGTTTAGGGCGTCTACTTCCAAACCAGAGTCATCGCCAAAGCAATCGACTTGGTAACGGCTGCGGAGGTAATCGGTTTTCTGTTGGGCATTCTCTTGGAAGGTGATTCCTGTTTCGGGAATATCATCGGTACAACCTATATCTGCAAGTGATTTCAAGATAAACTTATCACCTACCATCGCTTGTACTTCCTCCAATTTATGGGCGTTATTTGTGGCAAATATCAATTCCATGGGCCTTTAATTTTTGGCAAAGGTAAGCTATCCGGAAAGAAAAATGGGAAAAAGGGTGAAATTAAGAAAGGATAAAGGTTTTGAATTCGCCCCAGAACAGCTTTTTCTTCTGCACATCGGCGAACATCTCTTCAAAGCTGAAGGTATTGAACACGGTAGCTACTTTTCCTTTCATGTAGGAGTTATGTCCAATTTCAGGAAGCTTTAAGGATAAGGGCTCTACACCTAGGAGGGTAATCTTCTTGGGTTGGAAGAATTGCATAATACGTTTAAAATCGTTGGGATTATGCGGATTGGCCAAGTTCAGCACGGCCACATTGCTGGCGTTAAGTTGCAAGGCACCGATGGTTTTCAAGAAAGCTTCTTCGGCCTGTGGCGAGAAATAAGGATAGTCCGGGTAGCGTAGAATAAACAACACCCCCGTGCTTTTATCGCCTTGATAAATAAATTCCTCCGTTGCTGCAGACGCATCTGCAGCCGGAGGAATGTATGTTTGCGTTTGGTTTTGCACAAAGCCGCCGGAGGCTGCCTGTTGCTCCTCACCCATGCTAAATAGCGTTTCAGACATTAATGCCTGCAAGGCTGCTGCGTTATCTGTGGTTAAAAGAGATGCCAAAACCGAAACTTAATTGTAAAATGGATTATTGACCCAATACCCACGCAAAGATTAATGGCGCTACGATTGTTGCGTCAGACTCTACGATGAATTTTGGAGATTCCGTATCTAATTTACCCCAAGTAATCTTCTCGTTTGGCACAGCACCAGAGTAAGATCCGTAAGAAGTAGTGGAGTCAGAAATCTGACAGAAGTAAGACCAGAAAGGTACATCATGCCATTCTAAATCTTGGTACATCATTGGGACCACACAGATTGGGAAGTCACCAGCGATACCTCCACCGATTTGGAAGAAACCTACACCTTTACCACCTGAATTAGCACGGTACCACTCTGTTAAGTAAACCATGTATTCAATACCAGTTTTAACGGTGTGCACATTTAATTCGCCTTTAATAACGTAAGAAGCGAAGATGTTACCAGTCGTTGAATCTTCCCATCCTGGACAGATGATTGGAATATTCTTTTCTGCCGCCGCTAAGATCCAGGAGTTTTTAGGGTCAATTTCATAGTATTGCTCTAAATCGCCCGATAATACCACTTTGTATAAGAACTCGTGTGGGAAATAACGCTCGCCATTGGCTTCAGCATCTTTCCATGCTTTCTCCATATGCGATTGTAAACGACGGAACGCCTCTTCTTCCGGGATACAAGTATCTGTAACACGGTTGTAGTGGTTTTCCAATAATTCCCACTCGTCTTGTGGTGTTAAATCACGGTAGTTAGGAACACGTTTGTAGTGCGAGTGCGCCACAAGGTTCATCACATCTTCTTCCAGGTTGGCACCTGTACAAGAAATGATCGCCACTTTATCCTGACGAATCATCTCCGCCAAGGAGATACCTAATTCAGCAGTACTCATTGCCCCTGCTAAAGAAACCAACATTTTACCACCCTCTTCAAGATGTTTTTCATAGCCTTTTGCGGCGTCAACTAATGACGCTGCATTAAAATGTAGATAGTTTTTCTCAATGAATTGAGAAATAGGTCCGCGTTGTGTGCTCATATGCTAAATATATATCTGATATAGGGGACAAATGTACTGAATTATTCCCTAAAATGGGGCTGATTAACGATTTACTTTCGCTTGAGCAGCCTGCTGAAGATATAGGCAAAAAACAAAATAATAACGACTAGAATAAAGAGAATAATGACTTCTGCTGTTCCAATGTGCCAGGTATCGTTGTTTAACATCGTATTTTAATTTAAGAGAATGTCCATTTATCACAGCCTTCCAAAAAGGCTGGATCCATATCTGCGCCAATGCCCAATCCATCGGATAATTTGATGGCATAACCATCGTATTGAATCCCGCCGATAACCGGGTCTTCCAAGTGGCCAACCATGCAGGTATCCAAATCGAAGAACTTCACATTTGGTGCTGCATAGGCAAAATGCGTCTTGGCAGCTAAAGCCAAACGGCTTTCCAGCATCCCGCCAATCATGCAGGGAATACCGTATTCCTGCGCTACAGCCTGAATTTTTAAGGATTCATGAATGCCTGATGATTTGGAGAACTTAATATTGATATAATCGCAGCTATCGGTACGGCACAAACGCTCGGCATCGTAATGCGTATAGACGGATTCGTCGGCCATAATGGGTACAATGGTTTCGCTGCGCAATTGGGCTAATAAGTGATCGTTATAGGTGCGCATCGGTTGCTCGCAGAATTGGATTTTCAAGGGTTCCAAGCCTTGAAGTGCTTCGACAGCTTCCGCATAGGTCCAACCTTGGTTGGCATCGATGCGGATAGGAATATCAAAACCTACCGCTTGGCGAATGGCCCTGATGCGGGCAATATCGTCTTGCGGCTTTTTGCCTAGCTTTACCTTTAAGGCTACCGCGCCACCTTCATACAGTTTCTTCGCCTTCTCGGCCATCTCCTCCGGCGAGGCAATGCCTAAGGTAATGTCTGTTACAATATCCCGAGGTTTTCCCCCTAAGAATTGATATAAAGGCAAACCGGCATGCTTGGCAGCCAGGTCGTATAAGGCCATATCAAAAGCCGACTTAATCGTGGCATTCCCGGCGATGTACAGGTGCAGCTCGGCCAAGCGCTCTTCTAGCGCTAAGGCATCCTTCCCGATCCAGATTTTAGCAAAGTCCTTCGCCACTGCAATGCAGGTGTTTTGGGTTTCGCCAACAATCATGGGAAAGGCCGAACATTCCCCTACCCCTACTAAATCGCTATCAGTTTTTATCCGAATAAAGGTGTTCTGGGCATAGTCCATCGTTCCTGTCGCAATCACGAAAGGTTCCATAGGGATACTGAGTCGGTAAATTTCAATTTCGCGGATGGTCATAATTAATTTGTTATGTGAACAAAATTAACGAATGATATTTCATTTTTATAATCAAATGGCGAAGCAAATACAATTTCGATAATTATTTTGATTTAATTTATGTATTAATCAACGTTTCATTATATTTTTTAAAAGTTTTTCAATAAAGTGTTATTTTTATTCTTATATTAGCAAACCTGTTTTAAATTATAAAAGATTCATTATACAATGCAGCAAGAAGGACTATACAATCCAGCGTTTGAACACGATGCCTGTGGCGTTGGTTTCGTGGCTCATATCAAAGGGCAGCAATCGCATCAACAAGTACAAGATGCCCTCACCATGTTAGAGAACATGGAACACCGTGGCGCCTGTGGCTGTGATCCGGAGTCGGGCGATGGTGCCGGCATCATGATTCAGTTACCGCATGAATTTCTGTGGGAAGAATGCATTAAGCTAGGCATTCAATTGCAAGAACCAGGCTATTATGGCGTGGGGATGGTTTTCTTACCGAAGGATGCGGAAATGAATCAAATTTGCCGCCAAGTAATTGCTGAGGCTGCTGCAGATCGTAAAATGGATCTCCTGGGCTTCCGTGCAGTACCCGTAAACCGACAGGGCATTGGCCCTACCGCCTTGGGAGCAGAACCGGAAATCGTGCAGTTCTTTATCTCCCGACCGGAAGGGGTGGGCAATACCGAGGATTTTGAACGGAAATTATATGTGCTACGGCGCCTCATTATCCAGAAAATCAAAGAACATCAAGCCTACCCACTACCACTTTATATCGCATCCCTTTCTTGTAAAACCATTATCTATAAAGGTCAGCTGACTACCTATCAGGTGGGTTCCTATTTTGAAGATTTGCATGATCCGCGTGTGGTATCGGCATTCGGCCTGGTACACTCGCGTTTTTCAACCAACACATTCCCATCATGGTCTTTGGCGCAGCCCTTCCGCATGATTGCCCATAATGGCGAAATCAATACGTTAACAGGTAACTTAAACTGGTTTTATGCTGGCGTACGCTCGCTTTCATCCCCTTATTTTACGGAAGAGGAGATGGAAATCTTATTACCGGTGGTAGATCGTGGCCAATCGGATTCGGCCTGCCTCGATAATGTGGTGGAATTGCTGCTGCATAGCGGCAGAAGCTTACCCCACGTGATGCTGATGTTGGTGCCGGAAGCCTGGGACGGCAATACACAGATGGATCCTTTGAAAAAAGCATTCTACGAATACCATGCTACCTTAATGGAGCCTTGGGACGGGCCTGCAGCCCTATGTTTTACCGACGGAAAAATTATCGGTGCAACCTTAGATAGAAATGGCCTGCGCCCATTGCGCTACGCCATTACTTCGGATGACCGTGTGGTGGTGGCTTCAGAGGCCGGTGCATTGCCTATTGATGAGGCTACCATTATTAAAAAAGGAAGACAACAGCCGGGTAAAATATTCGTGGTGGATATGGAAGCCGGTAAAATCCGCTCAGATGAGGAAGTGAAAGGCGAGTTGATTCGCCAACAACCTTATGGCGACTGGATTAACAATTATAAAATTAAATTGGAAGAATTGGCCGAGCCACGAGTTACTTTTACCTACCTTTCTAAAGAGTCGGTATTTAAGTATCAGCAGTCTTTTGGCTATTCTCGGGAAGATATTGAAACCATTTTAACCCCGATGGCCTTAACCGGCTATGAGCCTATTGGCTCGATGGGAACGGATGTGCCTTTGGCCGTGCTATCAGATCAGCCGCAGCATATCTCCAGCTACTTCAAACAGTTCTTTGCGCAGGTAACCAATCCGCCAATCGATCCTATTCGGGAACGCCTCGTCATGAGCTTGGCAACCTTTATCGGGAATGCCGGTAATATTTTAATTGAAGACAAGAAATTCTGTCACTGCGTGACGCTGGAGCATCCGATTTTAACCTCCAGCGAACTGGAAAAACTACGTTCCATCGATACCGGTGTATTTCAGGCGAAAACCATTCAAAGTTATTTCCGTGCCGATGGCAAAGCGGGCTCTTTGGAAGCGGGCCTGGAACGCCTATGCCGCTATGCCGATGATGCCGTGCGCGATGGCTTTGAGGTGATTATCCTTTCCGACCGTGCGATAGATTCGCAACACGCGGCTATCCCTTCTTTATTGGCGGTTTCTGCCGTGCATCACCACTTAATTAAAACTGGAAATCGCGGTGCTGTAGGTTTGGTGGTTGAGGCGGGCGACGCCTGGGAGGTGCATCACTTTGCTTGTTTGTTAGCCTTTGGCGCTACGGCCATCAATCCGTATATGGCTTTGGCAAGCATCCGTACCATGCGCGAGCAAGGACAACTGGACACGGACCTGACTTGGGACGACCTGAAGAAGAACTATGTGAAAGCCGTTTGCAATGGCCTACTGAAAATTTTCTCGAAAATGGGCATCTCCACCCTGCAATCTTACCATGGCGCACAGATTTTCGAAGTATTGGGAATCGATGCTTCAGTGGTGGATAGCTACTTCTGCGGTGCGGTATCCAGAATTGGTGGATTAACCCTGGATGATATTGCGAAGGAATCTTTAGCCAAACACTGGCGTGGCTTTGAAAACAGCCGCCTGGCACCAACCTTATTGCCAGAGGGGGGTATATACCAATGGAAAAGACGTGGCGAAGGCCACTTATGGAATCCGCAAACGGTACACCTGCTGCAACAAGCCTGCCGTACCGATAGCTTTGAAACCTATAAAAAATACGCAAGCCTAATCAATAACCAGAAGGAACACATGTATACCCTTCGTGGCTTATTGGAATTTGCGAAACATAGAACAGCCATATCCATCGACCAGGTGGAACCGGCCAGCGAAATCATGAAACGCTTTGCTACGGGTGCCATGTCATTCGGTTCCATTTCGCACGAGGCACACAGCACTTTGGCGATTGCCATGAACCGCATCGGCGGGAAATCGAATACCGGTGAGGGTGGTGAGGATGAAATCCGCTACGCTAAATTGCCAAATGGCGATTCGATGCGCTCGGCAATCAAGCAGGTCGCTTCCGCACGCTTCGGTGTGACCTCAAATTACCTCACCCAAGCCGATGAAATACAGATTAAAATGGCGCAAGGCGCCAAACCGGGGGAAGGCGGACAGCTCCCTGGTCATAAAGTGGACGATTGGATTGCCAAAGTGCGTCACTCGACCCCGGGCGTGGGCTTGATATCCCCGCCTCCACACCACGATATTTACTCGATTGAAGATTTAGCGCAGCTGATTTTCGACTTGAAGAATGCCAACCGCGATGCCCGCATCAACGTGAAGCTGGTATCCAAAGCCGGCGTAGGAACCATTGCGGCAGGGGTGGCAAAAGCACATGCTGATGTTATCTTGATTGCTGGCTATGACGGTGGTACCGGTGCATCACCCATCAGTTCCATTAAACATGCAGGCCTTCCTTGGGAATTAGGCCTGGCCGAGGCGCATCAAACCCTGGTGCAGAACAAACTACGCAGCCGCGTGGTGTTGCAGGCCGACGGACAGATGAAGACCGGTAGAGACCTGGTGATTGCTACCTTATTGGGTGCAGAAGAATGGGGCGTGGCTACCGCAGCATTAGTGGCCGGCGGATGTATCATGATGCGTAAATGCCACCTCAACACCTGTCCGGTGGGTGTTGCTACCCAAGACCCGGATCTTCGCAAACTCTTCTCGGGGAAACCGGAGGATGTGGTGAACCTATTCCGTTTCTTGGCAGAGGAAATGCGCGAAATTATGGCCGAGCTTGGCTTCCGCAGCATCAACGAGATGGTGGGAAGAGCGCAGTTCTTAAAGAAAAGAGAGAATCTGGAACATTGGAAAGCGGCGAAAATAGACTTCTCAGGCATCTTACATGTGGCCGCAAATGCCAACGGACAAACCTTGCACAACACCGAGGAGCAAGACCACGGCATGAGCATGATTTTAGATTGGGGATTATTGACCTTGGCAAAACCAGCCCTGGAAAGCAAAACTCCGGTGTTTGGCCACTTCAACGTGAAGAATACTGACCGTACCATAGGCACTATGCTTTCCAACGAGATTTCGAAGATATACGGCTCGGAAGGCTTGCCTGACAACAGCATCAACTTTACTTTCAAAGGCTCCGCAGGGCAATCCTTCGGTGCGTTCAATACCAAAGGGATCTCTTTCGAACTGGAAGGCGAAGCCAACGATTACGTAGGTAAAGGTCTTTCCGGTGCGCAGCTGGCCATTTACCCGGCCGCAGAAAGTACCTTAATTCCGGATGAGAACATCATCATCGGTAATGTGGCCTTGTATGGTGCAACTTCGGGATACCTCTTTATCAACGGCCGCGCCGGCGAACGCTTTGCCGTTCGGAATTCTGGCGCCACAGCCGTCGTAGAAGGTATCGGCGACCATGGTTGCGAGTACATGACAGGCGGTAGAGCCTTGATTCTGGGCGAAACTGGCCGGAACTTCGCCGCAGGAATGAGTGGTGGTATTGCTTGGGTATATGATATCGCCGGCAACTTCCGCGAAAACTGCAATACCGAAATGGTAGACTTGGATCCGCTAGAAGCAGCCGATGAAACAGAAATCATCAGCTTACTGAAACGACATATCCTGTTGACAAAGAGTGCCAGAGCAAATGATATTCTGACCAATTGGAGCACGGCCAAAAATCAATTTATTAAAGTATTCCCGAAAGAATACAAAAATGTAATACTTAAAAAATTAGTGACCGCTTAATCGAGGAGGATAGAACCATGGGAAAACCAACAGGATTTTTAGAATATGAGAGATCGCTTCCGCTAAAAGAGAAAGTGGAGCAAAGAAAACAGAATTATCAGGAGTTTGTGCAAGCTTACTCGGATGAGCAATTGAATAACCAGGCTGCCCGCTGTATGAACTGCGGAATACCCTTCTGCCATTCGGGATGCCCCCTTGGCAATGTGATTCCGGAGTTTAATGACGCCGTGTATGATGGCAAATGGGAAGAAGCCTACCAGATTTTAACCTCAACCAACAACTTCCCGGAGTTTACCGGGCGCATCTGTCCGGCACCTTGCGAATCGGCTTGCGTGCTCGGGATCAACAAATCGCCGGTGGCTATCGAGGAGATCGAGAAGCATATCATCGAGATTGCCTATAAGAAGGGCTATGTGAAGCCTAATAAATCGTTCCTGAAAACGGGTAAGCGTGTAGCCGTGGTGGGCTCAGGACCATCCGGACTAGCCGCAGCAGCACAGCTGAACAAAGCGGGTCATGATGTGGTGGTCTACGAACGTGATGATAAGGTTGGCGGGCTATTGCGCTACGGAATCCCGGATTTTAAACTCGACAAATCGGTAATCGACCGTCGGGTTGAGATTATGGAGCAATCGGGTGTGGAGTTCCGCACCAATGCAGAAGTCGGTAAAAACGTAGCGGCGCACGAACTTAACGCATACGACGCCGTGGTATTGACCGGAGGTTCGACCATCCCGAGAAACTTAAACATTCCGGGTAGAGAACTTAAGGGCGTACATTATGCCATGGAGTTCCTAAAACAACAAAATAAACGTGTTGGAAATTCCAGCTTCGAAGAAGCGGATATCCATGCGCAAGGAAAGCATGTCTTAGTGATCGGTGGTGGAGATACAGGATCTGATTGTGTCGGCACATCGAATAGACATGGCGCCAAATCGGTAACTCAATTCGAGCTTATGCCTACTCCACCAGAAGCCCGAACAGCTGCCATGCCATGGCCAAGCTACCCAATGTTGCTGAAAACAACAACCTCCCATGAGGAAGGATGCCAACGCCATTGGAGCATCAGCACCAAGGAATTCTTAGGCGATGAAAACGGAAACCTGCGTGCCGCCCGCATTGTAGACCTAAGTTGGGAAACCGATGAACTGGGACGCCCTAGCAAATTCACCGAAGTGGAAGGCTCGGAACGTGAGATCCCCTGCGAATTGGTGACCCTAGCTATGGGATTCCTCCATCCGCAACACGAAGGCTTGCTACAGCAATTAGGGGTAGAGTTGGATCAGCGTGGCAATGTGAAAGCCAGCGAAACAGCCTATCAAACCAATATCGATAATATCTTTGTGGCCGGCGATATGCGCCGCGGACAGTCCTTAGTGGTATGGGCAATCTCCGAAGGTCGCGAATGCGCCCGCAAGGTAGATGAATTCCTAATGGGTTCTTCGGTATTGGAAAGCAAAGAAAATTAGAGATGAGATTTGAGATATGAGATTTGAGATGCTTGATGCGCTAGTAGATGTGAGATTCCAAATAAGGTTCATTTCCCCAATACTGGAGTCCAAATTCTCATATCTCATATCTCACATCTCCTATCTAAAAACAAAAGGTTCCAACCTTTCGATTGAAACCTTCAAATAGTAGCGGGGACCAGACTCGAACTGATGACCTTCGGGTTATGAGCCCGACGAGCTACCAACTGCTCCACCCCGCAATGTATTTTTAATGTCTTAGGATTAAGCCTCGCGCTTAATCCGGGTTTTTAGTAGCGGGAACCAGACTCGAACTGATGACCTTCGGGTTATGAGCCCGACGAGCTACCAACTGCTCCATCCCGCAATGTATTGTTGAAATCTCATCTGTTGGTATCCTAGATGCAGATTATATTATCTCCGAATTGGAGTACAAAGATATTATTTGTTTCTTTGTAAAACAAATAAAAATCAAAATAATGTCGCATAAAGCAGGATTCGTCAGTATCATTGGAAAACCAAATGCCGGGAAGTCAACCCTAATGAACTCATTAGTAGGGGAAAAGATGTCTATCATTACACCGAAGGCTCAAACCACTAGGCACCGCATAATTGGTATCGTAAATGATGAAGACCATCAAATTGTCTTTTCTGATACCCCTGGCGTCATCAAACCAAACTATTCCTTACAGGAATCCATGATGAATTTTGTGATGGGTTCTATTATTGATGCCGACATTCTTCTTTTTGTTACAGACATCCATGAGAAGTACGATGAGAATGACGTTCTCGATAAATTACGCAACACCAGTTCGCCGGTGGCTATTATCATCAATAAGGTGGATAAATCATCGGAGGACGAAGTGAAGGCGAAGATTGAGTTCTGGAAAGAGAAAATTAATCCGGACGTCATCTTCCCGATTTCGGCCTTACATGGTTACAATGTAGAATCTGTGATGAACTACATTAAGGAAAAACTACCTGTACATGCACCTTACTACGAAAAGGACGAGCTAACGGATAAGTCCATGCGTTTCTTCGTGTCGGAAATTATTCGCGAGAAGGTGTTTAAGCTGTATGATAAGGAAATCCCTTACAGTACTGAGGTTATTATCACCTCTTATAAGGAAGAGCCTAAAATAACCCGTATTGCGGCAGAGATTATCGTGGAGCGCGATTCCCAGAAGAACATCATCATCGGGAAAGCCGGCGCCATGATCAAGAAAGTAGGCACCTATGCACGTCAGGATATTGAAGAGTTTATCGGCGGAAAAGTATTCTTGGAAATGTTCGTGAAGGTATTACCCGACTGGCGTAGCAAGAAAAACTACCTTAAACGTTTCGGATACGACGATTAAGCAAACAAGAAATAAATAGCTATGCGGGATTATTCCTGCCCAGATGCCTCTAAGTCGCTAAGTTTCTTCTTAACCTTCTTAGGGGCTTCTTTTTGGCCCGACAGGCGGTTCCAAATGTTCCGAGACTCCTTCGTCAGCAGCGGAGATACGATAGAAAGAATCAATACATACACCACCACAAAAGATTGGATAACCGGCAATAACTTCCCGGCTTTCCCGATGTTCGCCATGATGATGGAGAACTCTCCCCTTGCAGATAGGGTAAATCCGATATCGACCGAATTCTTCGGCTTCAGATCCGAGAATCTTGTCGCGAAATAGCCCGATGCCACATTCCCGATGATGGTGATAACTGCTGCAAAGGCTGCCCAGCCTACCGCCCCACCGAGGGAATACATATCAATAGAAAGCCCGAAGCTAAAGAAGAACATCGCCCCGAAGAAGTCTTTAAAGGGCAAGACCATACCCTCAATTTTCTTTAGGTATTTCGAGTCCGCAAAGACCAAACCCGCCATTAAAGCACCGATTGCTTCCGCCACATGGATAGTCTCCGAGAAGCCAGCAATGGTGAATAACAAACTAAAAATAATCAGGATAAACAGCTCTGAGGACTTCTCTTGCAATAATTTATCAATGAAAGGAATAAGCTTTCTACCTAAGATCAGGAAGGTTAAGATAAAGCCTAGGGCCAATAGCGAGGTGCCAGCGACCGCCCAGAAGGAACTACTTCCGGTGAGGATAAGCCCCGACAGGAAGGAAATATGCATGGCGATAAACAGATCATCGAACATAATCATTCCCATGATTACCTCCGTTTCCGGATTCGCTGTACGCTTCAGGTCGGTTAATACCTTAGCTACAATAGCCGTTGAAGAACTGGTCATGATACCACAGAGCACCATCACCTCCTTAAAAGGAAGATCCATCATCCAGCCAACCAGCAGTCCGGACACAAAGTTCAAGGCGACGTAAAAGGATCCGCCCGCCACAATAGACTTCCCGGATTTGATTAAGCGCCCTACAGAGAACTCAAGGCCCAAGTAGAATAGGAGAAACAACACCCCTAACCTGCCCATAAAGTCGATAAAAGGCTTACTCTCGCGGAAGGTCAAGAACTTCCATACCGACTCTACGGCATGGGTGAAGCCCTCATTCCCCACGGAAGCGAGCATATCCTTAATAAAATTGGGGTAGGATTCATGGCCCAATACCATACCGATGATAATAAAAAAGGGGATTACAGAGAAACGTAGTCGGTTGGCCAATAAGCCAACTAAGGCGACAAGAAGGACGGCAATTCCGATTTCAATAATCAAAGTATTAGGCATAGGCGTTGTTTAGAGTAGGATTTCCTTTAACAATTTAATGTTCTTTTGCTTTCCAGCGATCACCAAGGTAGCACCCGGTTGGATGACATACTCTGGCCCAGGGTTAATAATGGTTTCCTCACCTTTAATGGCGGCAATAATAGAGGCACCGGTGCGCTGGCGTACTTCCAGCTGGCCAATACTTTTATTTACCCCATCGTTAGATACTTCCACTTTGTACCATTCGATACGCAAGTCGTCTAGGGCGACTTCGATGGTTTCCAATGCCTTCGGTTTGTAGGACAGTCCACCCAGAATACCGGCCACCTGTCTCGACTCTTCGTCTGACAGGGTCATTACACAATGGGTTTCGTTATCTTCATCTTCATGACGATACAGCTCACGTCTGCCATCGTCGTGGATAACAACCACCATATTGTCACCGGCTTCAGTTTCAATCTGGTATTTCTTCCCAATGCCAATTAGATCACTTTCTCTAACTATCGACATATTAACTTTTATTTAAATAAAACCTAAGTATATGAAATTCAAGACCCTCAAATATAAACAATCTCGCCCTATTTCGTAGCATCGATGATCTTATAACTACCATCTTCTCGCTTTTCAGGACGCCCGATCGCGATGCTTTTTGAATGGTAGAACATAAATACCCAGCCCTCAGGTGCCCCTGCAGCCCAGTATTCTTCGCGTAAGGCCTTCGCTTTACGGCCATCGAAATCGTACTTGGCGATAAAGTTCCGGAAGATTTCCTCCGGCTCAGGCAGTTCATCGCCGCCGAAGAAGAAATGCTCGCCACCTGTTTCAATATGGAATACCTGATGGAACTCGGAATGCCCTCCGGAAAGGTTATAGCGAATTTCATCGTTGATATAGCCATCGCCATTCACGAAGTTCAAGTTGCCCGAGCGTTGCACCACATCAAACACATCGGTTCGGTAGGAAGGCGATTCGGTACTGAATGCAGCTTCCCATTCTTTCTCCTGCACGTAATATTCCGCATTCGGAAAAGCAATGCGCTTCACGCCATCCTTAAAATCCACCATCCCATTAGCGTGGTCTTTATGCAAATGCGACATCAGCACAAAACGTACATCGTCGATATCGAAACCCAGCTTCTTGATGTTGGCATGAATCAGCAATTCATCATCGGCGGTGCGTTGTCCTAATCCGGTATCCAGCAAGACCAAGCCAGCTTCTGTTTCCACCAAAAAAGGGTGCACATGGATAAAAAGAGAACCCGGACGATCTTTAGGATCATCTTTCTTAGGATCAAATGGTATGAATTTCTTGGATTTATCAACAGAATAAGAACCCTCATAAAGGGAATATGCTCGAACCATATCTATTTATTTGTTTACTTGCGAGTTAAGTAAGTGTGTACACGTATAGCCCCGTCCCCATTAGGTAAGTATGACTATAAAATGTATATTTACACGTTATAAGAATGCAAAGATATGCAAAAAAGGTGGGTGCAAAAACCAAAAAAAAATGTCGACAATATTAACAAATTAAAAGATGAGCTGGGCGTAAATAGTATAATTGCAGAGTTATTGTTAAATCGGGACGTTGAAACCTTTGAGCAAGCCCGCGAATTCTTTAGACCTTCCTTAACACACTTACACGATCCTTTTTTGATGAAAGGAATGGATGCGGCCATCGCACGCATCGAAAGAGCAATAGGCAATAACGAGAAGATATTGATCTATGGCGATTACGATGTCGATGGTACGACCGCCGTTTCCGTAGTGTACAATTTCTTCCGTAACTTCCACAGCCGACTGGAATACTACATTCCTGACCGCTATAAAGAGGGTTATGGCATCTCCACCGAAGGTATTGACTATGCGCATGAGCAAGGCTTTTCCTTAATCATCGCTTTAGACTGTGGCATTAAGGCCATCGATAAAATCAATTATGCCAAAAGCAAGCAGATCGACTTTATCATTGGCGACCATCACCTTCCCGGCGACAGCCTTCCAGACGCTGTAGCTGTTCTGGATCCAAAGCGGGACGATTGCCCCTACCCTTACAAAGAACTTTCCGGATGTGGCATAGGCTTTAAAATTATCCAGGCCTTCATTATCCAAAACGGAATGGATATGGAAATGGCCTATCAATACCTGGATCTGGTGGCAGTCAGCATTGCTTCAGACATCGTTCCAATTACCGGGGAGAACCGTATCCTGACCCATTTCGGACTTAAAAAACTAAACGGCAATGCCTGTTGTGGGCTGCAGGCTCTCATCAACCTGTCGACCCATAAAACCGGACAGTTTAGCATCAATGATATTGTCTTCCAGATTGGCCCACGCATCAACGCGGCCGGCCGGATAGACCATGCCAAGGATGCCGTTCAATTGCTGACCTCCAAATCGCTATCCGAAGCGAAGATCTTCTCCGAGAATATCGACGACCAGAACAATGTGCGTAAAGATTTCGATCTGCGCATCACGGAGGAAGCCCTCTCCTTACTTGACAACGACACAGGTCTTCAAAGCCGTAAAACGACGGTACTCTATAAATCCGATTGGCATAAAGGCGTTATCGGCATCGTGGCTTCCCGCCTCACCGAGCGCTATTACCGCCCTACGGTTATCCTCACAGAAACCAATGGCCATATTGCCGGCTCTGCCCGCTCGGTGTTAGGTTTCGATCTGTATGAAGCCCTAAGCGAATGCAGTGACCTCCTCGATCAATACGGAGGCCATAAATACGCCGCAGGCTTAACCATGCAGCATAGCAATGTACCCCTATTTCAAGAGCGTTTCGAGGAGGTGGTCTCCAAATCCATCAAGCCTGAAATGTTACAACAGGAGGTATTAATCGAGAAAGTCATCCAACTGCGTGATATTGACGGCAAATTTTACCGTATATTACGCCAGTTTGAGCCCTTTGGCCCGCAAAACGAAGCGCCAGTTTTCATGTCGCAGCGCGTAACGGCCGCCGGATTAGCCTATGTGGTTGGAGCTACCCACCTCAAATTCAGCGTAAAGCAAGAAGATTCCTTTGCGTTTGAATGTATAGGCTTTGGTTTGGGCGAACATGCAGACCGCATAAATAGCGGCAAACCCTTCGATATATGCTATGCCATTGAGGAAAACAACTGGCGCGGCAAGAAGAATTTGCAATTAAATGTAAAAGCTATTCGATTTTAAAAATATCTTTGCAAGGAAACGTTTAAACCCATGATTCTTAAAGCAGAACATCTTATCAAGAAATACAAGCAACGTACCGTTGTGAACGACGTCTCTTTTCATGTGGAACAAGGCGAGATTGTAGGACTCCTAGGCCCCAATGGTGCCGGAAAAACAACCTCCTTCTACATGATTGTAGGTTTAATTAAACCCAACGACGGACACGTCTTCTTAGACGACCTGGAAATTACCCAAGACCCGATGTACCGGCGTGCGCAACGCGGTATTGGCTACTTGGCGCAGGAAGCCTCTGTATTTCGTAAGCTATCTGTGGAAAACAACATCCTGGCGGTATTAGAGATCCATTACCCCAATAAAGCCGAACGCAAAGAAAAGCTCGAAGAACTACTTACCGAGTTCAGTTTACACCGCGTACGTAAGAACCGGGGCGACTTGCTTTCCGGTGGGGAACGCCGTCGGACGGAGATCGCCCGCGCCTTGGCCGCCAACCCCAACTTCATCCTCTTGGATGAGCCCTTTGCCGGGGTAGACCCTATTGCGGTCGAGGAGATCCAAACCATCGTTGCCAAGCTTAAAACCCGTAATATCGGTATCCTTATTACCGACCACAACGTTCAAGAAACCCTATCCATTACCGATCGCGCGTACCTGCTTACCGAAGGAAAGATTATGCTAACAGGTACCCCCGAGGAAATTGCCAATAACGAGCTTGCCCGTAAATTTTACTTAGGTCGACATTTTGAATTACGTCGTAAAAAGTTTTAAATTTATATTTTAACCTCATATGGCACTACTAAATTCCTTCTTTACCTGGATCATGAAAAAGCGAATGCACCAGATCGACCTTTTCATGAAGTATCCGCACGATGTACAAGAAGAGTGGTTTCAAAGTTTAATCTCCGACGCCGAAGCAACTGAATGGGGTCGAAAATACGGCTACAACAGCATCTTTACCCCTGAAGAATACAAAAACAGAGTTCCAATTCAAGATTACGACAGCCTCAAAGGCTATATAGACCGCATGATCAAAGGGGAACAAAACATCCTTTGGCCATCGGATATCAAGTGGTTTGCGAAGTCTTCAGGAACCACTTCCGACCGCAGTAAGTTTATTCCGGTAAGCATGGAAGCCCTGGAGGAATGCCATTACCAAGGTGGAAAAGACATGCTTTCCATCTATTGCCATAATAAACCCGAAAACAAAGTTTTTACTGGAAAGTCGGTGGTCATCGGGGGTTCTTCCATGATCAACAACTTTAGCCCCGACTCCTACTACGGTGATTTATCGTCCATATTGATCCGCAACCTGCCCTTTTGGGCCGAGTTCCTCCGGACACCGAATATCGAAGTGACCTTAAACCCCAATTTCGAAGAGAAGATCGAGCAGATTGCCCAGATTACCATCAAGGAAAATGTAACCAGCCTGGCTGGCGTGCCAACCTGGAACATGGTGATGGCTAATCGCATTCTCGAAATTACAGGCAAGGAAAACCTCTTGGAGGTATGGCCAAACCTCGAGTTCTATAGCCATGGTGGTGTAAGCTTTAAGCCCTACCGCGAGCAGTTTAAAAAACTCATCCCGTCCGAAAACATGTATTACCTGGAGAACTATAACGCTTCAGAAGGCTACTTCGGCTTACAAGATCGCTCGGACTCGGAAGATCTGTTGCTAATGCTAGACTATGGCATTTACTACGAATTCCTACCGATGGAAAACCTACATGAGGAGCATCCGAAAACCTTAGGACTCCATGAGGTAGAGTTAGGTAAAAACTACGCCTTAATTATCTCGACCAATGCGGGACTATGGCGCTATAAAATTGGCGACACCATAAAGTTCACCTCCCTATCGCCTTATCGTTTCCAAATCTCCGGACGCACCAAGCAGTATATCAATACCTTTGGGGAAGAAGTGATTGTAGACAATGCCGACCAAGCTTTGCAAGCGGCATGTACCGGAACGTCGGCAGCCATTAAAGACTATACCGCAGGGCCGGTTTATTTTAACGATAAAACTGCCGGTGCCCATGAATGGGTCATCGAGTTTGAAAAAGAACCAAACGATTTCCAACGCTTTTGCGAACTGTTAGACAGCCACCTGCGCGAAATAAACTCTGACTACGATGCAAAACGCTATAAAAATATGGCGCTAAGCTTCCCTATTATTCACAATGCACCGAAGGAAACCTTCTACAATTGGATGAAGTCTAGGGGCAAACTAGGTGGTCAGAATAAAGTACCACGTTTGGCCAACAGCCGTGAATACCTCGATCCGCTCCTGAAATTGATGAACAATCAATAAGGAATCTGCTATTTTTTTTTAATGAAAACCTAAAGAATTAACTTGCTGCCATGGATGGAAGGCATTCTTATGCAGCTTTTGAGCGTATGCTATCCTGCTGTTTATTTCGACACGTTGGGCTGTGCAAAATTCCAGCAAGCACTAAAGAAATTCGGACTATGGACGAATGGCCGTTTTATAAAGGAATACAATAAATCCCAAAATAAATTTAAACATACCCACTGGTTTGGTCTCCTGGGCATTGATATTAGCGAGTTCTCTTTCCATAATAACAAAAATTTGGTTAAATAATAACAAATCGCGACGGCGAATAAACCCTGAGGTTTGCAGACACCGCTATAGACCTTGTGTTCAAGGCGCTTAAAAAGCGACCAAACCAAGGCTATTTCTCTAATAAAACAATTTAATTTTATGTAGCTATTTTGCGACGATAGCATAAGCCAAACTGCAAGAACAATACCGCAAATTGAAAACCGCCTATTCAGGCCAATTAACTCATTTCGAGAATACAACAGTATAGCAAACTGTATACAGTTATGCCTAGGAAAACATACATATTTCCTGTATGTTAATTTTAAGCTACCTCCCCATGAACAGGGTAAGTTCAGCGTTTAGGTTCATCCCCTACTGATTAAGGCTAACTCCTTAAAATTAACGCTGATTTTGCCTATCCATTTAATTATTTTAACTAAATTGCGAACCTTAAACAATCAATTGATATGAGCGCGACAGAACAGCTTTCAATTCGCGTAGAGCCGACTCAGCATTCCAGACTCTCGCAGGTAGATTTCAACAACTTAAAATTTGGACAAATCATGTCTGACCACATGTTAGTGGCAAACTATGATAACGGTCAATGGACAGATGTAGCCATCGTTCCTTATGGTGAGTTGAGCGTCAGCCCATCGATGTCTGCCTTGCATTATGGCCAAGCAATTTTTGAAGGCATTAAAGGTTATAAATTTGCAGACGGTACCGTGAGTATCTTCCGCCCCGACAAAAACTGGGAGCGTTTTAACAAGTCTGCAGCCCGTTTACAAATGCCAGAAGTGCCAGAAGAAATCTTCATGGATGGCTTAAAGAAATTATTGGACGTAGACCGCGATTGGATTCCTTCCAAAGAAGGTACCGCTTTATACATTCGCCCATTTATGTTCGCTACAGAAGCTGCATTAGGCGTACATCCATCTGTTTCTTATAAATTTATCATTATCACCTGTCCAGTTGGTGCTTACTACAGCAAGCCTATCAGCTTGAAAGTAGAAACACATTACACCCGTGCCGCAGAAGGTGGTGTTGGTTTCTCTAAAAATGCCGGTAACTACGCTTTATCGTTATACCCAACGCAGTTGGCAAACAACGAAGGCTATGACCAGATTATGTGGACCGATGCCAATGAACATAAATACATTGAAGAAGCAGGAACCGCAAACTTGATCTTCCGTATTGGCGATACCATTATTACCCCACATGGCGACACCATTTTACATGGCGTAACGCGCCGCACCATTATGGAGCTTGCCGCAGAATGGGGATACAAAGCCGAGCAACGCCGTGTTTCTGTGGCCGAGCTGATTGATGGCATTAAAGCCGGAACTGTAACGGAAGCTTTTGCTGCCGGAACAGCGGCAACCATTACCCATATCGACCGTATTGGTTTTGAAGGGCAAGACTATACCCTACCTCCGGTAGAAGGGAGAGAATTCTCGAACAAGGTGCTTTCTTACCTGAACGATCTACGTTATGGTAAATCTGAAGACACCCACCAGTGGAATTTTATTGTTAAATAAATCATATACATAGTAGGAAAGGGAGCTTTGCTCCCTTTTTTTGTGCCTACATTTTAGCGTCCATTAACTGCTGTCGCTGTGCTTCGGGGCTTCCCAATTTCATCTTCACTACGAAGGCACGGTCGGTTTGAAAGCCTCGCGGCAATTGAATATCATAATAGGCCTGCTTATCCAAGTCCAAACCTATTTCGCTATGCTTCAACAGTAATGGCTCGCCGCCCGCCAAAAGCTCCGCAGCAACAGGCACCTCTTTACTATTCTTCGGCAGGGCAATCCGCAGGATATTATTTACCGGCCTATTGAATACCGTAAGATACAGGTAGCCCTCCTTTTGGGTATAATAGCCATATTTTGATATCGGCAGGTCCGCATGGCTAGCACCGTAAATCGCTTCGCCGTTTTTCTGCATCCACTGCCCCAATTCGCTTGCTATTGTATCCTCTTCGGGATGCATATTCCCTTGGCCGTCCGGGCCAAAATTCAATACGAAATTCCCGTTCATGGAGACGGCTTGCAACAGCATCTCCAACAAATCGTCGGTCGTTTTGGTATAAAGGCCCGACCAGTCTTTCATATAGCCCCAGCCATTGGGCGGAATGGTCATCACCGCATCCCAGTCGTTCCCGTTCAACCAACTGTAATCTCCTGGCAGCTTCCGCTCCCAGCCTTGTTCATAATCGCCTAATAAATTGCCATTGCTATCGAAGTGACGTTTTCCGTGTTCATCATTGCGGAAGCGAGAGCCGATAATCAATCCAGGATGTTTATCGCGCAGTTCCTTTTCTAAGGCATAGGTAAATGGATAGGCCTGAATCCAGGATTGATCCCAAGTGCCATCAAACCAAAAGCCTTTAATCTGCGGGTAATTTTGCAATAATTCCAAGAGTTGGTTTTTGGTATAGTTCAAAAAGCGTTGGAAACGCTTTTTCTCCGCCTCGGTCTGCGGTGCCTTCAGCATATAGTCCGGGTTATTCCATTCCAGCACCGAGAAATAAAGAAACACATCAATACCCTCGGCCGTGTAGGCATCAACCACTTCCTTAACAATATCTTTTTTGTAGGGGGAGGCTGAAATATTATAATCGCTGTATCGGCTTGGCCATAAGGCGAAGCCATCGTGGTGTTTGGTGGTAAAAATAAGGTACTTCGCTCCCATTTCTTTGGCTTGCCGGGCCCAAGCCTTTGCATCAAAAGCCTTCGGATTAAACTGTTGGTATAGCTTATCGTAGGTTTCTTTCCAATTTTCCGGTGCTGTAGGGCCAGACCAGCTGCGAATCCATTCGGAAGCTGCAGCCCCCTTGCGTGCGCTTACCCCTTCCCATTCATTCCCCGGAATGGCATATAAACCCCAATGAATAAACTGCCCCAGGCCATAATTGCGGAAGTTAACCATCGCCGAATCGGTTCGATGTTTTGGTGTTAAGGATCCATACTTCACGGTGGTTTGCGTCTTCGGCTGTTGCTTAGGGCCTGTCCATTGCCCGTAAACCGGCGACAAGGAACAAAGGCACATGCTTATGAATAGTGTATAATAGCGTTTTAAACAGGATTTGCTCTTCATAAATAAGTTCTCGATTAGCTAAGATAAGAAAATTAAAAAATTAGCACACATTCCCCGAAAACAGGTATTTTATTAAGCTATAAGTTGAGATATCTTTGAGTTCAACAACACACTATCATGAAAAAACAACAAACTTACCTGATTTTACTCTTTGCAGCCTGCCTTTCCTTTTTACAACTCTCCTGCAGCAAATCTGACGATGACAACGAATTCCCGCAAGAATTAAAAAACGATAAACCGGGCAAAATCGAGGGACTTGGCAATACCAATGGAGAATTAGGAGGAACAAAATTTAAATTACCCGACGGTATTAGCCATGTAGGCGACCTTCGAGGAAGCGAAATTTATATCCTAGATGAATTGTACAGCTCCTTGCGTAGCCAAATGAAACAACCTGCTAAGATGGCCCGCTTGAAAAGCGAAATGCTGGCAGCAGCAGGTAGCTTAAATGCCGATACCTGCCGCGGTAGTGGTATGCTCGTGACCATTGCTATGGTACTAAAAAACGATACAGATCAAGATAAAGACGTGGTATTCCCCCCGGGATTAATCCTAAAATCTACCTCTGGAAAATACCAGAATGGCGTCCTGCTACAACAGTGTAGCTTTAAGATTCCGAAGAAATCAACAAAACGTATCCACCTGTTTTTATACTGCGGTAATGCCGATCGCTACGGCTCCGATCCGGATGAAATTTACGAATGGTCGGTCATCAGCAATTCCAAAACTTTATATGATTTCTGTGCCCTGCTAAAAAACAAAAAGATTAACCTAGAACATTACCTCAGCAACAAAACCACCCTGGAACAATATTATCAGATGCAAGGGATCATCCAAACTTGCCTGTGGCGATTAACAGAATCGGAAGATGGACTGCATGAAATGGACCTTGAGCTACTGAAGGGATTGCCTAACAAGTAGACCTATATTACGCTTTCTTTGGCAATGCTTTAACTCTTCTTTTTTCTAGTCCCCTTTCACTCCCCTTTCAAACCCAATGCAATCCCCTTTCAAAGCTTTTTGCAAAGGGGGGAAGTTGGGGGGAGAAAAGAAGTTGAAGTGCTTTTCATTGTGCTGTCATCGTGAGCGGAGTCGAACGACTGGTACGTCAGTGCAATCAGCAATGCATACCCCACTTATTGCAAGCGTATTGCGTAAAGGTATTATTAATAGTTGATAGATATGATTAACTGTATTGACGTACCAGTCGTTCGTGGTTCGACTCCGCTCACCATGACAAAAAGTGACAAAAAGTGATAGTAAACGTGACAAAAAAACGTGATAAAAAGCGTGTGAGATATAGCTTCCCTACCTCAAATACTGATCAATAAATTGAATTATTTCTTTGGTTTGATGGGGTTCAAACCAATGCGTATCGCCATATTTCTTAAACCAGGTTATCTGCCGTTTGGCATAGCGTCTGGAGTTTTGTTTTATGGCTGCTATGGCATCTTCCAGGCTGCGCTTGCCGTCGAGGTAATCGAATAGCTCGGCATAGCCTACGGTTAGTAAAGCGGGTTTATGACGAAAGGTCTCCAAGGCTTTCACCTCTTCCAGCAAGCCTTGTTGCATCATGAGGTCTACCCGTTTGTTGATCCGGTCGTATAATAAGGCGCGGTCCATATTTAATCCTATGGTCAATACCTTAAATTGCCGTTTACTTTGCTGGCGAGTTTGGTAAAAGGAGATCGGATTTCCGGTTGTTTCAAACACTTCCAGGGCACGGATTACGCGTTGCGGGTTCTCATAGTCTATATACGGGTAGTTTTCCGGATCGATGGCTTGCAGGCGTGCTTGCAGCGGCGCTAGACCATGTCCGGCAAATTCAGCATTCAGGCGATTTCTGATATCCTCCGGGGCTTTCGGCAAATCGTCTAGCCCCTCGCAAAGGGCTTTAACAAATAAGCCTGAACCACCGACCAAGATGACTTGATCTGTGCTTTTAAAAAGGGTAGCCAGGCGAATGAGGGCATCTTTTTCATAGTCACCAGCCGAGTAGTCATCGGCAATGCTATGCGAGTTGATGAAATAATGCTGGGCTTCGGCGAGTTCCTCGTCGGAAGGCTTGGCGGTGCCAATACTCATTTCGCTGTAAAACTGCCTAGAATCGGCCGAAAGGATGGACGTACGATAATGTTTAGCCAAGGCAATAGCCAGGGCTGTTTTTCCTACAGCGGTAGGGCCTACTATCGAAATCAATGTCTTTTGTGCCTGCATGTTACTATTCCCTATAAAAAAAACAAGGAACCAGCTACATTAGAACAGGTCGCTGGTTCCTTGGGTATACATGAAGTCGGTTAACGACTAATAATCGTCGTTTCCGCTGTTATTATCTTGGTTTTCTTCCTCGCCGCCTTCTTCCTCCTCATCGAACATATCGTAATCATCCTCCTCATCTACGCCATACTCTTCGCTCGATTCTTCCACAAAGTCATCATCCTCATCATCTTCAGCACCCGCCACCGGGAAGTTTGCTGCCGTTAGGTTTTTAGGTGCTTCACCGATAGATTTAAAAATCGCCGGATATTCCTTACCATCCTCCTCTTTCAAAATCTTAATCAATTCTACATGAAAGTCGTAAGGGCGGTCGAAATTATAGATATAATAGAACTTCTGATGCGGATCGTCAATGAACTTACTTAAACGGATGCCTTCCATTTCCAACACGCCACTTGCTTTCTTGCGGTCGTTTGGCAGGTAGGCTACTTCTGTTCCTTTTTTCCATTGATCATTACTCACATAAAAAGATGAAGACTTCTCCACTTCATATTTCGTGGATTTATGAATGGCTTCGTGTAGTTCGAAAAAGGTGCTTTTTGAAGGCATATCTATTTCCCTATACACATCCTCATAATCCTCGAAGGTTACTCTAAATCTATAAATTGCCATTTGTTTTTATATGTTTAAGCGGTAATAAATTCCAGCTATAAAGTTACGCATTTTTTTATTTTTCTGTTTCGCTAATGCTTCAGACCGAGGCTCTCGCCTTTGGCCAGCATAAAGCTAAACGCTTCTTCTCGCGTGTTCGGTATTTCACCTTCAAGAATTGCTTCGCGAATGGCATTTTTTATGATGCCCACATAGCGTCCGGGGCCAATGCCGAAGGCCTTCATAATATCGTCGCCATCAATGGGTGGTTGCCAGTTGCGCAGGTGGTCGCGTTCTTCCACGTCCTTCAGCTTCTGTTTCACCAGTTCGAAGTTCTCGCGGTATTTCTTCTTCTTAAACTCGTTCTTGGTGGTTACATCGGCATGGCACAGCATCATCAAGGCATCAATATCATCTCCAGCCTCAAACAATAAGCGACGTACAGCCGAGTCAGTTACTATATCCTTCGCCAATACAATCGGGCGTAAGTGCAAAAGCACCAACTTCTGCACAAATTTCATCTTCTCGTTTAGGGGAAGTTTCAATTCGGCAAATAACTTAGGTACCATTTTGGCACCTCGATCTTCATGGCCATGGAAAGTCCAGCCGGCTTTCTTATCAAAACGTTTGGTTGCCGGTTTGGCAATATCGTGCATAATGGCTGCCCAGCGTAGCCATAGATCGTCAGAAAGCTCGGCTACATTGTCCAATACCTCCAGGGTATGGTAAAAGTTGTCTTTATGGCCTTTACCATCCACATATTCCACGCCATACAATTGCTGCATAGCCGGGAAGATATGGGCTAACAAGCCGGTATCAAACAGGTATTTAAACCCTATGGAAGGCTTTTCAGCCAGAATAATCTTATTTAGTTCGTCGGCAATCCGTTCTTTGGAAATAATCTTGATGCGCTCCACCTGCTCATGAATGGCATTCAGGGCGGCGGCATCAATTCTAAAGTTCAGCTGGGTAGCGAAGCGGATGGCACGCATCATGCGCAAGGGATCATCCGAGAAGGTAATGCCCGGCTCTAATGGCGTACGGATAATGCGGTTTTGAATATCTTCTTGCCCCTGAAAAGGGTCGATAAGGGCACCATAGTTTTCCTCGTTTAAGGAGAATGCCATGGCATTGATGGTAAAATCGCGGCGATTTTGGTCATCGGCTAGGGTTCCATCTTCTACAATGGGCTTTCGCGACTCCCGACGGTAGGATTCCTTCCGTGCACCTACGAACTCTACTTGTAGGCCTTGGTACATCAACATAGCGGTGCCAAAAGATTTGTAAACCGCCACTTTGCTATGCAGCTTTTCACCTAAAGCCGTCGCGAAGTCAATGCCCGAGCCCAACACCAGGATATCAATATCATCTTTAAAGGGCCGCCCCATTAACCTATCCCTAACATAACCACCAATAACAAAACAAGAAACCTGCAGTTCCTTCGCTAAATCTTTTATGATCGGGAAAATGGGATGTTTTAAATCTTCACTCATAGCAACAAAGTGCAAAAGTAAGGAAAATAATAGGAAAAACTTTAGCCTAAACGCTAGTATTAAACGGAGGTATTAATCGCGATCTTTCGATAATCGACGGAAAGAAAGTGGATTTGCGCTTAATACAGCCTGCTCTCTACGGCGTTGAACAATATGAACCGCCTCGAAGATAGCTTCCACAAAGGAAGTATGCGAAGCCATGTTCTTACCGGCAATGTCGTAACCCGTGCCATGGTCTGGCGAGGTGCGCACAACAGGAAGACCTGCAGTAAAGTTAATACCCGTTCTAGAAGCGATATGCTTAAACGGAATTAAGCCCTGATCGTGGTACATGGCAAGCACCGCATCAAACTTCTGGTAATTATCGCCGGCAAAAAATCCATCGGCAGGATAAGGGCCAAAACAGAAGATGCCTTCTTCATTGGCTTTTTCAATAGCTGGGCGGATGATTTCGATATCTTCCGTTCCAATTAAGCCATCGTCGCCGGCATGTGGGTTTAAGCCCAACACGGCAATCTTCGGTTTTTGAATCCAGAAATCTGTCTTTAAGCTGTCATTCATCATGCGCAGCATATGCAGAATGCTGTCCATGGTAATGGCTGCTGCCACTTCTTTGACAGGGATATGGCCGGTTACTACACCTACACGTAAATCCTCGCTCACCATAAACATTAAGACGTCTTTGGCGCCAAACTCGGCCTGTAGGTATTCGGTATGGCCCGGAAAATGAAAGCCTTCTTGTTGAATATTGTGTTTATTGATCGGAGCCGTTACCAAGGCATCAATCAAGCCTTCTTTTAAATCTGCAGTGGCCCGTTGTAGGGATAAGAATGCATATTTACCGCCAATTTCATTCTGCTCGCCCAAGGTAATTTTAACATCTTCTTGCCAGCAGTTAATCATGTTGGGGCGTTTGGCATTCGCCTGATCGGCTGTGTTAATGACGTTGAAGCTAAAATCGTTTACTCCTATCGCCTTGCGGTGAAAGGAAGCAACTTTGGTATTGCCATAAACGATTGGCGTAAAGAAGTCTAGCATCCTATTGTCCATTAAAGACTTGATAATTACTTCTAAACCAATGCCGTTTATATCACCTACCGATATCCCGATTTTTAACTTTTCACTCATTGTCAATACACTTTGTTAATCAAAAATAGCAAAAAAACATCATATGGCGTTCCCAATTGCGATTTAAATAGTTAAATGCAAATTCTTAAGCGTGCCAATAGAAAATAGTATCTTTGTCGCTAAACAATCTGTATGAGTTCGGTACGTGCTAAAAAACATTTAGGCCAGCATTTCTTAAACGATAAAAATGCGGCACAACGCATAGTGGATGCCTTGACCCCAAGTTTAGGCTTCAAGCAGGTATTGGAAGTAGGCCCCGGCATGGGGGTATTATCCGATTTCCTATTGCAAAAAGAAGAGTATGAAACCTTCCTAATTGATGTAGACGATGAGTCTATTGACTTTTTAGCCGACAAGTATCCGCAACTGGGAAACAGATTGATTCATGGCGACTTTCTGGAATTAGACTTCAGCACTTACTTTCCGGGCAAAATGGCCGTCATCGGGAATTTCCCCTACAATATTTCCTCGCAGATTCTATTCAAGATCTTAGAAGAACGGGATAAGGTGGTAGAAATGGTAGGTATGTTTCAAAAAGAAGTGGCAGAACGCTGTGTGGCCAAACCGGGGTCCAAAGAATACGGTATCCTGAGTGTTTTTCTGCAGGCCTACTACCATGTATCCTATCTGTTTACCGTAAAGGCCGGTGCTTTTAACCCGCCACCAAAGGTGCTTTCGGGAGTGATGCGCATGGTGAGAAATGAGCGGGAGACCTTAGACTGCGACGAGAAATTGTTCTGGCGCGTGGTGAAGGCTTCCTTCAACCAGCGTCGTAAAACCCTACGCAATGCCCTATCGGCCGTGGTTCCTAAAGACAAAATGAGCGACAACCCTTTATACGAGTTGCGGGCAGAGCGCTTGAGTGTTGCCGATTTTGTGGAACTGACCAACGAAATAAGTAATGCCAACTAACATGAAACTGTTAATTGTAGACGACCTGCATGATGTTTTCTTAGAAAAACTTAGCCAGGCCGGTATCGATTTTAATTACCAACCCTTAATCAGCCGTCCGGAAGCGGAGCAATTGATTCCGGATTACGAGGGCTTAATTATCCGTTCTAAATTTCAAGTAGACCAGGCTTTTATTGACCTGGGCAGCAAGCTGCAACTCATCGGACGATCGGGTGCCGGTATGGATAATATTGATGAGGCCTATGCCATGAGCAAGGGAATCCAATTGTTCTCGGCCAACGATGGCAATAAAGATGCCGTTGGCGAGCATATGATCGGTATGTTGCTATCCTTGATGAATAATACCCGTCGTGGCGACCAGGAGGTGCGAACGGGACAATGGCTGCGGGAAGAAAACCGAGGATATGAGCTGAAAGGCCGCACCGTGGCTCTGATTGGCTATGGCCATAATGGCCAAGCTATGGCAAAGAAACTATCGGGATTCGAGGTCAACGTGATTGCCTACGATAAATATAAGACTGGATTTTCTGACGCCTATGCCAAAGAGGTTTCTATGGAAGAGGTGGTGCGCCAAGCCGATGTGCTGAGCTTCCACATTCCATTGACCCGCGAAACAACAGGCATGGTGGATGAGGAATACCTGTTCCATTTCCGCAAACCGATATTCTTCCTGATGGGTGCCCGTGGTGGTATTGCACAGATTCCGGCGGTATTGAAAGCAATGGATCAGGGGAAAATACTAGGAGCCGCTTTTGATGTATTGCCGGTGGAGAAGTTTCCAGCTTTAGCAAATCAGGATTGGTATCAGGATTTAATTAGCAAAGATAACGTCTTGCTGAGCCCGCATGTGGCTGGCTGGACTTTTGAAAGTTACTATAAACTATCGGCCTTCTTGGCCGACAAGATTATCTCTTGGGCGAAACAAGCCTAAGACAGTTGATTTTATAGGTGCAAATAGCAAAAGGAAAAGGGACATCATCACGACGTCCCTTTTCTAATTATTAACTAAACAGTGAAACTATTTTTCTATGCGCATATCCATCATATAGAGATATGGCGGGATAAGGCCGTAACGGCTCATACCGGAAGAGCCAAAACGGTAGGCACTCACGGCCAAACCATCGGCTGTATATGTTTTTCGACCACTGGTCCATTCATTAAACTTCTCAAAAGTATAGTTCATGTGGGTATCTGTCGGTTTACCATAGGCCTTTAATAAAGGATCGGTATTACCGCTAAAGAACTTATCGGCAATATTATAGGCTGCTGCATATACTTTCACCTTATTGTTATTGATAATGTCCTTGGCGCTCGCATCGACAAACTCAGGAAGCAATAGCTGTCCGGAATTAATCTGTATCGTCGCATCGGCATTATAGGTCACATCGAAAGCAATCGGTCTGTTTTCAAACACTTCCATTGGTCCTGTGGTTACCGTAAAGACCGATCCGGCTACTTTGGCGGTAATAGTGACAGGAATACGCTTGCGGAAAGCTTCATCCAAGCTGCTATCATCAATATAGGATAAGAAGGCTTGGCCCAGGAAGTCCTCAAAGGAAAGGATGTTAAACTGTGCAAATTCTAAGGCTACTTCCTCCGTACCATAGATAATATGCGCCGTACCGGTGCGGCGGGCATTCACATCAGATGGCTTATAGGGGTCTGCTTTCACATAAAGCGTATCCCCAACAACCTCTGCACTTAACCAATCTTGATCGAATTTAACCTGATAATCAATATTACTGATGATATTGATTTTCTTTAAGCCTCCAGAGAAGGAATAGTTCAAATCGTTGGTTTGTGAGTTTACCTCAAACAACAAGCCTCGCTGAGTAACCGGAACCACCAGTTTTGCGCCTGCGTTGGACGTAATGTGGATTAAGGTAGAACGGTTTGTTTTCTCTGCATTCTGCTCCACTACAATATGGATCACATCGCCCTCTTGCTGAATCTTGCACCATTCATCTTCTACACTGGCTGTAAAATCGGCCGAGGACAATTGGATGGTTCCTATATTTTCTAAGGGACCGGTTTCCAAATTTGTTTCGATGACGCGCAGCTCCGGTGCTGCTTCCTCCTTTTTACAGGATGCCATCAGCGTTAGGAAGAAGCCCAGTACTAAAATGCTCTTTAAAATATTTTTCATCTTCTTCAATATTATTGTTTAGCGAGTTTTATATTAAACATAAAACGCACGCCTTCTTCATTGGAATAGAACTCTTTGCTGCTGCCTACAACCGTATGCAAGCCTAGGTATTTCATAGGCGAGCTACCAAATAATCCGGGTCTATTGTATTGCGACATGACGGTGAATTGTGGCTTTTCACGAGTCCCACGCATCCATAAGCCCGCCATAATATGGGTGGCATTGGTTTCAAACGTGTTGATGATATAGCCTAACAGGTTGGTTTCATAACCTACCGTCATCCATAGGTTTCCTGAAGCTCCAGCAGGTGCTTTCCCTAGATTTTGAGGCTTAAACACCAGGTTTCCATTGACGTACTCCAACTGAATAGGACGGATAAAGGTTTTGGAAGTCAGGGTATAGCTTTTCCCGGCTACATTTTCCGTCACCTGTACCACTTCGTTTTTAGAACCTACATTACTGATGTAAGAAAGCACATAATTCCCCGGGATATCGGTATAATCTAGCTTCACGCTTTTCAAGGTAATGGCTTTGTTTTCTTTCGCGTGGAACGTTAAGCTGGCCTCATCGAAGATGAATTCTTCATAGGCTTTACCATCGATTTGCACTGGTTTTTGCAGATCAATACCCTCATCAGATACCGCATAGCGCGTAATATCCTCCGGATACTCGGTATCATACCATTTGCTTTGATCTAAATTGATGGCTGTTTGGCTTGCAGCACCGTTGTTCTGCAATTCGAAACGCATCAGTTTACTCATCAAGGCTTTCAAGGCTTTCACCTCGTCCACATAGGCCTTAAAGTCTTTTTCCTCCTTTAAAGGACGCATCACCAGTTGGTTTGCAAACTTCTTCCCACGCATGACAATCTTCTCCGGGGTAACCGACTCGAGGATAAACTCAAAGTCGCCACCTAGCCCCTGCGGGTTGGAAGATGTGGCTTCGGAATAGAAATGCAGCACCGGATTATAACTATCGAAGCTTAAGATCGGGCCGTTATCAGACGCAAAGGAATAGGAAGACTTCACAATAGTACCGGCTTCCACCTTATTGGCTGTTAGTTCGGAGGCTAAATCAACCATACCGTCCTTAAACTTGATCAGCATTTTATAGCCGCCATCCGGATTCTGGTAGTCGCCGTAATAATAATCAAGGCTCCAGCCATAGGGTGCTTGCTGTAATATTTCATCGTATTTTGCGAAAGCTTCGTTCATGCGTTGTGCCGAAGATTGATCGAAGATCGGATCTTCAAAGCGGCTACAGCTGTTGAACGTCAGCATGACACCCATAGCAATCGCGATTGTATATAGTTTTCTCATGATTGTCTCTCTTAATTAAATTCGATAAACGGCAATTGGGTTACACGCTCGGAACGACGCAAGACCACGGCACGCAGCTCGTCAAGCTCGAAGCCCCAGGAATTGCGGGCATACTCGCGAATGATATTCAGCTTCTTATTGATGATAGCTGTTCCTTCGGCACCTCCCGGAGCAAGTAAAGCTGCCCATTTCTTATCGGTGGAAGTGATAAAGCGAGAATAGGTTTCCGCGAAATCCTCATTAGGCTCACTCATCGCATAGGCCGAAACAAAGCCCTTCTTCCGTGCTGTTTCTTCGGTAATCCCTGATGCCCAATCGTCCTTGATGTAATCAGATTCGGAGATCTTCTGGAAATCCGTGCTGTAGTTTTTGGTCTGGTGAAGGATGTGCGAGAACTCATGGTGAATTACGTGGAAGTAGTTTTCACTTAAAGATTCAGCATCCAGTTTCATCTGGTTGATTTCATACATGGTAATCTTTACCCCGCCCTCAGCTGTAGCCAATACCTTGGTATTTCCGCTATCAAAGGCCGAAGAGCCGACAAACATAAATTGCTTCGGAGCATATTTACGCGTGAAATCTACACCCAACACCTCATCATAAGCTTCTAACCAGGCATACTTTACCACCTGCAGCATCTTTTGCGATTTATCAATATCCGCCGGCGTTAGAATAAAACGAGGGTCGGTATTGATATCGGTGTATTTATATAAGATATCGATGTTATACGGATAGGAGATGTTTTTCGTAATCCAGTGATCGAAAGCTGTTAATGTAGCAGGATCTTTCGGTTGGAAGATGGAATTTCCTTCATCTACCCCATCGCTTTTCCGACAAGCACCCAAGGCCAGCGAAAGCGCGACAACAAAATAGATTATGTTAATTTTTTTCATGTTCTAATACGATTATTACCTAGGGTTTGGTGCTAGTCCGGCGCCTAAAATCTCTTTAGGCAATTGGAATGCACGACGGTGATCATTCGGTTTTAACTCATCCAATACGCCTACTTCGTTGTTCTGTACCAAACGACGGTAGATAACCATACCATAGCGTTTGACATCGTTCCAACGCAAGCCCTCATGCATGTTCAAAATACGACGCGCATGCAATACCGAATGGATCATATTTTCCTGATCTTCTGATAATGTAAAGTCGATGTTGAAGGCTTTCTTTGGCGTAGGCACATCGTATTTGTAATAAGCGATGTTCTTGTAATAGTTCAAGATGCTTTGCTTGCTGATGTTTCGTTTAATGGTATAATTGCCGAAGAAGGTTAACATATCTTTCGCAGCATTATCTACATCCCCTTTCAGGGCATAAGCCTCCGCACGGGTCAATAACGTTTCATCGGCCGTGAAGATCGCCTGTACAGAATGCACATAACCAATCTTATTGATGATATCGGTATACTCAAAGTAGGCTCCGATCTTATAGGAAACCATCTTCTTCACTTGCGCATCGTAGTTCAGGGTGCGGAAGTTTAATAAAGCATAGTCTTCCCAAGGTCCTGATGAATTGGTTGCCTCAGTATCAGCAATGTACTTGTTGTAAGAATAACGACCTCCACCCTTGTATGGGCCATGGCAATAGCCCCAGCTTGAAACCGCATCCATTAACAGGTAATTGGATTTTTCATCTTTGTTGATGTAAGCATTCGGCTTAATGAAGTTGTTGTTACTCATCTTCTGCAAGGCATCCCAGTTTCTAAGGTCAGCACGTGCATCGGCACCTAAGGCTTTGTTTGCCGCAGCAATAGCCTTGTCGTATTCCCGGTGGTACAGGTAAAAACGAGCGGCAAAAGCATACGCCGCCTTGATGTTAAAGTGGAACTTCGGCTGCGTATAGTAAGAGTCGCTAACCAATGGAAGTGCCTCTTCGATATCCGCTTGAATATTCGCGTAAGTCTGAGCCACCGATCCACGGTCGTGCTTGGTAATCAGCTCCTTCTCGATCTTATCCGAGTAAGGGATACCCAAGTCTGTTTCGCTAGTAGTTTTGTTGTAAGCATGCGAAAAAGCATTCACCAATACAAAGTGACTGTAGGCACGGCACATCAACGCTTCGCCACGCGCAGCATTTAAATTGCTTGGGTTGCATAGCTTTTCGATGGCTTCCAAAGCCGCATTGGCAGTACCGATGGCTTCATAATGCTTGCTCCAAATTTCATAGGTATTATCGTTGGAAGCCTCGGTGATGTCTTGCCAAAGGAAAGACTGTACCTGAAAGCGATCGTATGCAAAAAATTGATCGCCGTTGTAATCGGTATTATCCGATGCCATTTCATTCATCCAATAGACCGATGCTCTTGGATAAGCAGATACCAACAGCTTCTGGATTTTCTCGGGCGTATCGAGTTCGGTTCTTGAGTCTGGCGGCGTATCGAGGGTCTTGTCACAAGATCCTAAAAAGCCTACTACCGCAAGACCAATCAACATTTTATTATATATTCTCATCATGTTATCTTCAATTATAGCGTATCGATTAAATACCAATTCTTACCGTGAAAGTGTATTGGCGAGGTACCGGTGCGGCTACCCCTCCTGAACGGAAGAACTCCGGATCTTGACCATTCAGCTTCTTATCTGCGTAGATTAAGAAAGGATTGGTGGCTTGCAGCTTCACCGATAGGTTGTTCACGCGCTGTCCGATCCATTCTTTCGGAAACTCGTAGCCTAAGGAAATCTCCTTCATGCGGATAAATCCACCGTCAGCAATACGCTCGGAGGAGAAGTTATACGCGTTATAGGCGATTTTCATATCCGGATTATCATCCGAATCACGGCGATTAATAATCGATGGGATATTCGTCAATTGCTCATCGCCAGGTAAGGTCCAACGGTTTGCGAATTCGCGTGGCATCGCACGCATATCGTCGTATTTGTTTTTGAAGACCTGATCCAGACGAATCACATTCCCGAAGGAATAGGTCATAAATACATTCAAGCGGAAGTTCTTGTAGGTAAAGATGTTCCCCAAACTACCCATGGTATGCGGGTCGGCGGAACCTTCGTATTTCAAGAACTTCATCTTCTCGATTGCATTCTGCTGGAAGTCGATATCGAAAGAAGTTTCCTGTCCATCTTCATTGATGAACACCGGTAATCCCTCGCGATCTAAATGCGAGAATGGAATCGAGAATATCGCACGTACCGGATAGCCTTCCTGCACATAACCTGTCCCTTTCACCAGGTCTACGACGCTAGAGGTAGCATCCAATTTGGTGATATTGGTTTGGTTCCAGGCGAAAGTAAAGCTGGAGTTCCAGTTAAAATCTTCTTGCACGAAGTTGCGTGTCGACAAAGTAAACTCTACCCCTTTGGACTTCATGGCTGCTACGTTGCCCCATTTCAAGGACTTCCCAGCTACCCCATCGGTATAGATAGGGCCAATTAGGTCGAAGTTATTCCGTGTATACCAGTCGGCTTCTAAGTTGATGCGGTTATCCAAGAATCCGAGAGCAGCTCCTATGTTCAACTCATGTTTTTTCTCATAAGTCAGGTTATCATTCGGGAAGTCGGTTACTCTCAAGCCACTTTCTTTCATATCCGAGAATGGACGCCAAGGATTATAACTGTTGATAATCATATTGGCGTTATTTACGAAGTCTACACCGCTTTCTCCAGTCAAACTGTAGGAAGAACGCAGGGTAAAGTGCGAGAAAATCGGTTGCAAGTTTGCGAAGAAGTCTTCTTCATGCGCATTCCAGGACGCCCCAACGTTCCAGGTAGGCAACCAGCGGGCCGAGTTGGCCGATCCTAAACGGTTACTACCGTCGTAACGAACAGTACCGGTCAAGATATATTTATGTTTATAGGAGTATGTAGGGTTTGCGAAAAATCCAACTTTACGTGATCTGGTATGGTTCAAGGAGTAGTAATCTGTTCCTTGTTCGATACCCTGTTTAAAGAATTCATATACATAGAAAGGAATTTCACCTAAGGCATACTGCATTCCCCAACCGTTAAAGAAGGATTTATCACGGTCGTAAGAGTTGTACTCACCACCGACGTTAAAGTTGATAATATGCTTATTATCGAAAGTCTTAGAATAAGCCCCCGACACGCGGAAGTCTTGCCCGCTCATGCCATAATCTGTACGGCGGTAGATTCCCCCTTCCGGCAATACCGATATCGGCAAAGCATAAGGGTTGTTCGGGTCCAAATACAGGAAGCTGTTGTTATCGCGAATAGTCGCATCATCCATCGCACGGTAAGCCATCGCTTGGTTGGCATTATCCAGAATGTTATGTTGCTGCGAGCTGTTCTCGTATTTAAAAGCACCTAAGGCCGAGAATTCCAAACCAGGCATGGCACGCCATTTCACCTCACCCTGGAATTTTAAACCCGTTACACCGATATCGATGTAATTGTTATCCAACTCATGCAAGATGTTAAAAGGCGCGTAGTTACGGATATACATGGTGTTCTGATCCAGCGCACGCGAGGTATTCATCGCATAGTTATAAGGATTGATATCGAAATTACGTTTCACCTCCCCGAATACCGGATCTGTTTCCTGACTTAAAGTTCCCGGCGCACGTTGCGTACGGCTGGAAGCCGAAGAAATCAAGTTTAAGGTCAAGTCAGGTAAGATCTTATAACTCATGTTTAAGTTAGCCGTATAGCGGTTGGTTTTACTCTGCTTGGTCCATCCCGGATCATTCATTGCAGAAATGGAAGCGTAGTAAGTCGAGCGATCCGTACCGTTGGTCATACTGATCGAGTGGTTGTGCATAATGTTATTGTTGAACAATACATCAAACCAATCGGTATTACGCATTTCAGCCGCTCTTAAGTAAGCCAGCTTTTGTTCTTCGGTATTGGCGAGGCCAAACATGCCTGTCTTCTCGTCGTAGGTATTCAGCAAGCGATACATATGGCCATATACCCCTGAGTTTTGCGCGCGGTAAGTTTCCCCGAAGTTCAACCAGCCCTTGCTTTCCATCTCCTTGTAAATACCCATTTGCTCTTGCGAGTTCATGATGTTAAACTCACCGTATCCCGGAATTTGACGATTTGTATACTCCCCGGTATAGCTTAAGCGGCTAACGCCGGCTTTTCCCTTCTTGGTGGTCACAACAATTACCCCGGCCATGGCGCGCGCACCATAGATGGACGTTGCAGAACCATCCTTCAGGATCTGGAAGCTTTCGATATCGTCTGCGTTTAAGCCGGCAACCGCCGAGCTAATCAAAGTTACCGCATCACCCGAAGATAAGGCATCGGCACTCACCTCGGTTACATCTTCCATAATAACGCCGTCTACCACCCATAAAGGTTTCGAACTGCCATAAATGGAAGTTGCCCCACGAACGCGAATCTTTGGTGCTGTACCGAATGTTCCCGACACGTTCTGCACCGATACCCCGGCCACACGCCCTTCCAAGGAACGGCTGATCTCCGGCATACCATCGATTTTCATGTCTTCGGCGTTTAACTTCGTCGCCGCACCGGTAAACAAGCGCTTATCGGTTTTGGTTACCCCGGTCACTACCACTTCCTCAATCACATCTTCCTTCTTCACCAAAGTTACCCGGATATCCAAACCCGCTGTTACTTGGGTAGTTTCAAAACCCAGGTAGCTGATTACCAATTTAGCTTTACCATTCGGCACTTTAATTCTAAAATGCCCTAGGTCATCGGAGGCCACGGTTGTCGTTGTCCCTACAACGGATACCGAAGCACCGGCAATAGGCAATCCATCTTCCGATAAAACACGGCCGGAAGCTTCTAGCTCTTGTTTTTCCGTTTCATTGGATTGCCTGAGACTAGGGGTATTCCCCCGTTTAATAAATACCTGGCGGCCTTCAATGGCGTAGGTATTGTTTGTACCGGCCAGCATGGCGTCCAAAATCTCTTTCAGCGTTTTATTCTCCGCTTTCACCTGCACCATTTTATTGGGCTTATCGATGTTGGAGGAGTAAAACACCAAAATACCATAGCCTTCCAGCTTCTTAAAAGCATCGGTTAGGGTGGTATTCGAGATGTTCACAGTTACTCGAGGATTAATAGGGCTTTCCACCGGATTCTGGTGGGCGTAAGCAGCATTCGTTGAATATAGCAGCAACAACGAAGCTAACACAAGGTTGCGACAATAGCGTTTTGAAATCGTATTGCCTACCTTTTCAAATTCTTTCATAAATTTGTTATTCAGAGTTAATTTAAATAAGATGCGCGGCAACGCATTTTTTTAGGGGCAATACCAATATGCGTATTGCCTTTTTTCGTTAGTTTGGTTATACTACATTTCTTTTACATAGGCTTATTGCTGAAGGTTATAGGTATTATTATCTTTTTTCAATTGAATATCCATGGAAAAGGCCACCCCGCGCAATACGGCATGTAGGTCTTCTTTTAAGTCCAAGTTTCCGGAACATTTCAATTGGGCAATTTGTGGTTCATAATTAATCTCGGCACCATAATAACGCTCCAGATTACGAATAACCTCGCGTAGGGGCTGCTCCTTAAAGCGGTAATAACCGTCTTTCCAAGACGTGAAGTATGCCACATCCACGACAGCAACCGATTCGGCAGCATCCGTTTTCACAAAAGAGTCATTCGGCAGCAGCACATGCTCGCCTGCGGCGCTATTCACCTTCACCTTACCCTCAACTAAGGTTACGCGATGTTGCTTTTCCTGCGCATAAGCATGAATATTTAGGCTGGTGCCCAACACCTGCACATCAAAGTCTTTGGTATGGAATATAAAGGGCTTCTTGGCATCTTTCACCACATCGGCATAGATTTCACCATCCACCTGTATTTCACGTTTCGATGCCGGGAAGCGACTCGGAAATTTCACCGTCGAGCCAGCGTTCACCCACAGCTTGGTACCATCCGGAAGAATTAAGGAAATACGCTTGCCGGCAGGCACGCGTGCTTCGTGTTGTTCGGCAGCTTCCATTTGCGATACATCAATTTCTTTTTTATTGATGCTGATGGCATTGGCCTGCGAAAAATCAAGTACCGCTTCTGATCCTTCAATATTCATGGTTTTCCCATCGGCGGTTCGCAATAGGATTTCCCCGGTATCTAAAGCCGGATGATCCGCGTGCGCTAGGTTTTCAGACAGCTTATCCCCTGGCCAGAAAAGCCAAACAGAAAGCAATAATCCCGCAATCAAGACCGCTGCTGCCGCCCGATAAAAGGTCAGCATGCTCACAGGTCTACGGCTACTGCGTTGGATACGTTCAAACAACAAAGCCTTATCCTGCTCATCCATGCTTGGCCCCGGTCCGCAGAGTTTCTCTTTGGCCTCTTCGAAAACAGATGCCGAAAGCACACCGCTATGCAGTAGGTTTTCCCAAAAAGCAGCTGTTTCGTCCGTTGGCGAAAGCATCGAACTGATAAAAAAATCATCACGTAGCAAGTCTTCTACGCTGGTATGGTTATGGTAATTATTTTTATTCATAAAATAGACGTCCTAACGGGCAATCAGAAGCAGGACAATGAAAATTGAAAAAGGTACTCATGCTTTTTTCAATTTTTTGAAAATAATTTTAAAAGGGGTAAGATTTTAGTATTAGGAATCGCAGATTTAATGCGTCTATTAATAAAAGAAGCACAAAATAAACCAAAGAACAGAAAAATAAGTTTTCAGTTTTTTTACGGCTGTTTGCGCAATATTCTTTGCCGATTGGGTATTAATCTGCATTTCTTCGGCAATTTGCTTAAAACTCATGGTTTTGTAGTAGCGGAAATAGAGCACTTGTTTTTGGCGGGGGCTCAAGTGGGTAATGCCCTCTTTCAACAATTCCCGTTTTAGGCCGCGCTCTTCCTGATGTATCCAAAGTTCTTCCAAACTATCTTCCAATTGATCATGCAGTTCCGGATTCAGGATTTCCATCTTCGCCTTGGGCAGGCGATTGAGTAAAGTATTCTTTAAAGCAATCAATAAATAGACCTTCACGTTTTGAACCGTAGGGTATTGCCCACGCTTATGGTAAAGGCTGACAAACAAATCGTGAATAGCGTCTTCCACGTCTTCGGCATGGTAGCCAAGGTGCAGGCCATAGGCATACAAGGCATCCACATAATTGTGATACAGGGTTGCAAAAGCCTCCTCATCCCGCTCTTGCATCAGATTCCACAACTGAAAGTCACGCATTGTTTCAGAACTCTGTTTTGCTGGCAGTTCAGTTGCTTTAACAACCTCGCACAGCATTCCAATTAAATCGCTAAAAATGAATAGATTCCCTTTCTGGAAGGGATTAATTAATAATTATTTAACAAAAGAAATAAAAATATTTTTCTATTGCAAAAACACCGGGAAATTTAAGGATTTAAACAAGTTAGGAATTCGATTATAAGGAAAAGGAACTTGTAAACCAAGTCCATAAATTGCGAAGCGACTAAACCTTCGGGATAGAAAAACAAAAAGAATGACAATTAAATTAACCTGCTTGTAAAAAAAGATACACCGCTAACCATTGCACAATCAAAGCCAGGTCTAGCAAGTACACCGTATGGTAATTTCGCTTCACCGTAAACAGCACGCTTTTCATCAGCACTAAAATAAATACGGTCGTGAGGAGCATGCCTGCCTTTACCGCAATGCTGTAGGGCGAAAAGGCAATCAACAATAGGTGGGCAATCCCGAGAAGGTAAGCCAGGTTAATGGCTGCTTGTTCGCCCATCATGGTGGGCAGGGTTTTCAGCTTGTATTGGGTATCCTGCGCAATATCACGAATATCAAAGGGCAAGGTACATACCAATAGGAATAAAATCTTAACGATACCTAGGTAATTGGCCGTAAACCAATTGATTTCAGCCCCTGCCGCATATAATTCCACCACCGGCAGGCCTACACTACTGAGCGACCAAACCACTGCGATGTAGAACAACTTTAAGCCCGGCACTTGCCGCAAGCCTTTCTTTTGCCCATTAACACGCACAAAGGGGATAGCATAGGCCATACTGACCAATCCCACGGCAGCCAGGTAAAGCAGGGTCCATACATGCAGATGCAGCATGGCCCAAAAGGTAATTAGCACGGCTAAGGCACTGGAGGTCCATAAAAGCCATTCGTGTTTAAATACCCAGCGGGTTCTTAGGTAAGGCGACAGCTCGGGATGCTTGGGTTTAGATAGGTACAAACTGAGGTTGTACAACAGTAAGGTCGTCGTGCCCTCAATCAGCAAGATGGAATAGTCTACAGGGAAGTTCAATACATAGTAACTCAGGGCACACTGGGCCACCGCTGCCAAGGCAATCAAGAGATTGCTATGAACAAAAAAATAGTATATCTTCTTTACAATATTCAAGGCAGATTATCGATTTTGTTGCCAATTTAATAGTTACTCTGCGTACAAAAATTAGCATTTCCCCGTAAAAAAAATTAAATTAGTCCTACCGAGGTTGAATTTTTCTGTATTCAATAACAAATTGACCGAAACTAATAAAACCTCCTATAAAGATAATGTAGACCTATAATTTTTTAAAGTTAAAAATGAGTTTTCAAATTAATTCTTTTGAAGCATACCAGGATGCTTACAAGAAAAGTGTGGAAGAACCTGAAGCGTTCTGGGCAGGTATTGCCGATAATTTCTTTTGGAAAAGAAAATGGAACAATGTGCTGAACTGGAACTTCTCGGAGCCGAATATCAAGTGGTTTGAAGGTGGTAAGTTAAATATTACCGAGAATTGTTTAGATCGCCATATTTACCAGAACGGCGATAGCCCGGCGATTATCTGGGAGCCGAACGATCCGCATGAAGCCCATCGGGTGCTTTCCTATAAGCAACTGCTTCAAAAAGTAGAGCAATTTGGCAATGTTTTAAAAAATAACAATGTCCGCAAAGGCGATCGCGTATGTATCTATTTACCGATGGTGCCTGAGTTGGTGATTGCAGTATTGGCTTGTGCGCGTATCGGTGCAATTCACTCGGTGGTATTCGGTGGTTTCTCCGCACAGTCTATTGCCGATCGCATTAACGATGCCGACTGTAAATTGGTAATTACTGCAGATGGTGGCTTCCGTGGCAAGAAAGTCTTAGAACTGAAAGCCATTGTAGACGATGCCTTGATGCAGTGCAAATCTGTTGAAAAAGTTATTGTTCTTACCCGTTCACGTACTCCTGTAGCCATGCTGAAAGGTCGTGACGTATGGTGGGAAGATGAAATTAAAAAAGTGGAGACCCAAGGCAACCCGGCTTGCCCGGCAGAAGAAATGGATGCCGAAGATGTGTTGTTTATTCTTTACACCTCCGGTTCCACCGGAAAACCAAAAGGGGTGGTGCATACCACCGCGGGATACATGGTATACACCGGCTACACCTTTGCCAATACCTTCCAATACAAACCGGGAGAAGTTTACTTCTGTACCGCAGATATCGGTTGGATTACAGGACATAGCTACATTGTATACGGGCCGCTGTCGCAAGGCGCCACTTCCCTCATGTTCGAAGGGATCCCGACTTACCCGGATGCGGGCCGCTACTGGGATATCGTAGACAAATACAAGGTAAATATAATTTATACCGCACCTACAGCCTTACGTTCGTTAATGGCCTTTGGTGATGAGTATGTTGAAAATAAAGATCTTTCCTCCTTACGTGTGTTAGGGTCTGTTGGTGAGCCGATCAACCAGGAAGCTTGGCAATGGTACCACGATAAAATTGGAAAGGGCAAAGCGCCGATTGTTGACACTTGGTGGCAAACGGAAAACGGTGGTCACTTGATTACGCCGATTGCCGGTATTACACCAGAGATCCCAGGCTATGCTATGCTTCCACTGCCAGGGGTACAACCTGCCCTAATGGATGAAAATGGCGAAGAAATTCAAGGGAATGATGTTAGTGGAAACTTATGCATCAAATTCCCATGGCCAGGAATGTTGCGCACCACTTGGGGCGACCACGAACGCTGTAAACAAACTTATTTCTCGACCTATGAAGACATGTACTTCACCGGCGACGGCTGTTACCGTAGCCCGGAAGGATATTACCGCATCACCGGTCGTGTAGATGATGTATTGAACGTATCTGGTCACCGTATCGGAACGGCAGAGGTTGAAAACGCCATTAATATGCACTCCGACGTAGTGGAATCAGCCATCGTAGGCTACCCTCACCCGGTAAAAGGACAAGGTATTTACGCCTATGTCATTGCGAACCACCACATCGATGAGGAAAAAACACGCCAGGATATTTTACAAACCGTAACCCGTATCATCGGAGCCATTGCCAAACCAGATATCATCCAGTTTGTAACGGAATTACCGAAAACAAGATCCGGAAAAATCATGCGCCGTATTTTACGCAAGATTGCCGAAAATGAATTAGGCAGCTTAGGTGATACTTCAACGCTGCAAGATCCAACGGTAGTAGATGCTATTATCCAAGGAGCAGAGAAGTTTAGGTAGGTTAGTCTTAGTAGTTAGTATTGAGTAGTTAGTAGTTAGTATCGTGCTGTCGCCGTTTTGTCATCGTGAGCGGAGTCGAACGACTGGTACGTCAGTGCAATCTTTAAGCACAATTTAACTGATTAACAATTTCTTACTAATACAAATCACTATTAAAGGGAGTAAAAGCATTGACAAATGCTTTTACTCCTTTTCTTATTTTAGCCTAGCATGATAAAAAAGAGTTACAATACTTACTAATATGATGATAGTATTTTAATTCAAACTATCCACTTTTATAGTCAATTGACAATCAAGAAGATTGCAATGACGTACCAGTCGTTCGACTCCGCTCACGATGACAGCACGATGACAGCACTCTCCACTAACCCTCTCCCCTTGCTTACCCCTTTCACTCCCCTTTCTCACCCCTTTCTCACCCGTATCAAACCCCTTTCAAGAGGGTTATACAAAGGGAAAGAATAGTCAATAAAAAGAGATAACAAACAACCATAGCAAAGGCAGATATATTTCTAAGCTTTGCTATATAATAAAATGCCCCATAACGTAACAGGGTCTTGTGAAGCTAGCTTCGCAAGACCCTGTTACGTTATTTTTAGTTCCTTAGGCAATCTTCATCGCCGAAAGCATTCTTTTAATCGAGTTTAAACTCAAATTCTTGGGTAGGTTCAGTTTTATAGGCCAAATTCCGTGTGCTTGGTGAAATGGCAAAATGTGGAGAGAAGGTTTTCACCTTCACTGTTTTTCCATCGGGCAGGAATTCCAAATAGCGCAACCAGCCATCACCGCCGTTGCCATGCCAGCCTCCGCCCATGGCCTGAGCATTGAAAGTCATTTGGGTAACGGTTTTGCCGGCGGCATTTTTATCCTGCCGGAAACCCAGGTGGCCTTCAAAGCGATCAGGTTCGCCGATATGTCCGGAGAATACCAAACGGATGTTCTTCGATGGTTTTACTAATTTCTCAAATAAGGCTTCGCCATAATTGACATCTTCAATTTTGTAACCTTGGGTCACAATAGGCTTGCTGTTTTTATCGAGGTAAACGTGGGTTAATAAAATCACATCATGATTGGCATATTTCGGTTGGTCTACGGTTTTCTTGGCCCATTCCACCACTTCATTACGCGGGGCAAACTCCAATACCATCACCAATAATTTCTTGGGGTGCGGGGTGCTGAATTCATACACCGCATTTACACCTGTGGAGTTTCCGTTTAAGTTCGGACCTACCTCACGCAGGGCTCTGGCGTTCAGCGGATTTTGCTCGGCCGAGAAATAACGATCGTATTGGGTAGCGCGGTATTCGGCACTTACGTGTCCATAATCGTGGTTTCCTGTAGCCAACACATAAGGTGCCAAGCCATTTAAGCGATGGAAAGCCGAGCTGATGTTGTGCCATTGCTGCTTACTGTTTTGGTCGGCCTGTTTGCCATTCGGGTTCAATAAATCATTCTGTTCGACCAAGTCGCCGGTACACAGCACAAACTGCATGTTTAAGGAGTCTGTATTATCCTTCACCCACGACATCATGGTATGCAATATACCGAGGTTCCGTTCAAACTTCACGTAAGATTGCGGATCGGGAATCAAGACCATCGACCAGGAGTCGGGGTTAGTTAATTTAGGTTTTTGGTAGGCCTGCTGGGCCAAGCTACTGAAGGCAAAAAAGAATAAGCTAAAAAAAAGACTAGCTATCCGAAAAGCATTTTTATTCATAACAAATGGATTAGTTGATTGTTAAAGCTAGGCATAAAACCGATGTTTTACGAATATTATTTGATCCTTAATATGAATTTTACATGGGAAAATCGCAGTTTTTTACTATTTTTAAGGCGTATCCCAAATTTATTACACTATAATTCATGCTTTTTACAATTTTATTTGGTTTCCTATCCACTTTACTTCTGGTGCCCTTAGGCCATAAAATTAAGTCGAAATGGAGCATGGTTTTGCCGCTGATTCCGGCAAGTTTGTTTCTGTATTATTTGGCCTACGTTCCTGCGGTTGCCGCAGGCAGTACCTTCAGCCAAATGATCGACTGGGTACCATCCTTAGGCGTAAACTTTGATTTCCGACTAGACGGATTATCCCTTTTATTCTGCTTATTGATTACCGGCATCGGTACGGGTATTTTTTTCTATGCCCGCACCTACCTCAAAGGCCATCCCTATTACGACCGATTCTTCGGCTACCTGCTGTTGTTTATGTCGGCCATGTTGGGCTTGGTGCTTTCCGATAACCTGCTCTTGCTTTTTGTGTTCTGGGAACTGACCAGTATCAGCTCCTTCTTCTTAATTGGCTTTAACAATGAGCAGGAAGATTCCCGCAAGAGTGCCTTAACCGCTCTCACTATTACCGGTATGGGAGGTTTCTTTCTGGTTGCCGGCCTGATCTTGATCGCCAATATTGCGGGCACTTATCAAATTTCAGGATTAATCTACTCGCGCGATGCGATCATACAACATGAGTTATACCCGCTGGCCTTAGGCTTGCTGTTTATAGGTGCCTTTACCAAATCGGCCCAATTCCCTTTTCATTTCTGGCTGCCGGGTGCCATGAAGGCGCCAACTCCAGTTTCGGCCTACCTACACTCGGCCACCATGGTAAAAGCCGGCATCTACTTGCTGGCGCGCTTCTTCCCCATTATGGGAGGAACAGACTACTGGAGCTACCCTTTAATGATTGTGGGTGGATTTACGATGGTCTATGCTGCCGTGCATGCGTTGTTCCGTATGGATATGAAGGCTATTCTAGCCTACACAACGATAGCTGCTTTGGGTGTTTTGGTTTTCCTCTTGGGCTTAGGCAGCAAGGATGCTATTGTTGCGGCCTCGGTATTTATTTTGGTGCATGCCTTGTATAAGGCGACCCTGTTTCTTGTTACAGGGATTGTAGACCATGAAACAGGCAGCCGTGATATAAGCAGGCTGAGCGGATTACGCAAGGTGCTGTTTCCGGTAGCCTTGGCGGCTGGCATTGCTGCTTTATCTAGCGCGGGCCTCCCTTTTACCTTTGGCTTTATCGGGAAAGATTTAATCTATGAAGCCACCTTACACACCGAAGGCAATTGGCCGCTGATTTTAACGGCTGTTGCCCTGCTTACTAATATCTGCCTGCTTGCCGGTGGATTTATGGCCGGCATAAAACCCTTCTTTGGGCCCCTGCCGCAAGCCTATGAAAAGCTGCATTTACCGCCCCTATCGATGTGGCTGACGCCTTTAATTCTGGCTGTTTTATGTTTGCTTTTCGGGATATTGCCCGGCATTACCGGCGATTTCCTGAGCAAAGCCACGGCCAATGCTATTTTTGGGGCCGAGACTCATATGCACTTGAAAATATGGCATGGCTTTAACACCGTTTTGCTCCTCAGTGCCATTACCCTAGTTGTAGGCACCCTGCTTTACCTCATCAATAAACCTAGCGAGAACAAGCTGAATGCGGTGGCTCGTTGGAATAAACTTTCGCCACAATACCTCATCAACCGGTTCACGGATGGTGTTTTTAAGGGTTCTACTTTATATACCAACAGCATCCATAACGGTTACCTGCGTTCCTACCATTTAAAGATTATTTTATTTGCGGAAGCCCTGCTCATCTATAAATTATGGCTGAGTGGCCCGATACAGATCAACTGGGATCAGCTGACCCCATTAACCATTTATGAAGTGGCGGTGGTGATTATCCTCTTAGGTGCCTTGTTGATTGTTATCTTAACCCCATCGCGCTTAACCTCGGTGGTGTCTATGAGTGTTATCGGCTATTGTATCTGTTTGATGTTCGTATTCTACAGTGCGCCGGATTTAGCGATGACGCAATTTACCATTGATACCCTGACGACGGTTTTGTTTGTTTTGGTACTCTATAAATTACCAAGTTTCTTAAGCTTGGCCTCTCCGAAGCAAAAATTTCGCGATATGATTGTGGCCTTAGGCTTCGGTACCATCTTATCTATTATTGCGTTAAAAGTGCTTTATGAGCCCGTTTCTAAAGACACTTCCAATTTTTACGGCGAAAATGCCTACCTGCTGGCCAAGGGTAAAAACGTGGTGAATGTGATTCTTGCCGACTTCCGGGGGATTGACACCATGTTTGAAACGGTGGTGTTGAGTATTGCAGCCGTCGGGGTGTATAGTTTATTAAAATTAAGGTTGAAATCATCAGAAAAGGAATAGCATGAGAAGTATTATTTTACAAACAGCAACCCGGTATTTACTACCCATATTGCTCTTATTTTCCTTTTTTCTCTTATTAAGAGGGCATTATTCGCCGGGTGGTGGCTTTGTGGGGGGCCTGGTGGCCTCCATCGCCTTCGTGCTGCATAGCTTTGCCAACGGCACCGAAGCCACTATGAAAATATTAGGGCGCAAGCCGCTATCCTTAATCCCGGTTGGCTTGGGCTTGGCCGCGTTAAGCATGGTGATGCCTACCTTTTTTGGCCTACCGCCGATGACGGGATTGTGGTTTGAGGAAAAGATTCCTGTAATTGGCTCCATCGGATCGGCCCTGTTTTTTGATCTGGGTGTTTACCTGGTCGTAGTCGGGGTAGTCCTTACTATTTTGTTTACCATCTCACTAACCAAGGATTAAGCGTATGGAGTTACTGTTAGTCGTTGTTTTAGGACTTTTATACGCGGCGGGAATCTTCCTGATTCTACGCCGAAGCATGGTTAAACTCTTGCTGGGGATTATGCTATTGGGCAATGGTACCAATATCTTGATTTTCTTACTGGGCACCATTACCAAGGGAAAACCGCCGGTGATTGGCCCAGATCAGAATGTGTTTCAGGATATCTATGCCGACCCCATTCCCCAATCTTTAATATTGACAGCCATTGTAATCAGCTTCGCCTTAACGGCCTTTGCCATTGTGTTGCTGAAAAGGGTGTATGCCTTGGTTGACTCAGATGATTTAGACGATTTAAATACGCCGGAAGAAGAAGATTTATGATTGATAACCACATTTTAGCGCCTGTTTTCATCCACCTGTTTACCGCTATTCTCCAGCTTATTGCTTGGCGAAAAACGGTAACTCAACGCTTTCTGAGTGTTGGTGGCGCCTTTATTGGCTTATTGATCGCGATACGTTTATTTGCCAAGGTATATACCGAGGGGTCCTTAAGCATGCATGCCTCCAATTGGGAAGCCCCGTTTAGCATTGTCTTCGTGGCCGATTTATTGGCCGTAAGCATGGTATTGCTCACCGCCATTGCCGGCTTTGCCGTATCGATTTTCTCCTCGGTAGGGATTGCCCGCCAACGGATGCTCTATGGCTATTTTCCCATCTTCCACTTCCTACTGATGGGCTTGAATGGTGCCTTCCTCACGGGCGATATCTTTAACTTATACGTTTGGTTCGAGGTTATCATTATTTCCTCCTTCGTGTTAATGACCCTCGGGGGACGGAAAGCGCAGTTGGAGGGTGCCGTGAAATATATGGCGATGAATATCCTGGCTTCCACCTTCTTTCTGACAGGTATCGGGATCTTATATGGGATTTCCGGTTCCTTGAACATGGCGGACCTGTCCATCCGGATTCGAGAGTTTCACAATCAACCCTTGCTGGATGTAGCAGCCATCTTTTTCTTGCTGGGCTTCGGCATTAAATCGGCCGTATTCCCGCTGTATTATTGGCTTCCTTCCTCCTACCATACACCACCATCGGCCGTGGCGGCAACCTTTGGAGGGCTACTGACCAAAGTTGGGGTATATGCTATTTTGCGGGTGTTTAGCTTGATGTTTGTGCCCGACGAGTTCACCAAAAACCTATTGATGGTGATGGCTGTGCTTACGATACTGACGGGAGCATTCGGTGCGCTGATTAAAACAAATATCCGTCGCTTGTTCTCTTATTTAATCGTCTGTCATATCGGTTTTATGATTGGGGGTATCGCGATGTTTACCAAAGCGGCCCTAATGGGTGCAGTTTTCTACCTGATCCATGATATCATGGTGAAGACCAATATGTTCTTAATAGCCGGTTATATTCGACAGGTGCGCGGCACCATGGATATGACTAAATTGGGAGGTTTGTATAAAGCTTATCCGCTGATATCACTGCTGATTGCCTTGGTGCTGTTTTCCCTGGTTGGGGTGCCACCGCTGTCGGGCTTCTGGCCAAAGATCTACCTGTTTCAGGAAGCCTTCGTGGGCGGGCAGTACTTCTTTATTGCAGCTTTAATTATCGGTAGTTTAGTGACCATGTATGTGATTGCGAAGCTATGGGCGGATGTTTTTTGGAAGAATACGCCGGAAGATCAGCCGGTGGAAGATAAGTTTAAGGAACTTCCGCCGTTCAAGAAAGTTTTGCTGCTGATGCCGATTGTGCTGTTATGTTCCGTTACCTTGTATATCGGCTTGCAGGCCGAGCATGTGGTGCTGGCAGTGGACCGCATCAGTAATGAATTGTTGGATACCAGCTCATACGTGAAAACGGTGTTGGGCGATAAAGTTTTTAAGAAATGATAAAGTTTTTCTTGATGAACTTATTGCTATCCTTTATTTGGGTAGCCCTCTCCGGATCGTTGTTCTATTCGAACTTCCTATTCGGCTATTTACTGGGTTTCGGGGTGCTGTGGATTATGAACCGAAATGAAACGGATCAACGCTATTTCTATCGCGTCCCGAAGATCATTTCCTTCTTTTTCTTCTTCCTCTTCGAACTGATCAAAGCCAATATTCAAGTGGCCTATGATGTGATTACGCCGAAGTATTTCTTTAAACCCGGCATTGTTCGCTATCCGGTGAATACAAAAACAGATTTTGAAATCAACATATTATCCACCTTTATTTCCCTGACGCCAGGGACGCTGATTATTGATATCAGCGACGATAAAAAGGCGATTTATATCCATGTGATGTACCTCAAGGATGAACAGCAGTTTATCCGTCAATTGAAAACGGGGGTGGAACGTAAGTTATTAGAAATTTTAAGATGAGTTTAGAAGCGTATTTTGATTTTGTCATCCTGCCTATCTTGACCATTTCGGTGCTCTTGGTGTTTATCCGTTTGTTTAAGGGGCCAACCGTGGTGGATCGGGTTATTGCCCTGGACCTGATTATTACGATCGGGATCGGGATTATTACCGTCTACAGTATCCGGCAGGAACAGGAAGTGCTGTTGGATGTGGCCATTATCTTGGCGCTGATTGCGTTTCTGGGCACCATTGCCTTTTCCTATTACATTGAAAAACAAAAAGATGATTGATTTAATTTTAGCCATATTGAGCACCGTAGGTGCCTTGTCGATCTTTTTCGCCTCCATTGGGGTATTGCGTATGCCCGACTTCTACCTGCGCCTTTCTGTAACGGTAAAGGCTTCCACACTCGGGGTAGGGCTCTTATTGATCTGCGCAGCGATTATGTTCCCGGATGATATTTCCGTCACCACCAAGTCGATTGCGATTATCTTCTTTTTGATTCTAACCGCTCCTATTGCGGCGCATATGATTGGCCGTGCAGCCTACGTGACCGGTACACCACTGTGGAAAGGCACGGTAATAGATCAATTGCAAGGCATGTATAATACCGAGAAGCATACGCTGGAAAGTGACCCGAAAAAGGCCGACCTCAGCAAGGAAGACCAGATTGCGGAGACCGATGATGCAACGGATTAAACCTTTTTAAAAGATGATGCAAACGGGTTTGGATACGGGAATACGCTTTCCTGAATCGCTTAATTCGCCTGATTTAGCATCACGATTGAAAACGACGATCTCATCAGTCAACTGATTGCCGACCAATACAAACTTCCCATTTGGCGAGAAGTTGAAGTTCCGAGGCCCCTTCCCTTCTACCGGTAGCACCTGTTTCAAGACCAATTGCCCATCCTTTTGAATAGCAAAGGTACTGATGGTATTGGCATCCACACGGTTGCTGCTATAGAGGTATTTCCCATCAGCACTTACCTTGATATCGGCGGCGCCATTTTCCCCTTGAAAGCCTGCATCGTTCATGCTAATAACCTGCACCTGCTCCCAATTTCCTTTTTTAGCACGATAGACCACCACATCGCCCGTAAGCTCTTGCAGGGAGTACATGGTTTTTCCGTTGGGATGGAAGGCTAGGTGGCGTGGACCGCCTCCTGCAGGGGCAGCAATAACGGCTTTTTCCATAAACTGATACTTTCCGGCTTCCTGAACTACATTAAACACATAGATTTTATCGGTTCCTAAATCCGAAACATACACTGCTTTATCAGGTCCTAGAAAGGCGGAGTGGATATGCGGTTTTTCTTGGCGCTTGCTGTTTACAGAGCTGCCTGTAAATTCTTTATAATCGTCCATCGCATTGATATGGCCGTTTTCATCCATACTATATAGGGCCAAAGATCCGCCGCTATAGTTGGATACTACGGCATAACGACCTTTATCGCCCAGCATTACGTGGCACGGAGAACCGCCCTTGGTAGATAGTTTGTTCTCGAAGGTCAGGATATCATCTTGCAAGTTGAAAGATGACAGCGATTGGCTACCGTCGTTTACTTCATTAACGGCCACTAAAAACTTATCGGTACGCGCTAAAAAGGATGGACTTGTGCTTTCTACCTCACTTTGCACCTCCGCATCTCCGGTTTCCAAATTGAATAAGTAGGAATAAATACCCTTACTTCCCTGCTCGGAAGTATAGGTTCCTACAAACATAGGAACTTGTTTATGTTGTGCCTGGCTCATGGATAAAGTAAACATGGAAACTAAGATTAGTAAATAGCTCTTTTTCATCTGTTAAATATGGTTAAAACCCAATTTATTTCACCTTCAATTAGGTATTTTAGCGCCAGCGCGAATATGCTTAGCGTACGAAATTTATTTATTCTAGGATAAATGTAGAAAAAAGGCATAATATTTAATAATTTTGCCAGAGAACTATCTCTATAGATTGACAATACAAGAATGAGAAACCTTTTTTATAGTATAACGCTTTTCTTAGCATTTTGTTCCCTAACAGTAAAAGGCCAAGAAAAGATTATTGACCGTGTGGTGGCAACAGTGGGCTCGAGTATTATCCTGCAATCGGATATCGATAACCAGTATATGCAATACCTTGCCAATGGTGGTACGCCAGATGAGTCGTTCAAATGTACTGCCCTGCAACAATTGATCATGACGAAGTTACTGGCTCAGCAAGCTGTAATTGACTCGGTAGAAGTGACAGAGTCGGAAGTTGACGATCAGCTGAATGCACGTATGCGTGAAATGGTGCGCCGCGCAGGGAACCAAGAACGCTTGGAAGGTTTCTTGAAACGCTCTTTATTGCAATACAAAGAGGAAATGCGCCCGATTATGGCCGAGCAAATGAAAGCCAATAAACTACAGGGTACCATTGTGCAGAAAATTAGCATCACCCCACAAGAGGTAAAACGCTATTTTGAAAGCTTAAACCAAGACAGCTTACCGGCCTTTAATACCGAAGTGGAGATTGGGGAAATTGTGGTCAATCCGGTATTGACCAAGGAAGAAAAGAATGTATTCCGTGATAAAGCGGAGAAATATAGAAAACAAGTGCTGGATGGTACGGACTTCGGAACGGTTGCCCGTTTCTATTCGGAAGATGGATCAGCCCCTTACGGTGGTGAGCTGGGTTTTGCAACCCGTGATACTTACGTAAAGGAGTTCTCGGCAATGGCCTTCCGCTTAAAAGAAGGGGAAGTATCGCCGGTATTCGAGACGCAGTTCGGATTTCACTTTTTACAGGTGTTAGAGCGCCGTGGTGAAGAGGTGAATGTAAGACACGTGTTGATTAAAACAAAGCCAACACAGGCGAGCTTAGAGCGCACAAAAGCGAAGATCGATAGTATCTACGATAAGGTGAGCAGCGGAAAGCTTCCTTTCCACACGGCAGCCGCCATGTTCTCCGACAATAAAGAAACCAAATTCAATGGCGGTATGGTGATTAACGAACAATCGGCATCCAGAACGACCTTGATTCCGGTGGATGCCTTAGAGAAGGAATTATTTATCGCTATTGACCCTTTAAAACCAGGCGAGTTCTCGAAACCTTACCAGTTTAAGGACAGAACAGAACAAGTGGCCTATAAATTCAACTACCTGAAGACCCGGATTCCGCCACACACGGCCAGTTTAGAGCAGGATTTCGCGAAGATTCAGGAAGCCGCACAAGAGGATAAAACCCGTAGAAAGCTGAGCGAATGGTTTGAAAAGAAAACCAAAGCTACCTTTGTACACGTGAGTGAAGATTTCCAGACTTGTGACGAATTGAAGATGTGGTTAACTCCGACAGACAATGATATCGCAGCAAAATAATACGCTGCAACAAGAACTATAAAAAAAGGCGAATCTTCCGATTCGCCTTTTTTGTATGCTTATGTGTAGGATATTACCTTTCGAACATCATTTCCAAGATCACTTTCCATTGAAAATCTTCTTTCAATTGCCAGATACGGATGTAGTTAAACTTAACCACCTTATCTTTCATGCCTACGGTCGCAGTACCGTTGGTATAGGCAAACTCACCGCTATAGGCACGTCCAACACCAACCGGATCCGTATCGATCTCTATACGCTCTTTCTTTAAGAAGGCTACGACTTTTTCACGACCTTCCATTTCGGGTTGCCATGGAAAATAGAAACGAGCATCATCGGCCAGGAATTCATTATAGCCGGTTTTGGTATCGGCTTTCAGAATGGTTGAGAACAACTCATCTGTTTGCTTCACGACTTCCTCACGCTGCTGCAGACGCTTATCTGAACGGTGTTTCAGATAGGCCTTCTCATCCGGTTCGTAATATTCCAGTCCGCTGGATTTACCCTTGCCGAAGTTCTCTACTTCCGCACGTACATGGACTTTCCAGGCTCCTTTCTTATCCCGACGCCATACCGTCACATACTGTCCGTATCGTTTAATAGCGCCTACTTTCTGGAACTCTAACGGCCCGGAAGTAACCCCCCAGTCTAAACTGCGAGACACCAATGCAAAATTGGGATTCCAGGTAAGTACATCAGGGATGTTCGGACGGTTGTCCAGGTAGTTCACCGCATTCACAGGCGAGGGTACAAAAAAGGTAGATAGCTTATCTACCATGTATTTCAATCCGGTATGAGGGTTCTCTGTTCTTGAAAGATTTGCCGCCGTTTTATCTACCGATAACAAACCACCGACTTTCTCCGGAAGCTGAGCAAAGCTCGACAGGGAGATCAAGGCCGTGGTAAGTACAGTAAAGGCTTTTTTGTAAATCATTGTTTAAATTTTACCTTACTAATCAAATCTTATTCCAAAGTGTTCCATCTTTGCTATCCTTGAGTTGAATTCCGATAGCGGTAAGTTGTTCACGGATGCGATCTGACATCACAAAGTCTTTATTCTGCTTGGCATCATTGCGCAAATCAATAATAATCTGCATCAAATCATCCATATTATCAGCGTCGCCAAGTTGATCATCCTTCAGCCCTAAAATATCGAATACAAAGGCTTGGATGTAGGCTTTTAACGCGTCGAGGTCTTTCTTGTTGATGGTTAATTTACCATCGTAAATGGAGTTGATTATGCGCACCACTTCAAAGAGCTCGGCAATTAATACCGGCGAGTTGAAGTCGTCGTCCATGGCTGCATAACTTCTTTCCTGAATAGCTTTCAGATCACCGAAGGTGGATTTAGCAGCCGGGCTGATCTTATCCAACAGGGCAATGGCCGTCATCAAGCGCTTATATCCCTTATCTGCCGCATCCAAGGCTTCATTGGAGAAGTCTAAGGTACTGCGGTAATGGGCCTGCAACATAAAGAAGCGAACAGCCATCGGGGAATAGCCACGGTTTAGCAAGGCGTGGTTTCCGGTAAACAACTCCCCTGGTAGGAAGCCATTTCCTGCCGACTTCGACATCCTTGCGCCATTAACGGTTAGCATATTGGTATGCATCCAGTATTTAGCAGGGGTGCTATGGTTACAAGCTTGCGATTGGGCAATCTCATTGGTATGGTGGGTCGCGGCCAGGTCCATACCTCCGCCATGAATATCAAATTGATCGCCTAAGTATTTACGACTCATGGCGGAACATTCGATATGCCATCCCGGGAAGCCTACTCCCCAAGGGGAAGGCCAGCGCATAATATGCTCTGGTTTGGCTTTGATCCATAGGGCGAAATCCAGACGTCCGTGTTTTTCATCCTGTCCGCCTAGCTCACGGGTATTGTTAAGCATGTCTTCCAGGTTACGGTTCGTCAGGATGGTATAGTTATATTCTTTAACGTATTTCTCTACATCAAAATAAACCGTGCCATTCACTTCATAGGCATAGCCATTATCGATGATCTGTTTCACCATCTCGATTTGCTCCGAGATATGGCCGGTTGCTGTAGGCTCGATGCTTGGCGGCAAGGTATTGAACAAGCGCAAAACATCATGGAATCCGATGGTATACTTTTGTACAATCTCCATTGGCTCCAGCTGTTCTAGCTTGGCTTTCTTCGCAAACTTATCATCGCCCTCGTCATTATCGCCTTCCAGGTGTCCGGCATCGGTGATGTTGCGCACGTAGCGCACCTTATAGCCCAGATGCAGCAGGTATCTATAGATTAAATCAAAGGATACGAAGGTTCTACAGTTCCCCAAGTGTACATCACTGTAAACAGTGGGTCCACACACATACATCCCAACCAGGTTAGGGTGTATAGGTTCGAAATTCTCTTTTTTACGTGTAAGGGTATTGTATAAAACTAAGTTATGCTGCATATCGGGTATTGATACTATTTTTGTCTGAAAAAGATTTGAATAGGCACTCCTTTGAAATCGAAGTTCTCGCGGAGTTTATTTTCGATGAAACGCTTGTACGGATCTTTGATATACTGGGGCAAGTTACAGAAGAAAGCAAACATAGGCGATCTTCCTGGAATCTGCGTCACGTATTTGATCTTGATGTATTTTCCTTTGTTCGCTGGTGGCGGGTAGTTCTCAATAATCTCCAACATCACCTCGTTCAACTTAGACGTAGGGATTTTCTTGGTTTTATTTTGATAAACTTCCATGGCCGTTTCCACGGTTTTGAAAATACGTTGTTTCTCGGTTACAGAAGTAAATAAGATAGGCACATCGGTAAACGGCGCAATCTTATTGCGGATCGCTTCTTCAAAAGCTTTCGCTGTTTTATGGTCTTTCTCTATGGTATCCCATTTGTTCACCAAGATCATGATCCCTTTTTTGTTTTTCTCGGCCAGGTGGAAAATATTGATATCTTGTGCTTCAATGCCATCTTTGGCATCCAACATCAAGATCACCACGTCAGAGTCTTCCAAGGCTTTGATGGTACGCATTACCGAGTAGAACTCGATGTTCTCACTAACTTTCGATTTACGGCGTAATCCAGCGGTATCAACCAATAGGAATTCGTGTCCGAACTGGTTATAGTGGATACGGATGGCATCGCGCGTTGTACCGGCAATTGGGGTCACAATATTACGTTCCTTACCTAGCAAAGCGTTGGTAAGGGATGATTTACCAACGTTCGGACGTCCGACGATGGTAAACTTCGGCAAGGTAGATTCTTCCTCTTCCTCCACTTCGAAATGGCTCACCACATCGTCAAGGAGCTCACCGGTTCCAGAACCAGTCATGGAAGAGATGTTATACGGATCACCAAGACCGAAGGAGTAGAACTCTGCCGAGTCATTTACCTGTTTGGCGCTATCCACTTTATTGGATACGATATAGACAGGTTTATTACTGCGGCGTAGGATGCCGGCAATTTCATCATCTAAGTCTGTAGTACCGGTTGTTACATCGACTACGAACAAGATCACGGAAGCTTCCTCGATAGCAATCAATACTTGCTCACGGATAGCTGCTTCGAAAACATCTTCCGATCCGTGCACAAAGCCACCCGTATCGATGACGGTGAATTTCTTGCCAATCCATTCTGCCTGACCATAATGACGGTCGCGGGTTACTCCGCTAAAGTCATCCACGATCGCTTTGCGACTTTCCGTTAAACGGTTGTATAAGGTGGATTTCCCTACATTTGGTCTTCCAACAATTGCTACGATATTTGCCATATTATTTTATTGATTCGTTACCTCCCGGCAACCTAATGTTCAGCTTTTTGTAAAAGTACAAAGTTACGATTAAATAAAACATCTTGGTACTGCTAAGCTAAAAGAAAGGGAAAAAAGCAAAGGATTTACCTTAAGATAACATGCTATTTTAGAAAAGTTTTCGCAGGCGCTGCAAATAGGTCTCTTTAAAAGGCATTCAGGCAGCATAGGAAATTCATCATTGCATCGACCAAGCTGCTGTTATGCTGGGAGGAAGATTTCACCAAGAAAGAGAGGTTGCCTGTGTGAAAAGCAACCTCATTTCTCGTTTTGAAAATTAATAGTTAGAGATTCTATTGAATAAAAACCGTTTATTTTCTATTAAACCGTTTTTATAGGGAACATGTTAATGCATTCATATTACTAATTGCAATTTTCGTGCAAGTATTAGTGACACCAGCTATTCGGAATGTTTTAATCTACTCGAAAAATTATTATAATTTCCTTGTATTTCCATGTTTGCAGTAAACATTAAACGATTTACCTATACAATCAAACATCCCTTACATTTCAAATAATACTATCTTACTTTATGTATTTTTTAAACATAGTATTATATTTTCTATGAAATTTTAGAAAAAGATACAGGGAATGGGAGACTTAAGCAAAAATAAAATGCTACGCAATCGGTTGCGCAATGGAATCCCGACGGATTTATTATTTTATTGTAGAAGAATATTTACAGGTAAATCCTTTAAGGTAGGAATTAATTATTTTCCACAATTCCGATAAAAAAGTAGGAATAAGCGAACAACCCAGCCCAACATGGTAGACCCTTTTTCAGGAACAACCAGATTAATTTAAAAGAATAATCAAGGATTAGAAACGGATTTTGGACTTCAAATAAGGGTATATAAATACAGCGGCCAGGATAATACTTGCCCCCATGTAAAAACCCGAAGACATCGCTTCTTTTTGCCCAAAAATCAGCAAGGCTAAGAGGATACCATAGATTGGTTCGAGGTTCGTCGTTAAAGCCACGGTAAAGGCCGACAGCTCTTTCATCACCGCTACCCCCAGCACATAAGCAATCGCCGTACAGCCTACTCCTAAAACCAGTAGGAAAAACAGGTCCTTCGTATTGAGGAATAGGTGTTCATCGAATTGCCCACCCAGCAACATCACCACAGATACCCCTACCCAGGCCCCCAGCATTTCATAGAAGGTAATGGCGGCGGCATCTCCTTTTTTCACCATACGGGCGTTAAAAATAGAGAATATGCTGGCCACGAAAGCACAGAGCAGGCCAAAGGTAATACCCCAGAAGTATTGAAACTCAAACTTAAAGATGAGGTAAATCCCGAAGATAATCAGCAAGCCAACCAAGATATCCGAGACGGAAATCGACTTCCGGTTGATAATCGGCTCTAAAATGGCGGTGAACAGCGTCAAAGAGGAAAGAGTCACTAAGGTCACCGACACGGTGGAAATCTTAATGGCATGGAAGAATAGCACCCAGTGCAAGCCCACTAGCATCCCAACTCCCAAGTATTGCCACAGCTGCTGCTTGGTAACCTTTAAGGAACGTTTGGTAAAGACATAGTACACATAGATGGAGATGGCAGCAATGAACACCCGATACCAAACCAAAGGCATGGCAGGAATAGAAATCAGTTCGCCTAAAACACCGGTGAATCCCCAAATCAACACGGTAAAATGCAATATGATGATATTGCGGTTAATAGTTAGCTTAGCCATGGAAGAAGAATTATTTTGGAGCCTTCTTTAACAGGTAAAAACTCAGCAAGAGGAAGATCACGTTTGGTATCAGCACGGAGATCAAGGGATCCAGTCCTCCTTTCAGCGAGAACATACTGGAGAAACGCTCCAGCACGATGTATATACAGCTTAAGCCAATCCCTAGCCCTAAACTCAACCCGATACCGCCGCGCACCTTCTTTGAGGAGAGCGACACCCCGATCAGGGTCAGGATAAAAGCCGAGAATGGATTAATCAAGCGTTTGTATTTTTCCAGCAGCAGGTCGTTCATCATCCCGGTTCCGCGGGTTTCCTCCTTAGCAATCCGGTTCTCCAGGTCGATTTGGTCCATGGTGGTAAACACATTTTCATAGACCTCGAAATCCTGCGGACGCATATCGAGGGTGGTATCGCGCTTCTCCCCGCTTTCCATTTTTTCCTTCAGGCCATTAATGGTACGGTTTGTATAGGCGTGAATACTCCATTTATTGGCTACGGAATCCCAGGTAATGCGATCGGCCATCAATTTCTCCACCATCTTATCGCCGTCAAATTTCTCCAGGGCAAAATTATAGCCCACCTTAGATTGCGTATCGAAGGACCCCATATACACATAGGTATTCGAATCGATTTGCATGTGTGTGGAAGAGGAGGAGGTCGATACCTTATCGGGCTTCACATACACATTCTCGAAGTTCACCTTGATTTTATTGGTAAAAGGAATGATGTAGATATTAGACACCAGGGTCATGGCGAAGATGATACCGGCACAAATCATATAAGGCCGCAACAAGCGATTAAAGCTCATCCCACCACTCAAAATCGGCACAATCTCGGTCTGATCGGCCATCTTGGAGGTAAAGAAAATTACGGCAATAAAGTTAAATAAGGGGGTCAGCATATTGATGAAGAAAGGCAAACTTCCCAAAGCATAATACTCCAGGAACACTTTCGACATTGGCGCTTTGTACTTATTGAAGTCATCGATCTTTTCCGACACATCGAAAATAACAATCACCACACAGAAGATAGCCACCGTGAATGCGAAGGTAGAAAGGTATTTCTTGATGATATAACGATCGATGATATTCATGCTGCAATTATAAGCGTTGGCCTAAAATTTTAACCATTTTATTTTTCCAATCATAGAAGGTGCCTTCGATGATTTTCTCACGCGCCTGTTCCACTAACCAAAGATAAAAATGTAGATTATGTAAAGAGGCAATTTGTGCACCTAAAATTTCTTGCGAACGGATTAAGTGGCGTAGATAAGCTTTTGTATGCACCTGATCCACCAAAAGATCACTTTCCGCTTCAATAGGGCTGAAGTCATCTTTCCATTTCTCGTTCTTGATATTAATAATCCCGTTTTGGGTAAACAACATGCCGTTCCGAGCGTTCCGCGTGGGCATCACACAGTCGAACATATCAATACCCAGGGCAATATTTTCCAGAATATTCACAGGCGTTCCTACCCCCATCAAATAGCGCGGTTTGTCCTGAGGAAGAATATTGGTCACTACCTCGGTCATCGCGTACATCTCTTCTGCGGGTTCCCCAACAGATAAACCACCGATAGCATTTCCTTCCCGGTTAAAGGAAGCGATGGTTTCTGCGGATTTCTCGCGCAGGTCTTTGTATACCGACCCCTGTACAATCGGGAATAAAGTCTGATCATAACCATATAAAGGCTCGGTTTGATCAAAACGATCGCAGCAACGCTTTAACCAACGATGGGTCATATCTAAGGAGCGGCGCGCGTATTTATAATCACAAGGATAAGGAGTACACTCATCGAATGCCATAATAATATCGGCACCGATGATGCGTTGGGTATCCATAACATTCTCTGGCGTAAACAAGTGTTTCGACCCGTCGATATGCGAGCGGAAGGTTACCCCTTCTTCGCGAATCTTACGCACTTCGGTTAAGGAATACACTTGGTAACCTCCCGAGTCTGTCAAAATCGGCTTATCCCAATTATTGAATTTATGCAGACCACCTGCTTTGTTCAACACCTCCAATCCGGGGCGCAGGTACAGGTGGTAGGTATTTCCGAGAATAATTTGCGCTTGAATATCATTCACTAACTCGTGCTGGTGCACGGCTTTCACCGTTCCGGCGGTACCTACCGGCATGAAAATCGGTGTTTTTATGGTTCCATGGGCGGTTTCGATTTCTCCGGCCCGGGCTCTTGATCCTTTATCTTGTGCTTGCAGCGTAAATTTCATACTCATTTTTAATCCAGCGCAAAAATACTATAAAAATCTGAGCGTGGCGCATTTCCCACGGTTAATTCGCATTTATTAACATCCTGCCGACAGAATTCCTCGGATAAGCCTTATCTTTGTGCCTGTTGTATGGATGTAGCAATTAATATTCACCTCAAAATGGTCTATTTCCCGCTTGGGATTTTGGCCTTCCTGTTGTTATTTCAACTGTATTACATCCTGTTTGTATACAGCAAGTTGGCCCGTTATCGGGTTCAATCGGTTTCAGATCGCCCTGATTTCCCGCCGGTATCGGTTATAATCTGTGCCCATAACGAGCAGGAAAACCTGAAAGCCTATTTGCCAAGCATCCTGAATCAAGACTATCCCGACTTTGAAGTTATTGTGGTCAACGACTGTTCTGAAGACGACACAAAATGGATCTTGCAGGATATGTGCGCCCTTTACCCGCGGCTTCGCGTGGTGGAAATCAAAGAGCATATCCAACTGAAGCACAGTAAAAAATTCGCCTTAACCATGGGGATTAAGGGGGCAAAGCATGAAAGCCTACTCCTTTGCGATGCCGACTGCGAGCCGAATAGCGAACATTGGATCAAGGAAATGACAGGCGGCCTTGAGTCGCCAACAGAATTGGTTTTAGGCTATTCGCCCTATTTTAAATTCAAAGGCTTTTTAAATCGGCTTATCCGGTTTGAAACCACCCATACCGCCATGAGCTACCTCTCTTATGCCTTAAAGCGCGACGCCTATATGGGTGTAGGCCGCAACCTGGCCTATAGCAAGGCCTTATTTTTCAAAGGCAAAGGATTCAATGCGCATATGCACATCAAATCTGGCGATGATGACCTGTTTGTTAACCAAAACGCGACCAAGCAGAATGTGCGTATATCCATCCATCCGGATGCGCATGTATATTCCATGCCGAAGCTGACCTGGAAAAGCTATTACAAGCAGAAAGCCAGACATTCCGGCGCATCGGTTATCTATAAAAAGCGCCACCAGCGCATGCTGGGCACCCAATTGATTACGGCATTGCTGTTTTATATGTGCCTAATTGTTTGTCTGGCCCTGTTTCCGAGCCTGTGGTACCTGCCAGTTGGCGCCTATTTCCTTCGCCTGATCTGCCAATTGCTGGTCTTTCGGCCGATTTATAAGAAATTAGCCGTATCCGACCTCCTCGTATGGCTCCCTATTTTAGATTTATATTATTATTTTTATATCTGTTTCAACGGCTTGTTCAATCGATCAAAGAAGCAAGTTGCTTGGAAATAATCCCCAAAACCAATACCCGTGAATCCAACAGTCGATATTATATACGAACATTTTCCGAAGTTAACGGACCTGCAGAAAGAACAGTTTGCCAAACTAGCTGAGTTATATCCCTTCTGGAACGATCAGATTAATGTGGTTTCCCGCAAAGACATCGAGAGTCTTTATTTAAAGCATGTGCTGCATTCCTTGGGCATTGCGAAGTTTATCACGGAGTTTGCTCCCAATACACGCATCCTGGATGTAGGTACCGGTGGTGGATTCCCAGGTATTCCTTTGGCCATTATGTTCCCTGAGGTGAAGTTTCACCTGGTCGACTCCATCGGCAAGAAAATTAAGGTGGTGCGTGAAGTGGCGGCAGGTTTAGGGCTTAATAATGTGGAAGCCGATCATATCCGTGCCGAGCAGCTGGATTATAAATACGACTTTGTGGTATCGCGTGCTGTTACACGTTTAGGCGATTTTATTCCCTGGATCCGCAATAAATTCGAGAAGAAAGACAGAAACGGGATTCCGAACGGCATCCTCTATTTAAAAGGTGGCGACTTACGCGAAGAAATTAAAGAAGCCAAGGTGAAAGCGGAACTCCATCCCCTATCCAGCTACTTTAAAGATGAATTCTTCGATACTAAATATGTGGTTTATGTGCCTATGTAGGCCATAAGCCCCAGCGTAGCACCTCCCTTCCATTCGCCCGAGCGGCAAATTATAGACAAGCTATATTTCACGTAAGTTAAATTTTATACATAGGCATTAATTATTTCCGTAATCAATGCCTATATTTAGCTAACGTAAATACGATTAAATCAAGACACTATTGTTCTGTAAACTTTTTAATCTCTTGTCCTATGCTATTAATTTCCTCATCCATTCCGAACATGGGTAAACCCGTCTCCGGGTGTAATTTCAACCATGTCGTATCGGTATCTTTGATAATCTGCACATATTCCTGTCCATCTTTAAACACGGTATAAGTATCCTTTTCATCCGGAAATACGGAATAGGTTATACCGGCAATCTCAATATCAAAGGGTTCTTGTAATTCCATTCTTTATTCGTTTAAGGACAAAGTTAATCAATAAATTCCAATCGAGCCTTGCAGAAGGCCCTTCGAAACATTATCTTTATTGAACCTAAACAGCATGAGTTTCATCGAAAAAATTGCATTAACCAAGATTAAGGGCATTGGCCCGAAGTTAAGCCGGCAACTCCTGGCTTATTTTGGCTCTGTGGAAAACCTTTTTAGCTGCCCTGAAAAAGAGCTGCGTGCTGTTCCTGGCATCAGTCATCAACTCATTCAACATATTCGCTGCAGTGCTACTTTTAAGGCCGCCGAACAGGAGGCCAACCTCATTGCGCAACATCAAATTCAAGCCATCTGGTTTGAAGATGAGGCCTATCCCAATCGCTTACGGCATTGTGAAGATGCCCCCTTGCTGTTATACAGCTATGGGCACATGAATTTTAACGGCCCAAAAATGGTGAGTATCGTTGGCACCCGCAATGCTACCTATTATGGCAAAAAGATTGTCGATGAGCTCTTAGCAGGGCTCAAAGAAATTGGCGCCTATGTGGTCAGTGGCTTAGCCTTAGGCATTGATATCCTGGCTCACCAAGCCTGCATAAAGCAGGAGGTGCCCAATGTCGCGGTTTTAGGCCATGGCTTAGGCACTATATATCCGGATAGCAACCGACGCTATGTGGGCGATATTATGGCAAACGGAAGCCTACTGACTGAATTCAATTACCGCGCCCTGCCCGAGAAATGCAACTTTCCGATGCGCAATCGCATTATTGCCGGCATGAGCGATGTGACAGTGGTTGTGGAAGCAGGCAATAAAGGCGGTGCCTTAATTACCGCATCCTATGCCAATGATTATAACCGGGATGTATGCGCCTATCCTGGCGGCATCGATCAGCCTTATTCTGCGGGATGCAATCAATTAATCAAGGATAACCAAGCGCATTTAATCCGCCATGCTGAAGATTTAATCGAGCTGATGTCCTGGCAAAACCGAACAGCAGCCTCACCCAAAGCGGTGCAGCTATCGCTTATTCCCAGCATGAATAGCGAACAACTCGCCGTTTACCAATACTTGCGCGACCATGGGGAAACCGGCATCGACAGCCTTGCCGCCCACTTGGATTGGCCCGCCAGCAAAATGGCCGCCACCCTCCTCGAAATGGAATTGCAAGGCCTCCTCCACGCCCTACCGGGAAAAACCTATAAAAACCTGTAAACAATTATATTACCATCATAAACCTAGAACTTCATATGCAAGAACAAGTTAGTAAAAAAGGAATTTGGAAGGTCATCGGCGCTTCCTCCTTAGGTACCCTAATCGAGTGGTACGACTTTTTTATCTTCGGCAGTTTGTCGATTGTCATTTCCACCAAATTCTTCCCTTCCGACAATCCGACGGCCGCCTTCCTTTCTACCCTCGCCACCTTTGCCGCCGGTTTCGTGGTACGACCTTTCGGCGCCTTATTCTTTGGCCGTCTGGGCGACCTGATTGGCCGCAAATATACCTTTATGGTTACTTTGCTCCTCATGGGTGGGGCCACCTTCCTCATCGGTTGTATACCCAGTTACGAAAGCATAGGCTATTTTGCGCCAGCCATTGTGTTGATACTCCGCTTGTTACAAGGCTTGGCCTTGGGCGGCGAATATGGCGGTGCCGCCACTTACGTTGCTGAACATGCCCCACAAGGAGAACGCGGTTATTGGACGTCCTGGATTCAAACGACGGCCACCTTCGGTTTGTTTATTTCCTTAGTCGTTATTTTGGTTACCCGTTTTTTCCTTTCCGAGGCTCAATTTGACTTATGGGGCTGGCGTGTGCCCTTCCTTCTCTCCATTTTAATGGTTTATGTGTCCTATTTGATTCGTAAAAACATGGATGAATCGCCGGAATTTACCAAGGCGAAAAAAGAAGGTAAAACCTCGAAAAACCCACTACAAGAAAGTTTCGGCAATAAGTATAATTTAAAATTTGTGCTCTTGGCGCTCTTTGGTGCTGCTATGGGTCAAGGTGTCGTTTGGTATACGGGTCAGTTCTATTCCATGAGTTTTATGAAGACCGTGATGAATCTGGACTCCGATCAGGCGGATATGATTCTGGGGATAGCCCTCCTATTCGCCACGCCGTTCTTTGTGGTGTTCGGGAAGCTCTCCGACCGGGTTGGCCGCAAATGGGTGATGCTAACAGGCATGCTCCTGGCTGTGTTAACCTATCGCCCTATCTACGAGGCGATGTACCAAGTCACCAACCTCAGCAATAAGCAGGAAGTCAGCAGCAGCGCAGCCGATGTTTCCCAACGTGTAGAAACCGCCGAGGGCTATGATGAAGTCAGCCATATTGAAAAGACCTATAGCGACGGCACGAGTCTAAAAACGACAACAACCGCACATTACCTCATCGATGGTAGCCCGAAAAATAATAGCGAAGGAAAGAATACGCTGGTTAAAAACACCGTCCATATCTCCGGAGGGAATTATGTATACCTGATCTTTTTAATTTTTATACAGGTTATTTACATCACTTTGGTGTATGGCCCTATTGCAGCCTTCTTGGTAGAAATATTCCCGGTAAAAATACGCTACACCTCCATGTCGCTACCCTACCATATCGGAAACGGTATTTTCGGAGGATTGCTGCCGGCCGTATCCACCTACCTGGCCAGTAATGCTAAGATGGCGCAGGATCCAAGCTTCTACTTAGAAGGCTTATGGTATCCGATTATTATCTCAGCGGTATGTTTTATTATCGGTGCGTTGTATATTAACAAGAATATGGTAGCTAAAGACTTAAACTAACATGGAATCATTAAAGAAAATATTAGGTATCGTTTGGATTATCCTGGCCCTATTAGCGGCTTATTTCTGTATTGCGAAATTTGGCCTGCCGAAAATCCTTTCCGGCCACCAAGAAGATGTCGTCTTCGGGATTATTATCCTCTTTATCCTGACGCCGATTATCTCCTGTGGGCTTGCATTTTTCGGATTTTACGCCCTTACCGGCGAGTATCATAAAGAAAAGATGTAATTTTTTCACTGACAATCAGCGGTATACTGAAACATTACAATTAAGTTTTCCGAAACATTAATTTTTTGTTACTTTTGCCGTGGGTAAGTCCTCTACGACCAGCTCCTATTGACTCCCCCAGGTTGGGAACAAAGCAAGGGTATTTAGTTGAGCGGTGCGATAGAGGGAGCTTACCCATTTTTTATTTGGTACCCTCCCCTGTTGCATCATCATTTTGATTTCCTCCACCACATGTTAGATATTTTTTGTTTATTTGTAATCCGATTAACGTTAGTCTATGAGTTGGTTTAAAAGAAACAAAGCAGGAATTCATACTGCGACTGAGAATAAAAAAGAGGCTCCTGATGGTATGTGGAACAAGTGTCCCAACTGTAAGAAGCCTTTATTAAATGTAGAGCAAGTAGAAAACAAATACGTTTGCCATTATTGCGATTACCATATCCGCATCGGTTCTACGGCTTATTTCTCGATTTTATTTGATAATAACGAATACACCGAATTATTCCCTAACCTGAAAGCAGGTGACCCCCTAAATTTCGTCGATTCAAAACCTTACAAAGAGCGTTTGGTAGATAGTCAAGCCAAAACAGGCTTAAACGATGCCTTACGTTCCGCGGTAGGCAAGTTAAATGGACAAGAGTTGGTGGTGGCTTGTATGGACTTCTCCTTTATTGGCGGATCTATGGGTTCTGTTGTTGGGGAGAAAATCGCCCGTTCCATCGATTATTGTATCGAACATAAATTACCATTTATGCTGATCTCCAAATCTGGTGGTGCCCGCATGATGGAAGCAGCCTTCTCCTTAATGCAGATGGCGAAAACATCCGCAAAATTAGCCTTGTTAAGCCAAGCGAAGTTGCCGTATATCTGTTTACTTACAGACCCAACTACTGGTGGGGTAACAGCATCTTATGCCATGCTAGGTGATATTAATATCGCGGAACCCGGCGCCCTTATCGGTTTCGCTGGCCCTCGGGTAATTAAAGAAACCATTAAAAAAGATTTACCAAAAGGATTCCAAACCTCCGAATTCGTGCTTGAGCACGGCTTCTTAGACTTTATTGTGGATAGAAGACAACTGAAAGAAAAAGTAGCTACCTTCCTGAAATTGGTCGGATAAGCTTCGAATAAATTTTTAAAACGCCTCGCATAGATGTATGCGAGGCGTTTTGGTTTATAAGGGGTTTAAGCTGCTTTTAGCACTAAGCTTTTTTGCGGCTTTGTAGTGGCTTTTGTGAAGCGTATGAAAGCTTATTGCAAAGGGGTTTGAAAGGGGGGAGAAAGGGGGGAGAAAGGGGGGAGAAAAGGAAGTGAACTGGCTGTCATCGTGCTGTCATCGTGAGCGGAGTCGAACGACTGGTACGTCAGTACAGGTCGTAAACTAAGGCTGGTAGTGTTTTTAACCTACAACACGTGTATTAAAGTGTTATTATTAAGCTCTTTATGTATGATTGATTGTACTGACGTACCAGTCGTTCGACTCCGCTCACGATGACAATGCGATGACAATGCGATGACAAACGTGATCACAGTTCACAAGGACAAAAAAACGTAATAACAAACCATGCCCAGCTCCCCTCCCCCTTTATCGCAAAAACAGAAAGTACAGGATGGATTTCCCTTGCGATTTCGTAAATTCGAGAAACGAACCTAATCTACAACATGACTATTAAACATTTGGGGCTTTGCCTGCTCAGCTTTTTTGTGGTTATTCATACCGCTATGGCGCAATTGCGTCTTCCTAACTTTTTCTCGGACCATATGGTCTTGCAGCGCAATACCGAGCTCAATTTCTGGGGTTGGGGTGGCGCAAACCGACAAATTAAGGTGATTGGCTCTTGGTTTCAAGATACCGTGAAAACTAGAGTGGATTATAATGGTAAATGGGCGGTAAAATTACCTGCCGGAAAAGCAGGTGGCCCTTATACCTTGAAGGTGATTTCCAATGAAACGGAAACCCTGGAATTATCCGATATCCTCTTGGGCGATGTGTTCCTATGCTCGGGGCAGTCGAATATGGAATGGGGTGGCAACCAGAACCTGAAAGAAATAATGGATGAATTGCCAAGTGCCAATAATCCGCAAATCCGTTTCTTGCAGGCCAGCCGCGTGGCGGCGAGCAATCCGCAAGAAAACCTGCCGAACAGCTGGACGACCTTAAGCGCTGAAACCTTAAAGCCTTTTTCGGCTATTGGTTATTTCATTGCTAAGGAAATCAATAAAGAAATCAATGTGCCTATTGGCGTTATCAATGCGAGCTGGGGCGGAACCGGCGCGGAGGTATGGACGCCGAACCATTTAATTGTAAACGATCCGTTCTTATTGAAATATGCCAAAATGCAGGACATCAATAATTACCGCCCTTATGAAGGCGGTGTATTGTGGAACAGCATGGTGCATCCCTACGCAGGATATAACCTCACCGCAGCCTATTGGTACCAAGGAGAAAGCAATGTAGGCTACTACCCGAGCTATGATAAGCTCATGAAAACCTTAATAGGCTCTTGGCGTGCTGCCTGGAATCAGGAATTCCCGTTCTACTTTGTCCAGATCGCGCCTTTTGCCTACAATTCCAAGGATGGCCCGAAAGCCGCCTACCTGCGCGAATTGCAAGCGAAGACGGCGGTAGAAATGCCAAAAACAGGCATGGTGGTGATAACCGACCTGGTAGACAATATTAAAGATATACACCCGGTACAGAAGAAAGCTGTTGCTAAACGCTTATCGGATATGACCCTTGCGGAGGTTTACGATCGTCCGATCAAGGAATATAAATCACCGATTTATAAATCGCATGTCGTTAAAGGCAACCAGATTGAGGTCTCCTTTTACTATGTAGAGGATGGTTTAAAAGCAAAGGGTCCGATCAGCGAGCTATTTATTGCCGGTGAAGATATGCAGTTTCACCCTGCTCAAGGCAGCATCCAAGGCAACAAGCTCCTGGTGAGTGCTAAAGAAGTTAAAAATCCAGTGGCCGTGCGGTTTGGATTTACCGAAACCGCCATGCCGAACCTGTTTAACAGCAAAGGATTACCGGTGTCGCCGTTCCGCACCGACAAGTAATAAAAAAGGCCTGTAATTCATTTGCAGGCCTTTTATTTTGTTCCTAAAAAGGCCATAAAGCTGTATAGTTTTCTTTTTTTGAGGTAGCTTAAATCCCGTTGATGAGTATAGGCTTCCCGCTCAAAGGAGATGTGGTAGTAAGCTTTTTGAAAATCTTTGTATTGCAGATAGCGCAGCAGGAACTCCGTGAGGTACCAGATGTAAAACGGCAGGATAAGCAGCTCTAATGCCTGGATGATGTGTATGCGTTCGTGGTTTAGGAGCACCTGATCGGTCTTATCGCGGCGATAGCGCAAGAAAATAAAGGGAAATATGGTAATGGCCTGTGCTTTCCCGAAGGAGAAAAACCGGGTCCAAAACCGACTGACAATAACCTTTCCTTTCATGGGACTAAATTTACAAAATAGCGGCAAACTTTATTAAGCTGCTGTATTTTTTGATTTTCAAACATAGATTGTATATTTGTTTTAATCATCAACAGGAAAATTACATGCCTTACAAAGATCGGGAAATAAACAAATTGTATTATACAATGGGGGAAGTCACTGAAATGTTCAGTGTGAATGCTTCGCAGATTCGATTTTATGAGCGTGAATTTGACATCCTGCAACCCAAGAAAAATAAAAAAGGGAATCGCCTGTTTACCCAGAACGATATCGCTAACTTAAAGATTATCTTCAACTTAGTAAAAGACAAAGGGTACACTCTTCAAGGTGCTCGTGACTTCTTGCGCAGTAATAAAAACGAAGCTAAGGAGAATCAACGGGTAATCGACTCGTTAGAGAAATTGAAGAGTTTCTTATTAGATGTACGCGATAACCTGTAGGTTTTAGCGTGGATTCAACTCAATAACTTCCAGATTTTCTATTTTACCCCCGTTTATATCGAAACGCATTAAGGTTCTAACTTGATGCCAGCCGTGTTTTCCGGCCGCACCGGGGTTCAAATGTAACAATTCCAATTTCGGATCGTATTGTACCTTCAGGATATGGGAATGCCCGCAGATAAATAGTTTGGGGGGATTCTTGCTGATTTCAGGTTTCACCAAGGGGCTGTATTTTCCGGGATAGCCACCAATATGGGTCATCCACACATCCAGACCTTCACAGGTAAAGCGTAGGTGCTCGGGATATTGTAAACGGATATCCTTGCCATCGATGTTACCATATACGCCACGTAAAGGCTTAAAAGCGGCAAGCTCTTCAATCAGTTCCATGTTGCCGAAATCGCCGGCATGCCAGATTTCATCACAATCTTTAAAGTAGGTGAATACTGCTTTATCTAAATAACTGTGGGTGTCTGACAGCAATCCAATTTTCATATTAAAAAGCTAAGAAAAAGTTGCGTAATAACTGTTTATAGGCCGCTGTATAGACGGCGCGATCGGCATAGATCTGCAAGTCCTCTTCTTGCAGCTGGCTCCCCTGTTGTCGGGAAAAGCTGAGGATATAACGAATGACCTCGCTGTTGGCAAAGGAACGGATATGCAGGATCTGCTGCAGGTATAAGCCCTGTTTCTCGGCTTCGATCTGTAAAAAATTGCGCAGTTCAGCCGGAACAATCAGCTGCAATTCCCCATTCGGGTTGAGCTGAGCGGCTGCAAAAGCCAATAAGCCCTTAAAAAAAGCTTCATCGGTATGTTTGGCTGTTTTTTTCCGGGCATCCGGGTTATGCAGGGAGTTGATGTAAAATGGCGGATTGGAAACAATCAGATCAAAGTTTACCGGCACCTTCCAGTGGAAAATATCGGTATGGGCTATATGTAAGCGCTCCTTAAAGGGTGATTTTTGGAAGTTCTGCTGGGCTGTTTCCGCAGCCAGCTGATCGATTTCTACCCCCCATACCTGCGCCTGCTCAAAACGTTGGGCCAACATCAGGGCTATGACACCCGTTCCGGTGCCAATGTCTAGGATGTGGCGGGCCTGCTCGCTGAAGGCATAGGCCCCCAATAACACGCCATCGGTATTGATGCGCATCGGGCAGTTGGCCTGATCGACTTCAAATCCTTTAAACTGAAAGATAGAACCCATGGTTTATGTTAGTTTTTCAGTAGGCGCTGGATTTCATCCAACTTCATCAAGGCCTCGACTGGTGTCAGGGTATTGACGTCCAGGTTATTCAGCATGTCTCTAATTTTTTCCAACACTGGGTCGTCAATGGCAAACATCTGCAATTGATAGGCCTGTTTTTGAATTTTACGCATGCTGTCCTTAATCTTCTCGCCACCGGTGCGCTCCTGTTCCAGGCGTTTCAAGATTTCTCCGGCACGTCCAATCAGTTTTGGTGGCATACCGGCGAGCTTGGCTACGTGGATACCGAAGCTATGTTCGGAACCGCCGGGAACTAGCTTCCGCAGGAAGATGACTTTATTGTTGAGCTCCTTCACACTGACATTGTAGTTTTTAATGCGTGGCATGGAGTTACAGAGTTCATTTAATTCGTGGTAGTGGGTGGCAAAGAGGGTTTTTGCACGGGCCGCCGGATGGCTATGCAGGAACTCGGCGATGGCCCAGGCGATGGAAATACCATCGTAAGTACTGGTTCCGCGTCCAATTTCATCCAATAAGATCAAGCTTCGATCCGAGAGGTTATTCATGATACTGGCCGTCTCGTTCATTTCCACCATAAAGGTCGATTCGCCCGAAGACAGGTTATCTGAGGCCCCCACGCGGGTAAAGATCTTATCGACCACACCCAGGTAGGCTTCTTTAACGGGTACAAAGGAACCGATTTGCGCCATCAGGACGATCAGTCCGGTTTGGCGTAAGATGGCCGACTTACCGGCCATGTTAGGCCCGGTGATAATAATAATCTGCTGGGCTTCCGGGTCGAGGTAGGTATCGTTGGTAATGTAGTCTTGCCCGATTGGCAGGTTCTTCTCGATAACGGGGTGTCGCCCGCCTTTGATATCGATAATCTTACCTTGGTTCACCTCAGGCTTCACATAGAAGTTTTTCTCGGCAATGCTCGCAAAGTTAAGCAGTACATCCAGTTTGGCGATTAGTTGGGCGTTTAACTGGATAGGCTTGATATAGGCTGAAATAGCGATCAGCAGTTCGGCATAGAGTCTATTTTCGATCTGTTGGATCTTCTCTTCGGCTCCTAAAATCTGTTCTTCGTATTCTTTAAGCTCCTCGGTGATGTACCGTTCTGCATTAACGAGGGTCTGCTTCCGGATCCAGCCTTCCGGCACCTTATCTTTATGGGTATTGGTTACTTCTAAATAATAGCCAAACACATTGTTGAAGGCTATTTTTAACGAAGGGATTCCCGTTGCTTCGGATTCGCGTTTCTGAATTTCTAAAAGGTAATCTTTTCCCCCGAAGGCTACTTTGCGGAGTTTATCCAGGTCGGCATCTACCCCATCGGCAATTACATTCCCTTTATTCAAGGCCACGGGAGGCTCGGCTTGTAAGCTGCGTTCAATCTCTTCCCGTATCAGCAGGCAAGGATTTAGCTGTTCTGAAATGACGCGTAAGGAGTTGCTTTCGGCAGCATTTGTCATTTCCTTCAGCTTCTCGATGGCGTATAAAGCCCGTTTTAATTGGGCAATTTCCCGTGGATTGGCTTTTTGCAAACCAATCTTAGAGATTAAGCGCTCCAGGTCACCTACCTGTCTAATTTCCTGAATCAACTCTTCACGCAGGGCTTTATTCTTATAGAAATAATCCACCACCTGCAGGCGTTCGTTAATGCTTTTCTCTTCTTTCAGGGGCATCACGATCCAACGTTTCAACAAGCGTGCCCCCATCGGGGAGGCTGTTTCATCGAGCACATCCGACAGGGTAGTTGCATTTTCATTGTTGGAGCCTATTAATTCGAGGTTGCGGATGGTAAAGCGATCTAACCACATGTAGCGATCTTCTTCAATCCGGGAGATGTTGGAGATGTGTTGCAGGTTGCGATGCTCTGTTTCATTCAGGTAATGCAAAGCGACGCCCGCCGCAATAATTCCTACCGGCATGCGATCGATACCAAAGCCTTTCATGGAGTTGACCTCGAAATGCTTCAACAGGTTTTCCGAGGCATAATCGCCGGTATAGGGCCATTCATCCAGGGTATAGGTATAATAGGAGGATCCAAATTCCTCCACAAACTCTTTATATTGTTTTTTCGGCAAGATGACCTCGGTAGGCTTAAAGCCTTGCAAAAGCTTATCGATATAAGCGACATTGCCTTGGGCGACCAAGAATTCGCCGGTTGAAATATCTAAGAAGGAAATACCGAGGGTTTGTTTATCAAAAAAGAGGGAAGCCAGGTAATTGTTTGATTTTTGCTGAACGATGTTCTCGTTGTAGGATACACCGGGGGTCACCAATTCGGTTACACCGCGTTTGACGATGGTCTTGGTTTGCTTTGGATCTTCCAGCTGATCGCAGATGGCGACGCGCTGTCCGGCACGTACCAACTTGGGTAGGTAGGTTTCCAAGGAATGGTGTGGAAATCCGGCCAATGCGGTTTCGGACTCCGAGCCATTGCCCCGTTTGGTAAGTACAATACCTAGAATTTTTGCGGCCTTTACTGCGTCCTCCCCAAATGTTTCATAAAAATCACCCACTCGAAACAACAATAAGGTGCCAGGGTATTTGGCCTTAATGCTGTTATATTGCTGCATTAAAGGGGTTTGCTTCTTCTCTTTTGCCAAGGTATTATCTTTTTTGAATGAGTTGTAAAAATAGCAGAATTGTGGCGATTTGCCAAACGATGTGGCCCATACTTATGCGATTCGCTCGTACCCTACTGGCAAAGGCCAAGCAATTATACGCCTTCCCTATTTTTTGATGCGCCAATATGTGTTATAACTAAAAAAATACCTTTAGCTTTGCATCAAAATTTTGCATTAATGGCCATTAAGCGTTCTACAAAAACGAATAAAAAGAAAGTAAGCAAGGCAAGCAAAGGGTCGGTTTTTAAACGTATAATCCTGCCCTGGACCTTAAGAGCCTTCGCTGCCTTTTTCATCATTAGCATCTTGTGGGTGATTGTGCTTCGTTTTATCAATCCTCCGATTACGCATTTGATGCTACAGCGAGCTTTTGAGCGTAAAGCTGCAGGGAAGGAATGGAAAATAGAACGGCAGTGGCTTGCTTATTCGGATATGTCGGATAACCTGAAGCGTGCCGCCTTGGCGGGTGAAGATGCGCATTTTATGACGCATCATGGCTTTGATACCGACGCTATTAAGCAAGCGATGGAGCGCAATAAGGAAGGCAGAACCTTACGGGGCGGGAGTACAATTAGTCAGCAAACCGCTAAAAATGTATTCCTTTGGCCGGGACGTTCCTGGTTTCGGAAAGGCTTGGAGACTTACTTTACGGTGCTGATTGAGGTATTTTGGTCGAAAAAGCGTATTCTGGAAGTCTACTTGAATGTGATAGAGATGGGGCAAGGGGTTTATGGTGCAGAGGCAGCCTCACAATATTATTTCCATAAATCGGGGCGTAGCCTAACCAAAAAGGAAGCCGCCTTGATTATTGCGATTCTCCCGAGTCCGCAGAAATGGGATGCACGACGACCTTCAGCTTATATCAACCGCCGGGCCAACGCCATTGTACGGTATTTAAATTATTATAAAATCCCTGAGTAGGCTACTCAGGGATTCTTTTTTTACTTATAGATTTCCACTTTTATCTTCCCGTCTTCGGTGACTGTTCCGCGGTACATCCCTTCGGTATTGAAGGGCATGGCTACCTGTCCATTTTTATCCAAGGCAATTAAGCCACCATCACCGCCCATTTCACCGATGCGCTCAATCACCTGTGCTGCGGCTTTTTTCAAGGGTGTTTTACCGTATTTCATGCGTGCAGCAACATCGTATGCCGCATTGGCACGGATAAAGAACTCGCCCCAACCGGTGCAGGAGATGGCGACATTCGTATTGTCGGCATAGGTGCCGGCTCCAATAATCGGGGAATCGCCTACCCTACCGAATTTCTTATTGGTCATACCGCCCGTCGAGGTTCCAGCAGCGAGGTTTCCTTGCTTATCTAAGGCCACACAACCTACGGTTCCAAACTTATCATCTTTCACAAAAGGCGCAATGGAGGTTTGCTTGCCGGAATGATCCAGTTGTGTTTTCTCGGAATCTTCTTTTAGAAGTCGCTGCAAGGCATCCCAACGGAATTGCGTCCAGAAGTAAGACGGATCGACAACCGTTAGTCCGACGCGTTGCGCAAAATCCTCAGCTCCCTTGCCTACCATCATCACATGCTCGGATTGATCCATGACGGCACGTGCGGCAGAAATCGGGTTTTTGATGGTGCCAATGCCGGCAACAGCACCCGCCTTCAGCGTTTTCCCGTCCATAATGGAAGCATCCAGCTCATTCTTCCCATCATGGGTGAAGACAGCCCCCTTCCCCGCATTAAACAGCGGCGAATCTTCCATAACATGAATGGCAGCCTCTACGGCATCTAAGCTCGCTTTCCCGGCCTTTAATTGTGCATAGCCCGCTTCTAAGGATTGCGTCAATACAGAAATATAGGCCTTCTCGAGGGAGTCAGTCATATTTTTCTTTAAAATAGTACCCGCACCACCATGAATAACCAATACATACTTGGTGTTTTTTTTCTGCTGGGCAGCACTGTCTTGAGGTAGCATCATAATTCCTACAATTGATAAAACAGCTAATAAGGAACGAATTTTCATAATAAATGGTGTTATTGTTCAAATTAACAGAAATTTGTTGAGATATGAGAGGGGAGATGACATCCGTTTTAGCCTTGCTGTCATCGTACTGCGATCGTGCTGTCATCGTGAGCGGAGTCGAACGACTGGTACGTCAATACAATCAGCAATACCTAACACGCTTATTAACAATACTATTGGTACATAAATGCAAATTTCGATTATCTTTTTCCCATCGCAATAAAAAGCGGACTAGGAAAAATTCCTAGTCCGCTTTAATCTTAATTAATTATAAAAAGGTAGTCTTTGATTGCACTGACGTACCAGTCGTTCGTGGTTCGTGGTTCGACTCCGCTCACCATGACAAAGTGGTAACAAAATGATGACAAAGCGGTCTAACTACTATATACTAAATACTTAATACTAACTACTAAATACTAATACTCCCATCTACTTCCTCACCACCTCCAACTTTGCGGCGTTATTTCCTGGCGATAGGTCTACCGTAAAGACATAAGTTTTGCCGGCTTCCAGTTGTTTTCCGGCGACTAAGCCTAAGTTTCCGGAGTCTCGGCCGTTGGTTCCATCCCCTACAAAGACGATGTCGCTGTTGCTGCTGAGGTCGGTATGTTTAAATTCACCGCCCCAATTCTTTTGGTGGAAGAACTTGAAGTTGATGTTATCGGCTTTTACGGTTGTGCCTGCGACCACTGTTACGCGATATTTTTTACCACCGATTGGTGCTAAGCACAATGCTTTATCCGGGTTCCAGCCGACTTCATTGCTGGCCACTTTCGGTTTACCAATGCCTTCACCGATAATCCAAATGGCACCCGTGCCGTCCGCATTTAAGCTGGCCAGGTTATTGCCCGACATGGCTTCCACTTTAAAGTACTCCTTATCGAAGTCTGCCGTAATGCGGTATTTGCCAGTCATGGCATTAAAGAAGTACTGATCGCCTTCTTTGCGGATAAAATCACTATCGATCCACCAATTACTTAAGCCTTCGATGCCATCGATAACCATTTCTTCGTTCATGGCCAGGTTCAAGTCCACGCTATACAGGTTCTCCCCTTGCAAGCGCATGCCGTTGCCATTGATGGCATAGCCAATGATAAACGGACTGGCTTCGTAGCTAAAGGTATTGAAGGCGATGGTATACTGCCCCGACACCGAATTAGAGAAGGGGATATTCGTGGTAGACCCTTCCGTAACGGCTTCACCGTTCCAGCCGAAGAGGATTTTATTACCCTGTGCTCCAAAAGCCGGTGCTTCGATATAGCCATTTACTTTAAACGGCAGGTTTTCCGTAAGCTCGTATTGGTTTGCTGCTTTTCGTAAAAGCTTATAGGTCTTTCCTTCGGTAATCAGGTTCAGGAAAGGGAACTCCGGACGCGATAAAGGCAGATCGGCCAGCAATTCTGTTTTCACGAGCTCCACATTTTGCGCGGTAAAGCGTAGGGTCGCCGTTCCGTTTGGCACTTGCTTTAAGAAAGGTACAAACAACTTGCCCTCATACTCGCCATAGGCATTGGTACGGATGGTTTGACTGGCTACAACCTCTTCGCTGAAGAGCAATTCTGCTTTTAAGGTCGATAGTTCTTTACCTTGATCGGCGACTTTAACTTTATAGACTATGCTATCGCCAAAAAAGGCGGCATTAGGTTTTGTGACGATTTCTACTGTAGGCTTTCCCCCACCTACAGGAACGATAAACTCCTCTTTACAGCCGAACAACACGGCAAAGATGAGTCCTAGGGCGGCATAATTGATTAATCTTCTCATTTTTTCCAAGTATAAGAGACAACGGATGCTGCAGGAACTTCATAGGAGAAATGGTTTTTACCATCATCGAGGGTAATTCTGCTCGTTTCTCCGGATTCATTCAACAAGACAAAGGCATAACTGCCATCAGTATTTTTAAATGCAGCGTATTGCAAGCCATTTGCTACATAGCCTGAAGTGCCAATGCGGACAGCTCCGGGTTTTACAACTGATGACAGATGCCCGATAATATAGTAGTGTGAATTTTTGCGTATGGTTTTATAATCATTCTTACTGATATCGACGGCGCCATAACAGGTTTGGCAGCCACCTTCTCGGTTTGGACCTCTATCGGAATCTAACATCAGATTCCACACGATAACACCTTTGGCCCAATTATTTACGGTACCTAAAGCTACTTCGCGCATGTCCTCAATTAAGCGTTTACCCAAGTTATTGCCATCATTCCAGGTTCCGATGGATGTTTCGGTAAAGATGAGGTCTTTGTTGGGTGCCTTTTGATGAATATCGAGTAATTCGGCTTTATCGCCGCCATAATTATGATAGGCTGCTCCAGCGAAGAAAGCCGCAGCAACCGCATCCTCATAAATCTTTACGGGATAATCTTCCTGATCGGCCATATCATCATAATTGTAGTTATGGTCGAAGGCATATATTTTAGTCGTTAAGCCTGCAGCCTTAAGCTTTGGCCCGAGTGCTGTTTTTACAAAGGCCAACTGCTCTTGCCAGTGCATTACCATAGATGCGGAGTTTTTATCGTTCAATGGCTCATTCTGCGGGGTGATGGAATAGATATTGATTCCTTCTTTTTGCAGAGCCTGAATCCATTTCACGAAGTAGGTCCCGTAATCTTGGTAATATTTAGGGTTTAAGTGTCCGCCCGTCCAGGAGTTATGCGCGCCTAGGCTGGCCAGGTTGTTCACCTTCATCCAAAGGGGTGCCGTCCATGGGGAGCCCATAATTTTTAAGGAAGGATTGATGGCCAATATTTCCTTTAATACAGGGATGACATATTTTATCTCCTCCTCTTGCAGGGCGAAATTGGCTATACCCGGTTCATCGTTCAGGGTATACTCGCTCAAGGAAAAGTCGGAACATCCAATGGCAATGCGGATATAGCTTTGCCCCATGCCTTCGGTTGGCGAGAAAGTTTCCTTGAGAAATTTCGCACGATCCTGGCTTGTCATTTTCAATAAATTATAAGCCGCAGAGCCTGTTATGGCCGAACCGAAGCCATCCATGGTTTGGAATTTCGTCGTTTCATCGAGTTTTATCGTCTTTGGCGACATGTTGGATGTCTTGCTAAAGTCGATAAAGGATTTCTTGAAATCCCTGGACAGGGAGGCTGTGGTGGTGTAAATCTTTACGTCGCCTGAAGTAGGCTCGTTGGGTTGCTCAGGCGTGACATTCACCGCATCATTACCGCAAGCAGTAAATACAGAGCTAAATATGGTTCCAAAAAGGATAAGTTTCTTTAAATTCATCATAATAGGGCAAATTAATAACCTAGGTTTTGTTTGATTTTAGAATTCTGGTCGATAATGGCCTGCGGAATTGGCAAGCGGTAAGAATTCACGGAAAATGGATATACTTGAGCTTTTCGGCCTTCGTCTTTGCCATATACGGCATTCATCACCGATTCTACCTTATTCAGGCGCACCAGATCAAACCAGCGATGTCCTTCGAAAGCGAGCTCCAATCTTCTTTCTTTTAGCAGGGCTTCCAACATCGCTTCTTTACTGGCTTTCACCGCTGAGCTTAGCTTAGGCAGCTTCACACGTTGTCTTACCTGATCGATAATCGCTGCTGCAGCCGTTAGGTTTGGCGTTGGCCCATTGATTAAGGCTTCCGCTTTTAACAAAAGGATATCTGCATAACGGAATTTGATGATGCTACTGTAGGCTGAGCGGGTTTTGTACATAAAGGGGTAATTATTGGATGGGTAATAATTACTCCAGGTGGTTTGATAATAGACCACAGACTCGCTGAATCGGATTTGATCGCCTTCGGTTTGGAAGGTTTTAATTAAATCGCGTGATGGGGTAACCCATTTTGCCCAAGTAAAGTTGCTGTTATAGTTGGACAGGTCGCGACCGAACATCCAGGTCACCCAGTTGCCGGCACCCACGAAGAATTGTGATTCTAAAATGGATTCGCGTGTATTTCTCATTTTGGCATCGGCAGATCCTTCCTGTACGCCAAATAGATTGGTGAAATCAGGCTCCAGGCTAAAACCATCGGCTGCCACATCATCTGCATATTGGATAACTTTGTTGTAATCGCGCAGGGGTTTTTCGGCATATACCTTGGCCAATAAGGCCTTGGCTACCGATTTGGAGAATTTGGTTTTATCGTTGTTGTTATTTGCCGGTGCATCTGGAATGGCTTCTAACAAATCTTTTTCAATTTGCTGATAGGCTTCCTTCTCTGTTTTTTGCTCCGGGAAATACTGCGGATACACTTCTTCCAAGGTTTCCTCGGTAATATCGCCTGCAACGGTTGTTATCACGGGAATATCGCCCCAAAGGCGCACCATATCAAATAAAATCATGGCGCGGAAAATCTTAGCTTCCGCTTTATAGCGATTTTTCAGCGCTGTTGTCAGTGCTGGATCTTGCACCCCATCGATATTGACGATCAGGAGGTTTGCACGGCCTATATCTTCCATATAGCGTCTCCAGTCGCGTTCAATAACGGAGTTGGACCCCTCAATGGAATTGTTTTCAAATGGAACGACTTCTGCCCCGGTTGTTCCTGCGTAGGCATTGTCGGCATGCGATTCGGCAATCAGCAATAAGTCCATGTACCAGTGTTCCTGGCGATCGCGCATTTGATTGTAGAGGGTCGTCATATGACCATCTACTGCGGCTTTATCTTTAAATACGACTTTTTCACCTTCTTCATTGACGCCTTCAGTCACATCGGAATAGGTATCCAAGGGATCCTTATCCAAAGAACAGCTAGAAAAGACGCCTAAATTCAAAAGGATCAATGCGGTATATATGTATTTTCTTTTCATTTTTCTGCCTTTTAAAAATTAAAACTCAAGATTTATACCCAACACGAAGGATTTAGTCTGTGGATAGGTACCCCAGTCAATGCCTTGCAATTCCCCACTGTTACCATATTGGTTCACTTCCGGGTCAAATCCCTTGTATTTCGTCAAGGTCAATAAGTTTGTTGCTGAGATAAAGGGTTGCAGACGATTCACGCCCCATTTGCTGAGGATATTGCCTTTGATATTATAGGAAAGGGAAATATTCTTCAGGCGCAGGTAAGAGCCATCTTCCACAAAATAGGTGGAGTTCTTCATATCGAAGTTTGCTTTTGGCACTTCGGTATGTTGTCCGGGCACTCTCCAGCGTTGCAATACGCGGGTGGATTGGTTCATCCCATTATACATCCCTTCGGTTTCCATCCGGGAGGCGTTGAAGATATCATTGCCTTGCGAACCTTGGATAAAGACGCTTAAGTTAAAGCCTTGGTATGACAGGTCATTGGTCATCCCGTAGGTAAACTTAGGATTCGGATCGCCAATGAAGGTACGGTCGGACGTGGAAAGTACCCCATCTTCATTGCTATCGCGATACATCAGCTCGCCCGTTTCTGGATTTACCCCATCACTGATATAGCCAAAGAAGCTACCCATTGGACGGCCAGGTGTATTCCTTACCACATTCGCATTGACAAAGTCTACCGTTTTTCCGGCATCATAGATCTGTTGCATGTCCAGGTGCTCCAAGCGGTTTTTGTTGAAAGAGATGTTGAAGGTGGTACTCCATTTAAAGTCGTTGACTAAGTTTTTGCTATTCACATTGACTTCGAAACCTCGGTTACTCATTTCGCCTTCATTCCGACGAATAGAGGAAGCCTGTGCCGCGCCTTCAGGTAATGACACATACATCAACATGTCTTTGGTGTATTTATAGTAATAGTCTAAGTTTACCGTCAAGCGTTGATTGAAGCCTGTAAAATCGACCCCTACGTTCGTTTGCGTGGTGGTTTCCCATTTCAAATCTTTGGTCCGTAAGTTTCCGGCAGAAACAACCGGCAGGGCATTGTCCTGGTTGTTTTGGAACCATTCAATCCGACGGATATTATACAGCTGTAAGTAGGAATAATCCCCGATTCCGGATTGGTTTCCTGTTTTACCCCAACCTCCACGGATTTTCAAGTCGTTCAGCCATGGAACATCGCTCAGGAACTCCTCAGACGATAAACGCCAAGCTGCCGAGATGGATGGAAACATAGACCAGCGGTTTTCAGGGCTCAATTTAGAAGAGCCATCGGCACGAAGATTCGCCGTCACTAAGTATTTGCTATCGAAATTATAGGCTAAACGGCCAAAATATGACATGATAGCCCAATCGGATGCTCCTGAGCCTGTACCATTCCAGGAGATTTTATTGGCGGCATTCAAGGTTTGAATCAAGTCGTTGCGGAAGTGGGAGGCATTGATGTAGTTGTTTTCATACTTCGAGCCTGTCCAAGAAGAACCTAGCATGGCTTCGAAATTGTGTAAACCTACCGATTTGTTATAGTTTAATACATTATCGAAGGTTAACACGGTATTGGTGTTTCGGGCATCGTAGGCCATCCCAAAATTCTGACGTCCCCATGAGGTAGAAATAGGGTCTAAGAATTGAGAATTGAACCCGTTTCTACGGTCTAAAGCGAAGGTTGTTTTGAAGTTTAACTCGGGCAAGAAGAAAATGGTTGCACTTCCTGCAGCAAGAATACGGCTTTCGCGGTCTTTATTGTTTTTGCTACGGGCCATGTTTTCCAGCGGGCTGGTGACATTGTTGATACCGTAGAAGTTATTGTAATAGTGTTCAGGCTCGAAGGGATCCCAAATTGGCGCATAGGTTGGGGTATTGATGGTCGATAAGACCACACCGCCCCGGTTGGAGCCTAATCCTTCGGTCACACCATTTCTATTGTTGTCGGAATAGGAAATATTCGCATTGATTTTCAACCAATCGCGCACCTTGTTATCGATGTTTGCGCGGAAGTTATAGCGTTTGAAGAAGGCCGTGTTGATGACCCCTTTTTCGTTCATATAGCCGCCGGACAGGTAATACTTCAACTTCTCTGTCCCGTCAGATACCGAAGCCTGGTAAGATTGGGTTACACCGTTGCGGAACGTTTCATCGAACCAATTGGTTTGATCAGTCAGGTTATCGGGAAGCTCAACCAAGCCTATTTCTTTCTGTAGATCGATGTATTGCGCGGTATTTAGGGGTTCAATGCTGTTGGTCACGCGGTTTTGGGTAGCCAACATATTGAAGGTGACTTTAGCATTGCCAGCCATCCCCTGCTTGGTGGTGATGAGCACTACACCATTGGCAGCTCTAGAACCGTAAATAGCGGCCGAGGAAGCATCTTTTAGCACTTGCATGTCGGTAATATCCGATGGTGCTAAGAAGTTGATATTGTCTACAGGAATACCATCCACCACATACAGTGGGTCGTTACTGCCGTTGAACGAAGTTGTTCCACGGATACGAATGGCTGTCCCTCCCCCCGGGGAACCACTTGGCTGCATTACGGTTACCCCGGCTGCACGGCCTTGCATGGCTTGGGCAGCATTGACAATAGGGCGTTCATTCAAATCATCCAGGGATACCGAGGAGATGGCGGTTGTGACATCCTTGCGTTTAACGGATCCATACCCGATAACCACGACATCCTCCAGTGCATTGGTGGCGGAGCTGAGGTTGATAATCATCTCACCAGATTGGGCGATGACCTCTGTACTGTTGTATCCCAAGTAGGATACCCGCAGTCTAGCGTTTGCCGGCACATCGGCCAGGACGAATTGTCCTTGGGTATCAGTGGAAGCTTTGGCTTCAGCACCGATAACGGAAACCGTGGCACCTGCTATGCCCTCATGCGTAGCAGCATCTAACACCTTCCCTTGAATCCGCATGTTTGCTTGACCATAAGCCAAGCTCAACAAAGAAAACAAGAATAGGCATAGACCTAATGTGACTTTTGTAAAAAGCTTCATACGATTTATCATAGTTTATAGGTGAATAAAATAACTTAGGTAGAGTTCCCTCCAATACAAATTTACTTAGCCTTGAATGGAGTTTATCCGGTTTTTAGTGTGTTAAGGCAAAAAAGTAACTTCAACAAGCATAAATACCGCTATCACACAGCGATTTAAGCATATTTCAGCATCAATAAAAGTAACCCTTTTTCAGGGTTAAACATGCAGATTTCCGATACTTTTTATGTTTTCTTCAAAGTTGTCTTTGGATCCTACTACTTTATTACGAACCTTAACGCGGTAGTTATACACCGTACGGAGGGAGTAGCGCAGGAAGCGCGCAATTTTTGTGGAGTCGGAAATACCCAAGCGAATCAGCGCAAAAATACGAAGCTCGGAATTGAGTAATTCATCTGGTTTGAGGACTATCCTTTCTTCTTCTTTCAACAACTTATTGAAGTCTTGGATGAAAGTAGGATATAGATTGAGGAAGATGATATCGAAGTGATGATAGAGATCTTCCAGTTCCGTTTTAATATAATCTTGGGATTTTAGTTCCCGGTTTAACTCATCATAGTGTTTGTTTGCCAATTTCTTGAGGATGCCTTTTCGACTGGAGTCCAACTTATCAATATAAGAAGAACAGATTTCGAAGAATTGCGCCATATACTCCTCCTTAATGTGATTGGCCTCTTGCAGGTCTTTATTAGTCGTCAGCAATTCATCATTCAAGCTATACAGGGTCTCATTGACCGTTTTCAGGTCTTTTCGCACCACTTTAAGCCGCTTCATTTGTTGGTAAACAATGATAAAAACAATCAATAGCAAAAGGCTTAAGACCGAGATGACGTAGAGATAGGTTTTGAGTTCGTTTTTCCGTTGCGACTCCTTTTCCTGAAAGGCGGAATTGATAATAGGATAAAAGGAGGAGTTTTCCACTGTTCTGAAGCGAACATTACAGAATATCGCATCCTCCATGGCCTTTTGGATAAAGATATAAGCCATATCGATATTGTCCTTTTCAAAATAGGCCAGCGCCAGACTTTGCAGGGAGGCATTTTCCCGAATGCTGTTTTTGATATCGGTGATTGCTGATATTCCGAAATAGTATATCTGATTATCCAGGTCGTTTCGTTGCTTATAGATCAAGCCTATTAAATAGGCGACAACAGCACGTTCGCGTTGATTTTCTTTCAACTCCCCCAGCAATTGTTTCAGTTCCTTTTCGGCTTCTTCTTCCTGATTGCGGAAGAGCTTTTTTGTGGCGATGTTGATGCGGTAGGCCAAGGACTCTTTTGGTAACACCTGAATCAAGGAATCGCGGTAATGTTCGCTCAGGCCGAAGTACGCCGCATAATTGGAGCTTTGCCCGTAATGGGAATAGAAGTCGGAATAACTTTGGTAATAATCTATCAGCTGCTGATTATTCAATTCCGATCGAGGAATGGACTTCAGCATATCATTAGACTCGATAAACCTCCCGGCATAAGAATACAATCCGGCAAGTAAGATGGAGGATTCCAGGATCAGCGGCTTGTCATTCAACTGCTGGGCAATTTGCTGATTTAATGTAATGTAGCGTATAGCCGAATCGATTTGATAGGTTTCGAAAGCCTTAAACAAGGCTTTTTGAATCTGGTAGGTTTCTTGGGGGCTATGTGCGTGCTGTAATTGTACTTTTAAGCGATTTATACGACTTACTTTTTCCTTTTCGTAGGTCAGTTTGTGACTCAGCGTTTTATACAGCTCACGCTCGATGGAATCTACTCTATGCTTGAGGTTGTTGGTTTGAGATTGGGCTTGGCATGTAGGCATAGCTATGCCCATGCACATAAGGGTACATAAGATAAAAAATGCGAAGGCAAGTTTGTTACTCTTCATTTTCTGTATCCCACCAATCCGTTTTGAGGTCATCGATTTCCCGGCGATCCTTCTTCGTTGGGCGTCCTGTTCCTCGATCACGCTTTAAAATAGGTGCATGGAAGGCGGATTTAAAGCCATAGGTTTCTTCCACCGGTGTTTGATCTTCATAAAACTGCACGGCTGTTTTAGCATCAACACGGCGTTCCAAGAGGCCGGTCACGAAAATAACCTTCCGTTCAATCCCTTTTTGCACGGTAAATGTTTCACCAACTTTCACGACATAAGAAGGTTTTACATTTTGCCCATTGAGCTTCACACGACCTGCTTTACAGGCTTCTGTTGCCAAACTACGGGTCTTAAAAATGCGAATAGCCCATAAGTACTTGTCAATCCTCAGTTTTTCTGCTTCTGCCATGCCACAAAAATATGGATATCTTCTTAATTTTAGCCCTTTAGTGACCTAGTTATCAACAAAATTTTCCATATTTGTGATTTAAAAATTTAGTGTATAGAACTTATGATAGACTGCAGCATTCTTAAAAAACTTGTTGAAGAAGCTTGGGAAAACAGACAATTATTAGAATATAAAGAATATTACGAAGCGGTTGAATTTACCATTCAACACCTGGATAAAGGAGAGCTTCGTGTGGCTGAACCGATGGGTGAAACCTGGTTTGTGAATGACTGGATTAAGAAAGCCGTTATTCTTTACTTCCCAATCCGTAACATGGAGGTAATCAAAAACGAGCCTTTCGTGTATCATGATAAGATGAAGCTTAAAACCAATTACAAAGAATTAGGCGTTCGTGTTGTTCCTGGTGCTTCCGCTCGTTACGGTGCTTTCTTAGCCAAAGGGGTTATTATGATGCCCTCCTATGTAAACATCGGTGCTTATGTAGATGAAGGTACCATGGTCGATACTTGGGCAACAGTAGGATCATGTGCGCAAATTGGTAAAAATGTGCACTTAAGCGGTGGTGTTGGTATTGGAGGTGTACTTGAACCTGTTCAAGCGGCTCCGGTTATTATCGAAGACAACGTATTCGTGGGTTCTCGTGCAATTGTCGTAGAAGGAATTCGCGTAGAAGAAGAGGCAGTATTGGGTGCAAACGTGGTATTGACGGCTTCGACAAAAATTATTGATGTATCAGGTCCTGAGCCTAAAGAATACAAAGGTTATGTTCCTGCGCGCTCGGTGGTTATTCCAGGTTCTTATACCAAGAAATTCCCAGCAGGGGAATATCAAGTACCTTGTGCCTTGATCATCGGTCAACGCAAGGCCTCAACAGACAAGAAAACGTCTTTAAATGATGCTTTACGTGAGCATAACGTTGCTGTATAGCGGTTTATTAAAGACATGAAAGCGTATTACGATAAGGAAGATCTTAAACAAGCCCTAGACACGCTGAAAGCGGGTGGGGTGATCCTCTATCCGACGGATACCATTTGGGGATTAGGCTGTGATGCCACCAATCCGGAAGCTGTGGAGAAGATTTATGCCATTAAGGGACGCGATAAGGGCAAGAGCTTAATTGTATTATTGGAAAACGACTACCAATTGGAAGGCTATGTGCAGGAAGTACCCGAAGTGGCTTACCAACTGATTGAAGTAGCAGATAAGCCCCTGACGATTATCTATTCGCAAGCGAAAAACTTGGCGGCGAATGTGGTTGCAGAGGATGGTAGTATCGGGATCCGGATTGTAAAACATCCGTTCTGTGAGGAGTTGATCAAGCGTTTTCGGAAACCTATTGTTTCTACTTCGGCGAACATCTCCGGAGAAGCGACGGCACAAAACTTCGCTGAAGTGAGCGAGGCCATAAAGGAAGCTGTAGATTATGTTGTACAATATGGTCAAGATGATGTTGGAAAGCATCAGGCATCTAGCATTATGAAACTTGACCCCAGTGGAAAGTTTGAATTTATTAGAAAATAAGATGAAGCATTTAATCACATTATTAGTAGCTCTATTTGCCTGCTTCACGGTAAGCCAGGCACAGAGTCCGATTGCTCCTGCAAAGGCCGGAGTAAATTACGGCAAGAAAATAAATAAAACAGGTGCTGTTTCTGTTCAAAAACTAGCCTCTTCCTTTGATAATAATAAAGCCTTCAATGGAAAGATTGAAGGTGAAGTAATCGAAGTGTGTAAGAAAAAAGGCTGTTTCTTACTCTTGAAAAGAGAAGGTGAGCAGGATCCTATTATGGTTCGCTTTACAGACTATGCCTATTTCGTACCGCAAGACCTTGTTGGAAAGACAGTCGTTGTAGAAGGGAAAGCCAAGGTAAAAGAAACGACGGTAGAATGGCAGAAGCATTATGCCGAAGATAGGGGCAAAAGCAAGGAAGAAATTGCTAAAATCAATAAGCCCAAGCAAGAGATATCCGTCGTAGCCGACGGGGTTCTTGTTGTAAAATAAAAGAACAATGCTAAAATAAGGCTGTAAATAACATTTGCAGCCTTATTTTATTCTAAATAACGCTGCTATGTCTGTTTTTAAAACGAACCCTACCCAAAGCATCAACTTAAAGGGTAAGTTGATGAGTTTTGAGAAACCCAGGATCATGGGCATTCTAAACTTGACGCCCGACAGCTTTTTTGATGGTGGAAAATATACCGACCAAGGGGCTGCAATAGCACATGCAGCGCAGCTCTTATCCGATGGTGCAGATATTATTGATATCGGCGCCTACTCTACCCGTCCGGGGGCACAGGAGATTGATGCCCAAGAGGAAATTCGTCGAGCAGTACCTTTAATTGAAGCGATCCGTCAAGAATTTCCCGAGGCGATACTGTCAATTGATACATTCCGTGCAGAGGTTGCTGCAGCTTGTATTCAGGCTGGTGCTCATATGATAAATGATGTATCCGGCGGCACCTTAGATTCGCTGATGTTTGAAACTGTCGCAGATTTACAAGTTCCCTATATTCTGATGCATATGCGGGGCACCCCCAAGACCATGCAAAGCCTGACCGACTATGAAGACCTAGTCAATGATGTTGCCTATTTCTTGGGCGAGCGTATTGCGCAGCTTCGAAGCCTAGGCGTTAAAGATATTATTCTGGACCCTGGCTATGGTTTTGCAAAAACCATCGAGCAGAATTACGAATTATTATTACGGGTAAATGAACTACATTATCTGGGATTCCCTATCTTAGGGGGCATTTCCCGGAAGTCAATGATTTATAAAAAGATTCATAGCAGTCCGGACCAAGTATTAGCAGGAACAACCGCCTTAAACACCTTACTTTTGGAACGTGGCGTGCAACTATTGCGCGTGCATGATGTGAAAGAAGCGAGGCAATTGGTGGATTTATTTTATTAACATAACCCATATTTTGAAGAAGACAAGAGATATTATTACCATTGGATTTGCATTATTCGCTATGTTTTTTGGGGCCGGCAACCTCCTTTTACCACCCTTTATCGGATTACAAGTAGGAGACCATGTATGGGTTACCATCCTGGCTTTCGGGCTTACCGGCATTATGCTCCCCTTCTTTGGTATTTTATCCATAGTCAACTCTGGCGACAGCTTCAATGATTTGGGAAGCCGGGTGAATAAAACCATTGCTCCTGTTTTAGGCAGTGTCATCATGCTTTGCATTGGCCCCATGATCGCCATTCCCCGAACAGCAGCAACCACCTTTGAGGTCGGTATCTTACCGAATTTCCCAGGTTCTAATCCGGTATGGACTTCCATCGCTTTCTTTGGCCTGACTTGGCTATTGACGATATCGCCATCCAAAGTGGTGGATATTATTGGTAATGTCCTGACACCGGTATTGCTAGTCCTGCTATTGGGCTTGATAGGAATCGGTATTTTTAACCCGATTGCCGATTATAGTGGAGAGTCCTTAAATGCAGGAGAGTCCTTTACGCTAGGCTTTACAGAGGGCTACCAAACCCTGGATGTATTGGCTTCTGTAATCTTTGCCGGTATAATTATCGCTGCGGCCCGAACAAAAGGCTACAGTACCATGAAAGCGAAGAATCAGGTCGTCATTGCTGCAGGTCTACTCGCGGCCATCTGTTTGTTTTTAATCTACGGCGGCTTAATACAATTAGGAGCGACATCAGGAATCCATGATCTCGCAATCAAACGATCGGAATTATTGATCCACATTTCGAAAGCTATCCTCGGGCATTATGGCATGATTGCTATCGCCTTAAGTATCGCGCTGGCCTGTTTAACGACGGCCATTGCCTTAACTTCTGCCGTAGGGACATTCTTCTCGCAGTTGACCAAGCAAAAGCTCTCGTATCAAGTATTAGTGACAGCCTGTTGCGTGGTATCTTGTTTACTCTCGATTACGGGTGTAGATAATATCATCAGCTTTGCCTATCCAATTTTGATTTTTGTATACCCTATTGTCATCACATTAGTCCTTTACATTGTGCTTTTCGGAGCCTTCGTAAAACATAAACTGCCTTATGTGGGAGCACTCATTGCATCTAGCATTATTGCTGGTTTGAACCTCTGCAAATATTTAGGTGTCTTGCATGCCGATAGCTTAGCGATTTTGAACAAGATTCCTTTCTTCGCTTACGAGCTTGGCTGGGTGGTTCCCTCCTTTATTTTCTTTTTGATATTCCTAGCAATCGATAAAGCGCTGGAGAAAAAGAGCTAATCGTATTTCATAAAAAAATCCTGAAGCGGGGAGCTTCAGGATTTTACCAAACCAATTATTAACCTAAATTATGAAATTTTTACTCTTATTACTTTTGCTTTATATACTAAACGCAATTCATATGCCTTTCGTGTCAGCAGGATTTGGAATTAACAAATTTTAACAGAAGTTTACGGCATTTTACAAAAAAACGGGGCAATCTTATCGATTACCCCGTTTTTGTATGGTTCTTAGTTAAAGCTTAGCGAATACCACTGCCTACAGAAATATCGCTGTCAGGTCTCACGAAGTCTAATCGACCGTCAGCATCTTCTGCCATCAAGATCATCCCTTGCGATTGGATTCCTTTGATTTCACGAGGTTCTAAGTTCACCAAGATCGACACTTGTTTTCCTACGATTTCCTCTGGAGTAAAGTATTCTGCAATACCAGATACAACGGTACGTTTATCGATGCCTGTATCAATGGTTAGCTTTAATAGTTTTTTCGTTTTGGCTACCTTTTCTGCCGTTAAGATTCTTCCTACGCGGATATCCATTTTCACAAAGTCATCGAAGCTTACGTTAGCCTTTTGCTCAGGTTTCGGCGCAGCCAAGGCATTTGCTGCTTTCGCTTGAACCAATTTATTCAATTGGAATTCCACTTGCTCATCGGTTATTTTTTCAAATAACAATTGTGTCTCGCCTAAGGTATGGCCTGATGCTAAAAGATCTGCGCTGCCAGCACTTGCCCAATCTGTTTGTGCGAAGTTTAGCATTTCGAAGATCTTACGGCTGGTAAATGGTAAGAAAGGTTGTCCCATTACAGCTAGGTTAGCCACGATTTGCGAAGCTACGAAAAGAACGGTTTTCACGCGTTCTTCATCCGTTTTGATGACTTTCCAAGGCTCCTCATCGGCTAAGTATTTATTTCCTAAGCGGGCGGCATTCATAAAATGTGCTAATGCCTCACGGAAGCGGTACTGCGATAAAGATTGTTTGATTAAGTCCGGGAATCCAGCTAGTTCTTTTAACACTTCCTGATCGGCATCCGTTAAAGGAGATCCTAACAACACCTGCCCATCGAAGTATTTATGGGATAATACCATCACCCGGTTAATAAAGTTACCAAGGATAGCGACCAATTCATTATTTACACGAGCTTGGAAATCCTTCCAAGTAAACTCACTATCGGAAGTTTCCGGCAAGATGGAAGTCAACATATAGCGCAATTCGTCTTGTTTACCTGGGAATTCCTGTAAGTATTCATGCAACCAAACCGCATGGTTTCTGGAAGTAGATAATTTATCGCCTTCTAAATTCAAGAACTCATTGGCCGGCACGTTTTCAGGAAGAATATATTCTCCATGGGCATGCAAAATCGCCGGGAAGATAATGCAGTGGAATACGATATTGTCTTTTCCGATAAAATGGATCAGCGTAGCATCGTCTTCCGGATTCGCCTGCTTTTTCCAGTAGCTTTCCCAGTTCTTTCCTTCATCGATGGCCCATTGCTTGGTTGCAGAAATATAACCAATAGGCGCATCTAGCCATACATATAGTTTTTTACCTTCAGCTTCGGCAAGTGGCACATCTACGCCCCAATCTAAATCGCGGGTCATAGAACGTGGCTGTAATCCTGATTTCAACCAAGATTGACACTGCCCGAATACGTTAGATTTCAATACATTCTTCTTGCCTTCGATTAACCATTGCTCTAACCAAGGTTGGTATTTATCCAAAGGCAGGTACCAGTGTTTGGTTTCCTTCAAAACCGGAGTTTTACCACTTAAGGTAGACTTTGGATTGATTAAATCCGTTGGGTTTAAGGAAGTACCACATTTCTCACACTGATCGCCATAGGCGCCTTCATTTTGACAATGCGGACAAGTACCTACGATATAACGGTCGGCAAGGAATTGATGATATTCCTCGTCGTAATATTGTTCTGAAAAGCGCTCGATAAACTCTCCCTTTTCATATAGGTTCAAGAAGAATTCTTGCGACAGCTCATGATGGATAGGCTCCGAGGTACGGTGGTAAATATTAAAGGATATACCGAAGTCCTCGAAACTCTCTTTGATTTGCTTGTTGTATTTATCGATGATTTCCTTTGGCGTTACGCCTTCTTTCTTGGCTTTAATGGTAATGGCAGCACCATGTTCATCAGAGCCACATACATAAACTACATCCTTATTATTTAAGCGTAGGAAGCGTACGAAGATATCGCCGGGAATATAAGCACCTGCAAGGTGCCCAATATGTAAAGGGCCATTGGCATAAGGCAAGGCCGAAGTAATGGTATAGCGTTGTTTACTAAAAATATCCAATTTGATTCGACAATTAAGATGAAAACTAAACTCGTATGTAAGGCACAAAGATACAGCAAAATGTACTATTCTAATACTAATACTACGGAATACCTCACAAAATTTTCCTATATTGGAAATCACATTAACCAGAACACAAACGAAAACATGCGAAATTCAAAAACTGATATCGGCCTCCTTCTTATTCGAGTGGTGGTTGGTATAACTATGATTGCTTTTCATGGTATTCCCAAGCTGATGGGCGGTGTTGAGGGCTGGACGGCCATTGGGAAATCAATGCAAAATATCGGGATTAACTTTCTTCCCGCGGTATGGGGCTTCTCGGCTGGATTTACAGAAACAGTAGCTTCCTTCTTATTGATAATCGGCTTATGGAGTCGGCCTGCCTCTTGGCTATTGGCTTTCACCATGCTAATCGCTATGATTATGCACCTGAGCAAAGGGGATGGACTATCCGGGGCATCTCATGCCATCGAGTTGATGGCCATTTACATTGCATTTGCTTTAATGGGGCCGGGGCGCTTAAGCGTAGACAAGAAATAAAAGAAGATCCGCATCGATATGATGCGGATCTTCTTTTATTTCTTAAATAGCGTATATTATTTCTTAAACACCGAAGCGTGCCAGCTGTCTTTCAATGGCACTTCCCATTTCGAGCTTAGCTCATCGGCAGATTGAATCAAGTTATTGAATACGATGGTATTTTCATCGATCTCCCCTTCTTTATACAGAGCATCGAATACATCCCGGGAAACCAATTGAATATTGCCTTCAGCATCGCGGTAAGCAATAAGCATGCGATTGAATAAATCAATCTGCAAGTCAGCTTCTAGCTGCTTTAACAGGTGAACGGATTTATCAATAGAGCAACCTGTAGCTTGTGCTAACGATTCATCAACGGTTAACACAACAAAGAGGTTATGTTTTATCTCTGCCGTACCGGCCAACTGGCTACCATGAGCAGTCCATTCGGCAATAAAGCTTTTCAAGCGTTCCTGCGCCTGTTGCAGCTCCGGTTGAGTAAAAAAGCGGTCAGCTTGGTATATCCAAATCTTTTTCATGTGTATCCCTTTCTATTAATGGGTATAATAAGGTGAAATCATCAGGTAAACAATAACCCCTGTAACTGCCACATACAACCACATAGGGTAAGTTATGCGGGCTAGTTTTTTATGGCGTTCATAGGCTCCTGCAATTCCTCTCACAAAGGTAAACAATACAAAAGGGATAATAATCACCGATAAAATGATATGAGTGATTAGAATAAAGAAATAAACCGTACGGATCATCCCTTCACCACCATAGGAGGTCGATTCAGAAGTCATGTGGTAGGCCACATACATCACAAGAAACAAGCTGGAACAAACCATGCACAGCTTAATCAAATTCTCGTGCAGTTTTGCATTACCACGTTTTATGGCCGCTACAGCAACAACTAGCAACACGGCCGTAAGCCCATTGATGGTCGCATAGATGGGTGGTAAAAAGCCTAAAGGCTCCACATCAAACCCCATACGTTTCAAGTTGATACCAAATAAAGCAGCAACTGCAATCGGAATAATAATAGATAGGGTCCAGATTATTCCTTTATACTTCTTTTCTTCTTCAGTCATTCCCATATTACTTCTTCTCTACTTTTAAGGGTCTGTTTCTAATTTCTTCTACAAGTTGTACTTTAATTTCATCTTCCAGTCTACCCGTTTCCGTTTTTAAACTGATATCATAAATCCCCCGGATACGGCGTTTAGAATCCAACAAGACGAAGTTACTTCCGATAATATACTTACTGGAGTCGTTTGCATCTTCCATGCCTTCAATCAACAATTGCTTGCGTGCATAGTCCAAAATGTCTACGGCCGGTTTTTCACAGATAAACCAATTAGGATTTCCAAGTTTAGCATAAGGCTCCATCACCTGATCCAATTGTGCAGACTTGTCTGTAGGATCAACACTGATGGAATACAGCCTCACTTTCGGATTTTCCTTAAAGCGTTCAGCTATGCTGCTTAAATCATGAATCAGCTGTCTGGAAAGGGCAGAATCGCGCGAATAGAACAAATGAACAACAGACACGACGGTATCTGATTGCAAAAAGGGAACCTGCTCCCCTTTTCGGTCCACAAGGCCTAAAGGTTCTACCAGATGGAAAACCGTATCGGGTATTTCGCGCCCCATAACACGGTTCATTTTACCGGAGAGGCTCTTTTCGCCGAACACAGGCAAACGCACATATTCGTTTGAGCCCATGTTGTTAACCAGTATATATAAAAATCCTGGCACAAAAAGTACAAGTGCCAGGATTATTAATTTTGATATGTTCTTCGAACGAGTATGTTTACTCATTACAAAATCTTATTTATGAGGGAACAAAGGTTGGTGAGTCATTGCTCCGTGTAAAAAGTCACCTTCTACTAATAATAGAATGATAAAGTAAATGATGAATAGGAATACAACGCTACAACATACTATAAAACTAGATTTCTCAAATTTCAAGTGCATGAAGAAAGCAACGATGTAGAATGCTTTTACTAGGGTTAAAATAATATAGATTACATTAACTAATGTTCCTTTTTGCAAGATACCCCAGTGATGCACAAATCCTAATGCGATTAAGAACTCTAGTGCTGTTAATGCCAATAAGACAAAGAATACAGACCAGATACGTTTTTTATCCATTCCTTCGCCATGTGCGTGGGCATCATGTGCTGCGATATGATCGTGATTGCTCATTATTTTCTCGTGATAAATAGTTTAGACCAAAAAATTAGATTAAATAGAAGAAGGTAAATACGAATACCCATACCAAGTCAACAAAGTGCCAGTAAAGACCTACTTTTTCAACCATTAAGTATGTTCCTCTTCTTTCGAAGGTATTGTTCAAGGTCATCGACAATACAATAATGTTCAATAAGATACCGATGGATACGTGGAATCCGTGGAAACCCGTAATGGTAAAGAACAAGTTAGAGAATTGTAATGCCGCAGTATAAGAAATCTCTTTCGTAAAATACGGTTGTAGTGCATTGACAATGGCGTCGGTATCTGTTAATCCCGTTGCTGGGTTACGACCGAACCAGAAGCCTTGGTGGTGCAAGTGGCTCCACTCGATAGCCTGACAGCCGATGAAACATAAACCTCCTAAGATGGTCCATAGCATCCATTTCACGACCTCATGTTTCGAGTTTCGATGACCTGCTTCTACGGCTAATACCATCGTTACGGATGACATGATTAAGATGAAAGTCATGATACCTACGAAAACCAAAGGCTGACCGGATTCTGCAATTCCAGGGATAGATTGGAATACTTTATCGGCATCAATCCATGATGGCTGCGCAAATTTCTGAGCACCATAATAAATCAAGAATGCAGAGAATGTAAATGCATCTGATACCAAGAAAAACCACATCATGATCTTTCCGTACTCTAAGTTCCAAGGAGATTTTCCTCCGCCCCAAGGTCCGTCTTTTACCTTATCCAATTGCGATACTGTTGTACTCATTGTTTAGTGTTATTGATTCAAAAGTAAGAAAACATAAATATAAATCCATAATAGATCTAGAAAATGCCAGAAAATGGCGGCAATTTCCATCCGGAATAGGTTGTCGCTAGGTGCGATGTTGCGGGCTGCCCCGATAAAACAACGCACTAAAACCAATACGCCGGCAATAATATGTGCCAGGTGTAAGCCTGTAAACACATAGATAAACGATTGTGAAGCGTTTGAATTCACGAAGGTAATTCCTCTTTCAAACAATACCGACCAGGCATTCACTTGTAAAAAGAAAAACACAACGCCCAATACAATGGTAATCAGCAGGAACATCTTTTGTTTTCCAGTCTGATTCGCCTTCACAGCGTTATAGGCTAGGTGCATCGTAATACTACTTAACACGATAGCCGCGGTACTATAGATAAACGCATAGGGAAGGATAGTTTTTATTCCTTTATCAACTCCACTAGCCGTATATACAATAAAACCACTTGATAGCGCAGCAAACATCATGAACATACCGATCATGCCTAGCCACAAGTTAAACTTCTTGGCTTTTCTTGATTTTAGTTCATCCTCGTTTCTTAGCTCTGCATTATTCATGGTTAATTTTAACTCCATTTATATTTAAAAAGGTTTAAAATCTAATAATAAAACCAATTGCGTGATTGGCAAATAAGCGAAGGAAGTAAACATTATTTTCTTCGCGGTACTAATTTCCATTTTTTGTAAATGTTGGTAGCCATACCAGGCAAACATCAACGCACCGATTAAAGATACTCCGGTAAAGATCCATCCGCCAAATCCATAATACATTGGCAAAAACCCTACTGGGATCATCAATACGGCAGAGATAAATAACATCCACGCCGATAGTTTATCTCTTCTTGTTGTTGGCAACAAGCGAAAGCCTGCGCGCTTGTAGTCATCATCAGCAACCCATGCGATGGCCCAGAAGTGTGGAAACTGCCAGAAAAACTGAATGGCAAACAACACCAAAGGGGTGATGACAATGGCTTTCTCACTCACTGCGGCATAGGCCAATCCGAATCCAGCCGATTCAAAGGCCGCATAATAACCAATCAGTGGTGGCAAGGCTCCTGGAATCGCTCCTACCCAAACGGCAATAGGCGATTTCTGCTTTAATGGCGTATACACGAAGGCATAAAGGAAAATGGAGAACACCGAAATTAAACCGGCAATAAAATTTAAGTTCACCAATACCAAGGTCCCGGCAATACCCATAAAAACACTTAATACCAAGGCTTGTCCATTTGTCATTCTTCCAGCAGGAAGTGGTCGGTCTTTCGTGCGCTCCATCAATTTATCCAAATCACGTTCAATGATTTCGTTAAATCCATTCGCGGCACCTGTCACCAGAAAACCTCCTAGGGTTAACAAAGCCCAATTAAACCAGATAATATCTCCTTGTTGGGTCGCACCAATTAAAAAAGAAATGGAGGCTGAAAAAACTACAGTTAATGTAAGTCTTAACTTGACAAGTTTGTTAAAATCTGAAATAAATTCCTTCATAATCAAAATATTTCCCTAAACAGCGGGGGCTAATGTCTCCTTAGGTTTTGTCACCAGTAACATCAAGTAATACTGGGCACCAAAGAATAATGTCGCTACCACTAAATGAACCGTTTGTGCAACGGCGGGAACATGAAACCTTGCTAATATAATCCCTGACAACATCTGTATACAAACCAAAGCAAAGGCGATTAAGGCGAAGCGGTACTGCTGCGAAGCTTTTACATAAACCGACTTGGTCTTCACGAAAAGATAAGCGGTAAGTGCAAAAGTGATATAAGCTAAGATACGGTGAATGTGATAATTCAATCCGACAGCATCAATCCAGGTATTCCTTTCCGTTCCTAATGCATTTAAATGATCTATTGCTTCCCGAACCTCTGTACCATAAACCACCTGAATAACCAGCAGCACAATAGAAATAACCGAAAGCACAAATATGCTACGATCTGAACTATTGCTCTTTAATATAGATTTATCCCGATAGGTTACAGCCATGAAATACGTATGAATACTGATACATACAATCACGATGGCTAACAACATATGGATGGTGATCACCCATGGTGTCAGATTCGTCGATACCACAATAGAGCCTAACCAGGCTTGTATAACTACGACAATAAGATTAAGAACGCTCCATATTGCTATGGCTTTTTTCTTTTTCCAATAGGTTAAAGAATAGATCGCTGAAAACAATAAACAGAATCCAGACAATACCCCGAATAAACGGTTTACATATTCTGTCCAGGTCTTCGCGGCATTAAATTCTTCATGCTCGAGAATGGTCTCATCATGACGAATTTGATCTGCTAAATGGCTATAACCAAAGAATTCAATCATATTGGCAAAGCGCATGTTCTTTTTCACGCGTCCTTCCACATAGAGTTTCTCATAGCCCTCGGGCAATTGAGACGCATCCGTAGGTGGAATGATACGGTTAAAGCATTTCGGCCAGTCCGGGCAGCCCATTCCTGAGCCTGTACTCCGTACTACACCGCCTGCAGTAATCACTAAGAAAAGAACGAAGATCGTAATCTTGTTAATGCGAATAAATCGCTTTTCAGCTGATGGGAACATCAATATCCCTCCCTTTACTAAACATATCGTATAAAAGAGAGGTAGGTTTGACCCTACCCTTCTGTTTCTCTATTATGCTCTTTGTCATAAACACGTTGAGCAGCAATTCCGTATTCATTGCCTTCCCAGTCATGAATCAAGTTTGAACTCATGGTTTGCGAGTGCGGCACGGTTTGAGGAATAAAGTCAGCGTCATGACCTGGCTTACTGTAGTCATATGGCCAACGGTAAACCGAAGGAATTTCTCCTGGCCAGTTTCCGTGGATATGTTCTACAGGTGTAGTCCATTCTAACGTGTTGGAGTTCCAAGGGTTTTGTGGCGCACGTTTTCCACACCAAATAGATGCGAAGAAGTTCCACAAGAAAGCGATCTGACCTACAGCCGAAACAATTGCAGCCCAAGTAACTAGAATATTTACAGAAACCCATTTCTCCATGAAAGGGAATTCCGTGAATGCGTAGTAACGACGTGGCACCCCATCAATACCCATAAAGTGCATTGGGAAGAATACCAAGTAAGCGCCGATGAAAGTTAACCAGAAGTGGAAGTAACCCAAACGCTCATCCATCATACGACCGAACATTTTCGGATACCAGTGGTAAACCCCACTAAGCATACCAAAGATAGACGCCGAACCCATTACCAAGTGGAAGTGAGCAACAACGAAGTAGGTATCGTGTAAGTTGATGTCTAAGGCAGCATTACCTAAGTATAATCCAGTTAAACCACCTGATACGAAGAAGGAAACCATACCAATGGCAAACATCATCGCTGGCGTGAAACGGATGTTACCGCGCCATAAGGTAGCAATATAGTTAAAGGCTTTTACCGCTGATGGAACCGCAATAATCAAGGTCGTAATCATGAACACCCCTCCTAAGAAAGGACTCATACCCGTTACGAACATGTGGTGACCCCAAACGATGAAAGACAATACCGTAATACCTACTAAAGAGTAAACCATCGCGTGGTAACCGAAGATAGGTTTACGAGAGTTCGTAGAGATAACCTCCGATGTTAAACCTAAAGCTGGCATTACTACGATGTATACCTCTGGGTGACCTAAGAACCAGAATAAGTGTTGGAATAAGATTGGAGAACCACCTTCGTTAGGAAGGATTGTACCACCAACAACTAGATCTGATAAATAGAAGGATGTACCTACAGAACGGTCAAAGAATAATAATACAACAGCAGATACTAATACCGGGAATGATAATAGACCTACGATAGCCGTTAAGAAGAACGCCCAAATTGTTAATGGCATTTTCCAAAGCTCCATACCTTTCGTACGCATGTTTAATACGGTACTGATGTAGTTCACACCACCTAATACCTGCGAAGCAATAAACAAGGCCATGGAGATCAACCATAAGGTCATTCCTAATCCAGAACCTGGAATTGCCGTCGGTACAGCGGATAATGGAGGGTAGATTGTCCATCCTGCTGATGCTGGTCCACTTTCTACGAAGAAAGAAGCAACCATAATCACACAAGCAGTAAAGAAGAACCAGTAAGAAAGCATGTTCATCAATGGCGATGCCATATCACGTGCTCCTAATTGGTAAGGGATTAATAAGTTACTGAATGTACCTGATAAACCAGCCGTTAATACGAAGAATACCATCATCGTACCGTGGATAGTTACCAAGGATAAGAAAAAGTCTGGTCGGATACGACCGCCTTCAGCCCACTTGCCTAAGAAAACCTCCAAGATTGGAAATTCAGCATCAGGCCATGCAAGTTGAATACGGAATAAGATCGACAAAAGCATGGCAAAAACTGCCATCACAATACCTGTGATCAAAAATTGCTTAGCAATCATCTTGTGATCCTGGCTGAAGACATACTTCGTCAGGAACGTTTCATGATGGTGATCATGACCGTGATGAGCTGCGTCGTGCGATATAACTGTAGTTGACATATTCTATTATAATTCTCTGTTCAATTAATTTAATGAAGCTGCAATACGTGTTTCTTTAACGGTATTATCCGCGTTCTGAGCGAACTCTTTCTGCAAATCTTCGGTAAAGAATTTCGCTTGTTTGCTTAACCATTCTTTGTATTCAGCTTCAGTAACAACGATAACTTTCTTCTTCATGTTATAGTGGCTACTTCCACAGATTTTCGCACATAGCATATAGAAGTCATAAGCAGGGTCGTTTTGACGGTCGCGCATTTCTTCTGTAGTTACCGTAGGTGTGAATTGGAAATAGTTGGTCATACCTGGTACCGCGTTAATTTGAACACGGAAATCAGGAATATAGAAAGAGTGAATAATATCTTTTGACATGATGTGGAAACGTACCGATTTGTTTACCGGAATTACGATCTCATCACCTTTAATATCATCCCATGCAGATTTATCATTAAAATCGATACCATAAGAGTTGGTCGGCGTCGTCAATTTGTAATTACGTTTACCAATTACGCCATCAGTTCCTGGGTAACGAATAGTCCATTGGAACTGCTCGCCTAATACTTCAATCTGTAGAGCTGATTTTTTCAAATCCTCAGGAATATTCGTAATGGATCTCCAAGTGAAGAAACCGAATAATACCAAGATCGTTAATACAACAGCTGGAACGATGGTCCACAAACGCTCGATAGCGTCATTGTGTGGGTAGTAATAAGCTGTACGCTTCGCACGCATTCTATAGATGAAACTGAAAGTTAACAATAGAATATGTACCAATACCAATACGATGGTGATAATAATCGTCGTAATGATAAACATGCGGTCAATATCTTTACCGTGTTCTGTTGCTGCCGGGCGCCATGACCATGCTCCCCATACCGCGTATGAGTAATAAGTAAAGGCTAAGAAAGCAATTAAGAACACAAATAATAAGGCCGCTTGTAGCGTGTTGTTTGCTAATGGATTGTATTTACCACTTACGCGCTTAGTTAAGGCGTAGATGGAATGTACTTTACCAATAACGGCAACAACCGTACAGATAACCAGTAATACAAGGATATAATACAACAGGTTTTTGTATACCTGTGGATCAATTTTCTTTTCTTCTTTCGGAGCGGCAGCTACAGTGCTTGCTGTAGATGAACTGCTTGATGCAGCAGCTACTGTTGCCGAATCTGCTGCAGGAGCAGCGGCAGAATCCACAGCGGCAGCAGCCGAGTCTGCTGGTGCAGCAGCCGTTTGCTCAACTTGTGTGCTGTCAGCTACCGTATCCTGCATGGAGGCCAATGCAGGCATGGCCAACATCAGGTTGATCGCTAATAAGCCTCCAAATAAGGACTTGAATCTGTTATTTAATTTGAACTTCATTTCTTATAAGACGTTTGAACGTAATTTCGACTTAATCTCTATTATATTTGATGATGTAAACTTTCATCAAGGAATGGATGGTGTTTCGCAGCTAACGGATGCTTACTTAATTTCGACATCACCAAGAAGGTAAACAAGCCCACAAATCCAATAGCCGTACAGATCTCAATATATCCGAATCCACGGTGAGATTCAACGGTTCCTGGCATAATCATGATGTAGTAATCTAACCAGTGTCCTAATAACAATAAGATAGCAACAAATAACATCATGCCGTTCTTACGTTTCGCATCTCTGTCAACTAATAATAATAGAGGCGCTACAAAGTTAATAATAATGCTTAACCAAAACCAAGGCTTGTATTCAGGTTCCCAACGTTTGTAGAAATAAACCGTTTCTTCCGGAATGTTTGAATACCAAATCAACATAAACTGTGCAAACCAAACGTAAGCCCAGAAGATCGAGAAACCAAACATTAACTTTCCTAAGTCGTGTAAGTGGTTTTCATTAACCCAAGCCATATAACCAGCTTTCTTCACCAAGATCAAGATGATCGCGATAGCCGAAAGACCAGAAACCCACATGGCTGCAAAGTTGTACCAGCCGAACATGGTCGAGAACCAGTGTGCCTCAAGAGACATGATGGTATCGAATGACCAAATTGGTGTGGTAAATCCGAAGATTACTAAGAATATAGCGGATAATTTAAAGCTCTTTTTGTAAGAGGTTAAGCCACCTGCTAAATCTTCATTGTACGATAATTTAGCTAAGATGAACGCAAAGATACTGTAGCTTCCCATGAACAAGATCTGACGGATCAAAAATCCTGGTACATTTAAGAAGGCTGCTTTTCCAGCAACTAAAGCATCGTAATTCGGGCTGTTCGGATCAGTTAACCCATCTGCATGCCAGTGATGGTACAGATTGTGTGTGGTTAATCCTAAGCCTACAATAACTAATAATAAAATTGAAGCAATCGGCAATACGCTAGCCATAGCCTGTGGAATACGTAGTAAACCAGCAGACCAACCCGATTGAGTAACCATCTGTAAGGCGACGAAGAAGGCTCCGGCAGCACATACACAGGTGAAATAATACCCCATCAATAATAAATTGGCATATGTACGCTCAACCATAATATGGTCACTGGAAAGTAAGCCCATTGCAATTGCGGCAATTCCGACAACGATAGCAACCAAGCTCAACACCTTCGCGATGCCGGCAAATTGAAATTGCTCGCTGAAATTATAATTGTGATGATGATTGTGAGTTCCCATTTATAATATCGATGTTAGATTATTTTTTTTGTAATTCATGAACGTACATTACCACTTGCCAACGCTCTTCCGGAGTCAACTGGGAAGCATGTGCTCCCATCGAGTTATATCCGTAAGTGATGGTATGGTAAATTTTTCCATCGGTTAACTCAGACATTTTACCACCACGGGATGACGGTACACCCGCAGATTGGTGATAAGATGGCGGCGGAGGGAAGTTTTCTAAAGCTCTGGTGCCACGAGAATCCGTTACAGAACGGTCTTTCGTAATCGGCCCATCACCTGCTCCATCTTTACCATGACATACTGCACAGTAGGTCAAGAATAAAGTTTCTCCATGCGCCAAATTCGCCTTGTCAACGATTAATGGATTTTTAACTTCAACACCTGCACGCTCGTAATCTTCCACCGTATTGGCATATTCGAAACGCTCAAATCCGAGTGGGGTAGTGCCAGCTGGCGGAAGTTGCGCAGTTTTTTTATCCTTAAAATTATCATTTGGCTGATCCGGGTTAAAAGCAATCGGATCATACATATTTCGCGAGAATTCTAAACCTGTACTGCGTGTCGTTCCATCTCCGCAGGCAGAAACTACCGCCGCTAAAGCAGCAGCTACACATACAGTTCCAAGAAAATTCTTCTTATTCATAGCTAACATATTTTCTTTCATTGTATTTAACTTCTACTGCACCTGCTTCTTTCAATAGCGTATCGATTAACGCATGGTCAGTATTTTCACGAGCATCAATTGCGATAATAAAACGATCATCGGTCGCACGTAAGTCCATCACCCGTGGAGCACGGCCTGGGAATAAGTGGTTCCGGTAAAAGAAGGTAGCAACCATACCCAATGCACATAACAAGATCGTCACCTCGAAGGTTACTGGAACAAAGTTAGGCAATGGTAAAGAAGGTTTACCCCCAATATTCATCGGCCAATCGTAAGCCATCGTATAGAACAACAAGGCAAATCCCAAGGTGGTACCCAATGCGCCAAAAATAAAAGCAGCAATGGGTAAACGAGATGGCTTTACACCTAACTTAGCCTCGATGCCGTGGATAGGCATAGGTGTGAAACAATCGAAAATGCTAATGTTATTTGCTTGCAACTTGTCAATCCCGTGCATCATTTCATCAGGATCCGCAAAACTTCCTAGTATATATTTTGTATTGCTCATTGCTATTATTTTTTCTTTAATGCTTTAATATCCTCTTCTGTTACTGAATCGTATTTCTCCAAAGAATTTCTGAAGAACTCCACTTGATCCTCAGGGAATGCACCTTCTTGAACCAATTTCGTTTTCTGTTGTAAGCTCGCGCTCTTCAACAATAATTTCACCTCTGCAATTGCAATACCTGGTAAGAAACGGATGAACAATAAGAATAGGGTAAAGAATAAACCAATAGATCCTACGAAGATACCTACATCCACCCATGTTGGATAGAACATCGCCCATGATGATGGTAAGTAGTCACGGTGTAAGGAAGTAACGATAATTACAAAACGCTCAAACCACATCCCGATGTTTACCACAATAGATAATACCCAAGAGATTGGAATACTGGTTCTGATTTTCTTGAACCAGAATAACTGTGGCGAAATTACGTTACAGGTCATCATCGCCCAGTACGCCCATGCATACGGTCCAGCAACACGGTTGGCGAACGCATACATCTCGTACTCTGAACCTGAGTACCATGCAATAAATAACTCCGTTAAATAAGCGATACCTACGATAGAACCTGTGGTCATAATGATCTTGTTCATCGACTCGATGTGGAACATCGTGATGTAGTCTTCAAAGTTCATTACTTTACGAAGGATCAATAATAGGGTTTGTACCATCGCGAAACCCGAGAAGATCGCTCCAGCAACGAAGTATGGAGGGAAGATCGTGGTGTGCCATCCTGGAATTACCGAGGTAGCAAAGTCCATGGATACGATGGTGTGTACCGAAAGTACTAATGGGGTAGAGATACCAGCTAAAATCAAAGAAACGATTTCAAAACGTTGCCAAGTTTTAACCGATCCGTTCCAACCAAAAGATAAGATCGAATAGATTCTACGTTTTAAGCCTGTTGCACGGTCGCGAACAGAAGCGATATCCGGTAATAAACCACAGTACCAGAATACTAAGGATACCGTGAAGTACGTAGAGATCGCGAAGGCATCCCATACCAAAGGCGAGTTAAAGTTTACCCATAGGGAACCAAACTGGTTTGGTAAAGGGAAAATCCAATAAGCTAACCACGGACGACCCATGTGAGCAACAACGTAGGTTGCCGCACAGATTACGGCAAAGATTGTCATCGCCTCTGCCGAGCGGTTAATGGAGTTCCGCCAGTTCTGACGGAATAATAATAATACTGCGGAAATCAGGGTTCCGGCGTGACCAATACCCACCCACCATACGAAGTCGGTGATATCCCAAGCCCAACCTACGGTTTTGTTCAAACCCCAGGCGCCGATACCTGTCCAAAAAGTGTATCCAACACTCACTACCCATAACATGGCGCCAAGGACAGCTACTGTAAAGCCAATCCACCAAGCCTTGTTCGGTTTATTTTCAACCGGTAGCAAGATATCATCTGTAACTTTTGCATACGTGATGTTCTTGCCGGTTACTAATGGTTCTCTTAATATTGATTCGTTATGCGATGACATAGTTATTTTATTTCAGTATGGAATAAATTACGCTTCAAAGGTGTTTCTAACTTTCGTCATGTAACCAATGTTTGGTTGCACGTTGATTTCCTCTAATACGTAGTATACACGTTCGTTACGTAACGCTTTTGAAACCTCAGATTCTGGATCATTAGCATCACCAAAGATAATGGCGTTGGCCGAACATGCCGCTTGACATGCCATTTGGATATCGCCATCTTTTACTTTACGATTTTCGATTTTTGCCTTCAACTTACCAGCTTGGATACGTTGGATACACATCGAACATTTCTCCATAACCCCGCGAGAACGCGTAGTTACATCTGGATTCAATACTAATTGTGTAAACTCGTTGTTCAAGTAGTTGTCAAAACGTGAATCATTCCAGTAGTTGAACCAGTTGAAACGACGTACTTTATATGGACAGTTGTTCGCACAGTAACGCGTACCGAAACAACGGTTGTAAGCCATATGGTTTAAGCCTTCAGACGAGTGAACCGTCGCTAATACCGGACATACCGTCTCACATGGTGCGTGCTCACAGTGCTGACATAACATCGGCTGGTGAACCACGGTGATGTCTTCGTAATCAAGACCTTCCGCGTCAGCGATATCATTCTCTTTCGTCAATTTAGCATCACCTGAATTGATGGTGTAGTAACGGTCAATACGCAACCAGTGCATCTCACGACGACGACGAACCTCGTCACGACCTACCACAGGAATGTTATTCTCTACGTTACAGGCTACGATACATGATCCACAACCTGTACAAGCGTTCAAGTCAATCGCCATAACCCAACGGTGACCTGGTTGCTCAAACTTATTCCATAAGTCATAAGTTTGGTGTGAATCTGAAAAACGACCAGACTCTGAATTCGGATCTTTTAAGTATTTCGCGAAAGAAGTCTCGCGAATAATATTACGACCTTCAATCGTGTGGTGTGTTTGTGTTTGTGCTAATTCGTAGATGCCAGAAGCTTTGCTAACCGATGCTTTCGCTGTAAACTGAACTGTGCCGTTTACTAAGCTTGCAAATGGATACGCATTTACCCCTACATTGTTACCTGCTTTACCTACTTTCGTACGACCATAACCTACCGCTACAGAAACCGTTCCTCTAGCTTGTCCTGGCTGTAATACCACTGGTAAATCAACTTTGTAACCGTTGGCTTCTACCGTAACTTTTCCGGTTTCTTTAACCCCTAACTCGGCAGCATCTTGTGGGTTGATGGCAGCATAGTTATCCCAAGTTACTTTGGAAACTGGATCAGGAAGTTCTTGTAAGTAGGCGTTGTTCGCGTAACGACCATCTCTTAAGGTAGTCGATTCGTACAATTTCAACTCTACCCCGCCTGCTAAACGTTTGCTATCGTTGGCAATCGCCGCTGCTGCTGCATTCACATCCACAGCTGCGCTGTACGATGAGCCTGTAGCCGATCCTTTAAATACAAAACCTTGTTGCAATACATCTTTCCAAGCCTTTCCAGTACCTGCTAAGATGTTGGCTTCCCAGTATTCTTTTACGAAATCGTGGATTGGTTTGTTCACGCCTGCCCAAACTAATAAAGATTGTTCTACTTGACGTGTATTGAAAACAGGGTTGATGGTAGGCTGAATGATAGTAAACAAGCCTTCTTTCGATGAAGAATCGCCCCATGCTTCTAAGAATGTACAATTTGGCGCAATGGCTTTTAATTCAGAAGCAGTTTCGTCAGCTCGGTCTGCGAAAGATACCGTATAATCGATCTTCGCAAGCGCTGCTTTAATGTCATCTGCTTTAAAGTAATCATAAACCGGGTTGCTGTTCAAGAAGAAGGCTACCCCAACCTGTCCAGCTTTTGCCGCTGTTAAGAATTGTTGGAATGCTGCATCTGAACCTTGGTGTTGCTTCGAGTAGTTATCTAAGTCGATAATTGCACCGTAAGCACCCAATGCACTGTTAATCGCGTTTACCAACAATTGAACGTTGGTATCGTTTGATCCGGCAACCACTAAGGCTGAACCTTTTGCTGCTACTAATTCTTTCGCTGCAAGGCTGATTACTTTCTTCGCTTTCGCATTGTTGGTACCACCTGCTAAAGCCTGACCGGTAATTTCATTGTATAAGGAAACTAATACCGCGCCTTCTTCAGAAGGTTTGATGGCAACACGTGCATCAGCATTTGAACCCGTCATGGAAAGACCTGATTCAAATTGAATATGACGTGACATTTTACCGCCTTTTAGCGATTTATGGTCACGGTTTTTAATATAATCTTGTGTATGTTCTTCACCAGCTACCCACGAGCCAAGGAAGTCTGCTGCTACTGAAACAACAACCTGTGCCTTGTCAAAATGGTATGAAGGAATAACCGCTTTTCCGAAAGCTGCTTTATTCGCTTCAATAATACCGCTGTAAGAAACAGCATCTACTTGTACTAAATTCGTTGCCGGGAATTTCGCTGCCAAGGCTGCAATCGCTGCTAAGGTAGTCGGGCTATTCACGGTATTCGCTACAATCGTAATTTGCTTGCCGGCAGCTTGCGCTTTCGTTAAAGCATCAACTACGGCTTTATCTAGTTGCGACCATTCTACATCTTTACCTCCGATTTGAGGGTTCTGTAGTTTGGACATATCGTATAAGTCAAGAACAGAAGCGGCAGTTTGGGCATCTGTACCTTGGTTCAACCCTACAGCATTCGGGTTAGCTTCCAAGGAAATAGGACGTCCTTCACGTGTTCTTACAATAACACTCTGTCCGTTGAACGAAGACGCGTAAAAGTTAGGGATACCCGGGGTAACTTCTTCCGGTTTGATAACATAAGGTACAGCCTTATGAATTGGCGTACGGTTACATGCAGCCAATGTTACAGCACCTAAGCCAAATCCTAATGCCTTCAAGAAGTCACGACGTGGCGTTTTTGTACTTAACCCTGCTTCATTTAACACATCTTCTACGGGAATAGGCTCAGCAAACTCACTCTTGCTTCCTTCTACAAAAGCTGGAGTCTGATTTAACTCTTCTAAACCTTTCCAATATTTTTTATTGCTTTCCATTTAAGCTATATATATAAGATTCCGTATTTCTAAATTAATTCTATTAATAGTGACATTTACCACACTCTAATCCACCGATCATCGCAGCAGTCATCTTCTCACCTTTTTTCAACTTCTCGTGTGCTTCAATCAATTGATCGTAGTACGCGTTATCGGTATTAACCGTAGTCTCTTTGTGACAATCAACACACCATTTCATCGTTAGTGGCGAGTATTGGTAAACCTCTTCCATATCCTGGATCGGACCGTGACAAGTTTGACATTCAACACCTGCTACAGTTACGTGCTGTGAGTGGTTGAAGTAAGCAAAGTCAGGTAAGTTGTGAATCCGAACCCATTCAATAGGACGTGGGTTATTACCGTAGGTTTTAGTCTCCGGATCAAAGTCTACAGCGCGGTAGATTTTCAAGATCTCAGGGGAAATCTCACCATCGTAATGATCCGAACCTGTTACGGTGTTGTGACAGTTCATACATACGTTGGCCGATGGAATAGATGCATTTTTCGATTTAAACGCACCACCATGACAGTATTGACATTCGATTTGGTTAACACCAGCGTGAATTTGGTGTGAGAACTTAATCGGCTGCACAGGCTTGTAACCCTCATGCACACCTACGTTCCACATCGCCTTCCAACCAGCAACACCCAATAAACCGACAACCATCAACACCACGAAGAATACTAGTTTCTTATTCTTCAAGAAAGCCTGCGCAAATTTCGCAGCACTGCTTTCACCAGCCTCTTCATGCTTCGCTTGTGCTTCAGCAATGCTCGCCTGGTTGTTGGCAATCACTTTCTCTAAAGTTTTTGTAACACGGTTTAACGCAAAGATCACCGCAATAGCAACAACTAACAAGGCTACCAACCCAACGATCATCATCGGGCTCGCATCCGAGCTTGCTGCAGCACCCCCAGCAGGAGCAGCGGCTTTTTTCTCTGCTAATTTTACTTCCTCAGCTTGTAAGTAGGCAATGATATCTTTGATATCACCTTCTGATAAGTGAGCATAAGGAGCCATCATTGTCGGATATTCAGCCTTCAATGCAACGGCTTGCTCATCGCCAGAATCCACCATCCCTTGCGGGTTATGAATCCATTTAACAATCCAAGCTTCTTCACGGCGCTCGGACAATCCAGCCAAATCCGGACCTGTAATTTTCTTACCTACAGCGTGACAAGAGTTACAGGCGTTCGATTTGAAGAGCGCACCACCATTCGCGGCATCCTGTGCTTGCGAGGTTGTTGTAACGGCAAATAACAATACCAAACTGATCGATATTGACTTCGCAAGTCTTCCCAAAACGGATGAGATATTTCTCATATTTAGCACTTTATACTATTTTATGTGTAATAATTAATTGTTGACATTCAGAGTATGTACACTAAAGCGTACAAAACAATGCACAAAAGTATAACTTATTAAGCAATCCCTGACAATTTGATGACGTAATTTATCAATTTATAATCATTCTAAATAGTTGTCATAGAAACGCCATAAACGCCCTCTAATATAACATTAATGTGATTTTAATCCGTAAATAATTCGGTAACTTAGGAACATGATAAAATGGATAAATTTCTTTTTTCTGTATTTATTATGCAGTGCTTGTGCCCAATCGCAGTCACAACAAACAAATACGACTATGAACAACGAATCGAAATACAATAGCTTAAGTCCGGAGGAGGAATATGTCATTCTTCACAAAGGCACCGAGCGCCCCTTTACGGGCGAATTATTAAACAATAAAGCCGAAGGCACCTATGTGTGCCGCCGTTGCAATGCCCCGCTTTATTTATCCAAGGATAAATTCGAGTCGCATTGTGGTTGGCCTAGCTTTGATGATGAAATTCCGGGGGCTGTACATCGAGAAACGGATGCAGATGGTCGAAGAACCGAGATTCTATGTGCTAAATGTGGCGGACACCTGGGCCATGTTTTTGAGGGTGAAGGATTCACCGCCAAAAACACCAGGCACTGTGTAAATTCTATTTCTATGAAGTTTGTTCCAGCGTCTCCTGCGAAATAACAGAAGAGCCGCGAACTTGCAACTCACAAGGAATTACAATCTTTTGTAATTCCTTATTTTTTCCCTTGATTTCATTCAATAGGGTATGGATCAATTCATTGGCAATGGCACTGGTATCCTGCGTTACCACAGAGATAGCCGGTTCGTGCAATTTGAATAGGGTATGATCATCGAAGGCAACCATATGGGGCAAGTTCATACCATACTGCTTCACGGCTTTTAAGCCATCAATAGCCAGGTAGTTCGTCGCAAACAAAACAGCATCTAAGCGGTTATCGTGCATAAAAGCATGCAGCTGCTCAATAGCCTCCCCTTCCTCCTCATCAATTTTGATCTTCTTGATATAAGCTTGTTGCTGATGGTCATCTATGGCCTTCATATAGCCTTCCAGCCGATCGCGCATCTGGGTCTGATTGGAATACAACGACACATAACCCACCTTCTTATTCTGCGGATTCGCCAAAAGGTGGCTGGTGGCCTCAAAGGCGCCTTTAAAATTATCGAGCACCACATAATGGGTTTCCAAGGTCGGAATATAGCGGTCAAACAACACCAATGGCACATTGTTCTTGTTCAGGTTGCTCAAGGTGTCCTCCAGGCCTTCGGGCGGGGTAATGATATAACCATCCACCTGCCGATCGTAAAACAGCTGGATCAGCTCCTTGGCTTTCGTGGCGTCGTTATCCATACTACAGTAAATAATATGGTAACCATTGTCATAGGCAATCTTCTCGATATCCTTCGCTACGTTGGAAAAGAAAGGGTTGGAAATATCTTCCACAATCAAACCCAAAATTTTCGACTGTCCTGTTCGTAAACTTTGCGCCAATTGATTGGGTTTATACCCTACTTTTTTCACATAGTCTAGCACCCGCTTGGTTAGCCCTTCGCTAATGCGTTTTTCCTTGGCTTTACCATTCAGAATAAAAGATACCGTGGTGACGGAAATCCCCAGACTTTTTGCAATATCACTAATTAAAATACGTTTTCTCATACTAGGTCGGTGGTTGATTCTTGTTTATTTTATCAAATATATAATTTCAGCTAAAGTTTAGCAAGTATTTGCTAAATAAAATGCTAAATATCATGCTAAAAGGATTTATTACAGAAATAAAACTATTTTTGTGTAGAACACATTATGATAACGATTATGAGCAAAAATCATTGTAGCAAAGCATACAAATTTCTTGTTTTAGGCGGTATTCTCCTCTTTTCCCTCGGAAATGCCTATGCCCAAAAACTAAGTAGCTACGTCGATCCCTTTATCGGAACAGGTGGCCATGGCCATACTTTCCCCGGAGCAACCCTGCCCTTTGCCATGGTGCAATTGTCACCAGACAACGGTAAAAACGGTTGGGATTGGGTTAGCGGCTACCACATCTCCGCAGATTCTATCGCCGGATTCAGCCATATGCACCTCAGCGGAACAGGCATCGGCGATTGGCTAGATATTGCCGTGATGCCCCTCCTGCAACCACAGGCACGCTATCAAATCGATACCAGAGTCGCCTTTTCACATAACGATGAACAAGCAAGCCCGGGTTATTATGCCGTAACCCTGCAAAATAAGATTCAGGCCAAACTTACCAGCACAGAACGGGTAGGTTATCATCAGTACCAGTTCCCGGCGAACAGCGAACCAACCATCCGCATCGACCTGAACCATGCCTACAATTGGGACAAACCTACTGATACCGAAATTCAGGTGTTAAACGACAGTACCCTCATCGGAAAACGCTATTCCTACGGCTGGGCAAACCAGCAACATATTTATTTTGCTGTTCGTTTTTCGACGCCATTTAAGCGCTTCTTATTGAACGGGAAAGCCAACAGCAACAAGAAGCTGCGCATCCAGAATAACAAAAACAACAAGGGCGAACCAGCCGTGAATGCACAGCTTATCTTCCCCGGACAACGACAGGTCGAATTAAAAGTAGCCTTATCAACCACAAATGAGCAGAAGGCCTTGCAGGCCTTAACCGAAATCCCGTCCTGGTCCTTTCAGGCGGTGAAACAAGATGCCGAAAATAAATGGGAGAAAGAGCTGGGCAAAATCAAGGTTAAAGCGGCCAACGAAAAGCTCCTGCGTGTTTTTTATTCTGCTTTATACCATACGGCGGTATCCCCTACCTTATACTCCGACCAAGACGGCCAGTATAAAAACTACAAAGGCCAACTGAAGCAAATGCCCAATGGCGGACAACGCTATACCCTATTCTCTTTATGGGACACTTTCCGTGCGCTGAAGCCTTTATTCAGCATTACCCAACCCGAACGCTATACCGATATTTTAAACAGCATGCTGGCCTTCTATGATGAAAATGGGCTACTACCAGTTTGGGACCTAAGCACCTTCGAAACCAATACCATGACGGGCTACCACGCCATCCCGGTATTGGCCGATGCCATTCTAAAAGATTGGCCCGGGCTTGATGCAGAACATGCCTACCAAGCCATGCTGGCCAGTGCCAACCAATCCATTCGCGAAGTGCCCGCTTATATCGAATATGGCTATGTGCCCCAAGATGTAAACGGCGGTTCCGTAACGAAAACCCTAGAATACGCCTTTGATGATTATTGCATCGCCTTAGTGGCGCTCAAGCTTCGTAAAAAAGCCGATTACCTCAAATACAGCCAACGTGCGAAAAGCTATGTCAATCATTTCGATCCGCAGAGCGGTTTTATGCGTGCCAAGCTGAAAAACGGCCAATTTATGGAACCTTTTGACCCTTTCTATTCGGAGCATGATTTCGACAAAAGCCAATACATTGAAGGAAATGCCTGGCAACACTCCTTCTTTGTGCCTCATGATGTGCGTGGCCTAGCCAATCTATTCCCTAAAAAAGACGGCTTGGAGCAGATGTTGGACACCTTATTCAAAGCACCTTCCATCATGACCGGTGAGAACCAATCGCCGGATGCCAGCGGATTTATCGGACAATATGCCCATGGCAATGAACCGAGTCACCATATTGCCTACATGTATGCTTACATCGGAAAACCCTGGAAAACACAAGAAAAAGTTCGCACCATTATCGATTCCATGTACCATGATCGGCCAGATGGCTATGCCGGCAATGAGGATGCCGGACAAATGAGCGCTTGGGCTGTATGGTCAATGATGGGCTTATACCCGGCATCCCCCGTAAACGGTGAGTATGTATTCGGAAGCCCCGTGCTCGATCAAGCGGATATTCAAATGCCGAATGGAAAAACATTCCGTATTACCGCCCGCAACAACGGCCCTAAGCAGCTGTACATTAAGTCTATACGTTTAAATGGTAAGAAATATACGAAAAGCTACATCACACATCAGGATATGCTGAAAGGCGGCGAGTTGATCTTTGAGATGTCGGCCAAACCGAATAAGAAATTCGGAACTGCACGAAAAGACCAGCCTACATCCATGGAAAACTAAAGGAAACAAAACGCATTTTGTCATGTTTTAGCCTTAGGTATGCATTTTGTTTAACTACAGGAAAGGAGAAGATAATATGAGTGATTTTAATAACATTAATATCAAAGATATTCAAGACAACAGCAATAATAACGACCAGGATTTCTACAAAAACTTCCGCGAAAAACTGATTGAAGTAGAACAATTCCCATCCATCTATACCTTCAAGTTTATCGTTAAAACAGATAGCGATCAGGGCGAACAAGTAAAAGCCTTATTCGACCATGCTTCCGCTAAGTTTTCAGAGAAAAGCTCCTCCGGAGGGAAGTACACGTCCATATCCGTCGAGAACTTTGTAAACAACGCCGATGAAGTCATAGCCTACTATAAAAAAGTAGCAGAAATACCCGGAGTCATGATGTTGTAAAACCTAAGGGGTGCCAAAATGGCACCCTTTTTTTATGGGCCTTTAGTGCTCCATCTCTTTAATTGCCCGTTCCACCGCCGCGGGATCCTTCAAGTTTATTTTACGCTCTTTAAACGCGAGATAATAATTCCCCGGGATAATAACATACCTAAAAAAAATATAGGGACTTATACTTACTACCGGTCCACCATCATAGACAAATCGCATGATGACCAGCTCCCGAGGCTTGGCATGAAAATTAATGGTAGACATCCGACCTATGGCATTACTTGTAAAAGGTAAAGGATATAAGCCTTGTCCATAATCCAAGTAAACGAGTATGGCCGCATTTTTCAACACCTCAGTCGTGAGTTGAGGCTCATAGATATGTGCAGCCCGAATTCTAGTATTATCGAAAGAGGAATCTACCATACGCACAAGCGACCTCCATCCCGAATACATCACCCTAGCTTCTGCCTTTAAATTCGTACCTATACCCCAGCCTGTTGCCATTTTAGGACCATATAATATCATCTGCGTAGAATTGAAATAAAAGTCGCCTACCGCGCCCAAATTCGCTGCAGGCATTGTGGTGCCCGATAAAAACTGGGAGCCATTTTTTCCGTTGGTGCCGTTGGTTCCGTTGGTGCCATTAGCGCCCTTGAGGTTCACCCCTGCTCCCCATCCCGCCGCGACTTTAGGACCATACAATACCCCCGTACTGGTTCTGAAATAATAATCGCCATTTTTCCCTACTTCTGCTGTAGGTACGACAGTTCCCGAAAAAATGGAAGCCCCATCTGCCCCCTTCACGCCGGTAACCCCTTGAATTCCCTGAATACCTTGCTTTCCTTCGGGACCGGTTGGCCCTGCTTCTCCCTTTTTACAGGAACTACTCCCAAGAAGCGCTATTCCCAGCAGCAGTATTATAAATTTTGTTTTCATAGTTATATAAGTTTTTTTCCAGTTTTTATGATTTCGAAGGCTAAACTAGATGATAATTCCGCGTTAATTTTCCATGATGAGTGAGCAAGGAGGGTTAATGCGTGGAAACAAGGGTTTAATGAGGGAAAAGGTTTGGAGTAGTATTTAGTATGGAGTAGTTAGTATTTAGATGTAGGGTGGTTGTCATCGTGCTGTCCTCGCTTTGTCATCGTGAGCTGTCATCCTGAGCGAAGTCGAAGGACGAACGATTGGTACGTCAGTGTAATCAATCAAACCTAAAACACTTATTAACAACTTATTATGCATTGCTGATTGCATTGACGTACCAATGGTTCGACTCCGCTCACCATGACAACCCTGGCCACAACGCGACACAAAGCGGGCCGCAGTTTACCAGTATAGCGTGCCGTAGTTTGTAAGCAATGCTTAACAAGCAATGCCACTTCATGTCATCACCTTCCAATAAATTTTGCAAACATTTTACCCCCTCACGACGACAGCACGATGACAAAGCGAGGGCAGCACGATGACAAACACGCTAATTACTGCCCACCCTACATCTAACTACTAAATACTCCATACTAAATACTATTCTCACCCCTTTCACTCCCCTTTCTCACCCGTATCAATCCCCTTTACAATGGGCTAAACAAGGCGAGAGAAACGTTGCAGCAAAAAGCCAAAAAATTGAAAAACAGGAAGCACTTACCTTAGAATTTAGGGCATAAAAAAAGGCCAACCGAAGTTGACCTTAATCTGATGTGTTGTATAAAGTTTAAGCTTGTGGAGCATCCGTAGCCGGGTTATCCGACGCTGGTTTTTGCTCTTGTCTAGGCTTATCTTCTTTTGGAGGGCGAGGCAATAACACTTTACGAGAAAGTTTCATTTTACCTTGCTTATCGATATCTAATAATTTAACAGTTACCATATCGCCTTCGTTGAATACACCGTCCATTGTTTCTAGACGTTTCCAATCGATTTCTGAGATATGTAATAAACCGTCTTTTCCTGGAAGGATTTCCACGAATGCACCAAATGGCATGATAGATTTCACTTTACCTTCATATACTTCACCAATTTCAGGTTTTGTAACGATGGCTTTCACGCGTGCCATAGCAGCATCGATAGAATCTTTGTTTTCTGCAAAGAACTGAACGATACCTTTGTTATCCACTTCTTCAATAGAGATGGTAGCACCTGACTCACGTTGGATCTCTTGGATTACTTTACCTCCAGGGCCGATTACCGCACCGATAAATTCTTTATCGATAGAAATCTGGATAATACGTGGCGCATGTGGTTTGTAGTCTTCACGAGGAGCTTGAATGGTTTTCGCCATTTCACCTAAGATGTGTAAACGAGCTTCTTTCGCTTGGTCTAGGGCTTGTGTTAACACTTCCCATTTCAACCCGTTGATTTTTAAGTCCATTTGACAACCCACGATACCTTTGGATGTACCAGTTACTTTGAAGTCCATATCTCCTAAGTGGTCTTCATCACCTAAGATATCGGAAAGGATGGCGTATTTACCAGTTTTTTCGTCGGTAATCAATCCCATGGCAATACCTGAAACAGGTGCTGCAATTTGCACCCCTGCATCCATTAATGCTAAAGTACCAGCACAAACAGTAGCCATTGAAGAAGAACCGTTAGATTCTAAGATATCCGAAACAATACGAATGGTATACGGGTTTTGCTCGCCTGAAGGCAATACTTGCTTCAAGGAACGCATCGCCAAGTTACCGTGTCCTACTTCACGACGACCAGGACCTCTGTTTGGTCTTACTTCACCGGTAGAGAAACCTGGGAAGTTATAGTGCAACAGAAATTTATTGTAGCCATTGATAAAAGCACCATCAATCATTTGCTCATCGTCTTTAGAACCTAAAGTTACCGATGTTAATGATTGGGTTTCACCACGCGTAAATACGGCAGAACCGTGTGCTGCTGGTAAATAATCGACCTCCGTCCAGATAGGACGAACAGTGCGAACATCACGACCGTCTAAACGAATTCCTTCGTCTAATACTAAATTACGTACCGCATCGTATTGCACATCGTGGTAGTATTTTTTCAATAAGAATTGTGTATCCTCATCGATCTCTTCGCCTAAGGTTTCAAAGAAAGCCTGACCAATTTCCGCGAATTTCTCGGTACGCTCGTGCTTGGTCGATCCTGATTTTGCAACAGCATAAACCTGATCGTATGTCGCTGCATAAACCGCCTCTTTCAACTCTTCGTTGCTAGGCTCGTGAACAAACTCGCGTTTTACTTCTGAACCTACCAATTTGGCTAACTCTACTTGAGCGGCTACTTGTTTTTTGATGGCCTCATGTGCAAAAGCAATGGCTTCTACCATTTCGCTTTCCGAAATTTCTTTCGCTTCCCCTTCTACCATCACGATATCTTGAGCAGAACCTGCAACAAGAAACTCTAAGCTTGCTGATGCTAATGCCGTAGCTGTAGGGTTAATTTGCAATTCGCCATCAATTTTCGCTACGCGAACTTCAGAAATCGGACCATTGAATGGAATATCAGAAACAGCGATTGCTGCTGAAGCCGCTAAACCTGCTAAGGCATCCGGCATAATTTCTTTATCCGCAGAGATTAAACTTACCATCACTTGGGTATCTGCGTGGTAGGTATCCGGGAATAAAGGACGTAATGCTCTATCAATTAAACGGGAAATTAAGACTTCATAATCTGAAAGTCTAGCTTCACGACGTAAGAATCCACCTGGGATACGTCCTGTTGCTGCATATTTTTCTTGGTAATCCACAGAAAGGGGCAAGAAATCAGCACCAGCTTTCGGTTCTTTGGAAGAAACAACCGTAGCTAAAAGCATGGTTTTTCCTTGTTTCAATACAACTGACCCGTCAGCCTGCTTTGCTAACTTTCCAGTCGACAATTCAATAGGGGCCAATCCGCCACCCATTTCAATCGTTACTTTCTTTTCGTTATAACTCATTGTGTTTTCATTGTGATGCATTTGCGTCTGTTTAGGAATGCATCAATTTAATATTGACCTTTTTAATCGCACAAAGGTAAATAAATTTCCTCCGTAAACGTAATTCCCACGCAATTTTTCATCGTTGCCGATGTGCTGTTACCATCCGAAGGTTACTAAGGCTTGGCGATCCAAATCCGATTGAATAAAAGAGGCTTATCGCTCTGGAAATGCACTTCCACATAGCCAGGGCTTTCCACTTGAATTTCCCCTACCGGTAAATCCAAAAACTCCTCTACATACCAGTTCTCGTTTGGCTCGACCGTAACTTTGCCATTTTGGGGGGCCTGAAGCTGGTAGTGAACACTTGGATTACGCTGATTTAAGACATTCGATGCTTGTTTTTTCTTCGATTTTGTGCCGCTTGGGGCTGCTGCCGCCGGAGACAATCTTTGCACTTGGATGCTAAGGTTTGCCGGGTTTGCTTTGCCTTGATGCACATTGCAGGATAAAGTATACCGACCGGCTTCGGCAAGATATAGTTTCCAGGTCGCTTGCTGTCCGGCCTGTAACGCGATATGATCGGGTTTGGTTCCATCGAAAGCCTTGACACTTAACCCCGCAGTGATACTGTTTTTCGCCGTTAAGGCATAACCGCCGAAGGTTGATTCGGCAACAAGCTGCTCATCCAAATGCAGCTGATTAAAAGTTAATTGGATCACAGAGACATACGGATCTGGGGCCTGTTTGGGCAAAGCAAGATGCAGCATAGGGCCTTGTTGCTGAATTTGCAAGGCCTGTTTTCCGGCAGGGATTAGCAAGCTTGCCGAGCTCGGTTTTTCCAAGATGCCCGAAACACGCAATACCTGATCTAAAGGCCAATTATACACATGTAGGTAGAGGGATTTACCATCTTTGGAGGCCGTAATCTTTCCCCAGTCGTGCTGACTGCTCCGTAATTTTACGCCTTTGTTTTCGTAGAGCGCTTCGCCATACTGCTGCAGCCATTTCCCCATGCTCGTTAAGCGTTCAACGCCTTCAAAAGGCACCGAACCATCGGCACGCGGACCGATATTAAGGGTATACGAACCGTTTAAGCTGACATTATTGATGAGGGACTGAAAAAGCTGATTGGTGGATTTCCACTCATTTTCCAGGGCATTGTATCCCCAGGAGTGCGCAATGGTTCCCGGCGTTTCCCACACATGGTCTACATAGGCTTCACCAAATACATTATCGCCCAGCGTTTCAAAATCAACCACCTTACTTTCCATCGGTAAGCCCAGGCGCGAGTTGATCAGGCAATTGGGTTGTAGACTATGGATTAAGTTGGCCAGCTGCAGCAACTGTTCTTTCTTGATGATACTCTGTTGATAAGGAATCCACATATCAAACCACATCAAGGCTACATCGCCATAATTAGTGAGCAGTTCGCGAACCTGTGGAATGACCTTCTGCTGCCAGTATTCATTGTATTGGGCGTCTGTTACCCTTCCTGTTACTTCTTGGTTATGGTTCCATCCATAGGGATGTTCCCAATCGATCCAATGCGAATAATAAAAACCCAGTTTCATACCATGCTTTCGGCAGGCTTCCGCTAATTCTTTGATGACATCCCGACCACTATGCGAGAGCTTCGGCAAGGAATAATCGCCCACTTGGGTATCCCAAATGGCCACACCATCGTGATGCTTCGCCGTCATGATGATGTATTTCATGCCGGCTTTCTTCGCCAATAGCACCCATTCTTCGGGATTGATATGTTCCCACTCGAAGCGTTTGGCCAATTGCCCATATTCGGCTAAAGGAATGCGGTTTCGGTATTGGATCCACTCGGCATAATTATTCGGATGGCGTAGGCGTTCGCCCTTCCACAACCCTTCACTGGCACTGTAGAGCCCCCAATGGATGAACATGCCAAATCGGGCATCTTCCAGCCATTGGGCTTTCGTTTGTGCTTGGGTTTGCAAAAGGAACAAACAGCATAATAGGAACAGGCTTATTTTTCTCATCATTTTTCTAAGGATTATCGTTACGGATCGGTATAAATTTAAAAATTTCTAAGGCATCTTGCTCGACACTTGACCAAGCCTGCCCGATGTAAAACAAAAAAACCTATAGGGCAAAAGCCCTATAGGAATCGTTTTGTATCAAATTACTAGTGCTAGTTTTTCTTTGCCCACCATAATGGGGTTGACACTTTATCTTCACCACCTAAAGCTGATACAGCTTCGTTATAACCTTCTTGCGATGATGCGCGGAAGGATGATGGATAAGGGATACGTTGCGGGAAGAATTTCACGCTGTTTGTCATGTAATTGGTCTTGGTTAAATCTGGCATATTCGGCAATGGATTTTCAACGGCAGGATTCTCAAAGAATGGTAATCCTAAGCGACGATGATCGTTCCATGCTTCCAAAGGCAACCAAGGCATGTTAGCAATGTATTTTTGGGTAATAATTTTTGTTAAGGCATCATTACGCACGGCACCATTTTTATAGATGGTATTGGCCGGGTAAGCAATGCTAGCTGTACCTGCCGTTCCTGTATAGCCATCTACATAGTTCATGTTATGCGAATTGCCCGGTTCTGTGGTATGGGTAAAGCTTACAGAAGTACCTACGTTGTTATAGCTTGTAGATGCCAAGTAAGTGGTTAAATGCTGCGATACGCCCCAATATTCGAAATTCGATTTAATACCGGCTTCGTACGCATCTTTCGCCGTAATTCCTACAGACCATCCTTTCAAGGCCGCTTCAGCAAGCAAGAAATAAGATTCCCAGCCCGCGAAGAACACGCGTTTTGCGGTGCTTCCACGGAAAGCCTGAGATAGACCGGGGATTTTACCTACCTGCACGGAACGGATGCCGTTAGCAGTACCTTTGGCACCGAAGTCGCCAATAGCAGTGGTACTCCAGGTATTTTTAGTATCTAAGAATAAGGTATCGCCAGGGGCAATCGGCATTTTCACTTTCGTGGTTTTTGCATCATCTGTCCAAGAAGGATAGTTAGACCAGGTGCTGCTCGTTACATCACCAGGGATGTAGAAGGTTTTATAGGCACGAGGGTCGATGGTATTTGGAAGGCCATCGAAGAAATAACCTGCGGCAGGATCGTTTGTTAAGGTAGAATAATGCTTTAACAAGCGTTTTCCGATGTAATTTGCAGGTTTGATGCTGCTGTGGAAAGAGCTGGCCAATTGGTTTTCGGTTTTCACCCCGCCTAACCCTACATACAGGTTATTTAACGTGGCCGATAATACCTGACCGTTCCACTCGCGGCTCATTACTCCCGACAATGGATCCCATCCTGGTTTTTCCTGAATGAGGAACATATCATCGGCCGTTTTGATGTAGTTACCACCTGCTGCAGCACTTTCAAATTCTGTTTTCGCTTTGCCGGCATCTACTTCTGCAATACGCATCGCTAAACGCATACGCATTGAGTTGGCATATTTCGTCCATTTCTCTACCGAGAAACCGTAAGCATTATCAAACTTTTTCTTTTCGTTTGGAACCGCCACATCAGCATCTAACTTAGAAACCGCATCTTTTAATTCCGCTAAAAGGAAATTGTAAACCTCTTGCACGGAATTGTATTTTGGGTTTTCCCCATCAAAACCAGCGATTGGCATAGGCCCGAAGTTATCGGCCATTTCACTTAATAAATAAGCGCGCCAGATTCTACTGATCTGTACCATGTTATTGATATAAGGCTCTGCCGTATTCGCGGCGATACGCTCTTGTCCAATTTTAATGGCCTTCGAAGCGGAGGTTAACCATTTTGCGCCGTAGTTTCTGCTCCAATATTCATTAGACCAACCATCGTTATGGGTATTTACGGCAATCCCGTTCGCCAAGTGCTGTCTGGAAGCATTTTTCCAATACAATACGAAGATACGCTCGGCGATATTCGGGTCTTGTTGGGCACCGATTAGGGCATCGTTGAACAAATACTCAACCTGTACCTGAGACTCATTTACTTTCAATGGGTTGACATTCATATCTTCGAATTTCGAACATGATGACATGCTTGCTGCCAGTGCAAAAAACAACCCTGCTTTTGATATAATATTTTTCATTTGTTTGCTCTCCTACTGATTAGAAACCTAGGGTTAGATTGATAAAGTATGATCTGGATGTCGGTGTAGAGAAGTTCTCAAAACCTGTCGCGTTTGTATTGATAGAGAATACAGACTCCGGATCGATACCATTTGCATAACTCTTAATCATCCAAGCATTGTTCACGGTGAAGGCAATCTTCGCACGTTGTAGCACATTGCTTTTTAAGATGGAGGATGGTAGGTTATAGCTTAAGGTGATGTTTCTTAAACGGATGTTGGTCGCGTCATAGATATTTTCCTCACCGATACCTAAGTTTCCTTGGTTGGTTACTTGATTCCAATATTGTTGTGGGGTTACGGATGCCGTGTTTGCTTTGTAACCAGCACCGTCTTTCACTACACCGTCTACCACGAAGCTCTCGCGAGCTCCATTTGGCGCCGTCATGTCTGCCGCACCGTTACGTTGTAAGTTCAAGTTGGTACCGGAGAAGAACTCGCCACCAAAGCGTCCGTCAACCTGGAAGGATAAACCGATGTTTTTGTAAGCGAAGTTGTTGATCCAGCCTACTAATGCTTTTGGCGCTTGGTTACCCAATAACACTTCACCTGTAGCTTGTGGCAAACCATCGCCGTTCAACAATAATTTACCGTGCATATCGCTGTTTACATCATCTACGCGAAGGTATTTCGTACCGTAGATATTACCGTATAACTCGCCAGCATTGGCACGGATATTTAAGTTATCGAAGTTGCCTAAGCCATAGGTTTTGATATCATCGGTCAATTTGATGATTTTATTGGTGTTCTTCGAGAAGTTCACACTGGAGTTCCAGTTTAAGCCGTTGTCTGATTTTAAGATCTGACCATCTAAGGCAATTTCAAAACCCGTGTTCTGGATATTACCGGCGTTGATTTTCTGCGCACGGAAACCACTCATTGGATCCATCGGAATGTCTAAGATCTGGTTGGTTGCGTTGTTTTTGTACCAAGAGAAATCTAATCCTAAACGACTGTTGAATAAACGGGTATCGAAACCAAACTCTACCGTTTTAATCAATTCGTTTACTAAGCTGTATAAAGCTTTAACATCATCGTAATAGGCTGTTGCGTTTTGGTTCGGGTCCTTTCCAACGGTATAGCTATTGATTAAGCTGTATGGTTTTGTATCATTACCTGCTTGACCGTAAGATGCTCTAACTTTTAAGAAGTTCACAAAGTTTGGCATGCTACCTCCGTTTTTGGTCACCATATCAGAGATAACCAAGGAAGTACTTACTGCTGGGTAAAAATAAGGATCGTTTAGGGTAGAGGACCAGTCTTCACGTGCTGTAACGTTTAAGAACCAGTAGCCATCGTAATTTAACTCGGCTGTTCCGTATAGGGAGTTAATCTGTTTATCTAAACGTAATTGATCTACCGTAGGCGTACCTACGCTATTGTTGATCGAGAAGAAGTTTGGCACTTCCAATTCGCCTGCATTTACACTTAACATAGACTCGTTAGACTGCATAATCTGTCCGAATAAGGAACCGTTCAATCCCCATTTGCTTCCGCCAATGGCATCTTGATGTGCATGTAAAGCTAACGTGTAGTTACGCTCAGAGAAGTCTGATTTTCCGTTAGAATATCTACCGTTTTTACCCATTGGGCTACCACCGTAGGTACGGTTGTCATAACGAGTAGTGTAGGAATCCATTCCGGCACGTCCTTCAACATCTAACCAATCTGTTAATTTATATTTTACGCTCGCATTCATTAAATAACGATTACGGATATCGTTATTGATTTGGTAATTCGCCAACCAGTAAGGGTTCATACTGTTGGTTGTTCCGTACCATAACATTTGACCAGTATTGGTTACCGCATCCTTATAATCTAAGATGTTTAAGGAACGTGGCATAACGAACAAGGTAGCATAGGCATTACCGTTATTCTGACCTGCTGTCGGACGGTTTACCGCATCGTTGTTCATGTATTGTACTTTCACATCTGTGGTCCAACGTTTGTTTTCCCCAAAGTTTGAAGTCACCTTCGTCATTAAGTTCAAACGCTCTAAGCTAGATCCAGGAATCTTGCTCTGATCGTTCAAATACGTAGCTGAAGAGTAAATGCTGGTATTGTTGAATTGCTGTTGGAAAGATACGTTTTGGGTATGGTTTACCCCTGTTTTAAAGAAGTTACCCACGTTATCGTAAGCTTGGTAAGTGCTACCATCGATGGCAGGCCCCCAGCTGGTTAATCCTAACTGATTAAAGGTACCGTCAGAACCTTGGGCAAAGGAGTTCTGTAACTTCGGTAGGGTAAATAAGGTTTCCAATCCTAAAGTTGAAGAATAGGTAATTCCTGTTCCTTTTTGGGCTTTACCCGACTTGGTGGTAATGATAATGGCACCGTTTCCAGCGCGTGATCCGTATAATGCAGAAGCAGCACCGGATTTTAATACCGACATGCTTTCAATATCTTCCGGGTTGATATCGCCTAAACCGTTACCCATATCTGTACCTGGGTTCCAGAAGTCGTTATTCACCTGGCCATTGCTACCTTTCGCACCTAAGAAGTTGTTCATCGGAACACCATCCACAATGATTAAAGGTTGGTTATCACCTGTTAAGGAGTTATTACCACGTAAGGTAATTTTTGTTGACGAGGCAGGGCCGGCAGATCCTTTGATTACTTGTAGACCTGCAACTTTACCTACTAGGGCATTCGCTACGTTGGTTTCCTTCGCATCGGTTAATTGATCGCCTTTCACATCTTGAAAAGAATATCCTAATGATTTTTTCTCTCTTTTAATCCCCATCGCTGTTACCACGACCTCATCAATCGTGCTTTCATCTGCTTGAAGGGTAACATTATGGGTTCTCGATGAAACCGTGATTACCTGTGTTGTATAGCCAATGATTGAAAAACGTAATTTTTCTCCATTTGAGGCTTCTACAGTGTAGTTACCATTGGCATCAGTTTGTGCGCCGCGGGTTGTTCCAACGACAGTCACACTGACACCGGCAACTCCTGTACTACCATCCGTTACTCTCCCTGTAACAGATTGTTGTGCGAAAATCGTGCTTATGCTTAGCAACATAATCAGCGATAAACTGCAACATTTCAAGTAAAAATTGCTCATGTTAGCGTAATTTTTGATTTATAATTCTGTTAATTGTTGTTTTAAAAAGTTCTTATCGGCATTAGCAACGGCCACACAGGCGGTTCCTAATAATTGTATATGTTCGGTAGCTGAAAATTCAATCTTGGTATTGGCCGAAAGCCGGGGAATACTGAACTCCAATAAGGAGCGCTGGATTTCCGGAAGCAAGACATGCTTCGCCTTGGCACCACGACCCGAGATGACCACCATGGCCGGATTAATGATGTGGATGAGGGTCGCAATCCCTTTACCCAGCATATAACCAATGCGACGCAGCGCTTTGATGGCTAAGGGATCGCCCGCATTGCCGGCTTCTAAGAGCTGATCGCCAGTGATATACCCATTTTTACTGAAGGTCGCTTGCAATTGCGATTCCTCGCCGGCCTCCAACATTTCCTTGGCATTTTCGCGCGCTGCAATCAGCGAAGCCTCCACTTCTAAACAGCCCCGCTTGCCACAAGAGCAAAGTTTGGATAGGTTTGACAAGGGGATATGGCTGAATTCACCTGCATAACCGCTATGACCGCGGTACAAATCATTATCGATAATCATCCCTAGCCCTACGCCCCAGTTCAGGTTCACCACCATAACGTTCTTTTCGTCCTTGCCCTTACCGAAGTTATGCTCGGCAATGGCAATGGCCGTTGAATCGTTTTCAACAAAAACAGGCAGCTTAAATTCCTGCTGCAGGTTTTCCTGAATGGCAAACAAAGGGGAAGTTGATGGGAATGAATTATTAACTCCTGTCACACTGTCTACAAAGCCCGGCACTGTTAGCCCAATGGCATAGACACGCGCATTAGCAATCTGCTTTAAGGTTTTAGCAATTAGACTACATAAAAGCTCGTACGCATTTTCTTGCTGTAATGGGATAAACTCGGTTTCTATGCTGCTTTTAGTCTTGTTATCGAAGTCCATTACCACGACCGAAGTATAATACTGGTCCATCGCTACACAAAGAAGTAGGGGCAGGTTGTTGGCATTTAAGGCGAAGTTGGTTGCTCTTCTTCCACCTGTAGATGGTGCTAATCCATCGGGGAGCACAATTTTCTCCACAATAAGCTTATTTACCGAACTGGTAATGTTAGGCACACTTTTTCCTAATGCCGTACTGAGTTCTGCAATCGACTGCGCTTTCGCAAAGTATAAACGCTTGATTATCGATAATTTAAGCTTTTCCACAATTGTCTAATTGGTAATATTGGGGTAAAGTTAAATTAATTTAATAATAACTTCCAAATACTTTTTAAAATATTTAATAAGTGAGCGTAAGTTCCTTAAAATCTAGCTTCTACTTGCTAAAAAAAATGGAATATATTTTCCAAGTTTGCTAAGATTTTAGCTTCCCCCGCCGTAAGCCTTAGATTTTTGTATCTTCGTTTAATTATTAACATGAAACAGCGTTATTACTCATTAGATGTCTTTCGGGGTGCTACGGTCGCCTTGATGATCATGGTGAACAACCCAGGTAGCTGGTCGTATGCGTTCGCCCCCTTGAAACATGCTCCATGGCATGGTGTTACTCCTACAGATTTAGTTTTTCCGTTTTTCCTCTTTGCCGTGGGAAATGCGATGTCCTTCGTGATTCCTCGCTTGCAGGAAGCAGGGCCTGCCGTATTTTGGAAAAAAGTGATTAAAAGAACGGTACTGATTTTCCTGATCGGACTGGGCCTAAACTGGTTTCCATTTGTTCAATGGACCGATGCCGGTTTCCAGTTTCGGGAATGGGTAAGTTCTGTCGATCCGGAGAAAGGTGTCCGCATTTTAGGGGTTCTCCAACGTATCGCCTTGGCTTATTTCTTTGCCTCCATCCTGGTGTATTACATTAAGCCTCGGGCATTAATCTATGTGTCGGCACTTATTCTATTTGTCTATTGGGGAATGTGCGCCTTCTTGGGCACCGGCGATCCGTATTCGTTAGAAACCTGGTTTGGTACAGATTACGATAAAGCGATCTTAGGTGTAGCGCACATGTATAAAGGCGAAGGTGTTCCTTTCGATCCGGAAGGAATTATGAGTACCCTGCCGTCTATTATTCAAGTAGTATTCGGTTATTTAGTGGGTGTATATATTAAAAATCAGGGGCAAGTGGATTGGTTGTGGACGAAAGTTCCGGCCAGCAAAGAACCGCACTTCAAATTATTATCCGGTTTGTTTGTAACCGGCTTTATCTTACTTGTATTGGCTTGGGCCTGGTCTTTAGGCTTCCCAATCAACAAGAAGATCTGGACGAGCTCCTACGTGCTGTATACCACCGCCTTGGGCATTATGACCATCGGCAGCATGATTTGGTATATCGAAGTGCAAGGGGTCAAGAATAAATTCACGCAGTTCTTTGATGTCTTCGGGAAAAATCCACTGTTCATCTTTGTGTTAAGCGGACTATTGCCGAAAGCTTTAGCCCTTATCCGGATTCCTGCAGGGACTAACGAAGCTGGTGAGGCTATTTTTACAAGCCCATTGCCTTGGTTCTACAAGAATGTATGTGCCCAGATTCCGGGTATTCCTGAGATAGGCTCCCTGGCTTACGCGCTATGTTTCATCGCTGTGATGTGGGTAATCGGGTATTGGTTAGACCAAAAGAAAATATACATTAAGGTGTAAGGATGGCTAATTCCTTGTTTTTTAAGTTTTTCTAGCAAATAAATTTGAGAAATAAAGGAAATGCATGTATCTTTGCAGCCAATTAATAAATTTTTTAACGCTTTAATATTATTCAAGAGATGTATTTAAGTAAAGAATACAAAGCTGATATCTTCGCAGAATTTGCAGGTGCAGCAGCAAACACAGGTTCTGCAGAAGGACAAGTAGCTTTATTCACTAAAAGAATTGCTCACTTAACTGGGCACTTAAAAAACAACAGAAAAGATTTTAACACACAACGTTCTCTACAAAAATTAGTAGGTAAGCGTCGTTCATTATTAGCTTATCTGTACAAAAAAGATATCGAAAGATACCGTGCTATTATCAAAGCATTAGGTTTACGTGATATTATCAAGTAAGCTTTTAGGAAAAAGTTTTTTAAAACCGACATCTTTGCATGTCGGTTTTTTTTATGGCCTAGACCCCAGGTCTTCCCATAAAAAATGCGAAGTCGGCATGACTTCGCATTTTTTAATCGGTATCAGTGAAGGATGTTGATCCTTAGATTGCTTTTGTTTTCTCGGCTAACCAAGCGGTCTCGGCTTCGTCTAAACTAGGGCTCAATTGCTCGAATACCCAAGCATTGTAGTTATTCAACCAATCGATATGCTTGGCATCTAATAATGATTTATCCACTAGATCTGTGGCGATATAACAAATCGTTAGGGTTTCGAAATCCATAAACTCTCCGAAGTAGTTCTTCTCGATGGTTTTGCTGTGTACCAGGTTCTCGATACGGATACCGTATTTTCCTTCGCGGTATAAACCCGGCTCAATCGAGGTAATCATCCCTTCCTCAACCGGAATATCTATGGCCGAGGGGTTGAAAACATGCGGTCCTTCATGCACGTTCAGGAAGAAGCCAACACCATGTCCGGTACCATGTCCGTAATTACGGAACATATCCCAAAGCGGACGACGGGTCATGGCATCGATTTGATAGCCACGGGTTCCTTTCGGGAAAACAGTCGTCGAGCCTTCAATCGTTCCTTTCAACACCAAGGTATAATCTACTTGCTCTTCGGCTTTGATGTTTCCTAAGGAAACAACACGGGTAATATCGGTCGTTCCATCGCGGTATTGACCTCCGGAATCCACCAACAATAAGCCTGATGCCTTCAGAGTAGCATTGCTTTCCTCGGTTGCTTTATAATGTGGCAATGCCCCATGCTCCAGATAACCGGCAATGGTATCAAAAGAAATATCCACAAAATCTTCTTGCGCTGCACGGAAGCCTTGCAATTTATCGGCGATGGACATTTCGCTCAAGGTTCCGGAAGCTACATTTTCCTCCAACCATTTAAAGAACTTGGTCAGGGCAACTCCGTCTTTGCGCATGGCATTACGCGTATGGGCAAGCTCGGTTTTATTTTTAACGGCCTTCAACTGCGTGGAAGGGTTAATATCTTCAACAATAGTTACAGCGTCAGGCACGGCATCGAAAATCGCGAAACAAGTACGTTTCGGATCCAAAAGAATGTTCGCTGTGGCGACGTTGCGGATAGCGGTGAAAGCCTCTTCATAAGGGGCTACCGAAACGCCTGCTGCTTTTAAGCTGCTGATGGCAGCCTCGTCTAATTTACCCGATTGAATATATAAGGTACATTGCTCCGCATCTAAATAAAGGAATCCTAAGACTACAGGATTACATTTTACATCATTACCGCGGATATTTAATATCCAGGCAAGGTCATCAAGGGAGGATACAAAATGCGATTGTACACGTTTTGCAGCCAACTTAGCGCGAATGGCAGCCAGCTTATCGGCTGTGGACTGTCCTGTGGTTTCTACATCTAAGAGGTAGGCAGGTGCTGCAGGTAAAGCCGGACGGTCTTGCCATACGGCTGATAATAGATCAACATGGCCATCGACTTGGATGCCTAAAGGCAATAATTCGTCCTGTACGGCTTGTGCTACTGCAACGGCAGCGAGGTTGCCATCGAATCCTACCACCTGTCCTTTACTTAATTGATTGGCCAACCAGGTCGCATACTCTGCTTTCCCTTGCACCTGAAGCTTAACCAGCTCAAAGCCCGTACCGGCTAATTGCTCCGTTGCTTGTACAAAGTAACGGGAGTCCGTCCATAGGCCTGCGAAATCCTGCGTAATTACCAAGGTTCCGGCCGATCCGGTAAAGCCTGAAGTCCAAGCAATGCATTTAAAACGGTCTGGAAGGTATTCGCTGATGTGCGGGTCCGAGGAGGGAATAATATAGGCATCTACACCCTTTTCTTTCATCCCTTGACGGATGGAAGCTAATTTCTCGATGTATTTCATTATGTTATTTTTAATTATCCTTGCAAGTTATAAAAACTATAGTAATTAATGGTTTTACTTCATCATAGAATTGAAATTTTACAATAATTATGTACGAGATGTGCGGTATAATGCGATATTTGCTACCTATGAGAAGAATTTTTTCTTGTCTGTGCCTTTCTGCTTTTTTACTTGTCGGAGGAATTGAAACGACTGTAGCACAAACGGCAAAGACAAAAATCCAAAATGCTTACCAGCAATTTAAGGGTGCTTCCGCTATGACCAATGGCCAGGCCTCCTTAACGGTTATCAATGCGAAAACCGGCGAAATTGTGTTCGAGGACAACAGCAAAGTAGGTCTTCCAACGGCCTCCACCCTCAAGGTGATGACCTCCATTACTGCCTTAGACCTCCTGGGACCGGATTACACCTTCCCCACCAGCCTGTACTACACCGGCACGATTGATTCCATCGGAACCTTACATGGCGATATCATTATCGAAGGATCGGGCGACCCGACCCTAGGTAGCGACCGCTATGCGGAGCATAATGCCGAAACCCTGTTGAATAAATGGCGTACGGCAATTGTGGAACTGGGAGTGAAACAAATTGAAGGCCGTATTATTGCCGACGATTCCAAATACAAAGGGAACCAAGTTCCGGGCACCTGGATGTGGACCGATATGGGCAATTACTATGGCGCCGGCATTTCTTCCCTAAACTGGAAGGAGAATAAATTGGAGGTGCAATTTACGCCTGGCCGCCCCGGCAGCATGACCCAACTGGCATCGCATAATGTTCCGCCATTTTACCAATTGGTAAATGAGGTGAGCACCGGTGCAAACCAATCGGGGGACAATGTGTATGGCTATGCCGCCCCTTACTCAGACATCATTTACCTACGTGGAACATATGGCGCTGACCTCAAGAAAACCATTGAGCTATCTAGCCCCGACCCTGCCCTAGTTTTGGCTTACGATTTATCCAAAGCCTTACTGACAGATTCTATTATCGTCGCTGACTCCTTAATCAGCACGGCGAGCCTATTAAAGATTCAGGGCGAACCCCAGACCTGGAATCAAGGAAAACAAAAGCTTTTAACCGTACAATCGCCTAAGCTGATCGATATCGTACATTGGTTCAATCAGAAGAGCATCAACCTGTATGGAGAGGCGCTATTAAAGGTTATTGGCGGTATTTCTGCCAATAAATTCGAGACCGAAGAAGCGGCCTCCTTAGTAGCTAAATATTGGGAAAACAAATTGAAGATTCCTGTCGGTGAGATTAAGACCTACGATGGATCGGGATTATCCCCGCAGAACCGCGTGACCAGCAATGCCCTGGCCCGCATTATGCAATATGCCAAAGGACGCCCTTGGTACCAAGGCTTCCTGAAAAGCTTACCTACCATCAATGGCACCAGCATGAAAAGCGGCACCATTGGCGGAACCCTCGGCTATACCGGCTATCAGAAAGCCGCCGATGGACAAGAATACACCTTCTCCCTGCTGATCAACAACTACCACGGAGGAGCTGGACGCATGCGTCAACAGATGTTTAAATTATTAGATGTATTAAAATAGCAGTCCCTAAGCAGGACGAAATCAACAAAGTTATGAGCAATAACAACAGAAAGAAAGATGCACTTCAGTACCACGCCATGGGTCGCCCGGGTAAAATTGCTGTCGTACCAACAAAACCACACAGTTCACAACGAGATTTAACACTAGCGTATTCCCCAGGGGTTGCTGAACCCTGTTTAGCTATCGCTGATAACCCGGAAGACGCTTATAAATATACCGCAAAAGGAAACCTGGTTGCCGTAATTTCTAACGGTACTGCCGTATTGGGATTAGGTGATATCGGTGCCCAAGCGGGAAAACCAGTGATGGAAGGCAAAGGCTTATTATTTAAGATCTTCGCCGATATCGATGTTTTCGACATCGAGCTAGACACCAAAAATGTCGATGAGTTTGTCAACATCGTGAAAGCCTTAGAGCCTACATTCGGAGGTATTAACCTGGAAGACATCAAAGCGCCGGAGTGTTTCGAAATCGAACGCCGCCTGAAAGCCGAGATGAATATCCCTGTGATGCACGATGACCAACACGGAACAGCGATTATTTCTGGTGCTGCCCTAATCAATGCCTGCGAATTGCAAGGTAAAGACATCGCCCAGGTGAAGATTGTTGTTAATGGTGCTGGTGCTGCTGCTATTTCCTGTACGGCCATGTATGTAGCTGTAGGCGCGAAGAAAGAAAACATCGTGATGTTGGATAGCAAAGGCGTTATCCGTACTGATCGGGATAACTTAGATGCAACAAAAGCCGAATGGGCAACCGATCGTGATATCCATACCTTAGCCGATGCTGTAAAAGATAGCGATGTCTTTATCGGACTTTCCAAAGCGGATGTGCTTACACCGGAAATGTTGAACTCCATGGCGCCTAAGCCGATTGTATTGGCGATGGCCAACCCGAACCCGGAGATTGCCTACGAGTTAGCCATGGATACACGTAATGACATCATTATGGGTACAGGACGCTCAGACTATCCAAACCAAGTAAACAACGTATTGGGCTTCCCTTATATTTTCCGTGGTGCCCTAGACGTACGCGCAACGGCCATTAACGAGGAAATGAAAATTGCCGCCGTTAAAGCAATTGCCGATTTGGCTAAACAACCCGTACCGGAAGAAGTAAACATCGCCTACAACGCCAATAATCTACGTTTCGGTACAGAATACGTTATTCCAAAACCAACTGACCCACGCTTGATTACCGAAGTTTCTATCGCTGTTGCGAAGGCAGCAATCGAGTCTGGTATTGCGCGGAAGGTGATTGAAGACTGGGATGCTTATCGCGAAGAATTGCACAAGCGCCTCGGCAAGGAAGAACGTTTAATCCGTAACATTACAGCGAAAGCGAAGAACAATCCGAAACGTGTTGTCTTTGCGGAAGCGGATAACTATAAAACCCTTCGTGCGGCGCAGATCGTCAAAGAAGAAGGTATTGCTTTCCCGATTCTATTGGGTAATAAGCAGAAAATCGAGAATTTAATCCACGAGTTTGCTTTCGAATTGGATGGTGTAGAGATTATCGATCCGCAAGCAGAAATCAAATCAGAGCGTTTCGAGCGTTATGCCGAGCACCTGTATCAGAAAAGACAGCGTCGTGGCGTTAATAAGCTAGACTCGCGCAAGCTGATGACCAACCGCAACTACTTTGCGGCAAGTATGGTGGAGTTTGGCGACGCAGATACCCTTATCTCCGGCTTAACACGCAACTATGCTTCTACTATCCGCCCGGCCTTGCAGGTTATCGGTGCGAAACCAGGATCCAGAGTTGCCGGTATGTACATCATGATGACTCCAAAAGGGCCATTATTCTTTGGGGATACCACCGTAAATGAAAACCCAGGTGCACAAGAACTTGCTGAGATTGCCGTCCTATTAGATGCTGCCGTAAAACGCTTTAACATCAAACCACGCATAGCGATGCTCTCCTATTCTAACTTCGGTTCCAATGATGGGGTAACTTCCGATAAGGTACGTGATGCTGTTAAGATTTTACACCAATCGCATCCGGAAATCGTTGCAGATGGTGAAGTACAAGCCAACTTTGCCTTAAACAAAGAGATGTTGGCCGATAACTTCCCGTTCTCGACCTTGAACGGCGAACCAGCAAATACCTTGGTATTCCCGAACTTAGAGTCTGGAAACATTGCTTATAAACTATTGCAATCCGTAGGCAATGCGGAAGCAGTAGGGCCAATCTTATTAGGCATGAACAAACCGGTGCATGTGTTACAATTAGACAGCTCGGTTCGTGAAATCGTAAATATGGTAACCATTGCGGTTGTCGATGTGATTGAACACCAAAACAACCCTCAATAAACGCATTAACATGTACGAATACTTCAAAGGAAAACTAGTATTTAAAGCCCCTACCCACGTTATTATCGAGGTAGCAGGCATTGGCTACTATGTGCATATTTCCTTAACCACCTATAGTCAGATCAAAGATCAGGAAGAATGTAAGCTCTTTATCTCCTTCCAGGTTCGCGAGGATGCCCATACGCTGTATGGCTTTGCGACCGAAGCAGAACGCCACCTCTTTGGTCACTTAATCTCGGTATCAGGGATTGGCCCGAATACCGGACGGATGATGTTATCCTCCATTACCCCGGAGGAAATCCAACAGGCCATTATCATGGGTCAGGTTGCTGTTATCCAAAAGATTAAGGGCATAGGCCCGAAGACCGCACAACGCGTTATCCTGGAGCTGCAGGATAAGTTGAAAAAACAAGGACCAGATGCATTAATCCCTTTACCGGTGTCGAAACCTTCTTCTTCCGAAGAAGCATTAACCGCCTTGGTGATGCTAGGATTCCCGAAGGCACAGGCAGAAAAGGCACTCCATGCCATCTTACTTGCCGAACCGGATCTCTCGGTCGAACAACTGATCAAAGCAGCCTTAAAAAGGCTTTAATACAACGGGGAAGCAGCAGCTTCCCCTTTTTTATATCCCTATGCTTTTTTGTATTTTTGTACTCGAATAATAATATACCCCGCTATGGCAGAAGATTTAGCCTTAATCCAAGGCAGCAAAGAAGAACAATACAGCTCCCTCCTTCCTCAAATCAAAGGACTTATCAGTCACGAAACCAATCAAGTCGCCAACATGGCCAATATCTGTGCTGCCCTGAAGCAGCAGTTTGATTTCTTTTGGGTCGGCTTTTACCTGGTCGAAGGGAATGAGTTGGTCTTAGGCCCCTTTCAAGGCCCCGTTGCCTGCACCCGCATTGCCTATAACCGTGGCGTATGTGGCAGCGCATGGGCAAAGGAAGAAACCCTCGTGGTTCCCAATGTCGATGAATTCCCCGGCCATATTGCCTGCAGTTCCTTATCCAAATCGGAGATTGTTGTTCCTATCCTAAAAGATGGCAAGTGTATCGGCGTGCTGGATGTGGATAGTGCTGATTTAAACAGCTTTGATGAGGTTGATGTAAAATATCTTCTACAAATAATAAATAATTTCGTGGAGAACATTATTTGAGTATATTTGTTTCACTAACTAGACAAACGGATTAACTTAAATTACCTACCATGAATGGAAACGCGCAAATTAGCCCTTCTTAATCTTCTTATTGTATGTATCAACTTCACGTGGATTTTATACATAGATTCTAAGGCCCTGTTTGGTAATTCACTTTACCGGATGTTTTCTTTATACCCTACGCATTTAACACCAGCCGATTTTACCTTTAAAATCTGGCTTATGGTAGGCTTCAGCATGATGTTCGTCTCTTGGTTAATGTATCGGGAAACCGGCGGACAGCAGCGCAATCCCAGAATGATCATGAAGGTTAAAAAGATAGATTACCTCCTGATCTTAAACCAATTGTTCTGCGGCATGAGTATGGTGATGAAGCTAAATGAATACCATATCGTGTCGGTATTCTTTTCCGTCCTCTGCTTAATTACGCTGTTAATAATCAATCAGCGGTTAGAAATTCACAAATTAACTTCCAATTCCTTCACAAAATACTTTATTCGCTTATCCTTTGGTTTGTATACAGGCTGGTTATTGTGTGTATTTGCCTTTAATTTCGTCACCATCTTCGTGAAAAACGGTGTGATTGAATCGGAATTGGAGCAATACATAGTAGATTTAGGGGTTATCTGCTTAACATTTGCCTTCGCGATGTATTATTCCGTCATCAAGTTGCTCCCTACGGTATCCATGAGTTTCTCTTGGGGCTTGTTTGGAATTCTTTACCAAAACTGGCAACAACCCGCTTACGACAATTACCCTATCCTAGTTCCTTTGATTGTCCTATTTGCTGTAGGCCTCTTGGCATCCGGATATATTTTCTATCGTTGCAATATCAAGCGAGTACCGGGAAAAGTTATGGAGCCACGGAATTCAACTTCCATACCTTAACGGTTTTATCGTCACTCACAGTGAAGATACGGTCGGCTTCCCACAACATGGCATTGATGGAAAGCAGATGCGAATCGTAGCCCTTGTCACGTGAAACATTCTTCAACAAGCTCATATCTTCTTCTTTCCAAATCTTAAAGCTTTTGTCCCGGCTGGCAGTAGCTATTAATCCCGGATAATCCGACTTATCAATACCATACACGGTAAACATATGCGGGGTAATCTGCTTATTGATGCCTAAGTTCTTTGGGTTTAGTTGGAAAAGCTGTGCATCACGACCACCGGAAAGCAAATGCCCATTGCTATACAGCAAGCTGGTCACCGGCAGGCTATGCACCTGTCTTTTCATGATTTCCTGATAATCGCCGGCTTGAAACAAATGGATAAAGCCATTCTTATCACCTAGGGCGAGGTGCTGTTCATCGGGAGCCACTGCAATGGTGCGCACGGTGGTATCCGATACTTTAAAACGATACAGTAATTCGAAGTTCTCCAAACTCCATACATAAGCATAGCCTTCCTCCCCAATGGCAATCATCTCCTTCTTCTGGGGCAAGAAAGCGATGGCGAAGATCGCTCCGGCTTCTGTTTTCAGATTAGCATGCAAGGCCTGCGCAGCAGGATCGATGACCAAGAGCTGGCCCGAGCGCAAACCTGCCGCCAAATAAGGCGTACCGGGAATCATCTTCAACACATACACCGAAGCACCCACCTTACATAGCAATTGCTGAAAGCGCATCTCCTTTAAATCCCAGGCGACAATGCCTTTGTCATTGCCGGCGGTGTATAACACATTCGGATCACTGCCCAAGCTAAGGGCAAATATAGGGTTCTGGTGGCCGGTTAAGGTTCCTTCGAGGCTGATGTCAAGGTTGTTTGTATGCATGTCTCACAAAGATACCTAGAATAGCTATACCATGCCAACCCCGAATATCGGCTGGATGTCAATAAAAAAGGGATCCCATGCTTTGAGATCCCTTTTCTGATGCTTTATGCTGCTCTACTGGTGTCTACTTTCCAGGTTAGCAGCAATATCTTTTAAGCTCAATCCTTTTGCGCGTAGCAGCACAATGAGGTGAAATAGCAAGTCCGAAGACTCGTTAATAAAATCTTTCTCGGTCTCTGCCAAGGCAGCAATCACCGTTTCTACGGCTTCTTCTCCAACCTTCTGCGCAATTTTATTCAAGCCACGCGTCCGCAAGCGATTCACATAGGACTCTTCGGAAGGGAAGTCAAAACGATGCTTCACAATCCCCTCTAAGCGATGAATAAAGTTCTGGTTGTAATCTGTATTGAAGCAGCTTCTCGTGCCGGTATGACAGGTAGGCCCTACGGGATGGACTTTAATTAACAAGGTATCCTGATCGCAGTCGATATGCGCCGTATCCAGGAATAAGAAGTTTCCACTTTCTTCACCTTTGGTCCATAGCCTATTCTTGCTTCTGGAAAAAAAAGTTACTTTCCCCTCGGCTTGTGTTTTTTCCCAGGCCTCTTCATTCATATAGCCCAACATCAGTACCTCCAATGTCTCTGTATCCTGAATTACTACAGGCACTAATCCCTCGCCTTTACTAAAGTCAATTGTCATCCTCTTTTTTATCTATAACCTTACAGGCACCTGCTGTTGCTGCAAGGTTTGTTTTAATTCGGGTATAAGTATCTCACCATAGTGAAATACGGATGCCGCCAAGGCAGCATCTACATGCGCTTGCTGAAACACATCAACGAAATGCTGCGCATTGCCTGCGCCTCCAGAAGCTATTAATGGAATACGGATCTGTTGGTTTATTTTATCCAACAAATGGATATCAAAGCCCTGTTTTGTGCCATCATGATCCATCGATGTCAATAAGATCTCGCCGGCCCCTCTGCTTTCCGCTTCCTTAATCCAATCCTCGGTTTGAATGTCAGTTTGATCCCGGCCACCGCGGAGGTGTACATAGTTCTTCCCCTCAACCAAGCGCGTATCCACCGCAACAACCACAAACTGCACCCCGAAAGTACGGGCCAGCTCATCAATAAGCTTCGGATTACGAACTGCTGCCGAGTTGATGGAAATCTTATCGGCACCCGCGTTCAATAACACGTCGGCATCGGCCAGCTCATTAATTCCACCACCAATGGTAAAGGGAATATTAATTTGCGAAGCAACCGCTTTCACCAGGTCTACGGTTGTTTTGCGACGCTCGTGGGTCGCTGTAATATCCAGGAACACCAACTCATCGGCACCTTGCTGCGAATATTGCCAAGCCAGTTCCACCGGATCACCGGCATCGCGAAGGTCGACGAAGTTTACCCCTTTTACGGTTCTGCCATCCTTCACATCCAAACAAGGAATAATCCGTTTTGCCAGCATCTTAGAACCTAATTAATGCTTTTAAATTCCACTCTTTAATCTCTTCAATGCTGATTCGGTTTTCATAGATCGCCTTACCGACAACAACTGACTCCATTTTACCCAGCTTATTTAAAGCCTCGATATCTTCCATGGAGCTGATACCACCCGAACCAATCAATTTAATAATCGGCGAGTGGTCTAATAATTTCTTATACAATTCAACGCCTGCACCACCTAGTTTTCCGTCTTTACTGATATCTGTACATAAGAAACGGAAGAAGCCAAGGCTTAAGCATTTGTCGATATATTCAATGAGTTTAATCGGTGAGCTTTCCAACCAGCCCGAGTATTTAATGACTTCATCCAATACGTCGATAGCAATAACAATATGTTCTGCATATTTCACTCGGCCTTCGTTCAGTTTACTCAACTCTTCCAAGAAGGTCGGGTTAGTAATGGCTTGGGTACCCACAATGACACGATAAACACCAGCGTCTACTAATTCTTTTACCTTCTCAATACTACGTACGCCACCACCATACTGCACCTTCATATCGGTTCTTTTGATGATTTCGAACAAGTATTCCTGATTAGAGAAGTCGCCTTTGGCGCCGTTTAAGTCGATGATATGAACAATCTCGGTTCCATTCGCATGGTACTTTTGAATTTGTTCTTCTAAAGATATCGGATAGGTTGTTACATCGTCGTAATTCCCCTCTCTTAAGCGGACTACCTTTTTGTCCAATACGTCAATTGCAGGTATAATATACATATTCGTTAATTTCGGTTAAAACTTTGCAAAGTTAAGTAAAAGTTGCTCGCCTACCGCACCTGATTTTTCCGGGTGAAACTGCACCGCCCAGAAGTTATCTTTGGCAATGGCTGCAGAAAACTGCAAACCATAATCGCAGGAAGCAATGGTATAAGCTGCATTATACTCAATAAAGTAAGAATGCACAAAATAAAAATAGGAATTGGCCGGAATGCCCGCAAATAGCGGACAGCTAGGGTCAAACTGCAACCGGTTCCAGCCCATATGCGGCACTTTTTCCCCAACACGCTTATCAAAGTGTAACGTCTTCAAAGGGAAAATATCCACGAGATCGGCATTGCCCTCTTCCGAGAAGCTAGTCAGCAATTGCATGCCTACACATATGCCTAACACAGGCTTTTTTAGCTGTTTGATCGGCTCCACTAGCCCTCTATTCTGCAATTTCTGCATCGCCGCACCCGCATGCCCCACCCCAGGAATAATAATCTTATCGTATTGTTCCAGCTCGGCCGGCGTATTCACCATGCCGTAAGGAATCTGCAACCTTTTCAGTGCAGCGGTAATCGAAAAAATATTCCCAGCTTCGTAATTTACTATCCCAATCATAAATCCAGCGCTATTCAAATAGGGTTCAAAATCTTATAACAGTCCTTTCGTACTTGGCAGTTCCATATGCTCTGCATCTCTACGAACGGCTTTTTTAATGGTTTTCGCCAAAGCCTTAAATATAGCTTCAATCTTATGGTGCTCATTGTCACCGCTAGCCTGAATATTCAAGTTCGATTTAGAAGCATCCGAGAAAGATTTAAAGAAATGGAAGAACATTTCCGTTGGCATATCGCCAATTTTCTCGCGCTTGAAGGTGGCGTCCCATACAATCCAGTTTCTACCTCCAAAATCCAAGGCCACCTGCGCCAGGCAATCATCCATCGGCAAAGTATAAGCATAACGTTCAATACCGCGCTTATCGCCTAATGTTTTCAGGAATATCTCGCCCAAGGCAATACCTGTGTCTTCAATGGTATGATGCTCATCGATATGCAAGTCACCTTTGGCCTTTATCGTCAAGTCTAAACCGCCATGACGCGCCAATTGATCCAACATATGATCAAAAAACGGCAATCCTGTGCTGATATCCGATTTCCCGGAACCATCCAAGTTCAATTGAATATAAATATCCGTTTCATTGGTTTTACGGTGATGCTCGGCCACACGGCTGCCCAATTTCAGGAACTCATAGATCGATTTCCAGTCTTTGGTTTCCAAGGCTACCGCAGCACTATCAATCGCATGGTTTTCTAATTTGCCCAAGTCATCGTTATTGCGCAACCATATCGCTTTCGCGCCTAGGTTTTGTGCCAATTTCACGTCATTTACCCGATCGCCGATCACAAAAGAGTTCGCCAAATCGTAACGTGCCGTATCAAAATAATCGCCCAACATGCCGATTCCCGGTTTCCGGGTAGCTGCATTTTCATGCGGAAAGGTTTTATCGATATGCTCTTTCGCAAAAACAACGCCTTCACCTTTAAACGTGTCGATTACCAATTGATGCACCGGCCAGAAGTTTTCTTCCGGATGGGAATCTGTCCCCAAGCCATCTTGATTAGACACCAGGATAAGCTCGAAGTCTAGCTCTTGGGCAATGCGGGGTAAGTATTGCAAGGCACCAGGGTAGAATTTCAACTTGGAAAAGGAATCGATCTGCTCGTCTTCAGGCTCCAGGATTAAGGTCCCGTCTCTGTCAATGAACAATACACGTTTTAATTGATCGGCCATTATAAATTCGAATAAAAGGTTTTGATTGATTTTATTAAGTGTTTATTTTCAGTTTTTGTACCTACCGTTATGCGCAGGCAACCCTCACATAGGGTTACTTTAGAACGATCGCGCACCACCACACCTTGCCCGGCCAGGTAGTCGTACAATCCCTTTGGATTGGCCAACTTCACTAAAACAAAGTTCGCATCCGATGGGGTAATATGCTCCACCTGCTCCAGCATCGCCAGTTCAGCCACCAATACTTCGCGCTCGGCAACGGTGGCTTTAATCCACTCATTAATAATGTCTACACCATCTAAGGCTTCCAACACCAAGTCTTGGGTGGCCTGATTGATGTTATAGGGTGGTTTAATTTTATTGAACACCTCAATGATCTCGGTGCTGGCAAAGGCCAATCCCAAGCGTAAAGCAGCTAGGCCCCAAGCCTTAGAAAGGGTTTGCAAAATAACCAGGTTTGGAAATTCCGCCAAAGCCTTGGTAAACGATTTATGCTTGGAATAATTGATATAAGCTTCATCAAGCACCACAATCCCAGGGAAGTTTACCAATATCGTTTCGATATCCTGAGCATGAATGCTATTTCCGGTCGGATTATTGGGTGAACAGATAAAAATAAGCTTGGTAAACGGGTCTATAGCTTCCGCAATGCCGTCCAGGTCCAACTGATAGTTCGCGGTTAAATTCACCTTTTTAACGGCTACATCGTTAATATTGGCCGATACCTCATACATGCCATAAGTAGGTGGCACCAAAATCACGTTATCTACCTGCGGGGTACAGAATGCGCGGTATAAGATATCAATTGCCTCATCCGAGCCGTTGCCCAAAAACATGTTTTCGGCAGGCACACCTTTAATGGAAGCGAGTTTATGTTTGAGTTGATGTTGTAGGGGGTCAGGGTATCGGTTGTAATCATGGGATAAGGGCGATCCAAAGGCGTTTTCATTTGCATCGAGCCATACCGAGGCTTCTCCTTTAAACTCATCTCTAGCAGATGAATAGGGAACCAATTTCTTAATATTGTCCCTAAGCAGTGCGTTTAAGTTGAACGACATGTTGTTGTTTATAAAAATTAGAGCTGTAAATATGGGGAAAAATTACTTAAATCGCTAAACTAAAAACCATTTCCCCTCCACAGAGAGTGCTGTATCAGGAAAAATAGCCTGTGCCTCCTCCAAAAGGGGGCTAAGGATTTTATAACGAGCCGAATAATGGCCCAACAGTAATTTCTTGGCTTGCACTTCGCGCGCTATTTCTGCAGCCTCCAAACAGGTGGTATGGAAGGTTTCCTTGGCCCGATCTAGCATTTCATGCAAAAAGGTGGATTCATGGTAAAGCAAATCGACCCCTTCAATGGCTTTCAGGTAAATAGGCGAACGCACCGTATCCGAACAATAGGCATAGGCCCGTGATGCCGGTGCCGGATAAGTAAGCTCTGCCGCCGGAATTAAATTGCCTTCCGCATCCACATAATCAATGCCGCGTTTAATGGCTGAAAAATAAGGCTTGGGAATATTCAGCGCTTCCAATCGTTCGGGAATTAAGGTCGCATTACGCTTGCCCTCCTGAAACCGAAAGCCCGTGCAGGGAATGCGGTGCACCAAGGGGAAAGAAGTAACCTGAAGCATGCGCGATTCATAGATTACTTCTTCCTGCAAGGCATTGGTGGGATGAAAAATAATTTTATACCTGATTTGGGTCTCCGAATGCTTAAAATGCAGCTCCAAGATCTCCTCTAAAGGAGCAGGGCCATACAAATGCAAATCAGACTTACGCCCAACCAGGTGCATGGACGATAAGAGTCCGATCAGGCCTAAATAATGGTCGCCATGCAAGTGACTAATAAACACATGGCCAATTCGGTTGCTTTTTATACCATAACGGCTAAGCTGCATCTGCGTCCCTTCACCGCAGTCAATTAAAAACAACTGCTCGTTGTAATTGACCACCTGCGAGGTCGGGTGCCGTTCATAAATGGGCGTAGCTGAGCTATTGCCTAGTATAAAAACCTCAAAACGAATCATGTTAATTTTGCTCCTGCTTCAAATCTAATCGGATTTCATTTCCAAAGATCAGATCCTTTGCCTTCTCCACATTTGGGGTAATAATAAAATACTTGTCTAAACCCAGGGATGTAATGAAATGTTTAACGCCATCATTCAAGTTGGTTAAGATAAACAAGCCACCCAGCGACTTACATAATCGGCGAGCCAATAAGCCGGTACGGATACCTGCTTCATCGGTCTCAATCACCTGGTTCATGTCTAAAACAATATTACGCTGTCCGCCCGTATTGCGCAGCATAAATTCTCCTTTTAAACTTGCGGCAGCATTCCCATCAAGTTTCTCCTGTAGTGGTTCAATAACCACATAGCGTTCATGCTTATCTACCGTAAATTTCATAATATATTAAAAAGTTAGTATGTCAAGGTTTTTAAAGCCTGGCTCACATTCCGCTCTACGCGCTCCAATACCTGCTCGGCATCCGGATATACAAAAGCTTCGCCCGTAATATGTTCAAAAAGCTCAATATAACGTTCTGAAATGGATTTTACAATTTCATCCGTCATTTCCGGAACCTGTTGCCCCTCTTTCCCTTGAAATCCGTTCTCAATTAACCATTGGCGAACGAATTCTTTGGAAAGCTGCTTTTGGGCTTCCCCTTTTTCCTGACGTTCTTCGTAGCCATCGGCATAAAAATAACGGGAGGAATCCGGCGTATGGATCTCATCGATCAGATAGATCTGTCCATCACGCTTCCCAAACTCATACTTGGTATCCACTAAAATCAAACCGCGCTCCTTCGCAATTTCACAACCACGTTGGTATAAGGCTTTGGCATACTGCTCCAATTGGCTGTATTCTGCTTCACTCACAATGCCCTGCGCAATAATCTCCGCTCTGGAAATATCCATATCATGCCCCACTGCCGCTTTGGTGGTTGGGGTAATGATAGGCTCCGGCAATTTATCATGCTCACGAAGACCCTCAGGTAGGGTTTCCCCGCATAATACACGACCACCATCGCGGTAAGTACGCCATAAATGCCCTGAAGCATAACCTCGGATAACCATTTCAACTTTATAAGGTTCGCATTTGCGACCAATCGTCACGTTTTCATCCGGCACGGCGACCACCCAATTGGGGATGATATCGCTGGTTGCTTTCAGAAATTTCGACGCAATCTGGTTCAGCACCTGCCCTTTGTAAGGAATGGCACGGGGTAACACCACATCAAATGCCGAAATCCGATCCGAAGCGATCATCACTAAATAGTCTTCTGCTATGCTGTATACGTCCCTAACTTTGCCGCGGTAAAAGGCGGTTTGCTTGTCAAAATTGAAATTTGTTTCTTTTATTGTATTCATATAATTTGCGTTCGCACGCTGCTAATCTGCGATTTAAATATCTCCGTACGCCTCTAATATGCGTTTCACGAGTTTATGTCGAACGACATCGGAGCCACTTAAATAGATCATATCGATGCCTTCAATATTATCCAATATCTTCACGGCATTTATTAAGCCCGACTGGGTTTTCTTGGGTAAGTCTACCTGGGTCATGTCGCCCGTTACAATAAACTTCGCCGTGGGCCCCATCCGGGTCAGGAACATTTTCAGCTGCATATCGGTAGCATTCTGCGCCTCGTCCAAAATCACAAAACAATTGTCTAAGGTACGGCCGCGCATAAAGGCCAATGGTGCCACTTCAATGGTTCTGTTTTCCAGATAACCCTTCAACTTCTCCGCCGGAATCATATCATCCAAGGCATCGTAAAGTGGTCGTAAGTAAGGGTCTACCTTTTCTTTCAAATCCCCGGGCAAGAAACCCAGGTTTTCCCCCGCTTCTACCGCCGGGCGGGTTAGAATAATCCGTTTGATTTCTTTGTTCCGCAGTGCACGAACCGCCAAAGCCACCGCCGTATAGGTTTTTCCGGTTCCTGCCGGACCAATAGCAAACAAAATATCATTCTTGTTAATGCTATCGACCATCCTGCGTTGGTTGGGTGTTCTTGCCCGTACGATAATACCGTTCGGACCATACACAATCGGTTCGCCCTTGAAAGCGGTTGCCGGTTTATCCGTTCCATTTTCCGACGCCACAGCCGTTGCTGCAGGTACATGCACATCAGAAACCGCCCCTAATAGGCCTTCTAAGTCGAGTAAAGAAAGGGATTGAAACTGATTGACGTGGGCTTGAATATTCGCGAAGACTTTTTGAAATTTATTCCGTTCATGTTCTTCTCCCAACACTTTGAGGCTATCGCCCCGGGCGACGAGTCGCAACTTGGGAAAAACTTTTTTAATAAACTCAAAATTCTCATTCTGCGCCCCCCAGAGTGTCACTAAATTGACAGCATCTAAATTGATTTCTAATTCGCTCAAATTTTATCGTTATTAATTTCTAAGAATAAATTCATTAACCGCACTAGTTTGCCTCGATAAAGATAGAATATTTTCGAAATTTCTTGGATATTTCTTTCATTTCTAAACCAAAAATACAAACTAATTGTGCAGAATTAAAAGCAATTGCATGCTTAAATTCAATTAGCATTTAGCAATCTAGTTACTTTTCCTATTTTTGTATTTCATTTATCAAACAAAAACTAGTACTTTTCTCTTCAGGGGCACTGAAAAACAAATGGGAGTAATTACGTTAACCACAGATTTGGGACATCGCGATTTTTATCAAGCTGCGCTGAAGGGCAGTATTATTTCGCAATTGCCGGATGTGCGCATTGTGGATATTTCGCATGATATACCCTCATTCAGCATTCAGCATGCCGCTTTTGTCATCAACAATGCGTACCCCTATTTCCCCAAAAGAACCGTGCACCTCATCGGTATCGATACGGTCTTTCAAGAAGGAGCAAGATATTTAGCCATGGCCTATAAAGGTCAGTTTTTTGTAGGCGCCGACAATGGTATTTTCAGCATTATATTGGGCGAAGATCGCCCCGATGAAATGGTCGAAATTAATATCATGCAGGACCTGCGCTACTTACACTTTCCATTGGCCGACATCCTGACCAAGGCCGCTTGCCATATTGCCAACGGCGGACGCCTTTCGGGCATCGGCATGCCGATCAATAATCAGGTGCAGAAAGTAACCTTCCAACCCGTGTATAATCAGAACAGCATCAAAGGCCATGTGAGCTATATCGATTCCTTTGGGAACGTTATTAGCAACATCAGCAAGGAGCTTTTCAATAAATTGCAAAACGGTCGCGACTTTATCTTGCGCTTCAAGCGGAATGAAACGATTTCAAAAATGAGCTGGCACTATAATGAGGTTGCCGAAGGCGAGAAACTATGCCTATTCGGCATCAGTAACTTCCTGGAAATCGCCATTAATAAAGGGCATGCCAGCCAATTGTTGGGTCTTCATCAAGATGAAACGATTCTGATCGAATTTATCGACCCGCGTTAATTAAAACCCGAAGCCCAACCGTAGGCTAAGCCGTTCCATCAGCACGTTTCTTTCCCAGGCTACGACCTCACTCCCAAAACCCGGGATATAGGAGTCCATTTGCAGCTGCTGCGCACCTTTCTGCTTGAGTTCCACACGTTGGGTTTGATAGCCAATTGCAGTTTGCAACAGGCTACGCCTGCCCAACTTCCAACGCCAGCCTACCTGCGGATTTACCTTCAAGCCTCCGGAAGCGGTCCAGTTACTTTCCGTTTTCGGCAAAAAGGCAAAGCCATAACCCAGTTGTAGGCCAGCGAAGAAAGAACTTCGTTGCGCTGGTTTCAGCACGTAATTTCCACCTAGGCTAATCGGCAACATCCAAACCGTGTTTACCCGATCGAATTGATACTTTTCTGCCCCGGTAGTACCGAGAAATTCAATTCCCGCCTTATACCTAAAGCCATGTGCGGTAAGGGCGGTAAAACCCGCCTCCTCCGACCCGGTGCCATAAACAAGAACACCAACCTCATTTACATTGATATAGCGATGTTGTGCGTACAGCCCAAAGCAAAAGCCTAACATCAGCAAGGTTAAAAACATTTTCTTCATGGCTTATCTGATTTTAGGGATGCTGATTTCGCTAATTAATTTCAACTTCGCACGATTGGTATAATCGTATTGGGAAAGCCCTTTTTGATGCACCACAAGTAAAGATTTTGGCCCCGGAATAAGGTCGTATACCATCGGTAATTCCATGCGTTCCAAGAGGTTATCGGAAATCTTCATCACATCCCGAGCATCAAATGTTTTTAAGCCTTGCACACCATCGCATACGTAGAGGTAGGAATCTACCTTTGCTAAACCATAAGGGTTTGCCATGGGGTAACGGGTCTGTAATTTTGGTGCCCGAGGATCTTGTATATCGATCACCTCCAGCACATTGCTACCGCCACAGAACGAACCCGCACGCAGGGTCACATAGGCATACTTATCATCCACCACCACCGGGTCACAGGCCCGAATATGGCTATATACACTTAACTGCTGCGGCGCTTCCGGCGTACGGATGTCAAAGATGACCATCCCGGTAGTCGAGCCTACAAACAGCTTATCTTTATAGGGAAAAAGCGTCTCAATACCGTTAAACAAGGTCATATTTTTCACAAAACGGGGCTTAGCCGCCTCCTTCACATTGTAGATAAATAGATCCTTGATATCAATGGCATACAAATGCTCCTTGGCAATGCTGAAACGCGCCAAGGAACCGCCCTGCCCGCTGCCAGAAGAATTGGAATCTAAATATAGAGTTTCATATTTGATCCAGGGATTATAGGTGCGCAGGTAGGATTCGTGGACAATAGTATCCTTATAATCAACGGGTACCCGAATCTGCTCATTGAGGCTTACATCAATGCGTTGGTTTAGGTAGGTGCTAAACCTATTCTCATCCCGCTCTAACAATTTGGGCTGTTGAATCTGCTTGATATCAAATACCAGCAAGTCTATATAGCTATCGGCATAAAGCACATCATCCTTGACCGCCATATCCACATTCCCCAAAATCGGAAGAAAACCAATCGCTGTGGGTTTTGCCGGATTACTGTTATCGTAAAAATGTATTCCCTTTTCCAACTCATTGATGAGCACATAATCTTTATAGCTATATATTTTGCCTACCCGACCAAAGGCGACCGGACTTTCCATCTTGATCTCTTGCTTACGGACTTCCCCTAAGCTTTTATAAATGGGTGTACTAATACGGTAGGTGCTATTCTCTTCAATCTTATCGCAACTAAGGAATAAGAAACTGAAGCAGCATAACACGAAAAAAATAGGATTTAATTTTTTCATAATCATTGGTAATAATTAGTTCTGCCTCTTAAACGATGCAATCAACATACAATGCTACAAGCGAACGGATTTAAAATTGAATGCGGTTGATCTTTACTTTTGCAGGCTGTTATCTTTTCCCAATCAGGCCCCTTTCATAAGCCTTTGCAAAGGGGATTGATACGGGTGTGAAAGGGGAGTGAAAGGGGGGTGAAAGGGAGGAGCTTAGTAGTTAGTATTGAGTAGTTAGTAGTTAGATGTTTGGTCGGTTTAAAGCAATAAGACTTTGCTGCTCGCTTTCCATTCCTGTTTAAATTTTATTAAATTGGGTAAGCATATACCAAATGAGGCGCCTAGGCGTTTAAACATTTTAAATCATCTGCATGAAGTTTTACACTTTTTTAGCGAGTATTTTCTTTTTTCTAGGGCTACTGCCTGTGGCGATGGCCAATCAGGATAGCACCATGCACAAGGCGGATTCTTTGAGTTATGAGTCGCAAAGGCAACGGGTGAATAAACTATTGGACGACCGTAGTCGTCGTTTTGGCGAATATTCGGCTTCCTTGGAAAAGAAAACAGGCATTTTCGGTTTGTTCAAAACCAAGAAGGATATGCAAAAGTCGATTGATATTTTGCGGGCCTTGGTGCTGAACGATAACAACATCTTTATTGAAACGCGTAAGCTGCTGGAACTAAAGGACTCCCAGTCCATCCGCTACCAACAGTTGGCATCGGAGTACGACAGTCAGGTAACTGCCTATATGCGCACCATTACCAAGTTACAAAATGAAAACGAGAGCCTGCGCGCCCAACTGAATCAACAGGAAGATGGCGGCAAAAGCAGCGGTATAATGCTTTATGTGGCCATTTTCGTCATTATCGTCTTGCTTTTCCTCTTACTATCGGCTTATAAAAAGCAAAAAGGCCAAAAAGTGACGGAATAGTGATAAGAAGACCTTATTATATACTTACTTTTGCGCAAAGCGTAAATTAAAATTAATGGCCAGACCGAGATTGAATAGTGGAGATTCGCATTCGGAGGAACTACCTAAACCGAAGTTAAACAAGGAAATCCTGCGAAAAGCGATTAAGATTTTTTCTTATATAAAGCCCTTTAAGTGGAAATTTATCATAGGGATGGTCTTCTTGATTTTATCCAGCTTAACCATGCTTACCTTTCCGGCATTGCTTGGGGCTATGATTGATGCGGCCCAAGGCCGGCAAACCTTTCCCTGGCTACCTGCTGACGTGATGTACATCGGCTCTGTGGCAATTATTATTCTGTCCATCCAATCGATTATTTCCTTTTTTCGAATTCGTTTATTTGTAGAGATTGCAGAAAAAGCACTGTCCAATATCCGGAAAGACACTTACCATAAGCTTATTACCCTGCCTATTGATTTCTTTGCCAATCGGCGTGTGGGCGAGTTAAACAGCCGCCTATCGGCAGATTTATCGCAAATTCAGGATACTATGACCACGACACTGGCCGAAATATTACGGCAGACCATCAGCTTAGGCTTTGGCGTGGTGCTCTTGGTATGGGTATCGCCAAAATTGGCCTTAATGAACTTGAGTATTCTACCGGTTATTATTGTGGCGGCCTTAATTTTCGGACGTTTTATCCGCAACCTCTCCAAGCAGTCGCAAGATCAATTGGCAGATTCTAATTCCATTGTGCAGGAAACCTTATTGGGCATTTCGAATGTGAAGGCCTTTGTAAACGAATATTACGAAGCGAACCGTTATGGTCAAAAACTAAATAAAGCGGTGAGTTTAGCCGTGCGGGGGGCTACCTTCCGCGGCATCTTTGCCTCCTTTATTATTTTCTGCATCTTCGGTGCGGTTATTTTAGTGATTTGGTATGGCGCGTCATTGGTTTCCAGAGGCGAAATATCCGTGGGCGACTTAACGACCTACATCCTATACTCCATGTTTGTGGCAGGCTCTATGGGCAGCTTCCCCGAGCTTTATGCCAGCATTCAACGCTCGCTGGGTGCCAGTGAACGCGTATTGGAAATTTTAAACGAACAACCCGAAGATATTCAGGTGGCGGAAAGCGATAAGGAAATTCAACAACGGTTAACCGGTGACATCTCCTTCGAGCACATCAGCTTCGCCTATCCTACGCGTCCGGATATCCAGATTCTAAAAGACATTTCTTTTCACGTGAAATCGGGCAAGAAACTCGCCATCGTCGGCCCTAGCGGCACGGGGAAATCGACCATTGCTTCCCTGATTTTACAATTCTACCAACCATCATCGGGCATTATTCGTTACGATGGTATCCCGGCGAACAGCTTATCCCTAACGGATATTCGAAATCAGGTGGCTGTTGTTCCGCAAGATGTGTTGCTTTTCGGCGGTACCATTCGCGAGAACATAAGCTATGGCAACCTGCATGCCGATGGCAACGATATTATTGCCGCTGCACAACGCGCCAATGCCCATCAGTTTATTATGGGATTCCCCGACGGCTATGATACCATGGTGGGGGAACGCGGGGTTAAACTTTCCGGGGGCCAACGCCAGCGTATTGCCATTGCGCGTGCTTTATTGAAAGACCCGGCCATTTTAATCTTGGATGAGGCTACCTCTTCCCTGGATTCTGAATCGGAACGCATGGTGCAATTGGCCTTGGAGGAATTGATGCGTAACAGAACATCCGTGATTATTGCGCATCGCCTATCCACCATTCGGGATGCCGACTGCATTATTGTGGTGGAAAACGGTATTATTTCAGATGCTGGTACGCATCAGGAATTGATGACCAAAGGCTCGGGCCTTTATCAGCATTTATACCACCTGCAATCCTTACAAGCGATTGAAAGTTAATTTTTGTTAATTTCTGAAAACCCTAAACATTTTGGCTTCTTGCTTGTTTAAGATTATAAATAAGTAAATTAGAAAAAATAGGATATTAATTAATAGAATCATGGAAAACAGAAATGGACTAGTGGCATTTGCCCTATTAGGTTTAGCAGTAGGAACTGCCGCATACTATTTATTAGGAACAGAAGACGGTAAGAAACAATTGGATCGGGCAAACGATGGGATCAAAAGTTTGACCAAATCCATTAAAGATCTTTCCAAGAAAGAAGCAAAACGTGCTTCAAAATTTGCAAAAACAGCAAAAGAAGATTTAGAAAACTTAAAAGATCGCGCCAAAGAAGCGGGAAAAAGCGCTTTAGACAAGGCTTCTTCCAAAGCGAACGAATGGGCGAATAAAGCATCCGATGCCGCACATGGCATGGCTGATCGTGCAGAGCAAGTGGCCGATCGTGCAAAATCAGAAATTAAAAACGCGTAATTTCTAAGCGTAAGGCATGGGCGCAACAGATTGATTTGTATCTTTGTAGAACATGAATCTGTTTACTCAAGTCAAAACATTAATATATAAAGATGTTTTATTAGAATGGCGTTCTAAATACGCAATCAATAGCATCTTATTGTATGTAGTATCCACGGTATTTGTTTGTTATCAATCTTTCAAATCCGTGGATTCTCCTATTTGGAACACCCTGTTCTGGATTATTCTACTCTTTGCGGCCATCAATGCCTTAAGCCGTAGTTTCTTGCAGGAAACAGGTTCCCGACAGCTGTACTACTTCAGCATCGTATCGCCACAAGCCATTATCTTGGCTAAAATATGCTACAATTCCTTCATCATGCTGCTGCTTTCTAGCACGGCATTTCTGGTATACAACCTCATATTCAGCAATGAGGTGGGGCATTGGGGCATCTATATGTTAAGCATCTTACTAGGCAGCATCAGCTTTGCCACGGTGTTCACCATGGTGGCTGGCATCAGTGCCAAAGCGGGCAACAACAGCACCATTATGGCGATATTAAGTTTCCCGGTTATCATCCCCTTATTGATCGTGTTAATCAACCTTTCGCAACAAGGTGTGATTGGTGGAAATTTCGAAGCCAGTTGGAAGGATATTAGCGTTTTATTGGCAATTAATGTCGTTACAATTGCCATTTCTTTGCTGTTATTTCCTTACCTTTGGCGAGATTGATATTTAATTTGCAATGAGAAAAAATTGGTGGAAAATCCTAGCGCTTATCTTGGTAGCAAGCTCTATTGTTGCCGGCTTTTTAGGACCTGTTCCCGTACTTCCAATCCTGCATGAAACCATAAGAAACGTGTATTTCCATGTACCCATGTGGTTTACCATGATTTCTTTATACCTGATTTCCGTCATCTACAGTGTAAAATATTTGAACACGGGCAAGCGTGCTTACGACCTGATGGCCGTGGAAGCCGTAAACACCGGGATTTTATTTTGCGCCTGTGGATTAATGACGGGTATGCTATGGGCTAACATTACTTGGGGTGCACCTTGGCCAAACGATCCGAAATTAAACGGTTCGGCCATTGCGACCTTGATGTATTTGGCGTATTTGGTATTGCGCAATGCCTTGGAAGAAGAACAAAAACGAGCGAAGATCTCGGCGATCTATAATATTTTCGCCTTCCCGATCATGTTCGTATTAATTTATATCTTGCCGAAACTGAACGATTCCTTGCATCCCGGTAGCGGAGGCAACTCGACGTTTGGCGACTTGGACATGGACAATTACATGCGTCCGGTTTTTTACACCGCGGTGGTCGGTTGGATTTTGATTGGCGTTTGGATTACCACCCTGCGCTATCGCGTACGTTTAATTGAAGACAAAAAGAATTCTTTATAATCATGAAAAAATTGAGCCTGCTCTTTTTGGGGCTGATCGCCTTTATGCCTGCTGTATTCGCACAAAACCAAGTGGATATGGCCAGTGGATTACGTTCTGAGGGAAAAATTTATGTCGTAGTACTGGTTTTATTGGTGATTTTTGCGGCCGTGGCGGTTTACCTGTTCACCTTAGACCGTAAGGTAAAAAAGTTGGAGAAAGATAATTAAACAGCTTTTCCATGCTGATTAACCAACACCGGACCCTCTCTGGCCTGAACATTTTCCTCGTATCCTTAGTTGGTACCATCTTATGTTTAGGTGTCTATCTGCATCTTCCGGATCGCTTGACGCCGGTATTGTATGAACCGGCAATCGGCAATCTCTTTGGCGCAGACATGGGGAAATCCCTGTCGCCCCAAATCAACGTTATTATTACCCTGGTCCTCACCATCTTGCAGGCCTTTAACCTAAACAGGGTGGTTAACCACTTTAACTTATTGGGGAAACCGAACTTCCTGACGGCCTTGATGTTCATGACCTTGGTCAGCTTGTTCATTCCTTTCCTGGTGTTATCGCCTACACTCATCTGTAATTTCATTACCATTTGGATGCTGTATAAATTATTTAATATTTATAAGCAGGCCGATGTGAAGGGAATTATGTTTGATTTGGGGATGTTGGTGGCCCTGGGCAGTTTGATTTACTTCCCCTTTATTGTGATGCTGCCCCTGATTTGGATCAGCTTAATTATATTCCGCCCCTTTTCCTGGCGCGAATGGATAACGCCCTTAATGGGGGTTATCGTGGTCTACTTCCTGTTGGCGGTGGCCTATTACTGGTTTGAGCGGATGCCTGAGTTTTATCAGATTTTCATCCCCTTTACCTATCCCTTCCCTACCCGCTTAAACATGGAAGTGTATGACTATTTTGTCTTGATTCCTATTGTGGTTGCCTTGATTGGATTTCTACTGATCTTAAAAGACAATTTCTTTAAGAGTGTGGTGCAGGTGCGGAAGAGTTTTCAGCTGTTGTTTTTTATGCTGTTGTTGATTGTAGGATCGTTTTACCTAAATCCGGAGCGCTCGGTAAACCACTTTTTACTTTGCGTGCCAGCAATTTCCATTTACTTGGCTTACTTTTTTACCCATGCCAAGCGGAAATGGTTCTATGAGAGCCTGTATTTGGTAATCTTACTCACGATTCTCTATTTTCAGTTTTTCTAACCAACTGTATAGTAGTTGTTTAACCTTTTTTAACAACAAAAACTTAGCTGCTATTTAAAAAATAGATAGTTTTGTAGCAAAAATTCAAGAGAATACAGCCATAACAGAAGATTTAACCTCATCGTTTTGGACCATCTGATTTCAGAAACCGTGTTCTTCAAATCGATGTATCAAATAAAAATGTTGAAACAATTGAAACCATTTTTCTCATATTCGCGACTACTGATGGTCCTGGGCGTTAGCTCCTTATTACTCACCAGTACGCGCGGTTTTGCACAGTCCTCTACTTCCCATTCTCCCTACTCACAATTTGGTTTAGGTCAAATCCGCGAAGATTTATTGCCTCAAACCCGGGCCATGGGCGGCATTTCAACAGGGGTGCGTTACGTTGGCGGCTTGCCAACCCTAAATATTGCCAACCCGGCAAGTTATGCCGCTTTATCGCGGACTATTCTTGACGCCGGCTTATACGGCAACATTACCCAACTCGAGAAAAATAGTGCTAAAGACCATACGGCTGACTTCGCATTCAGTCATATCACCATTGCGATACCCTTTGGTAAGGCTGGTGGCGTTTCTTTCGGCTTAATGCCTTTCTCGGATGTGGGGTACAACGCATCCGTGATTCGTCAATTCGAAAATACCCCCTATAAATCGAGCTTAGTGGGCGAAGGTGGGGTTAATAAAGCTTATTTAGGCTATGGCGTTTCCCCTATTAAAGGATTCAGTATCGGTGCAAACGTAGGCTTCCTATTCGGAAACCTCTATGATAAAGCGATGATCGAATTCCCTCAGGCGGCCGGCTTTTACAATACCGTACAAACCTCAACACGTGAAATTCGTGGCGCTTCCATCGATTATGGTGCACAATACTTCAAGGCATTGGGGAATCGGTTAAACTTTACCATAGGTTATTCCGGATCCTTGGATAATGCTATCCGCAATAAAACGACTTCCATGGTTACTTTGACGCAAACCAACCCGAATATGTCGGATGGCGAGCAAGTAGCCATTGACACCACGGCCTTTAATTTGGTTTCCAATCGCGATGTTAACTTACCATTACGCCATAATGTAGGCTTTACCGTATCTAAAGGGGTAAACTGGATGGTTGGTGCGGACTTTAAATATGCCGACTGGTCGAAATTCCAAACCCGCGAAGGGGAAGAGAAATTAGGAAAAAACATCGGTGTGGCCATTGGTGGTCAGTTTAAACCAGATGCGACTTCCCTGAAATATTTAAATGTAGTGGATTATAGATTAGGCTTCCGCTATAATAAAAGCCATATCACGGTGGACAAACAACGTTTAACGGACATGGCAGTTACCGTAGGGATGGGCTTCCCGCTGTCGGAGACGAACTTCGGAAGAACCTTCTCGAGCATTAACGTGTCGGCCGAATTCGGACAACACGGCACCATGAAAAATAACCTGATCAGAGAGCGTTATATTAACTTTAATATTGGTTTTACCATTAACGACGCTTGGTTTATCAGACGTAGTTACGATTAATACCCATGTTTTCAACAAAGAGAAAATACAAGATATCTTCAATTTTGCCCCTATCAATACTATTGCTAGGGGCAATCTTGTCAAGTGCCTGTGAAAATGACATGAAGGATATTGACCGTATGGCCAATATTCAGCAAGAAGAGGCGGTTGATATCTCGAAGGACGTGATTGTGGTGTACAGTGATTCGGCTCGTGTAAAAGCAGAGCTGACCGCCCCTGAAATGCGGGTGTATCACGATACCACCAACCGAACACAAGGGGATTATGAGTTTAAAAAAGGGGTGAAGATTATTTTCTTTGATGAACAAGCCAAGGAATCGCAGCGCATCACTTCCAAGTATGCCAAGCAATATGCAGAAACAGGCTTGATCGAGTTTCGCCAAAACGTTATTCTAACCATGGCCAACGGATCTATCGTAAGAACCGAGGAACTCTTCTACGATGAAAAGGGCGCTAAATATTATAATACCCAGCCAATTACCATTGAGTTCACCGAGGGTCGCGGCCACTTATCGGGCACTTCCTTCACTTCGGATCTAGACTTCAACCGGGTAGATTTCACCGAATCTACAGGGCTCTATTACTTCGACGCCAACAAGAAGATTCCAGGCTTTGGGAACTAACAGGTAGTGAAGCATTTGACAGAATAAAAATTAGCCGGGAGCGATTAATAAATTTTTACAGTTTTTTTCATAAAAATTGTATCTTGCGCCTTGTTTTAACAAAACACAATTAAGTAAAAAAATTAAGCATTTAATAAAATTTAGAATACAGTTATGGGATTAATGAGCTATTTGCGAAACCGTGCCGGCTTAGTCATTTTCGTGATCGGTTTAGCAATTGTTGCGTTTTTACTGGGAGACATCATCAATATGGGGACTCCATTTTGGCGTAGTAGCCAGAGTGAGGTTGGAAGTATTAATGGTGAAAGTGTAAACCACCTCGCATTCAATGCGCAGGTAGATCAAGCTAACGCCATGTATCAACAACAAATGGGAGGCAATGTGACTCCTCAAATGCGTGGATTTGCCGTACAACAGGTATGGAATCAGTTTATTTCACAAGAATTATTGAAACAAGAGATTGAGAAAATCGGCATCGATGTAGGCAAAGATGAGTTAAATAGCTTAATTTTTGGAGACAACCCTTCTATGCAGATTATGCAAGCTTTTGCGAATCCGCAGACCGGTCAATTAGACAAAGCCTATATTACCGCCGTTCGCGAGCAGGCAAAAACAAACCCGGAAGTGAAACAACAATGGGAAGGTTTGTTGGAGAGCGTGAGAAACGAGCGTTTGAACCAAAAGTACACCAACTTAATCAACAACAGTATTTACACCACCTCCCTAGAAGCGGAGTACGATTATAACTCGCGTAATAAATTGGCGAACTTCAAATACGTGATGTTGGATTACGCTTCTGTAAACGATGCAGAGGTGAAATTGACAGATGCGGATTACAACGAATATTACGAGAAGAATAAAAAAGCATTCCGTAACGAAGAAGAAACCCGTAACGTAGAGTATGTATTGTTCAATGCAAGCCCGAATGCTGCAGATACAGCAACTATTTTAGGAAACATCCAAAAGTTGAAAACGGACTTACAGGCGGCAACAAACGATTCTTCCTTCGTATCCATCAACTCGGATAATAAATACCCGGTTAAATATTACAGCAAAGGTCAATTAAGCCCTGCTTTAGACTCTGTGGTATTCAATGCGGCATCAGGAACAACCGTAGGCCCTTACTTAACACAAGGCGTTTACGAGATTGCGAAAGTTATTGAAACGAAATTCAGCCCTGACTCGGTAAAAGCCAGCCATATCTTATTGAACCCAGCGACCGAAGGTGGTGTAGATAAAGCCTTGAAAAAAGCAGACTCTATTAAAACCTTATTAGCAAACGGTGCAAGCATGGCCGCTTTAGCTGTAGAATTCAGTGAAGATACAGGTAGCAAGAACAACGGTGGTGACTTAGGAACTTTCACCCGTGGAAGAATGATTCCTGAGTTTGAAGAAGCTGCCTTCAGTGGTGCGCCAGGTGAGATCAAAGTCGTGAACTCGAACTATGGTGTTCACATCTTGAAAATCGAAAAACAAATCGGAAACTCGAAGATTGCGAAATTAGCAATCGTTGATAAAACCATTATTGCTGGAAAAGAAACAACAGATGCGGCTTATGCGAAAGCAAACAGCTTCTTCTCGGCCATCAATAAAGATAATTTCGAAGATATCGCGAAACAACAAAATGCATCGATTCAACAAAACGAGCGCACCTTGGCTATGGACAACATGCTGGGTGGCGTAGAAGTTCCGCGTGAGCTTGTGCGTTGGGCCTACGAAGCGAAAGTTGGCGATGTTTCTGATAAAGTATACGAAACAGAAGATAACTTCATCGTAGCACGCTTAAAAGCCGTTCAGCCGAAAGGGCAACAGCCAATGGCTGCTGTGAAAAGCTTAATTGAACCAGTAGTGAAAAACTTGGTGAAAGCGAGAATGCTGAAAGAAAAAATGAACAACGCCCTGAACGGTGCTAACTCCATCGATCAAGTGGCGCAGAAATTAGGCAAAAACGCGTTGACCGTAGAAAATATTGTATTGGCAAATCCAGTTATTCCTGGAGTTGCTGTAGAAAACGCAGTGGTAGGTACGGTATTCGGATTACAACCTAACAAACCTTCGAAAGCTATTGAAGGAAAACAAGGGGTATATGCGGTACAAGTAAGCGGATTCGTAAATCCAAAAGCCATCGCTGCTGAGGAATTGGCGACTCAACAAAAACAGATTACTTCAGCAAAAGCACAACGCTCTTGGGGTGTAATCTTCAAAGCTTTGCAGGACAACGCGAAGATTGTTGACAATCGTATTAAATTCTATTAACAAAGAATAGTTAAATTTGTAGCTGGATAGCAATATGTTATCCAGCTTTTTTTATTTTTAGGAAATGGATATTCAAGAAAACATAGTCAACAAGGTTGCACAAAGTGGGTTAATTACGGTGGATTTGGCAAATTATGCACCCAAAGAGCCTATTGTTATTTACGATATTAAGGATAACCTCTTCCACGGTCTTATCCTGAAAGAAAAAGACTTCCGTGAATTCATCAAGGAACACGACTGGTCGCAATATGCGGGCAAGCATATCGGCATCATCTGTTCCACCGATGCCATTGTCCCTACCTGGGCCTATATGCTATTGAGCACCAAATTGGTAGACCATGCCCTATCCATTCACTTCGGTGATGAGGATGCCGTGCGAAACTTCCTGTTTGAGAAAGCATTAAGCAACATCGATTACGAGCAGTACCAGGATCAACGTGTCGTGGTAAAAGGTTGTGGTGATATCGCCATTCCGGAGTCTGCATTCGTAAGCTTTACGACTGCCCTGAGCAGCCGTGTCAAAAGCATTATGTATGGTGAGCCCTGCTCTACCGTCCCTGTGTTTAAGCGGAAAGCTTAAACTTTCGAACTTTAACGCCGTCATAATTATATGAAAAGAATTTTTACGCTTCTAACCCTGTTTGTCCTTATAGGAACAACAACTATCGCGCAGTCTTTGCCGTATTTATCTTCTCCGACTTTTCAACCTGGCGAAGTATTGAAATACAAGCTTCGCTATGGCATTATGTCTGCAGCCACAGGAACCCTGTCTGTACAGAAATCTAAATACAACTTCGGCGTAGAAGACCCGATTCACCTGCATGCCTTCGGGCAAACATCAGGGGCATTCTCTGCCTTCTATACTGTGAAAAATCAATACGACTCCTATATTAATCAAGATAATTTCCTCCCCATCCTCTATACAGAGAACATCCGGGAGAACAATTACCGCCGTGTGGAGTATGCCACCTTCGACCATGACACCAAAAAGGTGAAAGGAAAAAAGGGAACTTTCAGCAGCCCCACCACGCAGACCTTTGACTTGGTATCGGCTTATTATTTCTCCAGAAACCTCGACTTCGCAGGCCTTAAAAAAGGTGATAAATTCAAGATCACCTACTTCCTGAACGATGAAGTGGCGCAGCTAGGTGTAGAATATGTTGGGGTAGAAAAAGTGAAATCCGTACTGGGCGAATTGGAATGTATTAAGCTATCTCCTGAAATTTCTCCAGGAAGAATTTTTAAAAAGAACAGTCGTTTGTATCTTTGGGTCACCAATGATGGAAACAGAATCCCGGTAAAAGCCCAAGTGGATATCCTGATCGGTTCTGTTACGATGGATTTGGTGAGTGCCGAAGGCTTAAAATATCCTTTGGGAAAACGCGTAAGTTATTCAAAATAAAAAATGATAGAAGTAGGTAATGTACTTGTTCACGAGGATATCGTGAACAATGATTTTGTTTGCAACCTCAGCAAATGTAAGGGAATATGTTGTATAGAAGGTGATGCCGGGGCTCCATTAACAGAAGCAGAAACTAAAATCCTTGCCGACATCTACCCTACCGTAAAACCTTATTTAACAGAAAAAGGCATTCAAGCCATTGAGCAGCAAGGCACCCACGTGGTAGATGCCGATGGCGACCTGACCACGACCTGCGTCGATGGCAATAAAGAATGTGCCTATGTTACCTGGGAAAATGGCATTACCAAATGTGCTATTGAAAAAGCCTATGAACTAGGTGAGGTGAGCTGGAAGAAACCAATATCCTGCCACTTATACCCTATCCGGGCTACCCACTATCCTTCCTTTGATGTGTTGCATTATGACCGCTGGTATATCTGTAAAGACGCCTGTACCTTTGGTCAAGAACTGAAAATCCCTGTCTATAAATTCTTGAAAGACCCGTTAATTCGGGAATATGGTGAAGAATGGTATAAAGAGCTTGAAAATACGTTAGCTTCTAAATCATAAATTTACTATTTTTATGGTCATTTCAGTGATTACTGATGGTATTAAACCATTTTCATGTTAACATTAGACGAAATACAACTCCCTATACAAGAACACCTCAAACGCTTTGAAAAGACTTTCAAAGCGTCGATGCAAAGTTCAGCTCCTCTATTAGATCGTATTACCGGCTACCTGATTAAGCAAAAGGGAAAACAGATGCGTCCGATGTTTGTTTTCTTCTCGGCAGGTATTAGCGGCGGAATTACAGAATCTACCTATCATGGTGCTGCATTAGTAGAATTACTGCACACAGCTTCCTTGGTTCACGATGATGTAGTCGATAATTCCAATGAGCGTCGGGGATTTTTCTCGATTAATGCGCTTTGGAAGAATAAAGTAGCGGTATTGGTTGGCGACTTCTTGCTTTCCAAGGGCTTACTACTATCGGTAAAGCATAAGGAATTTGAGCTCTTGCGGATTGTATCGGAGGCTGTAGAGCATATGAGCGAAGGCGAACTCCTACAAATTGAGAAGGCTCGTCATCTGGATATCGAAGAGTCGATCTATTATGAGATTATCCGGAAAAAGACCGCGTCCTTAATAGCTTCTTGCTGTGCTTGCGGTGCTTCATCGGCCGGTGCTGACGAAGAAACAGTAGAAAAGCTACGTCTCTTTGGCGAGAAGGTTGGCATTGCCTTCCAAATCAAAGATGATCTGTTTGATTTTGGATTAGATGATGTTGGCAAGCCTGTCGGCAACGATATCAAGGAAAAGAAAATGACCCTGCCGCTTATCCACGCCTTGAACAGCGTCGATAAAGGACAGCGCAGGAAGATTATTAATTTAGTAAAAAACCATAACGAAGATCCGGCGAAGGTGAGTGAGGTTATAGACTTTGTGAAATCCAATGGCGGTATGGAATATGCCACCCAACGGATGTTGCAATATCAACAGGAAGCCTTCGAGATTTTAGACAGCCTACCAAACGGGGGCGAGTTTAAAACCGGATTAGAACAACTAGTAAAATTTACCACGGAAAGAAAAAAATAACATATGAGCCACGAAGCATTATTTATGGTCGGATTTATAGTTTTTATAATTCTGATGTTAGCAATAGATTTAGGATTGTTCTCCAAGAGCGACAAACCCGTATCCTTAAAAGTGGCGGCCATTATGAGTGCTATTTGGGTTACCTTTGCACTCCTATTTGGTTTATTGCTGTATTATTGGGGGAATGAATTGCACAATGTACATGATATGGCCCGCCTGAAGGAGGTGGTCGCAAAACACCTGCACAATATCAGCATCAACGAAAACGACTTGGTAGGCAGTATTCAAGCCTACAACAAGAACCTCACCCTGGAGTATTTGACCGGTTATGTGGTGGAGTATGCCCTATCGGTGGATAATATCTTCGTGATGGTGTTGCTGTTCAGTTCCTTTGGTATTCCAGAGAAATATTACCATAAAGTATTGGTTTGGGGTATTCTTGGTGCTATTATCATGCGTTGTATCTTTATCTTCGTGGGAGCAGCCTTGATTACCAAGTTTGGTTGGATCCTGTATGTATTTGGGGCATTCCTGGTTTACACGGGATTAAACATGTACTTGAACCGCAACAAAGAAGAGGAAGTAGACCCCGAGAATCACCCGGTGGTGAAGTTTATGTCGAAGCGTTTCAAGGTGACCCATAAGCTAGACCAAGGAAAATTCTTCCATGTAGAGAATGGTGTAAAATATATGACACCGCTCTTCCTGGTGTTAGTGGTTATTGAATTCACCGACTTAATCTTCGCGGTAGATTCCATTCCGGCGATCTTCTCCGTAACCAAGGATCCTTACATTGTATTCTTCTCGAATATCTTTGCTATCCTAGGCTTACGTTCGATGTTCTTCTTATTGATCAACATCATCCATAAGTTCCACTACCTGAAAGTAGGCTTAGCCTTCTTATTAATCTTTATCGGATTAAAGATGTTGCTACACAACTGGCTAAGCGGCTGGGGCTTCACAACGGTGCACTCACTCATCGTGATTTTAGGTATCCTCACATTAAGCATTGTCGCTTCCTTACTTTTTCCAAAAAAGAAGGAATTCAAAAACTCATAATTTAAAGGGCTCTGACGGAGCCCTTTACTTTTGCTTTTTAATAAAAGAATCTCGTTATTGTGCTAACAATTTTACAAAATAGAAGCATCACAATCTTCATATTTTGATATATTCGTAAAATTTTATAAAATCACATACACATGAATTGGAATAGATCTATTCTATTTGCGGCAGCCTTATTCGCTGTTACACAAACACAAGCTCAAGACAATTTAATAAATGCCCTAAAAGGCAACGCCAGTGACAACAGTAAAGAAGGATTCCGCTTTACGGAAGTTATTAACCTAGGGAACACCTCCATCAAAGATCAAGGCTCTTCAGGAACCTGCTGGTCCTATTCCGGAAACTCCTTCTTAGAGTCGGAGATGATCCGTATGGGCAAGAAGCCGGTTGAGATTTCACAAATCTTTACAGCACGCAACACCTACATCGAGAAAGCAAAGAACTTTGTTCGTTTGCACGGTGATCAGGCGCAGGGCGACGGTGGTCAATTGCACGACGTATTGACTATTTTCAAAAAGTATGGTGCTGTTCCTCGCGAGGTTTACACCGGTTTACCCGATGGACAAACACGCAATAACTTCGGCGAAATGAGCCCTTTATTGCAAAGCATTACTGAGAATGTAGCGAAGAGCAAAAAACCGAGCAAAGACTGGTTAAAAGCCTTTACAGCGGCTATGGATTCTTATTTAGGCGAAGTGCCTGAATCTTTCCAATACGAAGGTAAAACCTATACGCCGAGAACCTTTGCCGATCAGGTAATTGGTATCAACCCGGATGATTATGTAGGCATCTCTTCTTTCGATGAGCATGCATACTACAAACCATTCGTATTATTGATTCCAGACAACTGGTCGTTTGAAAGCTTCTACAATGTGAAGATCAACGATTTGACCGACATCATCGATAACGCCTTAGAAAAAGGCTATACCGTAGCATGGGCAACCGACGTATCGGAGAAAAGCTTTAGCTGGAAAAACGGATTGGCTTTTGTTCCGGAGAAACCTATCGAGCAGATGAGCCGTGAGGAAGTAGAGCAATTGTTCAATGGCCCGAAAGCTGAACCGCAGATTACGCCAGCGCAAAGACAGGAAGCATTTGATGATTACAGCACAACCGATGACCACGGTATGCACATTGTAGGTTTGGTAAAAGACCAAACAGGCAAGGAATACTACATCGTTAAAAACTCTTGGGGTGTATCAAACGATTACAAGGGCTATATGTATGCTACGAAAGAATACGTTCGCTACAAAACGATCTCCTTGTTATTACATAAAAAAGCTTTAACAAAGGGTATCCAAAAGCAACTAGGAATTTAATTAATATTAACAATTTTATTACAAAAGTCCTTGAACCCTCAAGGGCTTTTTCATTTGGAATAAGTAACTTTACCCGCACTACAAAATATTAGTATAAACGTTGATTATGAAAAAATTAGTATTATTCCTATTCTTAATTCCTTTGTTGGGTACGGCCCAGGACAAAGGCATTAAATTTGAGCACAACACCGATTGGGCCAAAGTAAAAGCGAAAGCAAAGGCAGAGAACAAGTACATCTTTGTGGATGCCTTTACCACTTGGTGTGGTCCGTGTAAATACATGGCGCAAGAGATTTTCCCTCAGGAGAAAGTTGGAACCTTCTTCAACGAGAAGTTTGTGAACTTGAAGATCCAAATGGACCAGACTAAAAACGACAGCGAGGATGTAAAATCTTGGTATGAAGAGGCCAAACGCTTTACCAAAGATTACCAAATCAGAGCGTATCCTACCTTTTTAATCTTCAACCCTGACGGCGAATTGGTACACCGTATTGTTGGTGGTGGTGAGGCTGATCCTTTTATCGCGAAGGCGCAAGAGGGATTAAACCCAGCAACGCAATACGTTACGCTAGTAAAGAAATTCGAAGCAAACCCAAAAGATAAAGCGATTGCTAAAGCAACGGCTGAATCTGCAGAGAAAGCGTATGATGAGGAAGTAGCCGCACGCGCACAAGCTGCATTCATCGAAAACTCGAGCAAAGAAGAGCTTTTAACCAAAGAAAACTTAGGCTTCTTAGCGAAGAGCGCACAGGATCCAGCTTCCAAAGCATTTGCGCTAATCCGCGAAAACAAGGAAAAAGTAGATGCTGAATTAGGCGCTGGCAAAGCCAATAGCATTTTAGCGACCACCTTGGTACGTCGTGAGATTGCCCAGAAGGTATGGAATGCCGAAGGCGATCCGTTAAACAAAGAGGTGGAAGCGGTACAAAAAGCCTATCCGGATATCGATTTAACCGAAGGATTGACCAGCTTCAAATTGCAGTATTATTTGAAAAAGAAAAACTACCCAGCCTTCAAAGAGGCCGTACAAGCCTACATTGCTAAAAACGACGGGAAAGTTAGTCCAAGAGAATTAAACAGCTTTGCCTGGTCTATTTTCGAGAACTGCGACGATGCTGCTTGCGTAGAAGCCGCTTTAGCATGGAGTAAACAATCGGTAGAAGGATCGAACGAAGATCCGATGATGATGGATACCTACGCTAACCTATTGCACAAAGCCGGTAAAACAAAAGAAGCCATCGTATGGCAAGAAAAAGCCATAGCGAAGGTTGACGATGATGCCAAAGCTGAATTCCAGAAGAACCTTGATAAAATGAAAAAGGGAGAACCTACCTGGATCAATGAAGGATAACATGCGAATCAATTCATTATAACAAAGAAGGCAGCCATTGGCTGCCTTTCTTTATTTCGTAAACTCGGTATAGGGAAGCCCCATGTTCTGGAACATAAAGGCCCATTTATCGGTTTGCTCGGCAATAACCATGGCGGTAGATTTCCCAGCGCCGTGGCCTGCTTTGGTATCGATACGAATCAGTACCGGGTTGGTTCCAGTATTATACTCCTGCAACCGTGCTGCAAACTTAAAGGAGTGTGCAGGCACAACGCGGTCGTCATGATCGGCCGTGGTTACCATTGTTGCCGGATAGGCTGTATTTGGTTTTAAGGCATGGTATGGCGAATAGTTAAATAAATACTTAAACATCTCCGCACTATCGTCTGCCGTACCGTAATCAAAGGCCCATCCTGCGCCAGCCGTAAACTTATGATAGCGCAACATATCCAATACACCTACTGCCGGGAAAGCCACTTTAAACAAGTCGGGACGCTGCGTCATGCAGGCTGCAACTAATAGTCCACCATTCGAACCACCAGCAATACCCAAGCGCTCGGAGGAAGTATATTTCTCGGCGATCAGATAATCGGCAGCCGCCATAAAGTCGTCAAACACGTTTTGTTTCTTCATTTTCGTACCTGCCAGGTGCCAGTTTTCACCATACTCGCCACCGCCACGTAAATTGGCCACCGCAAACACGCCCCCTTGTTCCAAAAGAATCAGGTTGCTGGTGCTAAAACTAGGTGTCAAGCTGATGTTAAAGCCACCATAACCATACAATAAGGTCGGGTTGGTACCATCCAATTTCAGGCCTTTTTTATAGGTAATAATCATCGGCACCTTGGTACCGTCTTTCGAAGTGTAAAACACCTGTTTAGATTCATAGTTTGCCAAATCAAATTTGAGCGCAGGTTTACGGTATTCTTCCGATTTTCCCCCCCCGATATCGTATTTATAGATAGTTCCCGGATTTACATAATTCGTAAAAGAATAGTACAGGTGCTTATCTTCTTTTTTACCGGAGAACCCTGATGCCGTTCCAACGCCCGGCAGTTCAATTTCACGCTCCATTTTTCCCTGCAAATCAAATTGCTTTACCAAGGAGGTGGCATCTTTGAGGTAGGTAGCAAACAGCTTCCCTCCTGCTGTAGAAGGACTTAATACGTATTCATTCTCTGGAATAAGGTCGTGCCAGTTTGCCGGTACCGGATTAGCCACTTCGGTTTGCACGATGCGGCCATTTGGCGCGTTTAGCTCGGTATAGATAAGCAGCCTAGAACCATCGTTATTAATGATGTTGTGGTTTTTCTCCATATTATCCACCACCGTTACAAACGGGGCGTTAGGCACACTCAGGTCTTTAATATACAACTCATTTCCAGAAGTTGCATTAGCAGCCGTCACCACCAAATAACGCTCATCTTCGGTTAAATAACCGCCAACATAACGACGCGGCGTTTTAGCGCCACCAAAGATCAGTTCATCGTTCGCCTGCGGCGTATTCAAGGCATGGTAATATAATTTATGCTGATCGGTCATGGCCGATAAGGCCGAGCCCTCTTTCGGTTTATCGTAAGAACTGTAAAACAAGCCCTCGTTGCCTTTCCAGGCCAATCCGCTAAACTTCACATCTTGCAAGGTATCGCCTACCACGGTTTTATCTTCCGCATTCAACACAATCACCTTGGTCCAATCGGAACCTCCTTCAGAGATTTGGTAGGCCACCAGCGAGCCATCTTTACTAAAAGCAACATCCGCCAGGGAGGTGGTACCATCCGTTGAGAATTTATTCGGATCTAAGAAGACCTCCTCTTTCCCGTCTTCCCCTTTTTTGCGGTATAATACATGCTGATTTTGCAACCCATCGTTTTTGAAAAAGTAAACATAATTGCCTTCTACAGAGGGCGCGGTTACTTTTTCATAGTTCCAAAGGGTTTCCAGGCGCTTCCGGATCTGTTCGCGATAAGGAATCTGGCTCAGGTAATCTTCGGTCACCTCATTTTCTGCCTTCACCCAATTCTTGGTTTCAGCTGATAAATCGTCCTCCAACCAGCGGTACGGGTCGTCAACGAGGGTTCCAAAATACGTGTCTTGTGTGCTGCCTTTCTGGCTTTGGGGATAGGGTTTCACTGTGATATCAGTTTTAGATTCTATGGCTTTTTGCTGCTGACAGGCCGTGACCGTCAATACCAATAAGCCAAAACTTAAGATTTTTTTCATAATCATCTGAATTAGTTCCTAACAAAACTAATCAATTATTTCACTCTTCAAAAACTGTAATTCTTGCGATTAAGTATTAATTATGCTAGTTTTGGCGTTCATGAGCACGCGCGATAAAACATACTTCGCTTCAGATTTTCACTTGGGATCCTACCCCAAGGAAGCTAGTATTTCGCGGGAACGCAAAATTGTCGCCTGGCTAGATGCCATTAAAGCCGATGCCAAGGCCTTATACCTGGTTGGCGATATCTTCGATTTCTGGTTTGAATACAGCACGGTGGTGCCCCGCGGCTACATCCGTTTCTTGGGCAAACTGGCCGAATTAGCTGATTTAGGCGTAGAAATAAAGCTCTTTAAAGGCAACCACGACATGTGGATGTTTGGTTATTTCGAGCAGGAATTGAATGCTCAAATTATTTCCAACGAATTGGAAGTGACCTTAGATGGAAAACGCTTCTACATTCACCATGGCGATGGTTTAGGCCCTGGCGACGGGAAATACAAAATCTTAAAAAAGATATTCCGCAGCCCGGCTTGCCAATGGTTATTTGCACGCCTACACCCCAATTTGGGCATCGGTATAGCCCAACGTTGGTCTAAACATAGCCGCATTGCCAGTGCTACCGAGGAAAAATTCCTGGGCGAAGACCAAGAATGGCTCATTGTGTATGCCAAAGAATTGCTAAAACAACAACATTACGATTATTTGATCTTTGGCCATCGGCACCTGCCTTACGATTTGCCCTTAGCGAATGGCGCCCACATCGTGAACCTTGGCGAGTGGATCAATTACTTTACCTATGCCGTATGGGATGGCCAAGCGCTGACCTTACGGAAATGGGAAGCAGGAGAATAAATTATAATTAACTTTTTATGAACTGGATATTACTCATTATTGGGGGATTATTCGAGGTGATGTTCACCTTTTGCATCGGTAAGGCTAATGATGCCGTTGGCACCGAGAAGTGGCTCTGGTATTTGGGCTTCTTAGTTTCTGTAACAATTAGTATGGGCTTATTAATTAAAGCCACCAGCACCCTCCCCTTGGGCACGGCCTACGCCGTATGGTCGGGCATAGGTGCCGTAGGAACCGTTATAATGGGCATTCTGTTTTTCAAAGAGCCTACCGACTTCTGGCGCTTGTTTTTTATTTTCACCCTCATTGCCTCCATTGTTGGATTAAAAGCCGTTTCTTCGCATTAGAAATTCCTAAAAAAACATAAAAAATAGTTATTTTTGTCGATTGGTTAGCCTAATCAGTCGATTAGGCCATACTATATACATAGAATTACACACATATGTTAGATAAACTACAAGCGATAAAAGAGCGTTGGGAAGAGGTGGAAGCCGAATTGAGCAACCCAGATACCATCAGCGACATGAATCGTTTCGCTAAACTAAACAAGGAATACAAAGATCTTTCGAAAATTGTGGAGCAATACCATATTTACAAGAATATGGTGAGCAACATGGAAACCAATAAAGACATCCTTGCCAACGAAAAGGACCAGGAACTGCGTGAAATGGCCAAAGAAGAACTCGATATTCTATATACCCAACGGGAGGAAAAAGAAGAAGAGATCCGCTTGATGCTGATTCCGAAGGACCCTGAGGATGCCAAAAACGCAATTATTGAGATTCGTGGCGGTACTGGTGGTGATGAGGCGGCCTTATTTGCCGGCGACCTTTACCGGATGTATACCCGTTTCTTCGAAACCAAAGGCTGGCGCAATGAAGTAATGGACGTAACAGAAGGTACGTCTGGCGGTTATAAAGAGGTGATTCTGAAAGTAATCGGCGACGATGTTTACGGACAATTAAAATATGAATCTGGTGTTCACCGCGTGCAGCGTGTGCCCGATACAGAAACCCAAGGTCGTGTACACACTTCCGCAGCCTCTGTAGCGGTATTGCCTGAAGCCGAAGAAGTGGACGTAGAAATTAACCCGGGCGATATTGAAATGCAAACCTCGCGTTCCGGTGGTGCTGGTGGTCAGAACGTGAACAAGGTAGAAACCAAGGTACAGTTAACCCACAAACCTTCGGGCATTGTTGTGGTATGTCAAGTAGAGCGTTCTCAATTAGCCAACCGTGAGTTAGCCATGGAGATGTTACGTAATAAACTTTACGAGCTTGAAGTGCAGAAAAAACACGGGGATATTGCAGCCAAACGGAAGACCATGGTATCAACCGGAGACCGTTCGGCAAAAATCAGAACGTATAACTACCCGCAAGGTCGTGTGACCGAGCACCGTATCGGCTTAACGATGTACAACTTACCGAACATTATGGACGGTGATATTCAGGAGATTATCGATGCCTTGCAGTTTGCCGAGAATGCTGAAAAGATGAAAGAAGGCGCTGTAGAGTAAGATTTTTCAAAATTTTATTAGCAGATATAGAAATAAACACTATATTTGCACACCTTCTCAAAAGAAGGAAAAAGGTCTGGTAGTTCAGCTGGTTAGAATACATGCCTGTCACGCATGGGGTCGCGGGTTCGAGTCCCGTCCAGACCGCTAAAACAAGCGAGTGAAGCAAGTTCACTCCCTCCCATGAAGGGCAATCCTTCGCAACGTTCTTTAACAACAATTAAGAAGATTTTAGGTCTGGTAGTTCAGCTGGTTAGAATACATGCCTGTCACGCATGGGGTCGCGGGTTCGAGTCCCGTCCAGACCGCCAAATTTCCCTTCACAAGGGATCTGTCAAAATCTTTTTAAACGTTAGGTCTGGTAGTTCAGCTGGTTAGAATACATGCCTGTCACGCATGGGGTCGCGGGTTCGAGTCCCGTCCAGACCGCTAAAAAAAGGTGTTAAACGCAAGTTTGACACCTTTTTTTTTGCCCTATTTTTCCATAGCCTTCCTCTGCCAACCGAGCATACATAGAGCATACATAATGCATACAAGAAGCATACATAAAGCATACAAGAATCCAACATAAAGCATACAAGAATCCAACAAAAAGCAAACAAACGGAGGCCCGACCTTCCAACCATCCGAAAAGGCTTTCATGAATCCTTAACTCAACCTCTAATTTCCGCCCAATCACTAGCGTTTCATTGCCCTTTGCCATGGGGCTTGAAAGGGGCGTGAAAAGGGTTTGAAAGGGGAGTGAAAGGGATCTAGACGGAAGAAGATAGGAGCTGGAGAGGTAGGCCGGTGAGCTGCGGCCGGATAAGTTCCCCCCTCTATCCTTCGCTCCTATTTTCTCTTTTATTTTTTACGAATTGTTTAGTTCGTATTGTAGGGCCCCGGAGGGGCAGTTATTAATCTGTTCAATAAGTTGGGCTGTTGTTGCGTTTTCCGGGCGCAGCCAGGGCCGTGCCTTCGGGTCGTACACTTCAGGCAACATACGAACACATATGCCCGAGTGTTGGCATTTTTCGGGTCGCCACAGCACGGTGACTTCCCCATTGGGATGTGGATACTTGATAAGCTTCTCTTTCATGGCCTGCTGATGTTTAAGGATAAAACAGAAAACGCTCCCAATTGTTCATAATGGTATAGGAATTGTTCTGTTGCCAAGAAACTACAACAGGTTTCCGAAAAAGGAGAATCCCTACGGGTATCATTTTCAAATATTTATAGTAAATTTAAAGACACGAAAACCTAAAAAACTATGGAAACACCTCAAAACCCAATGGGGAGCCCACAGCCACCTATGGAAAACCCACCGCAGAACAGCATTAACGATGGGAAGAACATTGCGATTATTGCATACTTAACCATTATCGGGTTAATTATTGCCTTTGTATTGAACAATGAAAAGAAGAATGACTTTGCCAGCTTTCACATCCGGCAATCGTTGGGGATTATGCTGATGATGTTTGCGGTTTCTATTGTTTCTTACCTCCCCTACATTGGTGGCATTATTGCCATTGCCGGTTTTATCTTCGGGGTCATCCTGTGGATTATGGGCATTATGAATGCGGTAAACGGCAATAAAAAACCAGTTCCGGTAGTAGGCGAGCGCTTTAGCGAGCTATTTGCAGGTATTTAAAAATGTTTATGTAATTCATCCAAAGGGGCTTCCCACGGGGAGGCCCCCTTTTTTTTGATTTTCACAAGCATTAGATTGAAAAATTATTGATTTTTCATAAAAATTCTATTACGTTTGAATTTGGATGATAATCAAAATATTTTTCATCACACTGGGTTACTATTTGAGAATTAGCGTATTAATAAGTGAGTAAAATTAGAAAGATAATACCAAAATCGCAGGATGATCGGGATTTGCTAGAAGGGATGCGAAAAGGTGATCACGACGCTATATCTTACATATACCAGTCGTGCTACCCCTCGGTAGCCCATCTTATCCTCAACAATAACGGCACCAGCGAGGAAGCCCAAGATATTTTTCAGGAAGGTGTCATGGTCTTATACGACAAGATTACTCAAGATGATTTTGCATTAAGCAGCAAGTTAAGCACGTTCTTATACGCCGTTTGTAAGCGCTTATGGTTAAAAAGCCTGAATAAAAAGGGGCAAAACCTACGCATGAACGACAACGAAGAGTTGGAAATTCCGGATGTGGATAATGAGATTCAGCAGCATATGGAGCTGGAGCAGCAGTTTGACAAAATGGACACGGCACTGGAGGCTCTTGGCGAGCCCTGTAGCACGATTCTAAAGGAGTTTTATATCCACAACAAATCGATGCAGGAAATCTGCAATAAACTAGGCTATACGAATGCTGATAACGCAAAAAATCAAAAGTATAAATGTTTACAGCGATTAAAGAAACTATTCTTTGATCAATAAGCGCGAAAGCGTGCAATAATAATGAAAGAACAGGAATTTATAGAACAAGCGGACCGCTATTTAAGTGGCGAAATGACTGCCCTGGAAAAGCAGGAATTTGAAGCACTGTATAAAGCTGATGCCTCGTTGACGGCTTTATTCCAGTCGCATAAGACCTTTGTGCATACCATGAAGCAACAGGCAGCGCGTATGGCGTTTAGGAATCAGCTTGCCGAAACGGTAAAACAGCAACCAAGAGAGGCTGTAATCTATCGGATGTGGAAGAAACTGAAGATTAATGCCGTTGCGGCAGCCGTGGTGGCCGTATTATCCTCATTGGCGACCTTATACCTCACCGGCTATTTCTCGACCTTACGCAAAACCACCTCCGAGTATTCGGCCTTACGTAGAGAGGTGAATAATGTGAAGCGTAACGTCAATGCGCATCATAATGCCATCCGTAACATCAACAAGGAAAACATTAACCAAGCGACCCTGCAATACGGCGCTACAGGCTTTATGTTAACGAAGGATGGTTACGTGGTGACGAACTATCACGTAGTGAACGGTGCAGACTCCATTCATTTGCAAAATTATAAGGGTGAATCTTTCCGTGCAGCGGTTATCCATACCGACCCGGAAAAGGATATTGCCATCTTACATATTTCAGACAGTACCTTTACGAAACCAAACGTGATTCCTTATACGTTTAAGCGCCAGAATTTGGACTTAGGTGAAGGCATCTATACCATTGGTTATCCGCGCGATGAAGCCGTATACGGCGAGGGCTATTTAAGCTCGTCTACCGGTTATAGCGGCGATACCACGGCCTACCAGATTTCTGTTCCGGTGAACCCGGGGAACAGTGGCGGACCGGTATTAGACAAGTTTGGTAATATTATCGGGATTATTTCCGGTAAGCAAAAAGGAATCGATGGGGCGGCCTTTGCCATTAAAACGAAGGCTTTAATTGAAACCCTAAACCGTATTCCTGAAGAATCACTGCGCGGCAATATCGTGCTGAGCAGCAAAAACAGCCTATCAAACTTACCGAGAACCGAGCAGATTAAGAAACTGCAAGATTACATCTATATGGTTAAGGTATTTTAAAAATACATTGGACTTTTGTATGAGATGAGGTGTTACATTTTGTAACACCTTTTTCTTTGCATAAAGTTCATTGTTCAGGCATAGCACTCATCCTCAATAAACTATCTTATTGATTATTAAAGTTTTATTACTAGCTTTAAGGTAAGAACAATATACCCATGCGGACATTCTGGACATTCTTTGGCATTTTCCTAAGTTTGGTAATTGCCATTCAAGCCTTCGGCTACTTCACCTCCACCTCGAGTGCGGAATTTACGTTCGCCAGTTTTGTGAAGCAATTGGGCTTGGTATTTATTATTGCTGTCATCACCTCCTACCTAGACCGCGGAAAGAAAAAACATACGTTTAAAAAAGAAAAAGCCAACTAATGCAGTTGGCTTTTTTCTTGGGTTATATGTCAATTTTTATTTATTTGGCTGTGGCGTCGTTCTTAAATACGGACGGATTTCCGTATAGCCTTTCGGGAACTTGGCTGGAATATCTTCGGTTTTGATTGCCGGAACCACAATAACGTCTTCCCCATCGTTCCAATCTGCCGGCGTAGCCACTTGGTATTCGTCGGTTAATTGCAAAGAATCGATTACGCGTAAAATCTCGTTGAAGTTACGTCCTGTAGATGCCGGGTAAGTAAGGGTTAATTTCACCTTTTTATCTGGCCCGATAACGAATACAGAACGTACAGTAGCCGTTGCGGAAGCATTCGGGTGAATCATATCGTATAATTCAGCAACCTTCTTATCCTCATCGGCAATAATCGGGAAGTTAACTTCTGTGTTTTGGGTATCGTTGATATCGTTTATCCAGCCTAAATGCTCGTCTACAGAATCCACACTTAAAGCCAATACCTTCACATTACGTTTATCGAATTCGGATTTTAATTTCGCCGTGCGGCCTAGTTCCGTGGTACAAACCGGGGTATAATCGGATGGGTGGGAATACAATACCGCCCACGCGCCATCAATATACTCGTAAAAATCTATATCGCCTACTGTAGTTTTTGCTTGAAAATTTGGTGCTACATCACCTAGTCTTAAACTCATATGTTTGCCGTTTATAATGAACAATTAAATAATACTCTACCAATATAGTAGATTTTTAACAAAAATACAATGTATAGCCGTAAAATATGTTATTAATCTGATAATCAACCGACATTTATACATCTTTAATAAAAACACTTGGCAAGGGATATGGTTTTGATTTTTAAAAAGAGGCAAAAAAAGAGAAATAAAAATTATATTTTTATTATGCTTGCATAGTATATTTTACTTATATTTGGATAAACCATATAGACAAAGACATGCAATTCGGATTATCGGAAGAACATCAAATGATTCAGCAGGCGGCTCGGGAATTTGCCCAGGAGCTAAAAGCTGGCGCCATCGAGCGCGATGAGCAGGCCAAGTTCCCCACGGAATTTGTGAAGCAAATGGGTGATTTGGGCTTTATGGGCATTATGGTGCCGGAAGCCTACGGGGGTGCCGGAATGGACACGCTGGCCTATGTGTTGGCTTTGGAGGAAATCGCGAAGATTGACGCCTCTGCCGCGGTCATCATGTCGGCGCATAACTCCTTGGTGTTATATGGATTAAACGAATTTGGCACGGAAGAACAGAAACAAAAGTATTTGGTTCCTTTAGCTAAAGGCGAAAAATTGGGCGCCTTCGCCCTCTCGGAGCCCGAAGCAGGATCTGATGCCTCTTCTCAACATACCCTGGCCGAAGATATGGGCGACCATTACATGCTGAACGGCACGAAGAACTGGATTACCAACGGCGGCAATGCTGATATTTACTTGGTTATTGCGCAGACGCACCCAGAATTAGGCCATAAAGGGATTAATGTGCTGATTGTGGAAAAGGGTATGCCGGGCTTTATCATTGGTCCGAAAGAAAATAAATTAGGTATCCGTAGCTCGGATACGCATTCGCTCATGTTCACGGATGTGAAGGTGCCGAAAGAGAATAGAATCGGTGTGGATGGCTTTGGCTTTAAATTCGGGATGAAAACCTTGGATGGTGGCCGTATTGGTATCGCCGCCCAAGCGTTGGGGATTGCTGCAGGTGCCTACGACTTGGCTTTAGCCTACTCCAAGGAGCGCAAAACCTTCGGAAAACCGATTTCTGCCCATCAGGCTATTCAATTTAAACTGGCCGATATGGAAGTGGATATTGAAGCAGCGCGCCTCCTGACCTACAAAGCGGCCTGGACGAAAGATCAAGGTCTTCCCTATGGTAAAATCGCAGCCATGGCGAAGCTGAAGACTTCGGAAGTGGCCATGCAGCATACTGTAGAAGCCGTTCAGATTCATGGCGGCTATGGCTATGTGAAGGAGTATCACGTAGAACGTATGATGCGCGACGCCAAGATTACGCAAATTTATGAGGGAACCTCAGAAATTCAACGCCTGGTGATTGCCAGGGAGGTGCTAAAAGACTAGTATTAATAATTAATAAACAAGAATGGCCGGAGGAAACTTCGGCTTTTTTAGGTTTTGGGGGAAGGGAAAGGGGGAAATTATTCCGATAAAGCCTTATCAATTTTATCCAGCAAGGTAAAATCCTCAAAAGCGAAACTTCCGCTTTGTTGCATATGAAAATTAAACAGGAATTTAGCCGTGGTCAATAAGGCCTTGTCTTGAGATTGCAGGCCATCGTACATATACAATTGAGCAAGGGGTCTTATTTGCTCAGGTTCTAGCGTACTTAGAAATAAATTAAGCTCCGTATCCGACAGGTTATGAAAGTCTTCTCTAGACTTGCCAAAGAAGTGCTTATAACCATCCTTATCAAGGACTTGCTGGTCTAAGGGTTCAAAAGCTTCATATTTATCTACGATGAGGCGTAGAAATTTACCCATTTCATTAATCCAATTCAGGATTGTATCCTTTTCATATCTGATACCCATACTATCTAATTTGCCCTGATCCTGTGACGAACCATTTCTCTGTAACTAACTTTTCGAGGGCAAAGGGTCCACGTGCGTGCAATTTCTGGGTTGAAATTCCAATTTCAGCACCTAATCCGAACTCTCCGCCATCGGTAAATCGCGTTGAAGCGTTTGCATATACTGCAGCAGCGTCTACCGACTCCATAAAGTTCGTTATATTTTGTTGATTTTGAGAAACAATACACTCAGAATGTTTGGACGAGTAATTAGCAATATGCGCAAGCGCTTCATCCAAAGAATCTACTACCTTTATCGAACAGATAAGATCTAAAAACTCCCGACCGAAATCCGCATCTTTTGCTTGCTCTAGGTAAGGATAGCCTAAATCGTATAGCTCGTTATAACTTTCATTATCGGCGAATACCTGCACTTTATACTCAATAAAATAAGGCACTAACTTTCTTAAGAAGGCAGGCACGATATTTTTATCAAGCACCACCGTATCTAAGGAATTGCATACTGAAGGTCTGGATATCTTGGCATTCGCCACAATTTTAGCGGCCATATCGAGGTCGGCAGATTTATCTACGTAAGTATGGCAAACGCCAGCTCCCGTTTCAATCACCGGCACTTTAGCATTGTCCCTAACAAAATCAATTAAAGATTGAGAGCCTCTCGGGATAATAATATCGACAAAAGCGGTGGCTTGCAAAAGCTCTTCCACCAACTCGCGGTCGGTTGGCAACAACTGCACCATGTGTTCATCCAACTTTCTCTGCTTCAGCTCTTCTTGAATTAAGCTAACTAAATACGAATTAGTATTCCAAGCATCTGAGCCTCCACGCAACAGACATACATTGCCAGATTGCAAACAAAGACTAGCCACATCGATCGTCACATTTGGTCGAGCTTCATAAATTACTCCAACAACACCTAATGCAACTGTCTTTTTCTCAATATACAAGCCGTTTTCGAGCGCTTTAGCACTAATTAGCTTACCGGTTGGATCTTCCAATTCAGCAACCTCCAACACACTCTTGGCCAAGCCTTCAATGCGATCTGCAGTAAGCAAAAGACGATCGTATTTTGAATCTTTCGGATCCATGCGACTCAAATCTTTGCTATTCTCCTGGATTATTTCGTCCACATGCTTACGCAAGGCATTTGCAATACCTGTCAACAAATCCTTTTTCGTTTCAGCATCTACCTTTGCAAGGGCAAGTTTAGCATTTCTAGCGGCAATTAATTGAGGTTGTATCGTTCCTTTCATGGTTATTCTTATAACAGCACAATATCATTGGCATGTGCAATTTCCAAATTCTTCTTTTTATCTGCAGACTTTAAACTAACAGAGTCAATTTTAGATTTAGCGACCGCATGTATTACTCCATCCTCGTCTGCAATCTGAAAGACTTCACCTACTTCAAAATCCTGTAGCACTTGCTGCACCCCTACGGCCAATAAACTTTTGCGATTGGCCAACGCCTGAAGCGCCCCTTTATCCACCTGCAACATACCGGCAATCAAACTTCCACTAGCCAACCATTTATTGCGCGAGGATACTTTCTTCTTCTGCGCAAAGCATACCGTTCCGGTTTTACCTTCCACAGCCTTTAAAATGGCATTATCGGTTTGCATACTAAAGATAACGGCCTTTATACCCATCTGATTGGCCAAGCGAGCAAAATTTAGCTTCGAAGTCATCCCGCCAAGCCCTACGGAGGATTTATCCTTACGGGCTAGGGATAAAGCCTCTTTATCAATTACCTGAATCTCCGGAATCACTTTTCCCTTGGCGTCTAAAACTCCAGGAACCGACGTACTAAACAGGATTTGCTCCGCGCCAAATCCAACAGCAATCAAGGTTGCCAGCTCATCGTTATCAGAAAACTTAAGCTCCTTATTACTAACCACATCATTCTCATTCGCAATGGGGATAACGTTGTTCTTCCAAAGCGTTTCATAGGTACTCTTAAGTTGCAGAAACTGACTTCTATTAGCGAAATGCTGCCTTTCGCAAAGACTTTGGGCCAGGGCTATTTTAAAGGGTCGGAAATAAGTGCCATAGGTTCTTACCAACATGGGATTCCCGATGGCCGCAGCAGCCTTCCGTTGGGCCAGGGTTCCCGTATATTTTGGTATAAAGCGTTTCCCAGCTGCAACAGCACCAGAGGATACCAACACGATATTATACCGGGGTTGAAGCTGCGCACATTGTCTGGCAATTTCCAATACAATCTGCTCATCTATCTCCCCATTGGTGGTGATGGAAGCAGAACCAAACTTAATGACAAGTACGGGCTTTTTCATTTAAACAATAGTAACAATCCTTATAATTAGATTAGATTTTTTCAATGGAACCCAAATCTAATTATAATATTTTAAACAATATAGCTTTCTAAGCGTTAATTCACAAAAAAGCTACAGGCTATAAAAACAGAAAAAGCAGAACCCAGTCTGCTTTTTTCAATATGATGATGCAAATAGCCAGGTCTTAATCCAAGATTAATTCCACGGGGCAATGGTCAGAGTGTACCGCATCTGTCCAAATCTTTGCACTTTTAATATGATCCTTTAAGGCGTTTGAAACCATGTTATAGTCGATACGCCAGCCTAAGTTTCTGGCTCTGGCACCCGCGCGATAACTCCACCAAGTATAATGGTGCGGATCGGCGTTTAAGTGTCGGAAGGAATCCGTGTAGCCTGAATTGATGAAATTCTCCATCCATTCGCGCTCCGCAGGAAGGAATCCCGAGCTGTTAGCATTGGATTTCGGATTATGAATATCGATGGCACGATGGCAGATGTTAAAGTCGCCACATACCACAAGTTTATCCTTTTCTTTCAACAGCTCATTACTGTATTGCTGAAAATCATCCAGGAATTTGTATTTAAAGTCCTGACGCACATCGCCAGTTGTTCCTGAAGGGAAATACACACTCATGACGGAAGCCTCATCGAAGTCTAAGCGAATGGCGCGACCTTCGAAATCATAATCTTCCATTCCACAGCCATATTCCACATGTTTAGGCGTTTTCTTGGTAAAGATGGCCGTGCCGCTGTATCCTTTTTTCTGTGCCGGATACCAGTAATGCTCATAGCCCAAATCTTCAATTAATACGATTTCCGGAACCTGTTCCAGGTTAGCTTTGATTTCCTGCAAACAGATTACATCCGGATTGGCCACTTTCAGCCAATCTATCCAACCTTTTTTTAAGGCTGCCCGAATTCCATTCACATTATAAGTTATAATTTTCATGATTACGGCAATTTATAGGTTCTAGACTTCATCGAATCGAACAACTTGGTGAAGATTCCTTTTTTAGGCTTTAGCCCTTGCAGCTCGCGTTCAAAATCACGGGCTTCCACACGAGTTAGCAAGTGCATGCTGAAACGCTCGTCGGTCATAGGTCTGTCGCGTTCATCGGTTTTCACGCCAGCAATGGCATCCACTACTTCTATTCCCTTTAGCAACTCCCCGAAAACGGTATAGTTTCCATCCAGGTGAGGTGTTCCTCCAATAGTCGTATAGGTTTCGCGCTGTAAGGGCGTTAATTTCTTGCCTTTCAAGCGGAATTGCTCTAGGGAATCCAAGGCTGCTGGTGTGAACACCCTACCCTGCACCAGATAAAACTGCGATGCTGAAGATTCCTTCGCCGGATTATCATCTCTGGCAGCACCGATAGCGCCCTTTTTATGGATAATATCCGCTTGTATTTCTGCAGGAACCTTGTAGTCAGGACCACCATTACCAAGCTCTTGTCGACTTCCAGCATAGCGCGAATCCGGATCACCACCCTGAATCATAAAATTATGAATCACCCGATGGAACAGCAGGGAATCGTAATAGCCTTCAGCCACCAGTTTCACGAAATTATCCCGATGTTTTCGCGTTTCGTTATAGAGTTTTAAAACACTTTCCCCTTTATTGGTCGTTATCTTTACGTAATAATGCTTGGGTGTTTGCGCATGCAACAGCATAAAGCCCAGCATAAAAGCAAAGAGTACACTCAGTTTCTTCATAGGTATTAAATCATGTTTACTTCTTCAAAATAATCGATTATCAAGGATTTGATAATCATTTCCTGCTCCATTAGGGTATAATTCGGGATAGGTTTTACCAATTCCCAATGCGGCCAGCCCTGTTCGTCCAAGCCATTCAGCTCGTAAAAGCCGAGGCTACTAAAAAGGCGACAGGTAGCAATGTGCATCAGTTCTTCTTTCTCGCGTTTGGAGAATTCCTGTGGGCCTTTCCCCAATTCCTGAACACCTATCAGGAAGAGCATCACTTTGATATCCGGAATATCGGTATCAAATTGTTGGGCAATAACTTGTTGCAAATTCGCCCATTTCTTATTTATTTCTGCAGCTTGCATTTTTCTTTCAGTTTTTTACGTGTTCCAATCCTGTATCAACAGCTTGCAACGTTCTTGAATCATTCGGAATACCGGCTCGAAAAGCGCGTTATCGTAGTAAGGATCCGGCACAATATCATCGTCCAAAAACAGGCTCACTTTCGCTTTATGCGCCTCATCCTTCGTTAAGGCCAGCACATCTTGGTAATTATTCCGATCCATTACCAGAATACGGTCGTAACGATCGAAAAGGTCCAGCACGAAATGCTGCGCACGTTGGCTAGATATATCGATCCCATTTGTTTTTGCAATGGCAATCGACCGCTTATCGGGGGCTTGTCCTACGTGCCAATCTCCAGTTCCGGCCGAGTCAATTTCCCAATCTAAGCCAGCATCTTTGGCCATGTGCTCCATGATACCATGCGCCAGTGGCGAACGGCAGATATTCCCTAAACACACCATCAATATTTTCATGGTTTCAAATATAACATTATTTGCAGCATTACCGAGGTTCACTAGCCATCAAAGAATCGTCAAAAAAAGGGGATGGTTCTTTCAAAAACCATCCCCTTTTCTTTCCGCTAGGTATGCTAGCCTTAATATTGTAAAGGTACGTTAAACTCAACGGTACTACCTCTTTCCGGCACACCAGTCACGCGTACAATGTTTCTACGGGTTCCGCCTAATGCAGATTCCACATCGTCTACTGAATTCACTGGTTTACCATTAATTTTGGTAATCACCAATCCTCTTTCTACGCCGAAGTATTCGAAAACACCACCACGGTGTACTTGCGATACGACCACACCAGAGCTTACGCCCAATTCTTTTTTCTTCGCATCGGTTGCAGGCACAAAGCTTGCACCTAATTTATTGAATATCTCCGTTGCAGATGCGCTAGATTCGCCACCTTCATCGGCTTTCGATTTGCTCTCTTCGCCTTTCAAGGTAATATTTACGTCTTTTTCTTTCCCTGCACGTTTGTAGGTCAATTTCACCTTATCACCCGGACGTAATCTTGCTACGTGTTCCTGTAAATCTGGGGAACCGTAAATGGTACGACCTTCAATTTTGGTTATAATATCACCAGGTTTAATGCCTGCGGCTTCCGCTGCACCACCTTTTACCACATCACGCACATATAAACCATTCACATCGGTAATGCCCACCTCTTTACGTAAGGCATCGTTAATTTCAGCGAAGGTTACACCTACATACCCACGTTTCACACTACCGAACTCTTTAAAGTCGTCTACAATTTTCTTCGCCAAGTTAATTGGGATGGCAAAACCGTAACCTGCATAGGTTCCTGTTGGGGATGCAATAGCCGAGTTAATACCGATTAGCTCGCCACGTGCATTCACCAAGGCACCACCACTGTTTCCTTTATTGATTACCGCATCCGTTTGCAAGAATGACTCTACCGCGGTATTGATTACTTGCTCTTCCGGGCCGTAACCATAGCCACGTTGCTGTTGTTGCTGCGATTCGCCAAGAATACCGATCTGGCGTCCTTTAGCGGAGATAATACCCGCTGTAACAGTTGATTGTAAGCCTAAAGGGTAACCTACCGCCAATACCCATTCACCAATTTGCACATTGTCAGAATTTCCTAACTTCACAATTGGCAAATTCGTAGCATTCACCTTAATCAAGGCCAAGTCGAAGTTGGCATCGCGACCGATTACTTTGGCTTCGTAGGTCTTTTTATCGGTTAATACCACTTCAATTTTATCGGCATCTTCCACCACGTGGTTATTCGTTACAATATAACCATCTGGGGAAATAATCACTCCCGATCCGGAAGCGGTAGCCGGACGAGATTGTCCACGTCTTTGTTGAGGCACGCCGAAGAACTCTTCGAACAGGTCGAAAGGTGCGCCTTGCCCGCCACGTGCAGCACGTCCGCTCATCGTTACGTTAATATGCACTACACCAGGGGTCACCGCCGCTGCAGCTTGGGTAAAGTCAGGATTGCCTGTTGAAGACAATAATACTTCCTCACCCGGGTTGTTTGCGTAATACACTTTTTGACGTTCTTCAAACGTCATGTTGTCCATCTGTTTATTTTCAAAGAGCTTGTACCCTCCTACAGCGATTGCTCCTCCAATGATGGCCGTTAATAATGTTGCTCCTATCTTTTTCATATATTTACTCTGAATAATCTAAAAAATTCATGTTTCATAATGCTATAGTCAAATGTAATACCATTCGATTTTAACATTCGAGTTTTGTCAGTTAAAAAATGTTAACAAAAGGGGCTTTATTGCCATTTTTAACAGCTTTTAACAAAAGTCCGCCGAATTGTAACAAGAATATTAATTTTACGCCATAATTACAACGCACATGAGCCATACCATCACATTTTATAAATACCAGGGAGCAGGGAATGATTTTGTTTTAATTGATAACCGAAACTTAGCGTTTGACGCCAAGGATGAGGTTTTAATCGAACGCTTGTGCGATCGTCGCTTTGGCATTGGGGGCGATGGCTTGATGCTGCTTCAAGGTACGAAAAATTTCGACTTCGAGATGCTTTATTTTAATGCCGACGGGCGTGAGGGCACAATGTGTGGCAACGGAGGCCGCTGTTTGGTAGCCTTTGCCCGCGATTTAGGCATCATTAAGCAGCAAACTGCCTTTTTGGCAGTAGACGGTCGACACGATGCTGAAATTCATGACAACGAGGTGAATTTAGGGATGATTCCAGTTTCCAGCATCCAACGCGATGGGGAAGCCTTTGTGTTAAACACCGGTTCGCCGCATTATGTACAATTTGTGCAAGACCTGCAACAACTGGATGTTTACCAGGCAGGCCATGCCATTCGCAACAATGAGCGCTATGCACAGGCGGGCATCAATGTAAACTTTATCGAGCAGGAAGGCCTGGGTTACTTTGTGCGCACTTTTGAGCGAGGCGTAGAAGACGAGACCTATGCCTGCGGCACCGGGGCTGTGGCATCGGCCATGAGCGTTGCCATCAAGGAAGAACTATTTGGAAACGTTGAAATCCCTATCCGCGTCTTGGGCGGTCAGTTGCAGGTATCCTTTAACCGAGAAGGCAACAACTTCACGGAGGTGTATTTGAAAGGCCCGGCGCTACGTGTATTTGAAGGAACAATCGATATTTCATAATAAATTAACCCTGCTGCGTTCTCAAAAAGGCATTATTTACCGTATATTAGTAGCTTTTTCTAGCGTACAACATCTATAATGCAGCAGGGAATCACTTCATTGCCATACCGATTAGTTTATTCTTTAGGACGTCACCCTTACCTAGGCTATCTTATTGAGCCTCACATTGTCCATTTAAATCAAAACGGCTCTTATTCCCTATCCTACAAGCGAGTATTTAGTAATACCGTTGATGAATTTGCCCCGGCTTTGGATGATTTGGACTATGAACTAATCAAGCTGCTGGATGAAATCGAGCAAACGCATATCATTAAGCGCTTTCATAAGAAACCTATCCGACCGGCCGATTATTTCAGTAAGGTATTCGATGCGAAGATTTACGATTATGTACGCCCAAAAATAGAACAACGCATGCTGACCTTCCTGAATAAGGTGGGCGACAAGCCTCTGTTCATGATGAGTAAGGATGGCTACCCCGCAGAACAAGAACTGCATATTGCCCCTTCCAAAACCTCCATTCTCTTTCACTTCCGCCGAAACGAAACCGAAACGCGATATTTCCCTACCCTGAAATACGAAGGGCACCGTATGGAGTTTATGTATAAGGATGCTGAAGTTATCGTGAATCAACAAGCTTGGCTCCTGCTGGATAATGTGCTTTATCATTTCGATGAAGAGCTGGAAGGCAAGAAATTAAGCCCGTTTTTAAATAAACGCTACATATCCATTCTGCGCAATACCGAGAAAAAATACTTTGAAACCTTCGTTACCGGCTTAATAGAAAAGCACCATGTGTATGCTGAGGGCCTTGATATCATCAATTACCGGGAACAGGCCAGTCCGGAGTTGCGCATAATATACAGCCCCGATGGGGAGGCACAACTTCAACTCTATTTTCAGTATGGCGATTATAGTTTCCCTGCTGGCGGACAACAGGCGGTAACCGTAAAATATGTATATAATGAGGATGGGGATGTCCATCAATTCTACCGCATAAAACGCGCCAGCCAATGGGAGGAGAAAAAAGAAGTGCACCTGCAAAGCTTAGGTTTGAAGAAGGCAGATGCCCTGTTCAGCACCTTTGTGCCCAAAGAAAACGCCATGGGCTTTCGCCCCTCGGCCATTGAATGGGTAAACGAGCACCTGGCCGAACTGGAAACCCAAGGCTTTCACATTACCCAAAGCCATAAGGATAAAAAATTCCTGATCGGCAAAACCAGCATTACCCTGGAAATTGCCGAACAGAACGACTGGTTTGATGTTAAAGCCATCGTGCGCTTTGGCCCCTACGAGTTCCCATTCACTGCACTGCGCCAACACATCATCCATAAGCAACAAGAATTTGAACTGCCCAATGGCGAAATCGCCATTATTCCGCAGGAATGGTTCTCGCAATACGAGCATTTATTTCAATTCTCTTCCAAGAAGGATGAAATCCGTCTGAGCAAGTTGCACATCGGCTTATTGAACGATGTAAGCGAACATACCTCCTTAACCATTCAGCGCAAACTGAATAAACTGGGCGAGTTTGACGAAATTCAAGAGATTGCCCCTCCCGATAAGTTTAAAGGCTCTTTGCGCCCTTATCAGCAGGCCGGTTACAACTGGTTTCACTTTTTGCAACAATACCGCTTTGGTGGCTTGTTGGCCGATGATATGGGTTTAGGAAAGACGGTGCAAACTCTGGCCCTGTTGCAAGAGCAAAAGGAATCTTTAGGACCACAGGACGCGAAAACCTCGCTTCTGATTGTGCCGACTTCCTTAATCTTCAACTGGCAAAAGGAAGCCGAAAAGTTCGTTCCCAATCTGCGTGTACACCTGCATACCGGCGGAAACCGCAGCAAGGATAATTTTGCGTTCAGCCACTTCGACCTGGTGATTACCACCTATGGTATCGCCCGGATTGATGACGAGCTGCTATCTTCCTATTTCTTCAATTACATTATTTTGGACGAGAGCCAGAACATCAAAAACCCGCGTTCCAAATCGTTTAGCGCCATCAAACAGCTGAAAAGCAAGCATAAACTGGCCTTAAGTGGTACGCCTATTGAGAACAGCGTGGCCGATATCTGGTCGCAAATGCACTTTGCCAATCCTGGCTTATTAGGTTCTTACACCTATTTCCAAAAGGAATTTGTGCAGACCATTGAAAAAAAGAAAGATGAAGAGAAGGCACGACGCCTGCAAGCGATCATCAAACCTTTCGTATTGCGACGTACAAAATCGCAGGTAGCCACGGAATTGCCGCCAAAATCCGAGCAGATTTTCTATTGCAGCATGTCGGAAGAGCAGTTGGAATACTACGAACGCATCAAATCTGAATACAGAAATGCCCTGCTCGACGGAGCCTTTAGCGGCAAAGCCTCCCAGATTGCCCTATTGCAAGGCCTTACCAAACTTCGCCAATTGGCCAACCACCCCCAAATGGTCGATAAAGACTACCATGGCGGCTCAGGCAAGTTCGATGCGGCTATTGAGCTGATGGAATCGATTATCAAAGAAGGCAATAAGCTGTTGATCTTTTCCCAATTTGTGAAACACCTGGAAATCTTCCGCAGTCATTTCGACCAGCATAAAATCCCTTACGCATACTTAGACGGATCGACCACAGACCGTGACCTCGCCGTGAAATCCTTTAAAGAACGGCAGGATATTCAAGTCTTTTTAATCTCTATTAAAGCCGGCGGAGTAGGTCTGAACCTGACCGAGGCCGATTATGTGTTTATTCTGGACCCATGGTGGAACCCAGCCGTAGAGCAACAAGCTATTGACCGCAGCCACCGTATTGGCCAGGTGAAAAACGTATTTATCTATAAATTCATCTCCAAAGACAGTATCGAAGAGAAGATATTGGCGCTGCAAGGCATGAAAAAATCCTTGGCCAGTTCTTTAATTACCACCGAAGAAAGCTTTGTGAAAGCCTTGAGTAAGGAAGACATCAGCGAATTGTTCAACTAAGCGGCTCGTATTCATCAGCCGTAAGGCTAAACCTGCTATTTCATTTTTTACAGGCCCTGCTGAAGCAGAAGGGGCAAGCATGTATATAGCTTCCTCCGACCTCCGCTTTTCTAAACCCTTTTTACTCCCCTTTCACTCCCCTTTCAAACCCGTATCAAGCCCCTTTGCAAAGGGAAATATAAAGGGTAAGAAATAGGTGAAAATAGCCCTTGAAAACAAAGGGAGTAAAAGCCATTAAAAAAGGCTCCCGAACAAATTCGGGAGCCTTCCTATTTTTTATTTTCCTTGCTTAAAGGGCGTTTCTGAAGTTTTGGGCACTTTGCGTAACTTCCGGTAAGCTATTTTCCCAATTGTACTCATATTCTGCGGAGAACATGCCTTTAAATTTCTGGCGTTTCAATTCGGCCTGCACTTCTTTCAAACCCAATTTGCCGGTACCCCAAGGCACATCGTGCGCCTTTTTGTTACCAAATTCATTCAGGTCTTTAAAGTGTAGGTGGATAATTTTACCTTCCAATTTTTTCAGGCAAGTAATCGGGTCTAATCCAGAGCGCATCCAATGTCCCACGTCGGCCGTTGCGCCCATGCGTTTGCTGCGCCCTTTTAAGGCCTCAAGCACCACGTCCGGGTTCCAATAGCGCGATGGTGTAGGGTGGTTATGAATCCCTACCAGCATATCATACTTATCGGCCAAGGTCGATACCACATCCAGCATGTTTTCTTCGGGCTCGCAGTTAATCACCTTTACGCCCATATCCTTAGCGAAGGCAAAAACCTTATCCCACTCTTCGGCGCTTTTTGCACCTACCACACCATAAGCATGCAGGGTAATCTTTTTATCTTTTAAGAGCTTTTTCACCAGTTCACGTCCTTCTTTGGAAAGTTCGTAGGTCATCTTCTCCTCGCTCCCTGCGCCAATTTTCTGACCCGGGAAAGCTTCCACAAAGCGAAGGCCGGCAGCATCAATCTTATCTAGTGCCTCGGCAAAGGTAAACAAGCGGAAGGTGTAGGCCTGTGCGCCCAACTTCCAGCCCAATTTCTCCTCCGGATAATTGGTTTGGTTTACGGTTTGCGGCGCTTTGCTCGCGGTAGAGCAGGCAGTGCCCAGCAACATGGCGGATGCAGCGCATCCTAGAAAAAGCTTCTTAAATAAATTCATCTGTATACGTTTAGTTGATTGTTTACGCGTCAAATTGAGGCAATGCCAGTGCGATGCGTTCCAGCACTTCTTCTTTTCCTAACAGCTCTGCAATCTTGAATACATCCGGACCGAACTTTCCACCTACCAACATAATGCGGAAAGGCATCATAAGTTCACCTATTTTCATGCCCGATTCTGCGATTTTACCCTTAAATAAAGGTTCTAAGGTGCTAGCATCCCAGGTAGATTGCCCCGCAAATTCGTTGCTAACCGCTTGGAAGAAGGCTGTTTTATCTGCATTCCACTTCGGTTTTACGGCATCAACATCATACTGCGCTGGCTTTTGAAAGAAAAAGGAAGCTTGCTCCCAAAAATCTTCAATGTAAGTTAATCTTTCTTTCACTAAATCAAGAATAGATGCAATGAAAGTATCAGAAAAAATACCGAGATCCACGTTGTTCTTGCTGAGAATAGCCTTCACCTGTGGCATCAAATCGGCATTTTCGGTTCTTTTTATCCATTCTTGGTTGAACCATTTGGCTTTTTCGAAATCGAATTTCGCTCCGGCTTTGGAAATACGCTCCACCGAGAATTTGGAAATCAACTCGTCCATGCTGAACAATTCTTGCTCGGTACCGTCGTTCCAACCCAATACCCCTAGCATATTCACGAAGGCCTCCGGCAGGAATCCACGCTCACGGAAGCCTGTTGTCAGGTCGCCGGTTTTCGGATCGGCCCAGTTCATCGCGTAAACAGGGAAGCCTAAGCGGTCGCCATCACGTTTGCTGAGCTTGCCGTTTCCATCGGGTTTTAAAATCAATGGTAAATGTGCCCACTCCGGCATATCGTCTTTCCAGCCTAAATATTCCCATAACAACAAGTGCACAGGAGCAGAAGGCAACCATTCTTCACCACGGAAAACATGGGAAATCTGCATGGCTTTATCGTCAACAACCACCGCTAAATGGTAGGTTGGCATGCCATCGGCTTTTAATAATACTTTATCGTCTACCAATTTGGTTTCAAAACTTACCCGGCCGCGGATCATATCTTCAAAAGAAATCACTTCATCTTCCGGCATTTTGATGCGGATGGTGTGCGGCGCGCCACTTTCCAACAGCTTGGCGGTTTCTTCGGCGCCTAAGCTCAAGGAGTTACGCAATTGCATTCGGTTATCGTGCGCATAGCGGAAATTCGGCTGTAATTTACGCTGCTCTTCCAACTCGGCCGAGGTATCGAATGCGTAATAGGCGTACCCCTTTTTCACCAAATCTTCCGCATATTGGCGGTAAGAGGGCTTCCGCTCACTTTGTCGATAAGGGCCAAAGGCACCTTCGTTCCAAGGGCTCTCGTCGGGGTTTAAGCCACACCATTGGAGGCATTCTTTAATATATTCTTCCGCACCCGGCACAAAACGTGTCTGGTCGGTATCTTCAATTCGTAAGATAAAATCGCCTTGATGATGTTTGGCGAACAGGTAATTGAACAATGCGGTACGGACACCGCCTAAATGTAATCCGCCGGTAGGACTTGGCGCAAAACGAACCCTTACTTTCTTTTGTGAACTCATAGCGACAAAATTAAGCATTTCTTACTTTTGTTTGTTGAAGCTATGGGAAAATCATTAATTTGCTGACATTAAAAGTAGTTATGAAGCAACATCCCTATCGATATAACAAGCAACAATGGAAGTTTTACCTCTTCCTGTTTGCCGCGATGATTGCTACGGCTTCCCTTTTGTATAGCAACTACCTGGTGAAAAACCTCTCGATTTCGGAGCGTACCAAAGCTGAAGTATGGGCCATGACCACCAAAAGCATTGTGACCATGCCGGATGTGGACGATCAGTTTATCAGTTTTATCTATGCCGTGCGCGATAGCTTAAGCTTACCGGCCATTATTACCGATAAGGAAGAAAACATCATTACCTGGCGCGACTTGGATAGTACCAAAACCAACATCCACCCCTCGGCTCTCGACTCCAACTCGACCTTACAATACGACCCGGATTATTTTCAAAAGCAGCTGAATAAGATGAAAAAGGCGCACCCGCCCATTCATATTTCCCTAGATACCGGTGAGGAGTGGCGCGTGTATTACCGCGACTCGGAGGCCTTATCGCAGCTACGCATCTTTCCTTATTTGCAGCTATCGCTTATTGCCATCTTTTTAGTTATAGCCTACACGGTATTTAATTCAATCCGCGATTCGGAGCAAAACTTAGTGTGGGTAGGTATGGCTAAAGAAGCGGCCCACCAATTGGGCACGCCCATTTCCTCGCTTATGGGCTGGCTGGAGCTGGCCAGGGTAACCTACAATGCAGAGGATGATAGCGTTTTCAACGAGATGGAACGCGATGTGAATCGGCTGGAAATTGTGGCCGATCGTTTTTCTAAAATCGGATCGACCCCTTCCCTCTCCAACCATGTGGTGTATAAGATTGTGGAAGATTATGTGAATTATTTCAAAATCAGAACCAGCCAGCGTATTACATTTGAACTGCAGGGCGACCAGCAGGTGGAGGCCAAGCTGAATGTGCAGGTATTCGACTGGATCATTGAAAATTTACTGAAAAACGCAGTTAACGCGATTGAAGCCGAAGGAAAGATCAGTATTAACATTTCGGAAAACATTGCAAAAGAAGAAATTTTTATAGACATTAGCGATACTGGAAAAGGGATACCCCGTGCAAACTGGGAGACGATTTTCCAACCGGGATATACCACGCGAAAACGAGGCTGGGGCTTAGGGCTAAGTTTAACCAAACGCATGGTGTATTACCACCAAGGACAAATTTTTGTCAAAGAATCTGAAATAGGAAAAGGTACCACATTTAGAATTATCTTAAAAAGTAATTTACGCTATGAACCCACTCAAATCTGACGAATATCCAGCGATTTTCAATGATTACATCGAAACAGTCACCGGGGATGTGATGGAAGAACTTACCCAGCAGGTGAACAGTTTCCCTGAATTTATTGCCAGCATTCCGGAAGAGATGGGCACCTATACTTATGCGGAAGATAAATGGACTATTAAAGAGGTGCTTTGCCATATCCTCGATTGTGAACGTATTATGGCCTATAGAGCCTTGCGTTTCGGCCGTAACGATATGACGGCCCTTTCGCCTTTTGAACAGGATGAGTTTGTACACTTTGGCCGCCATAACGACCGTAAGCTGGCCGATATTGCCGAGGAATTCACCCATTTACGCAAAGCCAATCTATTTTTGTTCCGTGCGTTTGACGAAAACGAATTGACAAGAAAAGGCATGGCCTCCGATCGCTTAATCAGCGTTCGGGCCTTATTATACGTTATCGCCGGCCACCTAAACCACCATGTTATTATTTTAAAAGCACGCTACTTAAAAAATCAAAACTTAGGAAACGATGTGGTTTAGGGATTATACAATTGAGGAAATCAACGGTTATTTCGCCTTGAACATGACCGGCTTTTTGGATATTAAGGCAACCGAAATTCATGCCGACAGCTTAGTGGCCGAAATGCCCATTACCGATAAGGTAAAGCAGCCCTTCGGCATCTTACACGGTGGCGCATCTGTGGTGTTGGCCGAATCGGTAGGCAGCATTGCCTCCGGCTTAATCGTGGATATGGACAAATATGCCGCCGTAGGTTTAGACATTAATGCCAACCACATTCGCCCGGTAACCAAAGGGAAGGTGTTTGCGACCTGCAAGCCCTTGCATATCGGTAAAACAACGCATGTATGGGATATTCGGATTACCGATGAACGAGAGAAACTGGTGTGTATTTCACGCCTGACCATGGCTATTATAAAAAAACCATAAAAAAATTACACATACCGCAAACAAAGCAAAAAATTGTTTGTTCAGCCTTTATACTACCATTTTTTGGTTTTATGATACGGTTTAGGTTTTTAGAGAGACATCGCCCATTCGATGTCTCTTTATTTTTAACTTCCCTGCAATCGGTTGCATAAGAAATTCTGCTTTTAAATGTCGATAAATTTTATTAGCCTTGTGACTAACTTAAAACTCAACAATCGATTTAATCAATCTTATGAACAATCAAAATAATCAATCTACCGTCGGGCCGATGATCATAATAGGTTCCCTATTTTTCATCTTTGGCTTCGCAACCTGGTTAAACTCCCTATTGATTCCGTATTTGCGTATTGCTTGTGAGCTTAGCGAAGTACAGTCATATTTTGTAACCTTTGCCTTCTATATTGCCTACTTGGTGATGGCACCGGTTTCAACCTGGGTATTAAACCGCTTTGGCTTTAAAAACGGTATGGCCATTTCCTTAGGCATTATGGCCGTAGGTGCCCTATTGTTTATTCCTGCTGCCTACTCACGTACGTATTTACTGTTTTTAACCGGTTTATTCGTCATGGGTGGTGGTTTAGCGATTCTTCAAACAGCTTCTAACCCCTACATCACGATCTTAGGCCCTGTAGAAACTGCCGCCAAACGGATCAGTATCATGGGGATCTGTAATAAATTTGCTGGAGCTTTGGCGCCAATCATCTTGGGTTATTTCTTGAACCTAAGCGAGGCCGATAAAGTAAAACAGCAATTGGCAACGATGAGTCCGGAAGAGTCGGCAGCGGCTTTGGATAAAATTGCCCTACAGGTGGTGAATCCTTACATCGGTATCGTAGTTGTATTATTGATTTTAGCGTTCTGGATTTCTAAAGCTAACCTTCCTGAAGTGAAAGGTGATGAGGAAGAAGATGCATCACACCACAATGCGTCGGAAACAAAGCACAGTATTTTTGATTTTCCACACGTAATTTTAGGCTTTATTGCCCTATTCTCCTATGTTGGGGTGGAGGTATTGGCCGGAGACACCATTATTGCTTACGGAACTTACTTAGGCATTCCATTAGATACAGCAAAATTCTTTACTTCCTTCACCATGGTTTCTATGGTGGTGGGTTATATCATCGGTATTGCTACCATTCCTAAATACCTTTCGCAAGAAACGGCCTTGAAGCTATGTGCTATTTTAGGGATTATCTTAACGGTAGGTATCGTATTTACAGATGGTATGGTTTCCTTAACCTTGGTAGGTTTGTTAGGTTTAGCCAACTCATTAGTATGGCCAGCCATTTGGCCTTTGGCTTTAAAAGGTGTGGGTAAATTTACCAGTGCAGCATCCGGCATTCTGGTTATGGGTATCGCCGGTGGTGCTGTTATTCCATTGCTTTACGGTCAGTTGGCACATTCCATTGGCTCGCACCAGGCTTATTGGATCGCTTTACCTTGTTACCTCTTCATTTTATACTATGCTATGGCAGGGCATAAAGTAAGGAAATAAACGTTTCAACATATTTAAACGGAGATAGGCAACTATCTCCGTTTGTTTTTTAAGCTAGGCTTCGTATATTCGAGAATTCAAGTTTTGAGAATATGAAAAAAATTGCATTAACTTTTCTTTTAGCTAGCGGCTTAATGCTTAGCGCACAACAGGCTGACGCACAGCTAAAATTACCACCGGCGAGTAGTACTCAGTTTATCATTCAGGATTTGGGCATCAGTCAGGTAAGCGTGATCTACCAACGTCCGAACATGAAGGGGCGGAAAATCTTTGGTGATCTAGTTCCTTATAATCAAATCTGGCGTACCGGTGCGAATAATGCGACTAACATTACCTTTCAGAGCGATGTCAGCATTAATGGCCAGGCCTTAGAGGCGGGTACCTACGCCTTGTTTACTTTGCCTACTGAAAACGAGTGGACGATTATTTTTAACAAAAATGCAAAACAATGGGGCGCCTATACCTACGATAAGAAGGATGATGTGCTACGCATCAAGGTGAAACCTGAACAGTTGAGAAATAACGTGGAATCCTTCACCATTGGCTTTGACAAGGTGAACGACCAAGAGATGGAAATTTACCTGGCTTGGGAAAAAACCCGCGTTGGGTTCAATATCACGGTTGATCAAAAGGCTGAGATTATGGCCAGCATTGATGAAGCGATGCAAGGCGAGAAGAAACCTTATTTCCAGGCTGCCCAGTATTATTTCAACCATAACTTAGACATCAAGAAAGCTGCTGCCTGGATGGTTGAGGCCGACAAAGGCAACAACAAAGCGCCGCATATTAAATATTGGAAATCTTTAGTGCTTGCGAAAGCCGGCGATAAAGCGGGTGCCATAAAAGCTGCAGAAGAAGGCTTAAAAATGGCGAAATCGCAAAAGAATACCGAGTATATCAAGTTGAATACGCAAGCATTGGAAGCGGCTAAGAAATAGGCTTCCTGCTAAATCCTAAAAAAGCCTTTATGCATAACATAAAGGCTTTTTTAGGGCCTTATTTGAGGGCTTGATACAGTATTTCGACGGGATGTAGGGCGGTTTGTTGGGTACCATCCTGAATTTGATGGCGACAGCTGGAGCCCGGAGCCGCTAACAAGGTATCTGGCTGTTTGTTCCTTACCGCAGGGAAGAGTACCAGCTCCCCGATCTGCATGGATAAGTCGTAATGCTCTTTTTCATAACCGAACGATCCGGCCATTCCACAACAGCCGGAAGGGATATTCTTTACGGTATAATTGCTGGGAATAGCCAATACTTGGCTCACCTGTGGCAATAAACCCCAGGCTTTCTGCTGACAATGCCCATGCAATAGCACTTCCTTCGGCTCAGTGGTAAACTGAGACGCTGAAATATTGCCGGCTTGATATTCAGCCCAAATGAATTCTTCTATGGTTAAGGCATGCGGCGCAATGCGAGCAGCAGCCTCGATATACGGCTCATCGACCAAATCGACGTATTCATCGCGGAAGGTCAGGATCGTGGAGGGCTCGACCGCAACAAGCTTACAATCGGCGTTTAAACGGTCTGCAAAGATCTGCACATTCTTGTTGGCCAGCTTGCGCGCCTCGCGTAATAAGCCTTTCGATAAGAGGGCTCTGCCCGAAAAGGCATGCGGTATCATCAATACCTGATAGCCCAATTTTTCTAAGAATAGGATAGCTTGCTTGCCGAGTTCCACCTCGTTAAAGTTGGTGAACTCATCGAAAAAGAAGTAAACAGACTTTATAGGCTCTTTTACGCCACTGTACAGCTTATCTTTTGTCTTATACCATTGGCGCAGGGTTTTTGAAGCAATAGTAGGCAGCTGCCTTTGTGGCGCAAAGCCTAACATGCGTTTAAACAGCCCGCCACTGAACTTATTGCGAACCAACACATTGTAGATGCCGGCAATAGGCTGCATGAGTTGGGTTAAACTATCGACATGGCCTATCATCCTGGAGCGCAGTGGCACCCCATGGCTATCGTAATAGCCCTGCATAAACTCGGCCTTCAACTTGGCCATATCTACACTGGATGGACATTCCGACTTACAGGCTTTACAGCTTAAGCAAAGGTCTAGGATTTCCTTCACCTCGGGCTGATCGAAAGGATTGGCTTTATCACTATGGGTCAGCATCTCGCGAAGCATATTCGCTCGCGCACGCGTGGTATCTTTTTCGTTTTTACTCGCCATATAGGAAGGACACATCGTCCCTCCGGAAAGATGTGATTTCCGGCAATCTCCCGAGCCATTACACTGCTCGACATGCTGCAGGTAAGTTTGATTCGGATACCGGAATACCGTTTTAATGGCTTTATTCTCCTGCCCTGGTTCATAGCGTAGAAAGCTATTCATGGAAGGTGTATCCACAATTTTCCCCGGATTGAAGATACCCTTAGGATCCCAAGTCTGTTTGATATCCTTCAGCAGCTGGTAATTATGGTCACCGATCATCAAGGGGATAAACTCCCCTCGCAAACGACCATCCCCATGCTCGCCACTTAAAGAACCTTGATATTTCTTCACCAAATGTGCTATTTCCAGCGCAATATCCCGGAAAAGCTGGTTTCCTTTGGTAGTTTTAAGGTTGATAATCGGCCTTAAGTGCAATTCGCCCGTTGCCGCATGCGCATAGTGCACCGCATAGAGCTTATATTTTTCAAGGATGGTATTAAAGTCGGCAATATAGGCGGGTAAATCTGCTACATCAACAGCGGTATCTTCAATAACCGCCACGGGTTTCTCATCGCCCGGCACATTACTCAGGAGTCCTAAGCCTGCTTTACGCAGATCCCAAACCCGCTTTTTATCCGATCCATAAACAACCGGGAAGTGATAGCCTAATCCTGCGGCCCGCATATCGGCTTCTACTGCGGCCACTTTCTGTGCAATAGCGACCTCGTCTACCCCATCGTATTCTACAATCAGAATAGCCGCAGGATCCCCATCTACGAAGAATCTGTTTTTGGATTGCTCTAGATTGCTTTTCGTACATTCCAAAATGTAACTATCCATCAGCTCGCTCACTAAGGGATGATGCTGCAAGGCGATTAAATTACCGTGTAAAGCATCCTGCAAACTCGCGAAGTGCACACACAACAAGCCCGTAGGATTGCTGTTCAATAGGTTTACATGCAGGGTAATCTCGGTGATGAAAGCTAAGGTTCCTTCCGACCCGCAGATAAGCTTACAGAAGTTAAATGGCTCTGTATCTGCCGTAAAAGGATCGCTAGCTAATAACAAATCAATAGCATACCCGGTATTCCTTCGCTGGATGGAAGCCTTCGGAAAATGCTGACGGATCTCTTGTTGGTTATTGTAATTCCCTAATAAGCTCCGGATTTGCCTATATAGCTGCCCTTCCAGTGTGTCTAAAGCACATTTCTCACTGAAAGCATCAAAGGATAAGGCTTTAAACTCGACCTCCGTTCCATCGCTTAGCAAGACTTTTACGGCCATGGTATGCTCGCGGGCACTCCCGTATATCAAGGAGTTCGATCCGCAGGAGTTATTCCCGACCATCCCGCCAATCATGGCACGATTAGCTGTGGAAGTTTCCGGACCGAAGTAAAGCTGATAGGGTTTCAGGAACATATTCAACTCATCGCGGATAACGCCGGGCTGTACCCTCACCCAGGATTTCTCAGGATTAACCTCCAGAATCTCGGTAAAGTACTTGGAAACATCTACTACAATCCCTGCTCCCACTACCTGTCCGGCAAGGGAAGTACCGGCCGTGCGCGGAATCAGGGAAGTCTGATGATCATTTGCAAATTGAATCAGCAGGAGGAGATCATGTTTGTCCTTGGGATAAGCTACCGCCAAAGGGAGCTCCCGATAAGCAGAGGCATCTGTTGCATACAACAGGCGCATCTGCTTATCCCAGAACAACTCCCCATGCAATTGAGGAGCAAGCCCTGCTAACGCCTCTTCCATGGATTATTGTTTTATTTGAGTGGTATATGTACTTTCAAAGATTTTGTCGGCATTATTGGTTTCGAAACCATCACGACGGTGTTTGGATGTTATTTGATCAGCTGGTAGCTCTTTATATTCGGGCAATACAGAACGCTCTGCAAACTCGACATAACTACCGGCAATTTTCAATACCTGACCATCGGAAAAGCTAGCATCATATAAAGCAGAAACCGTACTGCTCTGGCGCAAGAGGCCATCGGCACTGGTCTTGATCTTTCCTCCGGAAGTATTCAACTTAATCCCGATACTTTCCAAGAAGGCATTGAACTCTTCCAAAGTATTGTATCCATCCTTCAACTCGTGGATACTTATGGTGTAATGGTTCAGGTAATAGCGGTTGTAAATCACCCAAGCCGCATATTCACTTTCAGCCAATAGGGTTTCATACTCCTTGGAAGTAGGTAAGTCCCATAATGGTTTTTGCAGAAATGCCGCGAGTTCTTTCCCGTTATTTAAATCCAGCGCATCTACCGGATCGGCAGTGATATGCTTGGTATATTTGGTGATAATATCCTGCGCATCTTGGCTCAATTCGGCTACACGCAGTTCCGAAACAAAGATTCGCGGGTATTCAGGACTTGGCGGTGCATACCAATAGGCATCCAATTTTTTCCCTTCGAAATAGTAGTAATCCATTTTTTTATAGCCGAAGGAAAGGAATATTTTCTCGAACGATTGGACACCCAGATGAGGTACGCCCAAGGTGCGGAAGGCAATATGGTCATTTACGATATCTGTTTGCTGTTTCACCACCGCACGTTCCAATAAGGCTTTGGTAATTTTATCAACATCAGCAACATTAGCGCGATAATGTTCGAAAAGGTCGTTTAAGACCACATCAATGGGGTTGTTTTCCTCGAAGTACATAGCACTCTATTTAGATTTATATTTTGAATAAAGTTATCGAAAAATCAGCAAACAAAAACAATTGTTCAGTAATTATTGCGTAACAAAAAATATAATTCAGCAAACTACAGTTCTTCCATCAGAATCTTCTCCAATTCCTGCGCGTTCAGGTTCATATTGATGTTCCCGTCTTTGGCAAAGGAGATTTCGCCGGTTTCTTCGGATACAATGACAGCCACCGCTTCCGATACCTCTGTAACGCCGATGGCGGCACGATGGCGGAGTCCGAATTGCGGAGGAAGGTCTTCACTATCGGAGAGAGGTAATACCGAACTGGCGGTCATAATGCGGTTATCGACAATAATTACGGCCCCATCATGCAGAGGCGAGTTCTTGAAGAAGATGGTTTCTAAAAGGCGTTTGGATACCGGAGCATCTATCGTGGTGCCACTTGTTTGGTAATACTCCTCATCAAAGTACCGCGAAAAGACCAGTAAGGCGCCGGTTTTGGAACTCGACATACTTTTACAGGCTTCCACGATCGGGCGGATATACTCGGAGTTATCGGCATGGCTGGCCTTCTTCGTCCCGAACACCGACCAGAAGAATTTCTTGCGTCGCAAGGAGATGTTCTTCCCGATATGCAACAAAAATCGACGGATTTCCTGCTGGAAAACCACGATCAACGCGATGGACCCTACGGATATAAACCCACCGAATATCTCGGTTAGCAGGCGCATTTCCATCTGCTTCACCACCAGGTAGATACCATAGAACAAACCAACCCCAATCAGGATATTTACCGCAATAGTTCCCTTGATCAAACTATACACATAGTAGATAATGATCGCAACAAGAATGATATCGATAAAGTCTAGCAGGCGAAAGCCACTTAAAAGATTGAAATCCAGTCCATCCATATAGCATGCAATTTAAAAAATTTTATCCATTGAAACCGGCATAATAATTTATTAAATGACCGAAGATGATGCCTTAAATTGTAAATTTGTAAAAAGACAACTATTATGACTAAACTATCCGTAAATATTAATAAGATTGCGACGCTACGGAATTCACGTGGTGGAAATGTTCCTAATGTTTTGTCGGCGGCTTTAGCCTGCGAGCGCTTTGGTGCAGAAGGCATTACCGTCCATCCACGTCCTGACGAACGTCATATCCGTTATCAGGATGTCTACAACCTGAAAGCGAACATCCAAACTGAATTTAATATTGAAGGAAATTGCCAGGAGCAAAAATTTATCGACTTGGTATTGGCCAACACCCCTACCCAAGTGACCTTGGTACCTGATGCCTTAGGACAAATCACCTCCAACCATGGCTGGGATACCATCAAGCACAAAGATTACCTCAAAGAAATGGTGAAGCTGTTTAAGAATGAAGGCATTCGTGTTTCCATCTTTGTCGATCCTGTGGAAGATATGGTTGAAGCCGCTGCGGAAACCGGAACTGATCGCATTGAACTCTATACCGAAGCCTATGCGGCGGAGTTCGGATTCAATAAGGAAGAAGCCATTGCCCCTTATTTCAAGGCCGCATTGAAAGCTAGAGAAGTAGGATTAGGCTTAAACGCCGGCCATGACCTCGACTTAAACAACCTGGCCTATTTCAACCAGCATATCCCCGGATTGCTAGAGGTTAGTATCGGCCACGCCTTAATTGCCGATGCCCTTTACCTCGGCTTGGAGGAAACCATCAAGCGCTATTTAGCCGCCTTAAAATAAAACATTAGAAAAAGGGGATTGCCATGCAGTCCCCCTTTTTAATATCCTTTCACCGCGTATTATTCAATACCTCGGAAAATTCTATTCCAACGGATTTTCGATAAGAAGGAACCGTCCTTATCCCAGCTCATCCAGGTAAATAAGGCTTTCCCTACAATATGATCTTCCGGCACAAAACCCCAACCACGCGAGTCTAAGGAATTGTGGCGGTTATCACCCATCATCCAGTAGTAGTTCATTTTAAAAGTATAGGAATCAGCCTTGGCGCCATTGATGTAATACCCATCGGCTTTTGTTTCCAAGGTATTGCCTTCATAAATCTGTATAGCACGCTGATATAAAGGCATGGTTAAGCTATCCAATTTCACGGTCCATCCTTTTGCAGGCACGGTAATCGGGCCAAAGTTGTCGTAATTCCAAACCGGTCCGCTTTCATAGAATGGGAAAGCCGCCGCTGCAGGATTCGCATCTCCAGGCTCAAAAATCTGCTCTGTAAACTGTTTGATATTGCTCCAGGCCTTCACAGTTTCCGCTTCCTCCTTGGTCATGTGCATCACATACACCCCTTGTGAAGGGTTCGTATTGGTGTGATCTACCTCGATACGCATATCTAAAAGGCGTTTCATATCCAATCCATAAGGATCAGTCAACACGATGTAATTCGTTTGGAAATCAGGGTCGGTAAAAGCAGGCTCATTGTTCACAAACAATTTAGCACGCTCCATCGACACCACATCTCCCGGTAAGCCCACACAACGCTTAATGTAGTTCTCGCGTTTATCGATAGGTCTTTCCGTCTCTTCCGGGAAGTTAAACACCACTACATCATAACGTTTGATGTCTTGGAAGCCCGGTAAACGTTTATAAGGCACTTTAATCAGTTCCGAATAGGCTTTACCCCCCGTAACCGGCATGGTATGATGCGCAAATGGAAATGCCAATGGCGTCATCGGGATACGTGGCCCATAGTTAAGCTTACTCACAAATAGAAAGTCGCCAACCAATAAGCTACGCTCCATCGATCCGGTTGGAATCATATAAGCCTCAATCAAGAAGCCACGGATTAAAGAAGCCGCCACAGTAGCGAAGATGATGGCATCTGCCCACTCTCGGCCTACCGACTTCTTATACGGATATTTCTTTTTGAATTCTTCGGTTGTCGATTGTCCCAGATACTTCACCTGCGGATCTCTTCCCCACATCGGTAACACAATAAATGGAACCAATACCGCTGCGGCATTTTCCCAGAAACGTGTTTTCCCAAAGGACTTGATGAAGTTTAAAAAGAAGTCGTAAAAGATAAAGATATTCACGATTGGCACCAACAACCACACGATCCACCAGGTTGGCCGACCGACAAGTTGTGCCATGACATATTGGCCATAAAACGGAACTACAGCTTCCCAGCCTTGTTTTCCGGCTTTTCTATACAATAAATATAAGCCGTAAAGCGAGGCAATCGTTAGTATGGCAAAAATGATATACCACATATATTATTTATTAAAATCAAACATTTCTGTAACCTGGAAGAACCCTTGTTTACCCAGGAGCCATTCCGCAGCAATAACTGCGCCTAAAGCGAAGCCTTCACGGCTATGTGCCGTATGCTTAAACTCGATCTGATCGACCTCCGAGCTGTAAAGTACCGTATGTGTACCGGGCACTTCTTCAATACGCAGGCTTTCGATCAATAATTCATCCGGCTTCGGAATCACCTCTTCCCCAGCACCTTCCACCGAGTTTACCCAGCTTTTCTTGCTATCTGTATTTTCCAGAATCCCTTCCGCAATGGTGATGGCCGTGCCGCTAGGGGCATCCAATTTATGGATATGGTGAATTTCTTCTACCTGCACATCGTATTGTTTATACGGATTGATGGCCGCAGCCAACAGTTTGTTGATGTGGAAAAAGATATTGACACCGATGCTGAAGTTGGAACCGTATAATAGCGCCTGATCGGCTTCCAGGCAGGTTTCCCGCACCTCATCAAGGTGCTCATACCAGCCTGTAGTGCCTACCACTAAAGGCAAATTAGCCTCAAAACAGAGGCTGATGTTATCTAATGCGGCATGCGGTGTGCTAAAATCAATCGCCATATCGGCATGTTCTAGATCTTCCGGCTCTATGCTGTTTCTATTATTTTCATCGACAATCAGCACGACTTCATGCCCGCGTTTCATCGCAAAGCGTTCGATCAACTGCCCCATTTTGCCGTATCCCAATAAAACAATTTTCATATTCAGTTAATTGGTTAATATCTATTTTAAAGTAAAAGTCATCTTGATGCCTGGTGAAAGCAGGTTTCTCGTTGAAAAGCCCGCCGCTTGCATGCCCCCAGCGCTGGCGTAGGTAGGCAGAAAGGTAGGTGAAACTTTCATACTCAAGTCATTGCTGACATTCCATCGGTTTTTCAAGATAGAATCCACGTAAGCCTCGACGATATTCAATCCATACCAGCCTACAGTTGCTAATATAGTTAAATCACGATTTCTACGTGCATAATCTTTCTGTTTTATCAAGCCTGCTTCATCCCAACGTCCCAAAACACCGTCAGAGCCGGTGCCAAATTCCTGTCTATACTGCAGCTCGTCCAGAAACATATTATAATACCATTGCCAATAATCGAACACCAAGTAGGAGGTAACAAAGCCGCCGTAAATAACCGGAACTTTGATCCACCACAGGCCTTTATTGGTATACTGACCCCATCCTGGAAGAATGAGCGAGCGTTTCCAAGCAACCCGGGAAAGACGCTCGATTTCTAAACGGGCAGAGTCTTTTAAAATATCTTTGTAATAGAATTTCTCGCGTTCCTTTTCGGCCTTCTCACGGGCCTTACGTTCTGCACGGGTTTCCTTTTTACTGCTGTCTTGTGCCACTTTCAGCTTAGCGGAATCGGCGACAGCTTTCAAAGCAGTACTATCCTGCAGCTTGCTGGTTTTACCCTTTTCAGGAATCGTATCCTTCACCTGTGCAGAAACCACAGTAAAGGACAATAATAAGCCCAGAAGCCAAGCAAATTTTATCATTACCAATCTAGGAGTTCTAAGATGCGACTTAAATCATCCTCCGAGGTGAAAGGAATCACGATAGATCCTTTTCCTTTAGTGGCTTTTAAGTCTAGTTTTACGCGGGTAGCAAATTTGGATGCCAAATCATCCTCAATTTTCTGGTATTGAAAATCTAACTGATCGGTGCGCTTCGGCTTACGACGTCTTTTCTCATCGGCTTGCTGCACCTCACGCACTAATTGTTCTGTTTTACGTACGGATAAGCCTTTTTCCAAGATTTCCTGGAAAATAAACAGCTGTTTATCCACCTCACCAACATTAATTAAGGCACGTGCATGCCCCATGGTCAGGTCGCCATCACGAATGGCCGCCTGAATAACAGGAGGAAGCTTTAATAAACGCAGGTAATTGGTTACTGTCGATCTGTTTTTACTTACTCGATCGCCCAATTCCTCTTGTTTCAAATTACATTCCTCAATCATGCGCTGAAAGCTGACTGCAATTTCGATCGCATTCAAGTTTTCACGTTGAATATTCTCGATCAAGGCCATTTCCAGCATCTGTTGGTCATTCGCCGTGCGCACATAAGCCGGAATTTCGGTAATGCCGGCAATTTTTGAGGCTCTTAAACGACGCTCACCTGAAATTAACTGGTATTCGTTCTTGCCAATCTGGCGAACGGTTATTGGCTGAATCAAGCCTTGTACTTCAATAGACTCGGCGAGTTCGCGCAAGGCTTGCTCGTCAAAGTCCGTACGTGGCTGAAACGGATTTATTGCAATTTGTGCTACTTGTATGAAGTTTATGCTCCCTGCTGGAGAGCTCGGGGTCTTTGGAGCAGGGGTACTGCTGGAAGGACTATTGGAAACGCCAATATTTTCTTGCTGTAATAAAGCACCTAATCCCTTACCCAATCCCGTTTTTCGCTGTTGTGCTGCCATACTATACTGTTACTGTTTGGGTATTTTCTTTTAACAATCCATTTTTCTCCAGAATCTCGCGCGCAAGGTTCAGGTAGTTGATGGCTCCTTTGCAAGAAGCATCGTGCATGATAACCGATATACCGAAGCTTGGTGCCTCGCTTAAGCGGGTATTCCGCTGGATAATTGTATCGAACACTAAATCGTGGAAGTGGGTTCTCACTTCTTCCACCACTTGGTTTGAAAGTCGCAAACGCACATCGTACATCGTCAATAGAATACCCTCAATCTCTAACGCGGTATTCAAGCGGTTTTGTACAATTTTAATGGTATTTAAAAGCTTTCCTAGCCCCTCTAAGGCGAAGTATTCACATTGAACCGGTATAATCACCGAGTTGGAAGCGGTTAAGGCGTTGATGGTAATCAGGCCTAAAGACGGCGAACAGTCGATAATCACGAAGTCATAATCGTCTTTCACGGTATCCAAGATGCGCTTCATCTTAAACTCCCGCTCTTCCAGGTTAATCATTTCAATTTCGGCACCTACCAGGTCAATATGTGCTGGCAACAGGTCTAAATTGGGTGTATCGGTATGTTGAATGGCTTCCCGTGGGTCCAAATCGTTTACTAAACACTCATAAATACTGGCTTTAATAGCACGTGGATCGAAACCAATACCTGAGGTGGAGTTTGCTTGCGGATCGGCATCGACAAGCAAGGTTTTATATTCTAATATGGATAAGCTAGCTGCAAGGTTAATGGAAGTAGTGGTTTTTCCTACTCCTCCTTTTTGATTGGCTATGGCAATAATTTTTCCCATGATGATTCCTCAGATTTTGAAACTACTACTTCTGTCTGTCCTGCTCTAATAAAAATGCAAATTAACATAGCTTTACGATATTCGCTACTTAAATGATGTTAAATTTCTTAATTTTGGAGCTATTCTCAAACAGACTATTCAGGATGCTAAGATACGAAAAATTGATTTAGGTATCGACACCCATCTAACATGCTTTTTATAAGTAACATATAAACAATGAATTTAATTATATCTGGCACAAACCGAAACCGCTCCAACTCCTTACGGGTTGCGAAGTTCTACCAGCAAGAACTGGCAAAAAAAGGAGAAGCGTTCGACATATTATCCTTGGAAGACTTGCCGGATACCCTTTCTGTAACAGACTTATACGGCCAACGCAGCGAGGCCTTCGCCCCCATTCAGGAGAAAGTATCTGCCGCAAAAAAGTTCATCTTTATTATCCCCGAATACAACGGTAGCTACCCCGGTATTTTGAAACTCTTTGTTGATGCTTGTTCCTTTCCGGCTTCTTTTTACCATAAAAAAGCAGCTTTGGTAGGGCTTTCTACGGGTAAGTATGGCAATATTCGAGGCATAGACCATTTTACAGGGGTTTGCAACTATTTACGCATGCATGTGTTGCCCTTAAAAATCCATATTCCTTTAATTCAAAACGAACTCAACAGCGAAGGTGATGTGACAGACCCGCTAACCTTAAAGTTCGTGATGGAACAAATAGACGAAATAGCACGCTATTAATTTTTAAGACGCTGGCGCAGGGCTTGTTGATGGAAATGCTTATTTTAGCTTCATAAACACATCAACGCTAGCCCCATGTATAAATTTTTCGCTTGTTTACTTGCCCTTCTGCTCTGCAATGCCTGCAACTACCAGAAAGAACGCAAATGGTTCCCCTTGTTCAATGGCAATAATCTCGATGGTTTTCACATTTACAATCATGGTAAGGTGCCTTCAAAATGGAAGGTAGTAAACATGACCTTGCTTTGCGACCCAAGTTCAGACGGCATTTTTGGCGACCTGATTACCGATCAGGAATATGAAAATTTCGAGCTTGAATTTGATTGGATGGTGAAAAAAGGAGGCAATAGCGGCATTTTCATCAATGTAAAAGAAGACAGCAGCTATGCGGCAACTTTCGCTACCGGACTGGAAATGCAGCTGCTAGACAATGCAAATGCCGAAGAGCGCCACCAGGTTGATTCCACCCATTGGGCAGGCTGCCTCTACTCCGTAGATTGCCTATCCAGCAATTCCAGACCCGAACCCCATGGCCAATGGAACATCGCACGCATCATTCAAGATAAAGGCATCGTTAGCTTTTACTTAAACGATAAGCTTACCTTTAAAGCCGATATCAACAGCCCCGCCTTTCTGGAAAAGGTTGCCCATAGCAATATGAAAAATTACCCGGCTTTCAACAGCTTCAAAAAGGGTAAAATTGCCTTTCAAAACCATACCGATTCGGTGGGCTTCCGAAACATTCGCATCAAAAAACTCTAAGTTATCCCAGGAAACCTCGGGCAGGGCACAGCCTACAATTGTTAAGGTTCGTTAAAAAAATAAAACAGATACTATCTGCCATCTACCCTCGTTATTATAGCGAAGGAGCATGATAGGCTAAGGAAAATTTATAATAAAAATGTCAAAAAACTACCCGTTTTTCATTTTGTTTATAATCATTCTAAATAAGCCGTATATTTATCGGCACGAAGAAAGAACAACTTCATTTTCATACAAAGTCCTGTTTACCCGCTAGGGATAGGCCAGCGGGTAAACCAGGCGCAAGTTTTCACCTTCTTGATAAATTACGGAAATACTATGGCCTGCAACAGACCAACCATACTTAGCCGAAACGAACTGGGTTTTATTAGCATGCCGAACGGCAACAAACTCATCCATTTGTGCTTCAATAATCTACATATCAACTTTAGCATTAACGAATTCCTTGCCTTTCGCAACATTGTGAAAGACCTGGTTTACGAAGATTGCCGCATCCCCTTTCCCGATGGCACCCTACGGGTACTCCTGAACACGCCCTACGAAGGCCTAAACTTTTCTTTTAATAAAATTGAGCTGAACCAGCTGGTCACGGTACTGGATGAAGCCTATTATATGCGCATCATTTATTCCTACATGAACGAGTAGGCGCTGCTTTTTCCAGCCTTTCAGCAACATGGCCTTAATTCCATCCCCAGCTAGCGTTGGGGCACCTTATTTTATCTATTTGGCTTTGAATTAATTGCCTTATTTTTCCGAAAATAATTTCAAAATAATTTTGCAAATCAATTTTTAGCCCTATATTTGCACACCGCAACAGGGAAAAGGAGAATTAGCTCAGCTGGTTCAGAGCATCTGCCTTACAAGCAGAGGGTCACTGGTTCGAATCCAGTATTCTCCACCAACAAAAACGGAGGCTTAGCTCAGCTGGTTCAGAGCATCTGCCTTACAAGCAGAGGGTCACTGGTTCGAATCCAGTAGCCTCCACCAACAGAAAAAGCATCAAGAAATTGATGCTTTTTTCGTTTCTAGCCAGGGCAAAATTCCCGCCGGCGCAGCAAACACTGCAGCAACGCTAGCCCCATCCGCAATAACAATCCCCAACAACCCGCCAAACAACGCTTAGAAGCGCTTAAAACAACTTTAGAACAGCTTCGTATACCAATCGAATCAATCCCTTTTTAAGGCTTTTATAAAGCCCATTCCAAAGGGGCTTGAAAGGGGTTTGAAAGGGGTGAGAGAAGAGTTTGAAAGGGGAGTGAAAGGGGACTACAAAAAAGATGATCGGTGCAAGGTCGCTTGGATAGGTTACCCAAGGTTTTCAACGGTAGAAAAATGGAATGTACATGCCATAGCTGATTCCTTAGCCTCGGATATTAGGCTAATAGCAAAGAAAACGAAGGTATGAAAAGATTAATCGTAAAACTTCCAAGAAACCCCGAAGCGCAAGAAGGCCGGGTTCATGGGGTACCTACGTACGGTGTAATAGCCGCGAGGTGACACATGCTGGTTTGCGAAATTATAACTTAAAAATAGATTAACACGATCGATATTGGCTGTTAACCAAAAATCGACGATTGGATAAGTGGAGAATTCGAGGCCTTTCTGGTTGTTATAGAACTGCCCGGCATTGATGGCGTAAGATGGCGTATTAAACGGCGTATTGAAACGCACATCCATACCCAATCGGAAATCCATCACCTTATATAAAATATCGGCGTAATAAAGGCTGTGGAAGGTATACAATTCCGGCGTTGCCAACACATCCATGGCGTCTGATTTTTGGTAAACCACCAGGTTGTCCAAATGCATCTTGCGGAATTTAAAATTCTGCCCTACGGTAAGTTTCAATAGGTTTAAGTTCCCAGCTTGGGTAGGCGTAATCTCCCTAGGAATCACTTCCCCGGTTTCCGGATCGGCACTCTCTTTGAAATACGTATAATTATTGATCAGGAAGTACTCCAGTTTACCATGAAACCCGATTTTCTTATTCCCGTAAGCGAAGTTCAGGTTTTGAGTTTTAATTTTGTTTAAATTCAAATCCTTCCAGGAATGGTAGGTTAAATTGGCCGTTTCATAAATCATTTCCGGCGAACTATTCTGCGAATAAGCCCCCACGCGTAAGGCACCAATGGCATCATTCAGGTGGATATCGGCATAGGCTTCATACAGGAAGTCGCCAAAATTTCGACCAACAACAATTTGATTGGCCGTAAAGTTAACATCAACCTTATCACTGAATTTATACCCAATAGCCCCTTTCACCATGCTGTTCTGATAGAGCTCGCTCATGGTACTATCGGCATACCAGATTAAATCGTTCTGAAACCCCAGTTCCACCTTAGCCTCGTTCTTCATACTCTTCCCTCGCAGATAGAAACTATAGGAAAAATCGTTGCTAATGGTAGTAATTTTCGTGGTATCATCTACCCGAACAAAATTCCTTGCTGGAAAGGCATTGTTTAAATCGCCCTCATTTTTGAAAAAGATATACTTCTGCTGTCGAATACTCGAATTGTGCGCGATGACATTCGTGGGGTGGATTTCCGCATCGGGCATCCCCTTGTTTACTGTATCTATGCGCCCCATGTAATAGGACTGGCGTAGGAACAACCCAATGTCTTTCCATTTATTGAATGGGCGATTGGCTTGTTGGCCGTTTAAGCGCACCAAATAACTGGTTGGCGAGTTATTGCTGGAGGTATCCCGAAAAAGAGTATCGTTCAACACGGATCCGTTTTCGGTAGCATCTACTGTATTGAAGGTGAAGTTGCTTAAAAGGTTATAACGCTTGCTGGGCGACTCGTACCAGGCAAACACAGCCCCTTTCCGATCGCTATATTGCTGGTTTTTATAGTACCCGTCGGTATTGCTGGCATGGTATTCTGCTCCGATATTTAAGTTGGGATTAATATTCTGGGCTAGACGCGCACGAAAGACTTGGTCATCAAAAAAGAAGCCCACGGCATACAATTCGGAAAACCGCGCTCGGGCACGAAAATACTCAACGGAATCGGGATGCAGGATATAGCGCTCTAAGGCATGGTAACCTAACTGAAAGCCGATCTTTTTGGAGGGGTTAAACAGGAGGTCGCGCGTTGCAAGGCCATAGGAACCTAAGTTGATGCTGGGGTTCCACGGCAGGTTTTGCTTATTGTAATATTGGAAATTGACATGAGAGGTATCAATCTGATACGTTTTGGTCAGGCGCTTCATGGTCGCTAGGTTGGTATAGCGCACATACTTGGCCGTAAATACAACAGAATCCTTTTTGTTATCTTCTTTTGCCCTTGCTGAATCGAGTGCGGAACTGAATTCTTCTTCCTCTTGGGCATAAAGCTTCGGAGTCAGCACAAACAAAACCAATATCAATAACAACCTGTTCAGTATACTCATGTAAGAATCTATAAATAAACGCCCTCAAAAATAGGGCAAAAATCCAAGATTATTGCAATGCAATCAATTCTTTTAATATGCTTGTCATCTTCGGTTCGGCAGCTGCCGCTACTTCAACGATCTCTTGTAAGGAAACCGGCTTTAAATCCGGATGAAATCCTTCATCGGTAATCACGGAAATAGCAAAAACAGGCAGACTCATGTGGTTTGCAACAATCACTTCAGGAACGGTACTCATGCCGACAATATCGCCACCGATAATACGCATGTAACGATATTCTGCTCGGGTTTCTAAATTCGGACCCGGAGTCGACACGTACACTACCTCATGCGCTTTTACGCCTAATCGTTCGGCTATTTCCATTCCTTGCTGTATCATGCCCTTATCATAAGGTTGGCTCATATCCGGGAAACGTGGCCCCAAATTCTCATTATTGCTGCCCCGCAATGGATTGTCGGGCAACAGGTTGATATGATCTTCAATAATGCCGATATCGCCCTTCTTAATCTCCGGATTCAAAGATCCCGAGGCATTGGATACGAATAGCTTTTGGATGCCCAAGGCTTTCATCACCCGCACGGGGAAGGTAATTTCTTGCATCGAATAGCCCTCGTAATAATGCAGGCGCCCTTGCATCGCCACAACCTTTCGGCCATTTAAGGTGCCGAAAATCAATTTTCCGGTATGAAATTCAACCGTAGAAATAGGGAAGTTCGGGATGTTGGCATACATCATCTGATGGGCAACCTCGATTTCATCAACCAATTTGCCTAGACCTGTGCCTAAAATAATACCAAATTCTGGGGAAAACTCGCCGATTTTACGACGTATAGCTTGAATAGATTCTTCTATTTGACGATACATAGGTGCGAAAAAAATACGTTTAAGTCAAACTTACTGCATTTTTTTCGCACCCACAAATCATCCTTAGCGGCAATTATTGTCTGCCGACTAATTTTCCTTCTACCTTGCCCGGAGAGGTCAATAACAAAAGAAGGTAAGTAATTAAACCATTGTACACAATAAGCTCGAAACCAATCTTATAATTGGTGTGCGGTAGAACGTATTGCGTTAACAAAAAGATAATCAATGGTGAAATCACACAAATATAAGGCACCAAATTATCGTTAACACGACGCTTGGTTAAGATACCAAAAGAGAATAAACCTAATAATGGCCCGTAGGTATAGCCTGCAATTTTAAAGATGGCCGATACCACCGACTCATCGTTAATCCAATGGAACAACAAGATCACCAATAGCATCACCACAGAAAAGGCTAAATGGACGTAATTACGCTGCTTAACCAATTTCGGATCATTCGGATTTTCTTTCTTATTGAAGTTTAAGAAATCTACACAATAGGAAGTAGTTAAGGCTGTCAAAGCGGAGTCTGTTGTTGCAAAAGTTGCAGCGGTTAAACCCATCATAAAGATGATACCCGGCAACAAGGATAAATGACGAAGGGCAATTTCTGGATATAAATAATCTGATTTTCCTAAATCTGCTAAACTGATACCGTTCGCATCTGCGTAGAAGTACAACAAAGCACCTACAGCTAAGAAGAATAGGTTGATGACAACGAAAACACCAGTGAAGGTCATCATGTTTTTTTGGGCCTCACCAATAGTTTTCATACTAAGGTTCTTCTGCATTAAATCCTGATCTAAACCGGTCATCGCAATGGTCACAAAGATACCACCGATCACATGTTTCAAGAAATGACGCGTATCGCCTAACAGGTTCTCCCAAACAAAAATCTTCGAGTAGGAACTCTCTTTTACTTTCTCAAATGCTTCAAATACGCTGATACCAAGTCCGTCGGCCATAAAGTAAATGGACAAGATAACCGCTAATAACAAGAACATAGTCTGCAAGGTATCAGTAATAATGATGGTTTTTAACCCACCCTTATTCGTATACAACCAGATTAGGAGTAAACAGACTGCCACCGTAAGTATAAACGGCACATTCCAGGCATCAAATATATAACGTTGCAATACAATGGCTACCAGGTATAACCTGAATGCGGACCCGATGGTTCTGGAAACCAAAAAGATCATAGCACCCGATTTGTAGCTCTTATGCCCTAAACGCTCTTCCAAATAGGTATAAATGGAAGTGAGGTGCATGCGATAGTATAACGGCAACAACACGTAGGCTATGATGACAAAGCCAATGGCGTTACCTAATACAAACTGGAAATAACTGAAGTTATTGGCATCGGTGAGCCCAGCAGGGGTATTTCCCACATCTCCCGGAACGGAGATAAAGGTAACTCCCGATAAGGCAGTACCTATCATTCCGAAGGCAACCATATACCACTTGGCATTCCGGTTGGCAACGAAGAACGTAGAATTATCTGAAGAATTTTTAGACGTAAAATAGGATACGGCCAATAAGATTCCGAAATAAACTACCAGAAAGGATAATAATATTATTGGAGACATATATGAATTTAGCTGTTCTTTTGAAGGTTATAATTGTCGATCGCTTTACGCACATTCCCGAATTTCTCTATCAAAGCTGTTGCAGTTTCCTCATCGGTTCCTGTCTCTGCCATCACCATACGCACGCCACGTCCTACCAATTTATGGTTAGACAGTTGCATATCGACCATTTTATTTCCTTTTACACGTCCCAATTGGATCATAACAGCCGTGCTGATCATATTTAATGCTAGTTTCTGCGCAGTACCGGCTTTCATACGGGTAGACCCTGTAACAAACTCCGGACCCACAATAACTTCTACCGGATATTGAGCAATTGCAGCAATTGGTGAGTTCCCATTACAAACAATACAGCCTGTTGCAATTCCCATTTCGTTGGCCTTATTTAAACCGCCAATTACATAAGGAGTGGTTCCAGAAGCAGCAATACCAATAACAACATCATTGGCATTGATCGCGTACTCTTCTAGATCTTTCCAGGCTTGCTCTTCATCGTCTTCAGCAAACTCAACAGCTTTACGAATCGCAGTATCACCTCCTGCAATTAAACCAATCACCCAGTCAAAAGGAACACCATACGTTGGAGGACACTCTGATGCGTCTAGAATACCTAAACGACCACTGGTACCAGCACCAATATAAAATAAGCGGCCACCCTTTTTCATCCGCGTTACTATCACTTTCACCAAGGCCTCAATGCGAGGAATCTCCTGCTCTACCGCCAAAGGAACGGTTTTATCCTCCTGATTGATATTTGAGAGTATCTCATGAACCGACATTTTGTCCAGGTTCTGATAATTTGAATCCTTTTCCGTTGTGTTGATCATACCCATTTGCATTTGCAATACTTCTTTAACTTTCCGTAAATATGCGACTTTTTATTAAAAAACGCAAAAACACGCATTACTATTTTATTTCTCCTTTAGGGAGACGAATTTATAATTTTTCTTTTTCAATAAATAAACTTTCTTGCCTAACCGATTAAATAATTTATCTTCCCTCATTGTACCGGTTACAACATGAATTAAAACGATATTATTATTCAATCAAAAGATTTCTTAAAAAGTTATCAAATATTAGATATCAGCATCTAAAACCCTATCTAGTGCAGCAATTGCTTAACCATATCAATCGGCAGGAGCGCGCAAGCTCAGATTAAAACTGTACACTGGTCTATCTTTAATAACTCAGCATTACAATTTTGCCATCCATGGCACTTACTACTATTTTATTTTTTAACAGCAATGGCGGATTAATCATGCCATTGGAAATTTTATATTGCCAATTTACAGCACCCGACACTGGATCCACTGCGGATAGCAAGCCTTTATCACTTGGCACAAACACCTGCTTTTTATCGGAATAAATGGCTGTAGGTGCCAGCTCATACGGCAATTGCAATTGTGCTTTCCAGGAAATATCCATGGCATCGGCTGTAACAGGCACGCCTATTAATTCACCATCCATGGTTTTCGCATAGACTCTCTTTTTATCAAACGATAAGCCCATCGATTCACGTACGCGGGCGGAGTCCTTTTTCTCGCGCCATAACGTCTTCCCTGTCTTCAAATCAATAGCCGTCATATAACGATCCGGGGCCACAATAAACACCTTATTAGCAGCAATAACCGGATAGCAAGCTGCTGCGGAGAACATGCGATTGCTATGGCCGTTATCCCACTCCCAAACTAATGCTCCGGATTCCTGATCTAAGGCATAGAAGCCATTGGACCAAGAGCCGAAGATTACTTTTCCATCCGCCAGACTAGGCAAGGTGGAAACATAGCCCTTCACCTGATCGAACGTCCATAAGAGCTTACCATCAGCTACCCGAATACAACGGAATTTGCCATCAGATGCCCCAACGAATGCTTTCCCTTTGGATACCGCTGCCGATCCCAAAACTGCTTTGTCAGCTTCCAATTTCCATTTTAACTTCCCAGACTTGGCGTCCAATCCGTAGATAAAATGATCCGAAGACCCTACTACGATGGTTCCTTTATGGTAGGCAGGTGTTGCATACACTTTACCACCTGTTTTGTAGGCCCAAAGCTTTTTACCGGTCTTCAAATCCAAGGCAAAGACTTCACCTACCGTATTGGCTGTAAATAATGCCTTTCCATCGCTGCTGATTCCCGCACCAATATCACCATGATCTTCATACTCCCAAACCAGCTTGGCTTTCGAATCTTTATTTACAGCGAAGTCAGGACGAGGGTAGGTCGATCCATCAGCCGTTAACTTTTTAAGCGGCAGCTTTAACCAAGGCTGCTCGGTATGCACCAAAGGACGTCTGACCTGAAATATAGCCGAATCTCCTTTGATATGAATAATGTTATAACCACCGACTTCTTCTTTTGCGCGGAGGTTCGACCGGCTCATCACCCCAGGGATGCCCTCCCAATTATACAAATGGTTTTGGTGCCCATGCCCACAAAGGGCAAGCTGCACGTTCCTCGCTTTCAAACGATCGATGGAAGCATACCAATTGTTCAGGGATTCGTCTAAGGGATAATGGTTAATCGCAATCAACGGTGTGTTTGCATCGGGATTTGCCAGAAAGACAGAATCCATCCAAACCAGATTCTCACGCGGAATCTGCCCCGGACTCATCCGCATATTCGGACCTGAAGTTGTCCCGATAAATTGAAAACCTTTATGGCTAAAAAAGAAAGTTTCTGCTCCAAATACTTTTCTAAAACTATTGGCACCGCTTTCCGACCAGTTACTATCGTGATTTCCAGGCACCACATAAAGCGGCAGCTGTAAGGAATCCAGAATCTGTTTTGCCAAAGCAAGCTCTAGATCGGAGCCAAACTCCGTAACATCCCCCGATAGGATTACAAAATCGATATCCTTCATCGTGTTGAGGTCTTTAACCGTTCGGCGCAAATCATCAGCTCCCGTGGCACCACCCACGTGGGTATCTGTCACTTGGGCAAACCGGAAGTTCTGGGCACATAAAACAGAGCCCAATAAGCAAAATACAAGTGTTAATAGTTTCGGCAAATACATTCTTTTCCTCATTAGATATTCTGATAAACTAAAACTAACACCCTACTGTTAAGCTAGGGTGTCGGTTTTATTATTTCTTAATCACTGCAGACTCTTTACTTTCTACATGATCGATATTAACAGCAGTCACACAATAATAACCAGCCTTTGAAATAGTTAATTTAGTTGCTTCTGTAAGGGCGAGCAGTTCCCCTTCAGCCGTTAAGGTTGAAAAATAGTAAACTGCAGATTTTACATTTCCACTGACAGTCCAGGTTAATTCATTGCCGGTAATTTTTACATTAGTCGGCGTAATTGGTTTTGCTGCCACCTCTCTACCGAAGAAAGGCATCAGCACATCATTCGCATATAATTCTGCTAATTTATTGGTAATTCCAATTCGATTCGCGATTACATCCCGTGCACTATACATCGCACTTCCTACCGCATACTTGTTCTTACGAACCAAATCGAACTGGCGAGCTAACTGATCTACATTTTGAAATGCAGCACCACCGTCGCTGGCGCCAAATTTATAAAATCCATGGCCAATTACCAAGCCGGCTTTACCTCTAAATTGAGTCCAAGTGGTAAGATTTCCTTCAAATGGATTGTAAGAATTCCCAATCTCTTGGTACAACTGCGGAATTAAGATATCCACCCAGCCAGAGGAAGTCCATTTGGCCACATCGGCATACAGGTTATTGAAGTTATCTGTTTTGTTCGGCGCAGGCGACACCGAGAAAACAACCTCTTGTTTTGTTGCTTTAATGGTGTTGAAAACACCTTCAATGGCTTTATCTACATTAGCACGTCTAAAGTCTTCCTTTTTACTATATTCAGCTCCATACTTTTCAAAATCAGCATCATCTTGATGCGTCTGACCGGAAGGGTAGAAATAATCGTCGAAATGAATACCATCCACATTAAACTTGCTAATTAAATCTTTCACGATATCATTCAGTCGCTGACGTACTTCTGGAATTGCAGGGTTATAAATACGGATGGTTTCGTAATCTTTAATCCAGCTAGGATCCACGGAAGCATGCAAAGCCGGAAAAGCGGTCGCCGATGACGCACGCGTTGAAATCCGGTAAGGATTCATCCATGCATGAAATTCCATGCCACGGGCATGGGTTTCATCGATTAAAAACTGAAGCACATCATAACCAGGATCTACCCCCCGTGTTCCAGAGATGGCTGCCGACCAAGGTTCGTAAGGGGAATTATAAAAGGCATCGCCCATTCCTTTAACCTGAAAAAATACCGCATTGAATTTTAAGGCTTTTAAGCGATCTAGCATCTCGCGATACTTTTGTTTTTGTGCAGCTTCACCACGTACACCTGGCCAATCCAATTCCCATACGGTGGCAAACCAGGCTGCCCGCATTTCTTTCTTCGGGAATTTTAAGTCCGTTGCCGGCGGGTCAGGTTCCGAACCGCTTCCACCCGGGCCATCGCTTTTACTACAACTGTTCAGCAGGACTGCCAAACCAACAAAGAGGCAAAAATAAATCGAAAGTCTTTTCATGTATAATTGGTTATTAGTAAGAAAGGACATCCAAAACACTTGTTGCTAAAGCTAAGCGCAGGATGTCCTTTCATCAAATTATGTGATATGCTATTAATCTACAGCAACATTTACAGGGAATTCAACAATGGTAAATCCGGCATCGGTTGTCGCACCGTAAACCATTAATTTCTGATCTTTGCCATCGGCATCTTTTACCACATGGTAACCAGATTGTGTACCAGGTGCAGAATTTGGATCTGCAGAAATTGTAAATGAATAAACCTCCTTTTTATCGCCTTGTTCAAAAGCCGTTAATGCATCTACGATATTCGCACCGCTGCTAATATCATACAAACGCAATACGCCATCAGGGGCAGTACCTGCGGCACGCGGAACGGTTACCACTAATAAATAGCGTTTGCCATTGAAGTTGATGACGCGCGGATCGCCGGAGTGAACCGGAATGGAACCTGCAGCCATGGTATAAGCAACACCACCAGCATTATTCATCACCGCAATAGGCTTATCGTGGCCCGTTACTAAATAATTATCAGTACCCACAATGCGGTTATAGGCCGACCATTGTCCATAAGTTGTACGGGTATCAAAAGAAATAGTTTCAGTTACCTTATTATAGTTTTCAATTTTCACGCGCATTACCTGCACACCCATAGAAATAAAGAAAGCATAGCCATTTCCGTCTGCATCCAAATTCATCGAGAAGTTATCGCCATGACGTGTTCCCGAACCGGCAATCGAACCTACATTAATATTGGCAATAACCTCAGGTTGTGAAGTCGGTGTTGCCCAATGGTAAATTTTCAACGGTGAAGCAGCCGAGGTTGATAAGTTGGCTACATAGGTATGTCCGTTGATTTGTGCACCCATATTATGGGTAAAGGTTCCACCGGTAACACCTGTTTTATCCAGATTGATCGGCGCAATACGATTGGCTTTCAAGTCTTCCACGGCTAACAAGTGAATACTTGTTGCTCCACGGCTTACGATTAACACGTGCTTGCCGTCAAAACCGGTACCACGTGTAGCTTGTCCACCGAAACCAGCATATACCGGGTTTCCTGCAGGGTTACTCGAATAGTCGAAAACAGCAGGTTTGCTAAAGTCAGCACCATACACTGGCACTTTAAAGCGAATAACGGCCATATATTCTTTAAAACGAGGCTCGTTTAAAATTTTCAAGAATATTTCCTTCTTTTCATCCCCACTAGCGTAAGGTACATTGTATACATCCTTTTCTAAGTGTGATCCATCGGACGTTTCTACTTCAAATTTTAACTCCGCAAAATTTGTAAGCGTATCCAAACGAGGGAAAGAGATTGTTTTTTTATTTTCGTCGATGGTACCTTCTACCACCTCAGTTCCACTAGCACCTGCATTGACGATACGAATCGCTTTCAGATCCGCAAATTTATCCGATTCCACATTGCTCGGGAAATCGTCTGAACAGGAAGTAAACCCTACGAAGCCTATTAATGCAACTACTAAAGCAGCAAAAGGACGGTTTAATTTCATTTTCATATGGTTAATCATTATGAATTCAACATTAATTTTGAGGCCAGCCTTGCGTTTGATCCAACACATAACCCATCGCCTCATAATCGTTAATTTGTGTTCTTCCTACCGGCGACAAATATGGATTGATATTTGGCTGATTGTAGAAAGGTAAACGATCTTTATTCTCTGCATAACGATAGAATCCTACCATTTTAGCTTGGCTATCCGGATCTGTTGGGTTGTACACTTCGATCTGCCCGTTCAATTTCATTACGGAAACCCCAGTTTTAATATCGCCAGGCAATTCTTTCGGGAAATTAACCCAACCGCCAGCTAATAAATCAGGATTACGCTCGGTATCCATATACTGTAGTTTAGACCAACGTTTCAAATCGGCTAAACGTGAGTACTCGAAAATCATTTCCATGCGGCGTTCTCTTCTGATTTCCCATAACAATGGGCTTACCGTAATATCACGCTCCGGATCTACTGGCAATGCACCAATATTCAAGGCGGCAGTTTTCTCCACACCTTTATCCACTGCGGCTTTCGCGAGCGGTCTTGCTCTGATTTTGTTAATGGAATTATCGATATCGGTTTGCGAAACAGCAGCACCGCCTAGGGTTGCCAATTCTGCTTTCGCTTCCACCCAGTTTAACAATACTTCAGCATAACGTAAAATAGGTGCATCCGTGGTGTTATTTGCTCCCATAAAATCCGTTCCAGGAGTTCCCCCAGCAGATACGCGGGCTTCCACATCACGTGGTAAAAACTTCGTGATGTAAAGGAAGGAACCTCTGTTGCGGCTGTTCGGCTTATCGTGGAAAGAAGCTTCAAAACGGGAATCACGTGTTTTTACCAATTCTGCTGTGGTAAAATCAGTTGCTGCTTCCACATCAGAGTTCTGCCATACTTGACCATCGTTACAGATGTAAGATTTCACTAAGTCTGCCGTTGGGCCATATGTTACGTTTTCCGACATGTTATGAATAGACAAGATGGAGTGTTTTACTGCCATGGCAGCATCATATTGTCTGTAGAACATCACATCTTTTACACCCGCCAAATTCTCGGAAGTAAATTGAGAACGATAGTCCGTTACAATATCATAACGACCACTGGCACGAACCACATCACCTGCTTTCACCGCCAATTCGAAAAACTTCTTCGCGCGGTCGTTATTTTTGTAGTAGTATTTCTGCCATCCCCCTTCTGCTAAGGCAATACGGGAAATAAATCCAGCCACAATCGCTTGGTTTACTACCTGTGGGCCATCATTCACCCGTACGTTCGCAAGCGCGAATTCCATGTCTTCAAACACCTTATCCATCACCTCATTGCGTGGCGTTCTCTTTTTATACAATTCATCCAGCTCCGTATCGGCCACCGGGCGATCATAATAAGGAACATCGCCATAGGCATATACCAATTCCCAATAACGGTAGGCACGGAAAAAGCGACCAACGCCCAACCAATGGTTCGTTGCAGCCTCATCCATAATACCCGTCATGCGGTTTTGGATACGGTCGATCATAATATTAATTGAACGCACGGTTGAATAACTCCAGATTTGACTTACCGGTACTGCTCTGGTAAAATTCGATTGATTTCCTTGCCATACCACATCATCGCTAAAAGTATAGCCCGCTAAGGAAGCACCATCGGTATTGAACCCTTGGCCATAGCCCGGGAATAAATCGCTATAAAAATGATTTGCATATAAACGTACATTCTCTTCTGTCGTCCATGCGTTTTCATCATTTGGTTTAGTCAGAATAGGTCTGTCTAAAAAATCGGAACAGCTGGTTAAGGTTAAAGCTGCTGCTGCGACTATGCTATATATGATTTTCATAATAATTCTCCTGTATTAAATTATAACCCGATTTGGATACCTAAGGATGCAGATTTGAAAGATGGAACACCAGTACCTGTACGGCCTAAGTTATAGTTACCGCTAGTAAGGGTGGCATTACTTCCAGAAATCGTCTCCGGATCGATCGGCAAGCCTCTCAAGTTGTCGAAGGTGAAGAAGTTCTCTAAGGAAACGTAGATTCTCGCATTTTTCAAATACACCGAACGCAAGGCATTTTCCGGAAGTTTATACCCCACGGTAATGTTCTTGATTTTGAAGTACGACATATCTAGGAGATAACGTGTCTGCGGACGCATCACATAGCCCTCATTTGCTCCACCTAAGTTCCAAGCACGTGGGTAGAAAGCATCAGTACGATCTTCTTTCCAGAAGTCACCCGCAATTGCTTGTGGCATTGCACCGTCTTTTACGTGGAAACCAGGAATCGCTAGCTGACCAGCACCCCAAATTTCACGCTTACCAACACCTTGTAAGAACACGCCTACATCGATGCCTTTCCAGTCGGCACCCAAACGGAAACCATATTCATAACGTGGCGTTGAGTTACCGATTACAACACGGTCACCCGGATCGCCGTTGGTGCTATTTCCAGAAGTGATATAACCATCGCCATTCACATCCACAAACTTCACATCACCCGGGCTCATGATCATAATGCCATTACCATCTTCAAAGAAGGTTTGGTAAACAGGGTTATCACCCGCCAACTTATTGGTTACTTTTGCATTTCCTTCGTGAATGATGGTTACTTTTTCGTGGTTACCACTTGCATCATATACGAAATCATCTTTCTGGTACAAACGATCGGTTACATAGCCATAGATATCACCGTATCTTCTACCTGTAGAATAGGAAGTAGATAAACGACGATCATCCCAAGCGGTATTCCAATCGGTACCTTTGGTAATCATGGTTACCGCATCCGCTAAGTTCGCATTTACCGTAAGGCCTAAACCATTGTCGAAACGGTGTTGATAATCCAAGTTAATCTCCCATCCACGGGTTCTTAAGTTACCGAAGTTTCCTTGAGCAGCACTCGCGCCTGCCGTATTTGGAAGGGCTTCACCCGGAATAATCATGTGGTTGGTTTTACGTTCAAACCATTCCACCACTAAACCTACTTTATTAAAGAAACGGAAGTCGGCACCTACGTTTAAGTGTTCAATATCTTGCCATGAAATATCCGGACGAACGTTGCCTGGGGTTCCTAATTCATAGAAAGGAAGGCCAGAACCATCTAACCAAGAATAACGGTCAAGATCCATCGTTGGAACGTATAAGCTATTTGGCACCGATTGGTCACCAATGCTACCCCATGAACCGCGTAATTTGGCGAAACTTAAGACATTGGAAATGTCTTGCATAAAGCTTTCATTGCTCACTACCCATCCTGCAGAAACCGAAGGATACCATCTCCATCTTAGGTTAGAAGGGAATTTCGAGGTTCCATCGTAACGTAAGTTAGCTTCAAATAAGTATTTATCTTTATAGGCGTAGTTCGCTCTACCGAAGAAACCAGCTTGTGAATCCCAGTTGGTATCTGCACTGTTCTCCTGAACACCCGTTGCATAATTAAACTGCGGGTTATCGTTGTTGATTAAGTTTGTTCTACGCAAGGACTCGTTTTCCCATAAAAATGCGACAACGTTAGTACCGGCCATAAATTTCAAATCATGCCCACCTTCTAATTTGGTATTATAGGTTGTAAAAGCATTGAAGGTATGGCGCTTAGAGAATAAGTTGTAACGGTATACGTTAGAAGTTTCCTTTTTGATATAATTTTCTTCCGGAAATTCCCAACCTTCCATTCCACCGTTATCGGTAGGAATACCATTTTCATCTACATACACGCGATTTCCGTTTTCATCGTTCCAAACAACAGGTTGGTACCAGTGTGTTCTACCGGTCATGGTTGGTAAAGATGATTTACGGCTATTATTTTCTGTACTATACGCATAATCCGCCTTGATATCCCAACCATCCATAATATCGATGGTGGTTCCTAAGTTCAAGTTGGTATAGCGCTCGGTTTTATAACCGGTATGTGCTTTTTTCGTATCGGTATACGGGTCACGGAATTCCTGACCTTGCTCGGTTACTCCAATCGGGAATAAACGCGACCAGCGGTATAGGTATAACCAAGGGTCAGCCCCGAATCCGGTTGCCGAGTTGGCATAACGCTTCGTACCATCGGAGTACATCGCCCCTCCACGAACCGTTAAGAAATCATTTAATTTGGTCGACACACTAACCGTCGCATTATAACGCGTAAAATCGTCATGCTTGGCGGGTTTCATCATCCCTTGTTGTCCTAAATAACCAGCTCCGATATTGTAAGTCGTGTTCCCTGTCTTACCGTTTAAGCTTAAGTTATGCAGGTGCGAAAAGGCATTATCCTTCACCATCAGGTCGGCAGGGTCGTAAATACGTAAACCAAATTTCTCGTTCCCTTTGTAATACCAGTCACGACCGTATAAAACAGGATCTTGGTTACCTACAACGCCACCCCATTTCTGTTGCCACTCTTTAATTTTCTCAAAGCTTTCGCGGTCAACACGCCAGAAACCACCGGCAGGACCGGAAGCCTTCATGTTTTCGTGGGCTTCTAGGGTATATTCCAAACCATCGATACCGGCAACATCTACCGGTTTAAATGGCGACTGTAAAGACAGGTTATTGGAATAGGTAATGGTATGTGAATCGGTCTTCGCTCCTTTTTTAGTGGTAATCAACACCACGCCGAATGCCGCTTTGGCACCATAAATAGAGGATGAAGCCGCATCTTTTAATACCGAAATGGTTTCAATATCGTTCGGGTTCACCATGTTGATGCTGGGGATCTCCACGTTATCCACCAAAATTAGCGGCGTTGAGCTTCCTTGAATCGAGGCCACCTGACCACGGATTTTCATAATCGGGTCAGAACCTACCTCACCGGAAGGAATAACCACGGATAATCCGGGAACAGCACCCTGCAATCCACGACCTGCGTCAGGAATAGGGCGGCTACCCATTACTTTTTCAACATTCACCGAAGAAACCGCACCGGTTAAGTGTTCTTTCTTCTGGGTACCATATCCTACGACTACCACTTCGTCCAGCTGATCGCTTGTTTCATCCAAGGTCACATTCACGGTACTTCCCGTTACGGCAACCTCTTTGGAATCGTAGCCCACAAAGGAGATCCGTAATTTAGCACCCACGGGCGCATTGATGGTAAACTTACCATTAGAATCTGTAACCGTCGTGGTTGTCGTACCGATTACCGTTACAGTGGCACCAGCGATTGTTCCATCTGTTCCTCTAACGGTTCCCTGTACCGTATTTTGAAGAACTGAGGAAGCATTCGTCCAGCTTGCCTGTTTTCGTAGGTTACCTGCAGTATTGCCTTTATTGAAAGAGGCATATGACGGCATGGTTAAGCCTAGAGCGAGAGAAAAGAGTAGAAGTCTTCGCATTGCTTATCGATTAAAAATTAATAATTTGATTTATCATAATCCGGCATACTCAAGTATAAACATGAAGAAACCGACGCTAAATTAACTATAATTACCTGATATAATAATTGATTATGCGTTTTTAATTGTTTTTGATGCATAATTAAAGCAATAAGGCTCAAACTAGAATTTGAGCCATTTGCCTGTTTTTCACTTGAAATCAGGGTAGATTAAATATTTTTTACGCATTTCTTTGTATGCTTTCAATTCTGGCGCCCAACTCTTACGAATTTCATCTTCGCTTTTTCCGGCGATAATTTGTTTACGCAATTGGTCGGTTCCAGCTAGCTTATCAAAAAACTCCGCACGGGTGAAGAATTTCGATTTATCCGGCATTTTATTGTAGAAATGAAGAATATATTTTAAGGTAAATTGTTGTTTGTCTGCATCCAGCTCCCGAAGGTCTAAACCATACAGCTGCTCGCCTTTTCCTTCCACATGTTTTACCATACCGGCTTTCTCGCCCGGGGTATAGGTAAAATCGCCATAAACAGGATTGTTATAGCCTACCACTTGGAAAGGCCAATCGGTTCCGCGACCTACGGAAATCTCCGTGCCTTCAAAAAGACATAAAGACGCATATAGACGCACTGAAAGGTGGTTCGGCAAGCTTGGTGAAGGAATTACCGGCAACTCATACATCTTGCCATGATCCCAATTTTGAACCGGCACCACGGTTAGCTTGCATTGCTTACCATCTTCCAACCATTTTTCACCGTTAATCATTTTCGCCAATTCGCCCACAGTCAACCCGTGCACCATAGCGATTTTATGGTAAGAAACGTTCGATTTAAATTTATCATCCTTGCGGACCGGCCCATCCACCTGATCGCCACATGGGTTCGGACGATCCAATACGATCAGCTCTTTATTGTGCTTGGCACATAATTCCATCACACGGTGCAAGGAAGTAATGTAAGTATAGAAACGGGCACCCACATCCTGCAGGTCAAAAAGCATCACATCTACCGATTTAACAATAGAATCCTGCTTTTCATTTCCGCCATATAAGGTAAATAATGGCAATCCGGTTTTCGCATCCACATCGTTGCTCACCTTCTCGCCACGCTCGATATTGCCGCGAAAGCCATGCTCGGGCGCAAACCCAAATCTTAAATCCACTTTTTCACGCAACAGTACATCCAATAAATGCTCGTTCTCGGGGCCTACTACGGAAGTTTGGTTACCCATAATGCCTACTTTCTTCCCTTTTAGCAGGGGCAAGTAGCTCGCTAATTGATCTGCACCGGGCACAATAAGATTTGCAGGGTTCTGCGGTTTCTCCTCCGTCACTTCCTGTTTAGCAGGAGCTTTCGACGTAGTACCGCAGCTATTTGTCAATAGAACACCAAGAAGTGCCGTATGTAGCAAGAATTGTTTCATTAATAAGTGATTTGACGCTATTAAGTAGATGTTTCGATGTTTAACCCTGTAAAAATAAAAGAAATAATGCATTTTCAAGCAAACGTTAGCGTAATACGCGTCACTTTTAGCAAAATGTAAAATGAAACATGCATAAAGCAGAAATTAATAAGTCAAAGACCGAAGGGAATAATTCCTTAAAATCGAGCCTTAGTATCGAAATGAGGGAATTTTACCCGAAAAACCCGGTCCAGGTTAGTGTATATTGTACACCTTATTGTAACAAAGGCGTTACTTTGTAACATTCGTAATCATCTTTGTAAAATTCTTTAACAAACTTCCTTCGGGCAAATGGAAGCATAACGGAATAATCATTGGTTATTCCTACCAAATCTATTCAGTATTTCGACCGTTCAGATCCCTTTCACTCCCCTTTCAACCCCGTATCAAACCCGTATCAAGCCCCATACAAAAGAGCTATGCATGGGGAGAGCAAGGACAAGGAAAGAGAAAGGAAAATGGACAGACCTATGGATGTTCGGAAGCGGCTCAGCATGAGGCATAAAAAAACCTCGGCCGTTTATGGCCGAGGTTATAGCAACGTAGCAGAGCTACCTATTCTTCAATGTTTTCACCAATATAGTCGCCTTCATTTCCAAGACGGTCAATTGGTTTTACGGCAATTGCATTTAACTTTTGCCCTTCTTTTGTTTTCGGGAAACTGATTTCGGTTTGTGGGCCATCAAGGATTTTCACATCCCAATGATCGCCATAACGTGCATAAGCCACCCATTTAAACACTTGTTCCGGCTGTTTGGTTAACCATTTTGCAAAAATGCTGCTCGGCTGTTTAGTCAACAACAGGGTAGGTTTCAACAAATGATTGGAGGCTAACCAAGGAGAAGCAGGCACCAAAGCCGGTTGGCTATACGGCCCTTCTAATAAGGAACGTAGCATACCCGGGTTCTTGGTCAATCCGGCGATACTCCAGTGTACCGCACCAACACTGTTCGGGGTTACCTCACGGGTTACCGCAATCTGACGTTTGATTTCTTCAACTCTGTTAGGCGAGCGCACTTCAACGGTATTCAAGCCAGGCCATAAATGGCGGTTATGCTTGTTTTCCGATTGCCACCATTTCAATAAAGTGGTGAAGCTTTGTTTTGGCGGATCGATTGGCCAATACAATTGTGGCGTAAAATAATCTATCCAACCTTCGTTCAACCAGAGCTTCGCATCTGCATATAATTCATCATACTGCGAAGAACCGGTAATTCCTGCCGGATAACCCGGCTTCCAGATACCAAATGGACTTAAACCAAATTTTACAAACGGTTTTTCTGCTTTGATTTCAGTGTAAACACGTTTAATAAATTTGTTCACATTAGCTCTACGCCAGTCGCCACGGCTTAAGTTTCCACCTTCCTTCCGGTAAGCATTCCAGGTTTTATCGTCCGGGAAATCGGCACCACCGTTATAAGTGGCATAAGGGTAGAAATAATCATCGAAGTGTACCCCATCAATGTCATAGCGTTTCACAATATCGCGGACCACATTGGCAGCATGATCTTGGGTTTGCTGACTGGAAGGGTCGAACCAATACATCCCGTTGCGAAGGCGCACCACATTATCCGCTTCCTTTCTAACCATGGAGGCCGAAGTTACGGTACCACCATTGGAATGATGTGCACGGTAAGGGTTCAACCAAACGTGCAGCTCTAAGCCTCTTTTATGTGCTTCGGCTACCCAAAACTCCAAAGGATCGTAATAGGGGGAAGGCGCCTTGCCGATTTCGCCGGTCAGGAAATACGACCAGGGCTCGTAAGGCGAATTATAAAGCGCATCGGCGGATGGACGTACCTGAAAAATAACAGCATTAAAATTGTTATCCTTCAACATATCCAACAACTTAATGGCTTCTTGTTTCTGTTGTTCTGTACTCAGGTTGTTTTTGGAAGGCCAGTTGATATTGGCAACTGTTGCTACCCAAGCGGCACGAAATTCACGTGGAACTTGCGGCAAATTCGCTTTAAAAACAGGTTTTGGTTTTTCTTTTTCCGCAACCTTCTGGGCTTTTTGTTCCACCTTCTTGGCCGGCACTGTTTCTACAGGCGCAGCCTCCGTTGCAGGATTGGCCACCTGCGACTCTGCGGATATTTCCGTCTGCGCTTGCTTCATCGCCTTACTGCGTTTATTCTTCGAACCGCAGGATAAAACCGTAAAAACAAGCATGGAAACCACACAAAGACTTAAAAATCTTCTCATCATATTCGCAATCTTAACGTACAAAATTAAGGTTTTTATATGCGTTAATTCAAATTGTAACCTATTCGTTATGCATTAATCCAGCAGTTCGCCCTGAAAAACAACCTGTTGCACTTCAAAGTCTTCATTAAAAACCAACACATTGGCACGACTGCCCGGGCGTAGGTTCCCGATATCTTGGCGATCGATCAAACGTGCAGGATACAGCGTGGCCATGCGCAAGGCCTCAGCCAGGTCTATGCCCACCTGCTGCACACAGTTTTTCACCGCCTGCAATAAGCTGAGGGCCGAGCCGGAAAGGGTTCCATCAGGTAGGGTATAATGATCTTGGTTGAGGATATGTTGGTAGATTCCTTTTTGACAAGAAGCCACCGCATCCGTAATCAGAAACAAACGCTCAGCCATCATTTCCTTAGAAACTTTCACCGCCTCATAATCGACATGAATACCATCAACAATGATGGAGGCGCTGGCTTTATCGTGTAACATAGCCGCACCCGGAAGCCCCACTTCACGGTGATGAAAAGCCGACATCGCATTCCAAAGATGCGTAACCATAGTTACACCCTGATCAAATGCTCGGTTGGCCTCCGCAAACGTCGCCGTACTATGCCCTGCAGTAAGTTTTATCCCTTTTTCCAATAAATAGGCAATACAATCTGCCTGCATAAGCTCTGGTGCAATGGTCATGATTTTAACCACATCTTGCTCGGCTAATAAATCAGTCAAGAGTTCTACATCTGCTTGAATAATCAATTCGGCAGGATGGGCACCTCGCTTTGCGGGGTTCAAAAAGGGACCTTCCAGGTGCAAACCCAAGGCGACGGGCGATTGTGCATCCTGAAAAACCGCAATGGCTTCTTTAAATACTGCAGGGGTATTGGTCGCTAAAGTAGGCATCCAGGACGTACAGCCCTGTTTTAATAACCGTTGATCGATACGATGCAGGGATTCTTTGCTCAACTCGGCAGAAAAAAGATCATCACCTGACCCGTAAATCTGCAAATCAATTAAGCCGGGACAAATAGTTCCCCCCTGTGCGTTTACCTGCGTATACCCCTCGGGTATCGCATCAGCGGGTACTACATCCACAATAAATCCATCTGCAATTAATAGCGCACGATCGTCCCAGGAATCATATTCGGTGAAAATGCGGCCATTGGTTAAGGCTAGGTTTCCGTTCATGTTGCAATATAGGCATTGTTCAATTTTTATTGAAAATACAAACGTCGAATTGTATCTTAGTCTTGCTATATGCAACATATTATTATTCATATACCCAATACATAAAAAATCATGTCACAAAAAGAAATCCTCAATACCGATAAGGCGCCAGCAGCCATTGGACCGTATAATCAAGCCATTAAAGCCGATAAAACCTTATATGTTTCCGGACAGATTCCATTGATTCCTGAAACCATGGAATTGATTACCACAGGCGTTGCTGATGAGGCCCATCAAGTTTTGAAAAATGTGGAGGCCATTTTAAAAAATGCAGGTTACGGTTTTGAAGATGTCGTAAAAACAAGCATCTTCTTAAGCAGCATGGATTACTTCGCAACCGTAAATGAGGTTTATGCCAGCTATTTCAAAGATAATCAACCCGCACGTGAGTGTGTTGCGGTTAAAACATTACCGAAAGAGGTGAATGTAGAGATATCGGTTATCGCTTGGAAAGCCTAAGTATTGATAAAAAACTAGGGAAGCGGCGTGCATTTACGCCGCTTTTTTTATGAAATTTTATGGCCTTTAAAAACCTGAAGGCCATTCTGTTGTTTAGTTAGAGGCAAAGCCGAAAGCCCCATGAAAAATGAAATCTATCCTTTCTTAAGGTAACCACTATCATTTTTTAAGCGGGGTTTTACGTGGAACTTTGCTTTAGCTAAAAGGAACAAGCATCTATACCTTGAAAACCATGAGATTAAAAAACAAAGTAGCTATTATCACAGGAGCGGCTTCCGGAATGGGAGAAGCCATGGCCAAGCTTTTTGCCCAAGAAGGAGCAAAAGTGGTGGCAACCGACATTCAGGTGGAGAAACTGAACCACTTGATCGACGGCATTAAACAAACGGGTGGCGAAGCGATAGCAATACAGCACGATGTTTCCAGTCGTGAAACTTGGTTTAACGAGGTTGTTCCACAAACCTTAGCGGCTTTCGGTGGGATTGATATCCTGATTAATAATGCGGGAATATCTTTGCCTACACCCTTTGAAGAGCAAACCGAACAACATTGGAAAAAAGCCTTCGATATCAATATCAATAGCGTGATGCTAGGCATGCAGAGTGTGCTGCAAGCGATGCAAGAAAAAGGCGGTAGCATCGTAAATATCTCTTCCATTGCAGCATTGACCGGCATGGCCGGCCCTGGCGCCTACACGGCTTCTAAAGGTGGCGTTTCGGCCATTACACGGGCCGCCGCGGTAGAATTCGGGAAGATGAAGATTCGGGTAAACGCCATTAATCCGGGCTATATTATGACCCCCATGAGCGAAACCCATTTAAACAATCCGCAGGTGCTAGCCCACTTTAAGGGTATTATTCCCCTGCAAGATTATGGAACAGCGATGGATATTGCGCAGGCAGCCTTGTTTTTGGCCTCCGATGAAGCGCGCTACATCTCTGGTGTGAACCTGGCCGTAGACGGCGGGACCACCATACAATAAATTTGACCCCATTTTTATACTATAAAAGTCTGCCTATAGCCCTATAGCGCAGCATAATTGTTGAGACTACATTCAAAAAGCTATTCATTTCAGAGTATGGATAGCTTTTTTTCTTTTTTGTTGCCATGCGGGTTTTTTAGTAATTTAGTAACGTTCAGGCATGGTAGAATTATCCCTCGTAACCCCAATCGCTTATTTAAAAGGGGTTGGCCCACAAAAGGCCGACCTGCTCCAGAAGGAGTTGCAGATTTTTACAATCGGCGACCTGCTGCAGCATTACCCCTTTCGGTATATCGATAAAACCCAATTTCTTAAGATTCGTCAATTGCATCCCGATATGCATGGGGCACAGGTATTGGGCCGATTGATCAGCCTAAAAGAAGTAGGCGAAAAAAAGGGAAAACGTCTGGTCGGTCAATTTAAAGATGACACAGGCAGCATGGAGCTGGTGTGGTTTCAAAGCTTAAGCTGGCTAAAAAAAAGCCTGACGGTGGGTGCCCCCTATATTATTTACGGGAAGCCCAGCGAATTTAATGGCATCCTATCTATTACCCATCCGGAAATGGAGCTTTACCAAAAAGCAGAAAAACGCATCGGAAATATGCGCATGCAGCCGGTTTATTCATCCACTGAGAAGCTGAAGAAGTTTAATCTGGATAGCAAAGGCTTACAAAAATTACAGGAAGTCGCCATTGCTACCGTTTACCGTACGTTAAACGATCCGCTGCCGCCTTATATCTTGCAGGCACATGAATTAATGCCCTTTGCCCAAGCATTGGTATCGATTCATTTCCCGGAAAATGAACAATTGATGCAGGCTGCTATCCGGCGCTTCAAATTTGAAGAGCTGTTCTTTATCCAACTGCGACTCCTTCGGAACAAACAACTCAATACCAAGAAATATAAAGGCCATCGCTTTGGCGAGGTGGGCGAGAAATTCAATAAATTCTTTACGCAACGCCTGCCCTTCCCCTTAACCAACGCGCAGAAACGCGTGATTAAAGAAATTAGGCTGGACACCAATACCGGTGCCCAAATGAACCGTTTGGTGCAGGGCGATGTAGGCTCTGGAAAAACAGTGGTAGCCTTGATGAGCATGCTTTTGGCGATTGACAACGGCTACCAAGCCTGCATGATGGCGCCGACCGAAATTCTGGCGACCCAACATTATAATGGGCTAAAAGAATTACTGGGCGATGCTATCTGTAGCGTAAAATTATTGACAGGATCGACGCCTGCAAAAGCGCGCCGCATCATTCATCAGGAATTGGAAGACGGCAGCCTCGATATATTGATAGGCACACATGCGCTTATTGAGGATAAAGTAAAGTTTAAAAACATTGGCTTTGTGGTGATTGATGAGCAGCACCGCTTTGGTGTGGAACAACGCGCGAAGCTTTGGCGTAAAAACCTGATACCTCCGCATATGCTGGTGATGACGGCCACGCCTATTCCAAGGACGCTAGCCATGACCATGTATGGCGACCTGGATATTTCGGTAATCGATGAGTTGCCGGCCGGCCGTAAACCGATTAAAACCGTGCACTTCTTCGAAAATAAACGCCTGCGGGTGTTTGGCTTTATGCGCGAGGAGATTGCCAAAGGACGCCAGATCTATATCGTGTATCCCTTAATTAAGGAGTCGGAGAAAATGGACCTCTTGTACCTGGAGGCCGGGCTGGAAGGCTTGTTACGCGAATTCCCTATGCCGCAATACCACATCAGTATTGTGCATGGCAAAATGAGCGTAAAAGACAAGGATTTCGAAATGCAACGCTTCGTGAAAGGGCAAACGCAAATTATGGTGGCCACCACGGTAATTGAGGTGGGCGTGAATGTGCCGAATGCTTCGGTGATGGTGATTGAGAATGCCGAACGCTTCGGATTATCGCAACTGCACCAGCTGCGGGGCCGTGTGGGCCGGGGTGCCGAGCAGTCCTATTGTATCCTGATGTCGAGCAATAAACTCAGCAAGGAAGGCCGAACCCGATTAGAAACCATGGTGCAAACGAACGATGGCTTTGAAATTGCAGAGGTAGACCTGCAATTGCGCGGGCCGGGCGACCTGTCTGGAACCCAGCAATCGGGGATTCTGGAGATGAAAATCGCCGACTTGGCTAAGGATCAGGCGCTACTCAGTGAGGCCCGACAACGGGTAATCCAGATCTTCCAGGAAGACCCGAATTTGGCCAGTCCGGAAAACCACCTGTTGGTTCAGTTCCTAAACCAAAGAGGCGCAGCGATTTCTTGGGACAAAATATCTTAAAAACCTTACCTTTGTATCCTTGTTCTATAAATAACAAGGATGGCTGCGGCGCAGATGAAGCCGCACATCATACAAGAAAAACATACATGGCGAGAACAAAAATATACGATACAGCATTAAAACCTGAGACTGCCGTTTTGGTCAGTGTCATTACCCCGGACGTGTCCGACCAAACTGCAAAAGAATACTTGGAAGAGTTGGAGTTTTTGGTAAGCACGGCAGGTGGGATAACCAAAGGAATTTTTACACAGAAACTGCACTTCCCAGATCGAGCAACCTTCGTGGGAAGCGGTAAACTCGATGAGATTAAAGAGTATATCAAAGCCGAAGAGATCGATATGGTGGTCTTCGATGATGAACTCTCCCCATCGCAATTAAGGAATATCGAGAAATACTTCGAAATAAAAGTACTGGACCGCTCCAACTTGATTTTGGACATCTTTGCAAAGCACGCAAAAACTGCGCAAGCTAAAACACAGGTGGAACTGGCGCAATTGCAATACCTATTACCGCGCCTGACACGCATGTGGACTCACTTGGAACGGCAGCGTGGGGGTATCGGGATGCGTGGTCCTGGGGAAAGCCAGATTGAGAGCGATAGACGGATGATTTTAAATAAAATCTCCTTGTTGAAAGATCGCTTGAAAAACATCGACAAACAGAATGAAACCCAACGCAAGAACCGCGGCGAGATGATCCGCGTGGCCTTGGTGGGCTATACTAACGTGGGGAAATCGACCATCATGAATATGATCTCCAAGTCGGATGTATTGATCGAAAACAAGCTTTTCGCAACCTTGGATACCACGGTACGCAAAGTCGTAATCGATAATCTACCCTTTCTACTTTCCGATACGGTAGGGTTTATCCGAAAACTACCGCATCACTTGGTGGAGTGTTTTAAATCGACACTCGATGAGGTTCGCGAAGCCGATGTGCTGATTCATGTGGTGGATATTTCGCACCCTTATTTTGAAGATCATATCCGCGCAGTGAATGAAACATTGAAGGATATTGGCGCCGTCGATAAACCGACCATTACCGTATTCAACAAAATTGACGCATATAAAGCGCCGGTGGAAGTGGATGAGGATGGCGAGGAAGTAAAAGTGACATTAAATGATTTCCGGAATTCATGGATGGCGAAAAATGCCGATCCGGCCATCTTTATCTCCGCGACAAACAAAACAAACGTCGAAGAATTTAAACAAAAGGTATACGAAATCGTCGTTAAGATGCATAACGCACGCTATCCGTATAACAATCTTTTATATTAATCGAATCAGGAGTTCGAAGCGAATAACATGCAGAATAAAAAAGTGCAGTTTATGGATTGGGGCCTGGTAGACTATCAGGAAGCCTGGGACAGACAGGAGTCTATCTTTGCGAAAACCCTCGCCATAAAGCATGATAATCGGGTAAACCAGACAACAACGGAAACCCCTAACTACCTTATTTTTACCGAACACCCCCATGTATATACCCTGGGGAAAAGCGGACACATGGAATACCTCCTGCTGGATGAAGCTGGCTTAAAGGAGAAAAATGCCACGTTCTATAAAATTAACCGCGGTGGAGATATCACCTACCACGGGCCAGGACAAATTGTAGGCTATCCGATTTTAGATCTGGATAACTTCTTTACCGACATCCATTTATACCTGCGCACGTTGGAAGAAGCGATTATCTTAACCCTAGCAGACTATGGCATTGAGGCCGGTCGCTATCCGGGATTTACCGGGGTATGGCTTGATGCGGATAATGATAAAGCACGTAAGATTTGCGCCATGGGCGTACGAGCATCCCGATGGGTAACCATGCATGGTTTTGCCTTTAACGTGAATGCCGATTTAAACTACTTCGGGAATATTGTGCCTTGTGGCATCGACGATAAAGACGTGACCTCCATGGAGCGCGAACTCGGCCATCCCGTGGATATCACAGAGGTAAAAAACAAGCTTAAAGCGCATTTGGCCAGCTTGTTCGCCATGGAAATAGCAGATTAAAAATTAAAAAGCCCGGCAAAATGCCGGGCTTTTGCTTAGCTATAAAACTAAACAACAAACAAAGAAATTCGTTAGTTTAAATACTTCGCCAAGGCAGCTTCCAAGGCCTCCCCACGTAGATTCCTGGCGATAATAATACCGTTTGGATCGATGAGGTAGTTATTGGGCACCGCACGGATAGCATAAGCCCCGGCCACGGTATTATCCCAACCTTTTAAATCGGAGACATGTACCCAGCTTAGCTTATCATCTTCAATAGCTTTCAACCAGTTTTCCTTCTTATTATCTAAGGACACAGCCAGGATTTCGAAGTTCTTGGACTTGTATGCCGCATAGGCTTTTACCAGATTAGGATTCTCTTGCCGACAAGGCACACACCAGGATGCCCAGAAATCAATCAAGACATATTTCCCCCGGAAATCGGATAGCTTAATCGGCTTCCCTTGGGTATCCGCCTGCGTAAAATCTATCGCCTTAGCACCCTCTACAAGGCCCATCCCCTTGAGGAGATTGGCTAAGCGCTTGCCACGATAAGAATCTTGTATCGCTGGAGAAAGGCTATGCAATAGCGGGGCAATGACGTCTACGTCGGGTTTGGAACCGGCCATGTCTTCTAAGAATACTAGGCTTAAGCCATTATCTGGATGATTCTGGATGAAGTCTAATTTTACCTTCCGGCTACCTTCCATCGGGTTTCCATAGGTTTCTAGCAAGGAGGTCTGTAAAGCTTTGACCTTAGCACTCAAGCTATCAATCTCTTTACGCTTCGCCCTGTATTCCTCAGACCGGAATACCGACCTACTTTTATCCATTTCTTCCTGATAGGCCATGTACTGCTTAGTAGCAGCATCGCCATCCACCACTTTCGGACTATCCTTAAAATCGACAACTGTTTTACCCGGATTCAGAAAAAACCAGAAATCACCTCGACTGCCTTGGCGCAAATTCTCACGCAGTAATATACCGGCATAAGCCGGGCCGCCAAATTCCTTCTTTAGGGTAAAACTGCCATTCACTACGTTCGCAGAATCGACTACCTGCGAACCATCCGCATAGGAATAGTGCATAACATATACCTTTTTTGTATTCTTTATATTTTTCCCTTGTAATTCAAAGGTGGGCTGGCTTTGCGCCATACTGGCAAAAGGAAAGACCATCAGCCCTAAAAATGTTATTTTTCTAATATTCATAACCTTATAACTGTCTTAGTTTCCAACATGGATATCCACAACCTCCTCTACACTGTGGGGAAGAGCTTGTTCTAACTGCATGGTTGCTTCATTAAAAATGTATACCGATCCTTTTTTCGCTCCAGCGAAGGAAGGGTCATAGGTAGCAACCATCAGCTTTCCATTTGCTTTCTTGTACTTGGTGATGTGACCTGGAGCATCACTCGGCAGGCTGAAGTACTTCTGGAATTCCAATCCTAAGTAAGAAGCCCGATATACCGTTTTCTCATTTGCTAGGTACCAGAAATTATCGCCGGTTTCGAAGTAAGCAAACCCGATCGTGCCATCACCCGGGATAGTTCCTGTCGCAATACGATCGAAAGAATTAGCCTTATAATCGGAACTGTAGCCCGACATATAGGCAAATAAGTTATTCCCTTCGCGCATGAGGTATACAAATTTGATAGCAGAAGAAATACTAGCTAATTGCGAAGCTACAAACGTCTGGTTTGGATACTTTGCAGGGTCTGTTAATTGATCATTAGACACCGTAAAATTATACGGCACATTGGAAAGCGCGCCAATATCGATTAACCTAATCTGCTTATTCTTTGCATCATAGAAGCTGAAGAAATAACGGGAGTTATTGTTATTTCCTCCTAGGCCTCCTTTAGGGATTTGGTAGTCTTTCGCATCGTTGTATAAGGCAGGTAGCCCAATTGCACCATCTTGCAACACATACATCTTGCCGCCACTTACCGTATAAATAACGGTGGAATACTTATCCATAATAACATCAGTAGGTTCGAATGCAAAGTTCGTCTGATCGCCAACAAAACTTTTCGAATTGTAAAGCAGACTTGGAATAAACTCCCGAGAATCAATCATGATGACCGGATACTCTGCATGTTGCACCCCAATAACCAAGTTATTAAAGTAATCGGTAGACGAACTTCCATATTGCCTGGTGCCTCCAATATTCACAGGATTCTTCCCTAAGTCAATATTCGGCAATTTCACTTCCTCAAATTGAGGCTTTACACGGATACTCGACTTACAATACAACAAGGAATTATTACTCGCATCTTTCGCCAGTACATAATAGCCCAGCTTATAAGGATTAATCACATTCACAAAGAAGTTGTAGTTTGATTTTAACCCTGTTTTTTGATTCGTTACAACAAACTCTGCGTTTAATCTTCCATAATCTTTGTTCGCGATATAGAAGAAGTCCTTTTTCTCAGACACCACCTCACCTTTTACTTTCCAGCTATAGGTCAAATCGCTTATATCTGCCCCTTCAATGGTTGCATGAAAGGTAGGGTTCAAGATTAACGTATCTCTAAAGGCTAAGTCATAAATCCGATCGGTATTATGGTCACCTTCTTTTAATCCGCCGATGATGATCTCATTGACATCTTTATAATCGTAATTACCGAGGTCCTTGGAACAGGCACTTAGCAATCCGATGATGAGGATAAATAGAATATATTTTAATGTTTTCATTTGTTAGGCATTAAGGAAGTAGGATTCTTTCCTCGGAGGCATCTCCGTTCGGATAAACTACATGATCTTCAAAATATTTTTTCAACACACCGATATACATAAAGGTAATCGGGTACCAAGAAGCTGTTGCTGAGCCAGGCATATTATTCCAATAGTAAATAGGCCCTGGGGCTCCGGTATATAAATCTGGCGACATATCGGCACCGAAGTAATATACCTGCATCCATTGCTGCAGCACTTCCTTATAATATGGGCCTAAATACCGTTGCCACGTGGCCCACCAAACCGGCTCCACCAACACATCGCTAAACACAATTTTCAATTCCCTATTGTAGCTATGTCCCACCTTAAAGTTTTCATTTTCTTTCAACTTAAGGAGCAAGGTCATCTCTTTGGTCAATAATTCCTCGCCACGCTTAATGGTCAGGAATAAGGTATCAGCATAATGGTCAGCACGAATAACAGGCTCCGAAAGGGATACCAAGGCCGGATTGTAATCGGAACTCGGATCAATTTCCACGGAATACGTTCTAGCCTGATTGCTGGCGACCCCTCCTACATGCATAGGAATGGCTAATACCTTCGATTGAATACCAATGGCCGTATCGGTAGCAAAACTATAGTAGGTACTGTCTAAAAAGGGCTCTTTGGGTCTATTGGACTTGTCGGGTAATGCAAAGCTGATGTAAGCATCCTCGACATTAAAGTCTATCAAGTCATTTTGTTTACAGCCCGCTAGCATAAGAAAGCTGATGGTAAGTAATAACAGTCTTTTCATTTTCTTAATTTTGAGGGTTGTACAATTGCTCATCTGTAGGTATCGGAAGTTTAAAGATCTCTACCTTAGGCTGTACCGCAGTGGAGCGATGAATAGGTTTAAAAAGCCTTTTATATTCTGAAATCAACATCCCTTCCCCGATATTTTCCTTCCGGATTTCATCGAAGACAAGGTCCTTAATAACCTGGCTAGTTTTATTGGCATCATAGATAATATTGGTCGATATATTTCTGGAGTTCCGCACCTTATTCAAATAATCGATTGCTTTTTGCGGATTACTATCGGCATACTCTTCAGCGGCAACCATGTAAATCTGATGGAGCCCAAGAATCTTGTTCTCAAAATAAACTTTGAAGGATGGATTAGTGAACAAGTAGGTCGAGTTAAAGTGATATTTAACCAGCTTCCATACGGTTTGAGAGTTGGCAGAGCGGGAGAACCAGTTGACCAACCTGTAATCGTTTAAGGAGCCTTGACCAGCAACATTATAAAGATTGTTCAATAGGTAATTATAGTTTACAAACAATAAGGGCGATGTAGAAGAAGATCGTGTATCTTCCACCGGCGCATTCACAGATTGATTGTAAGTCAATAAGTTTTGATTCAGTAAGGAAAACAACGATTCCATAGGCATGCGTTTGTTCAAATCGGACGCCAATTCTGCCGGTGTAGCCAAATGGATTGAATTTGTTCTCCCCTCTAACTCTTGAATAAGCTCTTCAGCAAAAGCACGTGCTTTCGGCATATCTCCACCCCATTGCGCTGTTAATGCTTGTAATGCAAGAATGGTATAATAATTCATGCGCACTCCCCGATTATCAATTAAGCTATTGTACTTCTCGTAAGCATATTGGTTTTGATTAATCGAACGAGGTTGCGTGCGGATTGGATCTTCTTCCAATAATGCTCTAGCCTCTGCCAAATCAGTCTGAATAAGTTGAATGACCTCATCGGCAGTTCCGAACTTCGTTGCTTTAAAATCAATCTTATTGCGATAAGGAATAGCTAAAGCCCCTCCTCCTTCTTGGGAGATGACAGGACCGAACAGCTTTAAAAGTTGCAGGTGAACGAAGGCCCGTATCCCTAGAATCTCCCCTTTTATCAGCTTATAGTCGAGATTTTTAGGAAGATTATCCACATGACTCATCATAATATTCCCTTGATTGATAATCTGATAAGAGGCATACCATATGTTATTGGATGCTAAAATCGGGTTTTGATAACCAAATTCATGGCGAAAAGACCGGTAATAATAGTGAGAGGAACTCAAGCTATTGTAAGAGCCGACCATCGTTTCTAAAAACCCATATTTCAAATCCTTTCCATACATTGGTTCGGTATTTAATCCTGCATAAATTCCTGCCAGGGCAGATTCGAATCCAGATCGATCGTTAAACAATTCAGATTCGTAGGCTTTATTTACGGGGTTCACATTCAGGAATTTCTCACATCCCGAAAGCAACAACACGGTTATTATACTTAATACTAATTTTTTCATGACTTAGAATTGAATCATTACACCTAAATTATATTCGCGGGCATAGGGATACGAAATCCCTCTTTCCATGGCCACATTACTCAATCGCAGGGCATCATTCATAGAGAAGTTCAGCTTTAAGCGTTGCAAGCGCAGTCTTTCCAGCGTCTTCATGCCGAAGTTGTAGTTTAAATTGATGGCCGAGAGCCTTAAGTAGTTCTCCCGTTGAATAAAGCGACTTGATATCTGGGTTGTCGTTCTATCGGCAATCGATTTATACTCGGCAATGTCTCCCGGTTGGCGCCAGCGCTCTTCCAGAATACGCTTATCGGCATTGAAATAAGGGTTATTATTCTCAATCTTATTCATAAGGGTCTCATTGAACTGATCGCCACCTAAAGAATAGTTACCAATTACTTGAACCGAAAAGCCCTTATAGTTAAAAGAGGTTCCTAAATTACCATATAGCCTGGCCTCCCTATTTCCCACCACAACCTGATCATTGGCGTTCCAAGAATAGGTCACATCGCCGTTTAGGGTTCTATACATTTCTTTTCCCGTTGCCGGATCGATCCCCAACGAAGGAACCGCACGAATAATATTCAGCGACTGCCCTTCCTCATAATAGGTTGAAGGCTTAATGACATTACCATTGGCATCTGTAGAAATCAAGGACTCATTTAACTCGCGTAATTCATTCGATATAGATAAGAGTTTACTACGGTTTTGCACGGCTCCCAAAGTCAGGTACCAGGACATCTGATCTTCCGTTCTTTCCATCATCCGAATATTCGCCATGGCCTCGAAGCCCTTGTTACTTGCTTTCCCCAGGTTGGCGAAGAAGGAGTTCTTCGGAAAACCAAAAGAAGGCGCTACGGTAATGCTGGAGATCATACGATTGGTTACCCGATTGTAATAAGATAAGTTTAGATTAATCAGGTTTTGAAACAAGGAAAAGTCGGCACCATAACTCCATTGCTTTTGCTCGGGCCAACGCACGGCCGGATTTCCCTGGCTTACCATAAGTGCCGCATATTGATTATTGTAATAGATACCACTGAGAAACTCGAAAGCCGAATTCACCATGCCGGCATTAAAATTACTTACGGTACTGCTGGTTCCCACGTTGGCAAACAAGCGTAAGCGATTGATATATTCGGTATTAAACCATTTTTCATTATGAATATTGTAGGATAAACCGGTACTCCAGAAGGAGGCAAATCGATTCTCCGGTCCATAGATGGAAGCCCCATCTGTTCTTCCTGTCACACTAAGGTTATAGCGGTTATCGTAGGTATAGTAAAAGTTTCCGATTAAGCCCAGTTCCCGAACAGGAATAGATTTGGACTCCGGCAAGGAGTTTTGCTGATAGGAAAGCGCCATTTGCGGCGTCATAAACCGATCATCAATATAACCGGTCAGCATATGGGAATTACCGAGAATATTAGAAGAACGCATTTCTCCAATACCGCTGGCATTGAACTGGTGTTTTCCCAATTGCTTACTATACTGTAATTCCAGACGGCCTTCATAAGCCGAGCGGGTTGAATCGCCCAAAGCATAAGACCCCCGTTTCAAAGGATCGGTTTGATTATAAAACTTGGTATTAAAAGGCGATGTATAGGTATCGAAATTATCGATCGTCCTCGAGATGGCTGCTTTTGCCCGAACAGTAAAATTCGGATTCACAAACCACTCTAAGGAAATATTATTGGCGATATAATGGGTTTTATTTTCATCCTTATGTCCCAATTGCGCATTATACAAGGGATTAAAAAGAACATCGCCAAAGGTATAAAAGGGACCTAATTCAGAAAATCGAATCACATAATTTCCGTTATCATCGAAAATACGTTCATAAGGGTTTAGGTTCGTATAGGTAGAAAAATTGCCATAGGGGCTGTTATAAGCTTTTGTATATTGATATGTGGCCACATTACGAAAAGTAATCACATTCGGAATGCGGTAGATTAAATTAAAAGAAGCTCCACCACGTGTTCTACCAGATTCTTTCATCACCCCTTTGAAGTCCGAGTAATTCCCTTCTAAACTATACCGCACATCGTTTCCTCCCCCTTCCATCCGGATACTATGTCCAACGGAGAAAGTATTCCGCACAGGTTGCTTTAACCAATAGGTATCCACGCCCGAAAGCACATTCTTTAAGCGGTGGTTATACAGGTTATCATAAAATTCCTGCTCCATATTTTCCCATTCTGGGGTACTTGCATCCGCTTTGTAAATCCCTGCCAACTGCTCGTATTCTAGCTTTTCAGCAGCATTCATGAGGTTATAATCCGACAAATCCACAATAGAGCTGGAAGGTCTTATATCGTAGGTCACGGTAAATTTCCCGTCCTTAGGCAAGCGCGTTTCAATAACGATTACCCCATTCCCGCCACGAGAACCATACAAACTGGTTGAGCTGGCATCTTTTAAGATGGAAATAGTCTCTACGCGGTTTACATCTAGGTCATATAAGGTCGACAGGCCTACTTCAAAACCATCTAAAATAACCAAAGGCGCATTCACGGCATAAGCTCCAACGCTGGATACCCCACGAATATTAATTTCGGGCATCGCATTTGGATTGGAACCCGCATTTACGCGTTCATCTACTTTAAAAGAAGGATCTAATGCTTGCAGTAAAGAGAAAATATTTCCAGTGTTGAACTTCTCCAATTCCTTACGGGTTACGGTGGTTGCCGCTCCGGTAAAGTTCTCCCGACGGGTGCTGGTATAGCCAGTTACCACCGTTTCTTCAATTTCCGTCTTGGTTGCTTTTAAGGCGACGCGGATTTCCCGGCGGCCTGCTACATCGATCGTTTGCGATTCATAGCCTACCATGGAAATACGCAGTGCTTGCTGTGCTGTTACTTCCACCATGAAGGTTCCGTTTGCTTGCGAATATCCCAGCGAACGGCCATTCTCCACATTTTGAATATTTACACCAGCAATCCCCTTCCCTTGCTCATCGGTAATTATACCGCGCAGGGGGTAGGTCTCTTGCGATTGATTCGCCGTTGCATGAATCGTGCGTTGCCCTGCTCTTTCACGAGCCTTAGGTTGCACAATGATGGTATTGTTTCGAAAAATAAAATAAATAGGTTGGTTTCTCGACAATTCCTGCAATACCTCGTTAATGTCTTTATTATTCACTTTAATCGTAACGGGTGTTGTTCGCTGCAGCAAGGCGAGTTCCCCGACCAAATCACTTTGCGTTTGTTTTCTTAATTTCTCCAATACCACGCTCATTTTAGCGTTGGATTCCGACAGGCTTACAGCCTGTGCAAAAGCAGAAAAAGAAACAAAAGAAAGTACGAAGCAATTGAAAAACAGCATGGAATACCTCCGTAGTTTCGAGACACAGGAGCCACGAAACTTGAATGATCCATTCAGGCGTTTTTTACCTTTCATAAATTTAATTTTTGTTAGTAATTAATGGTTCTTAGGTATAGCTATTCCTTAGAAATCTATCGATTCCAAACTCTCCTAATCTACGCCATGGGATTATAACGTGATCAGGGTTATCCATTGGCAGTTTGCTCACAAAGAGTCAGAAAAATATCCTTCAGCGGAAAAGCTTTACAGGGTAAACGGCTGAAGGATCGGAATGTCCTTTAAAATTTTAAATTATTTTTTTGAGGGCTAGTTTTTCCTCCTGAAATTCAAATTCCATAGGTATAACGGCGGAAATTACTTCCAGCACCTCCTTCAGACTTTTTTGTCGGCTGATGCGGCCAAAGAGCAGGCTCCCTTGAATAGCAGGATCCACTTCAATATCCACCCCATACCAAGACGACAGTTTTTCAGCAATACGATCCAGGCGCTGTTCATTCAAGTAAAAATAGCCCTCTTTCCAATCGATGTATTGCGTAATATCTTCAGACACCTGCAGCTTGCCGCTGGCATACACCTGATTGGGTGCCAGTTGCACCTTAAAATCAAGGGCTTCCAAGGCCTGCTCGCGGCTGCCTCGGGCTATAGCCACCTTGCCTTCCAGCAAGGCGGTTTCCCCTTGCTTGGCATAGTTGGCGTTGAATTTTGTTCCTAACACGCTAATGGTCTCCTGCTCGCCACGCACATAAAAAGGTACCCGCGCGCCATTCCTGCGCTGTTGCTCCACTTCAAAATAGCCTTCCCCCTTCAGGGCAATCTCTCTAGAATCCGCAGCAAACTGAACCGGATAGGTAATTTCAGAGTTTACATTTAACCACACTTTAGTACCGTCAGATAGCACTAGGCTTGCCGTTCCGCCTTGCTTGGTGCGCACGGTATTGTAAACCACCTGCGTTTCTCCCTCACGCAGCACATATTTCAGCTCACCACCTGGCAATTTCGTAATCAAGTATTGCGTGGTTTGCAAGGTATCGCCCTGCTTCAAGCTGTCTAGGTTATATTCCTGCTGATTTTCCAGGACCAAGATTGCGTTGCTGGAAGTGGGCGCCTCGTATTTGGCCAATTGATTCAACACCTCCTCGCTGCTTTGTTGTTGGCTGAAGAAATAAAATGCAAATGCCCCCAAAAGCAATATACTCGCCGCAGCAAGCATAGGCTTCCAGTTCCAGCGACGTACCTTCGGCTCTTGCCGCACTTTCTTATCCAAGGAGTCCAATAGGCTTAGCAGCTCCTGCGGACTCAGCTCTTCATGGGGTTTGTATCCATCGAACCACGATTCCACCAAACCTTGTTCTTCAGGCGTACAATTACCTTGGGCATATCGTTGTAGAATCGTTTTATCTAAGTTCATAAATCTATATTTCTATGCAGTTTACCTGCTCAACCATTAAACGGTTATCCTTCGTAATTGTCCCTAAAAAAATAAAATAAGAAGCGCGTTGGATAGTTTTGAGCGCAAAAACTTCATTAAAGACCAGGTCTGGTTTCGTATGGTCTTTTCAGAAAGGCCTAAAGCATCCGCAATTTCCTGGTTAGAATAGCCCTCCATCCGCATTTTCAAGATCTTCTGATACTGCGGCCCATAGCGGGTCAGCAATTCCTCCAATTTTTGCATAAAATGCTCCTCCCGAATTTTGGCATCGGCCGAGGTAAACTGATAGGAAAAAGCATCCAGAGAATCCAGGTATTTCTTCGCATGGCTATCTCTAGACATGTGGTCGATAATACGGCTACGCAAGGCTTTAAATAAATAACCCGATATTTCTTCGGCAATGGTTAATTGGTTTCTATTCTTCCATATCCCTAAAAACACATCCTGCACCAAATCCTCCGCAATCACTTTGTCTACCCGTTGGGCCGCAAAAACCAGCATAGCAGCTTTATACCGCTCATAAAGGGTATGAAAGGCCTGCAATTGATCCTGATGAATCAGGGCGACAAGTGCATCATCAGTAATATGTACAGCGTCAGCCATTTAGGAATATTACCTGCAAATATAGACTATTCAGAAATATTTCAAAAAGAAAGTAAAAGTGATTATACTTTTGATTTATATATCGAAAACCTTACGAAGATTTCAAGACAATACTTGCTTCATAGGTAAGCTCCTCGTATACAAAAACCTGCGCTACGCTTGCTTGTTGGCTTTGCAAAGTATACATAGGCGTATGTTCATAACGATTGGCAATGGATAGTTTAATGCCCTCGCAATGCGGGGCAAAGGTTTCATGCACCAGTTCAATGCGGTTATTCTCGCCTGAAAGGTGTCCCAATATTAAATGCTTCAAGCGTTGACTGCGGTTTTCTAAAAAAGCCGCCAAAGACATGGCGTTAGAAATATGGCCCCAACCGCTGCGGATTCTATTTTTAAGGTAATAGGAATAGCGCCCGTTTTGAAGCATCTCCTCGTCGTAATTCGATTCCAGCATCAGCACATCGGCATGACGAATGGCTACTTTTACATTATCGCATACCCGCCCAAGGTCGGTCAATACCGCAATATTTACCTCTCCATCAGATACCATAAAGCTGCAGGGCTCTTTGGCGTCGTGGTATTTTGGGATGCCATAGATGGTTAGGGGTCCGATTTGCACCACCTCATGCGGAAGGATAAGGCGAACTAAATGATCGGGCAGATTTAAGCGCGAGCCTTTCAAGCTCCCTTCGGTAATAAATACGGGGATTTGGTATTTCTTGGCAAAAACAGAAAGCCCTTGAATATGATCGGTATGTTCGTGGGTAATGAAAATAGCTTTTATCAAGCTCGGCATAATGCCCAGGCTTGCCATGCGCAGGTGAATATGTTTGTTATTGATACCGGCATCCACTAAAATGGCGGTATCTTCTTTCGCTACATAATAACAATTCCCATTACTCCCGGAAGCTAGTGCACAATACTGAATCATAGGCACAAAGATATAAAAAGTAAGTCTTGGAAAAGGTTATTTTCCAGAAAAGACTAACACTCCGGCAAACTCAACGACACTTTAATCGCTAAGCCACCATCGGCGGTTTCTTTGTATTTCACGTTCATATCCTGTGCGGTTTCCCACATGGTGCTCACCACGGCGTCTAAACTTACTTTCGCCTTGTCCGGATTCGATTGTAAGGCCAGCTGTGCCGCCGTAATGGCTTTAATAGCCCCCATGGTATTGCGTTCGATGCAAGGAATCTGCACCAAGCCGCCAATAGGGTCACAGGTTAAGCCCAAGTGATGTTCCATGGCAATTTCTGCCGCCATCAGCACCTGTCTTTGCGATCCGCCCAAGCATTCGGTCAGGGCGCCGGCGGCCATCGCCGAGGAGACGCCAATTTCGGCCTGGCAGCCGCCCATTGCTGCGGAAATGGTGGCTCCTTTTTTAAAAATAGAGCCTATTTCGGAGGCGGTGGCTATAAATTGAATAATTTTATCTTCGTTATAACAATCGTGGAACACGATATAATATTGCAATACGGCCGGAATAACACCCGCTGCACCATTGGTAGGCGCCGTCACCACACGACCGAAGGAGGCGTTTTCCTCATTCACGGCCAGGGCAAAGCAACTCACACAATCCAGGATATAACCGAAGTCTCGACCACCCGCACGCGTTGCTTCCACCCAGCTATCGAAGTCGCTATAGCTACGGCCTTTCAGCATGCGCTTGTTCAGCTTGGCGGCACGTCTTTCCACATGTAGTCCGCCGGGCAATACCCCTTCGGTATGGCATCCTTTGTAGATACAATCGCGAATGGTTTCAAAAATCTTCCATACCCCTTGGCGGGTTTCCTGTTCAGGGCGCCAAGCGGTTTCATTTTCCATCACCAATTCGGAAATCTTCAAGCCGGTACGCATACATGCCACCATAAGCTCTTGGGCGGTATCAATCGGGAAGGTTAAATCCACCTCGGAAAGCACACTTTCCGAATCATTCTCCTGCACCACAAAACCACCCCCAATGGAGTAATAGGTTTCGCTGATGGCCTTTCCATCGTTTAGGAAGGCTTGGAAAGTCACCGCATTGGGGTGAAAAGGTAAACTTTGATCAAATAAAAACAACAGGTTTTCTGTATAGCAGAAATCGATGTTTTGTTCCGCACCGAGGTTTAGCTTTTTCTGTGTTTTTATGCGCTCCACCTTCGGCATCACATCATGCACATCAAAAGTCACCGGATCATCTCCCGAAAGCCCCAATAAAACCGCGATATCTGTACCGTGGCCAACGCCGGTTTTTGCCAACGAGCCATACAGCAAGATATTCACTTGCTCCACCTGCGCTAATACCCCTTGGTCTTTCAATACCTGCACAAAACGTTGTGCCGCACGCCACGGGCCAAGGGTATGGGAACTGGATGGTCCAATCCCGATTTTAAACATGTCAAAAATAGAAATCTGCTCCTGTGCCATTATAATTGATCTATGGAAAGCAAAATTAATCTTTCTTTTAGCAATAAAAAATGAAGCTTCATTTATATGACTTTTTAAAGAATAAACCGCTTTTCGAGCTGCATTCGTAAATTAACCCGTCTTTTCTTTAAAGGATTACTTTTACAATCCTGATTTCAAATGAATTTAAAAATCCAGATGCGCTAGGCTGTCCCTTATTTATCAATAAAAAGCAGCAGCTTCCCCGTTTTATTTATCCCCATAGCCCTAAATCATCCTTTCCTTTTTGCCTCATAAAAGCGTCTACATACGAAGGAGGCCAAAGCAGCAAGATGGCACGAAAGATTTAGCGCCAAGCTCTCCTATCTCAAATCTCACATCTCATAGCTATCCGCTCAGACCCACCCCTTTCTCACCCCTTTCACATCCCTTTCTCACCCGTATCAATCCCCTTTGATAAGGGAAGTGAAAGGGAGATAAAAAGGGAATAAAAAAGCAATACAAATAAAGAGGTCAAAAGCCTTTCCTTACCTGTTTCTAAAGGGTCTACCTGTATTCCCTTAAAAAACGAAAGCCTCCGTTATATTCAACGAAGGCTTTCCATTTCGAGACCCGAACAAAGGCCTCTACTATTTACTAAAACTGCATATTAAATTCTTACCTATAACCCGGCACCAAATTTCAGCTGCTTGCTGATGGTAACAGGCAATTTGCCGCTTGCTTTCAGCTGTTTGGTGAACAACTTAATGGCTGCGCGCTGCATAAAATCATCGTTCTGAAAGGTTAAAATAACCGATCCGCTGCGCATGACGTCTACACTGTTCATGGCATAAGGGTTAGTGAACATCACCGATATGGTACGACGGCCCGCCAATTTATCGATAAAGTTTTTCACAGGCTCGGTTACTTCCAGCTCGCTGCGTGGTCTGGAACGGTTATCATGAATGGCTAAGATGATTTGACGGTGGTCACGCGCAATCTTCAATAAGCTATCCAATTCTTCTTCGGTTTCTTTGCCTTGAATAAATAGCTGATCGAAATCGCTTAATTGGCTAGCCATACCCGTTTCAAAAGCCTGTGCTTTATCGATACCTACACTCACGATTACCGTTTTGCGTTTGGCATCGAAGCGACGTAAAGCACGGTCTGATTTTACAACCGTCACCGCAGCATCGGCCAAGCGTTGCACCAAAGATTTGGAACTTGCTGAATTCAAATCGTTATACAATTGCTTGGTAGAAGTCGCTTGGTATTTATTTAAGCCTAACCAAAGTTTGGAGGCCAATACTTTTTTCACCCGCGCATCCAGATCCGCCTGACTAATTCGGCCGCTTTTTATGGCCTTCTCAATTAAATCGATGGCGCGAGCGCTATTTTCAGAAACCTCCAGCAAGTCATGCCCGGCAACAATAGCCATCACATCCGCTTCGCCGTTCGGGAAGTGTTTCTTCACGCCTTTCATGTCCATCGCATCAGTCACGGTCAATCCTTTGAAGCCTAATTCATTGCGCAACACATCGGTCACCACTTTCTTAGAAATAGACGAAGGGATATTCGGAGTAGCATCCAAAGCCGGAATATTCATATGGGCAACCATCACCGATGGTACACCAGCTTTTATCAGCTCGCGGAAAGGGAACATTTCCAATTCTTCGAGGCGTTTTTTATCAAAGTTTAATTGGGGTAAATCATAATGGCTATCCACATCGGTATCGCCATGTCCCGGGAAGTGTTTTAGGGAGGCTAGAATGCCACCTGCCACCATGCCATCCATATAGGCTTTGGCCTTATTGGTTACATTTTGTTTATCATCCCCGAAAGAGCGGAAGTTGATTACCGGGTTCTTTGGGTTGTTATTAATGTCTACAACGGGTGCAAAGTTGAAGTGCATGCCCAGGCGTAGAAAATCTTTCGCAATTTGGCGACCCATATCATAGATCAGGCTGTTATTTTGAATGGCGCCTAGGGTCATTTGATACGGATAGGAAATGGTTGAATCGGCCATGCGCATGCCTAATCCCCATTCGCCATCAAAGGTGATAAGCAAAGGCACTTTGCTTACTTTCTGGTAATTATTGAACATGTTTACATGGCGCACGGGTCCCCCTTGGAACACCACCAAGCCACCTAACTGTTCTTTTTGGATTACTTTCGCAACGGAGTCAATATATTTCTCACCCAAATTGGTATGGGCCCGCACGAGGAACAACTGTCCAATTTTCTCTTTCGGACTCAAGGTATTAAATACCGAGTCTACCCATGCGTGTTTCTGATTGATAAATGGAACAAAATCAGGTCTTTTTTGTGCAAATGCACCTGCCGAAAAAAGACAAGTCAATAGTCCACAAGCTACTATACGTTTTAACATCATCAAGGTAATTTCTTACGAAATACGGGATTTTATGGTAGAAAACGAAATAGTTATGCATATTTATATTGAAACATGCATAAACACGCAGTTAGCGAAGCTGGTATTTTTCTTCAATCAGCATGGCCAATTCATGGGCATTGGCAATATCACCGCAGGCTTCTTTCTTCCACAGCATGTCGATAATTAGCAATAAAAATTGGGTTTCCAATTCCGGTTGGGCATAGCCTAACTCCTTAAACGCCTTGAGTACAATAGGCTGTACCGGCTTAATAAAGAGCTCGTGCTGGGTTTTGGAAAAGGCATGATGCGAAAGGCGTTCTTGTAATTTCCAGAAGAGTGGATCGTCGGCCACCAATTCACTTGGCAGAATAACCATATGGCGTAAGAAGTCCTTCGCATTTTTATAGGTCATCATCCCCTTATGATGCATCAGCACCTTGCGGTAGCCTGATTTTACGATATGCGACAGCAGGGCATCTTTATTGCCGAAATGCTTAAATATCAAGGCCTCGGAAACACCGGCACTGGCGGCAATTTCTTTGGTGGAGGTATCTAAGTATCCTTTATCGGCAAACAGCTGCATGGCGGTTTGCAAAATACGTTCTTTTCTGCTGATGGTTGACTCTTTCATTTAGACTTGAAGGCAAATATACCCATTTCTATGCACAGTGCCTAAATGTATCTTTTTCGTTATGGCTAAACACATATCAAAAAATCTCTTGATATTGGCGCTTTGAAAAATATAAAGACCAGTTTATGAGACTCCCTCTTGTCTTATTCTTAAGCCTAATTCTTGCGTTTTCAGCACAAGCACAGCAGAAAATTACCGGCAGCATTGTCGATAAAACCAACAACAACCCCTTGCGCAACGTAACGATTCAGCTATTGAACCGCAAAGACTCCGTGCTGATGCAGGCCAAGACCAATAGTGAGGGAAAATTCAGTATAGACAAAGCACCGCAAGGGCAGTTCCGCATCAGCAGTAGCTTGTTAGGTTTTAAATCGACGGCCAAATCCATCCAAATCGGAAATGAACCTATTCGCTATGATGTGGAATTAGAACCCAGCGAAATTCAATTGGAAGAAATTGAAGTGACCGCGCCGCCACTGGCAGCCGTGAAAGGGGATACCGTGGAATTTAATGCCCGCAACTTTGCCACCCGCGAATATGCCGATGCCAATGAAATGGTGGCCCAGGTGCCGGGGGTAATCATTGATGAAGAAGGCAATGTGCAAGCCCATGGCGAACCCGTGAAACGGATTCTGGTAGACGGCAAGGAATTCTTCAGCACCGACCCAAAGGTGGCCCTAAAGACCTTGCCCGCCGATATCATAGATAAATTACAGATTATTGATGAAAAAAGCGAGCAGGCTCGCTTCTCGGGTTTTGACGATGGGAAACGCAATAAAATCATCAATATCGTGACCAAGCCCGACAAGCGTAAAGGCTATTTTGGCCGAGCCAATGGAGGAAAAGGCGATTCGGATAAATTCGCCCTGAGCACCAACATGAATGCCTTTAACGGCAATCAACGGCTCGGCGTCAATTTCATGGGCAACAACATCAATGAAACCAACTTCGCCGAACAAGGCATGGGCGGCATGCGCCGCGGAAATAACAATACCGACCGTGGACTTTCTGACACCTATGCCGGCGCTATCAATTATGGCAATACCTGGCTGGGGGATAAAATGGAGTTTAACAGCGATTACTCTTTCCGCAAGTCGGATACCCGGGTCAACTCCATCTCGGATATTGAATACCTGTTGACCGAGCGAGCTAATCAATTCCAAAACCAGACACAGGAATCGAACCGTGGACTCATTTCCCATAGCTTTGCCTCGCGCATCAAGTGGAAAATAGACAGTTTAAATCAACTGGATATTAATCCGAACATCAGCTATACCAGTAACAGCAATATCAACAGCAGCCTCAGTTCCCGCACGATTGGGCAAACAGACCCTTTGAATAAATCGGATCGGAATAACAGCAGCGACAACAGCAGTGTAAGCTTTGGCGGTAACCTCACGTACATGCGTCGCCTAAGCCATCCGGGACAAACGATCTCCATCAATTTCAACGGCAATAAGAGCAGTAACGATGCTTTTGGCAAAACCTTGGCCTTTAACGAGTATTATGAAGATGCCGTTTTAGCCCGCAGAGACACCAACAACCGCGAGAGCTTAACCAATGGCTACGGCTCAGGCTTTAATACCCGCCTTAGCTATACCCATAGGCTCGCTAAATATACCCGCTTGCAAACAAACTATAACTTCCGCAATACACGTAATTACTCAGACCGCAAGACCATGGAATTTTTAGCGGAAACCGGCCAATATGATGAACTGAATGAGCGCCTGTCAAATGAGTTTCAAAACGATTTCAACTTCCATAATGTAGGGGCCTCCATTGGCTATAATAAGCGCGATACCCTACGTATACAGCTGGGCATGAACTACCAACATGGCATACGCATCAATGACCGTACCTTTCCGATTAACCAGAAAACCAAGGCCGATTTCAGCAGTTTCTTGCCCGAGCTAACCGCCGCCTATTATTTCACCCGCGAGCGCAGTATTGAATTTAACTATAATACGGCAACCAATACCCCCGACATTAACCAGCTTCAAGATTTTGTGGATGTATCCAATGAGTTGAACATTCGCAATGGTAACCCGAACTTGAACCAGGAATACAACCATACCTTCCGCCTGCAATACCGGGACATCAATAGACAGAACGGCCGAAGCTTTAATAGCAACTTGGACTTTAATTACACCAACGATAAGATTGTGAATTCGGTATTCATTACAGATACCACGGTGCAGCTTTTTGACGATGTGATTTTGGGAGCCGGGGGGCAATATACGGTACCCGTGAATGTGGACGGAGTTTTCTCCATACGCGCATCCAATAGCTATGGCCTACAGATTAAGAAATTGGGAATTAACCTGAATGCGAACAACCGCTTATTCTACAATCGGAATTATGTTTACCAGAACGACCAGTTGATTCCGAATTATCGCTACGGCTTTAACCAGGATATCGGGATCTTCACGAACTTTAGTCGTGAAATCATCATCGGTTTAAACTACGGGGCAAATGTGAATTTCACGGATAACCCGACCTCCCGCACCACACATTTTATGCAGTATACCCATCGTTTAAGCAATAGCCTGAACATCGAATTTTTAAAACGCATGGTTTTCAATTCGAACTTTGCCTACCTCTATAATTCGGGTGTGGGCGATAGTAAAGGGATTTCGGCCAGCGTATGGAATGCCTCCTTGGGCTATAAGCTCTTTAAGCAGAAGAATGCAGAGTTGGGCATTAAGGCTTTCGATATTTTAAACAATGCCTCCAACGTGAATAGGAACGTATCGGAAACGGCGGTTTCCAGCACGACATCGAACACACTGAATCGTTATTTTCTCTTAAGTTTCACGTACAACCTTCGGAATTTTGGGGGTAAGATGATGTTTGATGGCGGCGGGGCGGAAGGCCGGCGGGGCGATCGGCCACGGGGCGATCGGCCACGGGGCGGACGCAGACCACGTTAATAAACAAGGGAGGGGCTAAATTAAAGCCCCTCCTTTTTGTATAAATTCGTTTTTCTTTTCCATAAAGGCGCCCTTATCAATGGCCTTGGTGGCTTTGGAAATAATGCTGGTTTTGAAACCCTCGTCTATGGCGTCCATGGCCGTGAAGAACACACAATAATCGGCGGCCAAGCCGCAGACATGCACCTCGCTGACTCCACGATCTTTTAAGTAACCCGCGAGTCCGGTTTGTTTTCGGCGACCATTGTCGTAGAAACCGCTATAGCTATCAATCTCCGGATCCATGCCTTTGCGGAAGATAGCTTCAATGGCATGGGCCTCTAAGTCTTCGGCAAGCTCGGCACCAAAGGAGCCCTGCACACAATGGTCGGGCCATAGCACCTGGGGCAAGCCATTCAAATCAATTACTTCAAAGGGAATTTGCCCTGCATGCTGGCTGGCAAAGCTCTTATGGTTGGCGGGATGCCAATCTTGGGTGGCCACCACTAGATCATATTCTTTTTGGAGGTTGTTGATGATGGGGATAATTTCATCGCCCTTGGGCACGGCGAGCGTGCCGTTTGGTAGAAAATCATATTGTACATCAACGATAATTAGTGCTTTCATATCCTATTCCTTTTTTGCAATTACTCGAGGGAAAGCATATAGCCTACCCCTCTGATATTGGTGATTTTGATGCGCTCATCGGCGGCCAGGTACTTTCGGATGCGGCTGATGAAAACATCCAAGCTACGTCCGGTAAAATAGGTGTCATTGCTCCAATAGGTGCGAATAATTTCATCGCGAGGCAATACCTTATCCTTGCTTTCAATAAGCCGTTTCAACAGCTCGGCTTCCCGATAGGAAAGTTTTTCGGTCTGTTCCCCGTAATATAAGATATTTTTCGTTGCGTCCAAGGTGTAATCACCGATCACGAATTTACTGCTAGACATGCCTTGCCCTGTTTTCTTTAAAGCCGCCTCAATCCGTACAATGAGTTCTTCAATTTTAAACGGCTTGCGGACATAATCATTGCCGCCAATTTTAAAGCCTTTCACCACATCCTCGGTTTGCGTCAGGGCGGTTAAGAAAATAATGGGGGTATGCAGGTCTGTTTTTCGGATTTCCTTGGCCACGGTAAAGCCATCCATTAAGGGCATCATCACATCCAGCACAATAATGTCGGGTCTGTATTTGCTGTGAAACAAGAGGGCCTGTTGCCCATTGGGCACATGCCTAACCATAAAACCATGCGATTCCAAACTATCGGAAACAATCATGGCTAAACTCTCTTCATCTTCAACATACAGGATATTCGTCATGCCCCTTCTTTTGCTATGCTAATTACAAAATTACTGCCAACCCCCAGTTCACTTTCCACCGCAATATGGCCATGATGCTGGTTGATTACCTGTTTTACATAGGCTAATCCCAAGCCAAAGCCTTTCACGTCGTGGATATCTCCAGAGGGTACCCGGAAGAAGAGATCAAAGATATCTTTTACATATGCTTTCGGGATGCCTTGGCCATTATCACGAATCTGGAGCTTATAGTTACCAGCTTCTTCACTCAAAATTACATCAATTTTAACGGTCTCCCCAGCATATTTTACGGCATTGTCGAATAAATTGGACAAGACATTCTTCAAGTGGGCCTGATCGGCAAAGAGCTGCGTTTCCTTGGTTTGCAACTGCAAATGGAAGTCTACCGGTTTTTTGGAAAATAGACGCGCATTTTCCATGCACTCCTCGATGAGCATAACGAGGTTGAAATTTGTTTTATTTAGTTTTATGCCATTGGTTTCTGCGATATCCACTTGTAACACGCGCTCGATCATGTTGGAGAGATGCTCCAGCTCATGCTTGGAAATGTTGAGGTAGCGGTTCATGCGTTCCTTATCCTCCATCGCACCATAGCGCTGAATAGATTCCACAGCGGCCATCACGGTGGATACCGGTGTTTTCAGCTCATGGGTCATGTTATTTACGAAGGCCTTGCGCAACATGGCCAATTGATTTTGCTTTTTAATGGTGGCCAAGAGGTAAAAGAAGGTGCCGATGAGGGCAAACACTAGGCAAATGGAAATGGACAATTGCCAGCCGATAGAAAAGATCAGGAAGAATCGAGGGTCTTTAAAATCGATCTCCAAATAGCGATCTTCCTGCGGGTCGATGGAAATGGGGCGGGTTTTAAAAGCCCGATACCGTTCCTTATACAGCTGATCACGATCGGCGGAGTCTAGGCCTGTTAGGGTTACCATTTTTAAAGCAAACGGACTATAGAGTTTCCGAGCCTGCAAGGCCAAGCGCAGGCGGTTGCTTAAGGTGTCTAAGGTTTGGGCATCCCAATTGATGTTGCGGATGGCCATCGTGGAGATCAGGTGTTTAGAAAGTCTTCTGCCGGAGAACTTGCCACGCTTACTGGCAGCCAAGGCTTCCGCCAGGGGATCCTTTTGCACGCCATTCTGTGCCAATAATTGGCTCAGGCTATCTTTGTTCAATTGCGGATAGCGCGCTTGCAGGGCACTGGCCAAGGAATCGATACGGTCCATAGGCTGTACCTGATCGCGCTTTAACAAGGCTTCTTCGTTTTCTTGATAGAAGTCTTGAATCACATCAAAAAGCAAATGATCGGCCGTTCCCAGGAAATACATTTTCCGGTTTTGATAGCTTCCATACAACCAAATACTTAATACCAGGGTAATTCCACCGGCTGTTAGGATAATGGCCAGTATCAATATTTTATACTTTTTTAACATAATTAAAACAAATTTAAATTAGTAGATTTGCACGGCATAGGTTCAGGGGCAGTTTTAACAAAATATAACACTGATTAACAGTTCCCTTTCATTACTTTTGCATGATTGCTGATTTTATGATTAAATATTTACGATTAACTTCCATTGTTACCCTAAGTTTGAGCGTATGTTTTTTCTTCGCGAGCTGCGATAAAGACATGTCCATCTCATTAAATAATGAGAACATCGAGAACTTAAACCTATCCTCCTCAGATACATTAACTGCCGAGGTAGCGACTGTTTTGATGCCGAACATTCCAACTTCAGGAACAGGAAGACTATTGGTAGGGAAAGTGCAGCAAGGTCCGATTGGCAGCTTAACAGCATCCTCCTATTTCCGGATTCTTCCTTATAACCTTTCGGGTGAGCTTCCGAACTCCGCGAAATTCGACTCCATTAACTTGATATTACGCCCTTCATACGGCCGCTATAGCTTTGGTGACACCACCAAAAGCATGACCATTGTAGCACATCGCTTAACAAAAGCGTTAGAGACTACAACAATTAACAGTAGCATGCCAGGTTTTCCGAATCCAGTTTATATTTCCGGTGCTTCCATCTTTGGACATCAGAATTTTGCCTACGATGCGAATGCATTGGGTTCTGTATCGTTTTTACCTTACATGCACAAGCGCGACTCGGTTCAAATTCGCTTAAGTGATGCCTTAGGTGCTGAATTGTTCCAGAAAATTAAAACCGCAGACTACGTTTTAAATTCAGCCGCCAACTTCAACGACTACTTTAAAGGTATGGTATTGGTACCAGATGCCAATAGCAAGTCGATCGTTGGTTTCTCAGATACCCTGCAAGTGAATGTAAATTACTCGTACATGGGTACCGATGGTTTGAAAAAGACAGGCGTAAAATCGTTCCAGATGGGCGATCGCTCGGTGCAATATAACCAAATGGACGCCGATCGTTCGGGCACTATGTTCGCCGATCTAAAAGCTAACCGTCCGAAGCCGGTTTCCCAAACACAAGGGGTTTCCTTCGTGCAAGGTGGAGCAGGTATTGCCACGAAGATTTCTTTCCCGGGTTTAGCGCAATTTATGCGTACGCCAGGCTTCGCCATCAATAAGGCCGAATTAATAATTGAGCTTGAATCGTCCCATTTCGGGCATTACATTCCAGCACAAACCCCGATCTTATTTATTGCGAACAACAATATCCCGGTAAATTATGTGATGACTCCATTTGGTAACAGCTACCAAACGGGTGGTTATATCCCAGGAAACAATACGGGTCGTAGAGGACGCTATGTGTTCAATATGATTCAATATATTCGCAGTGCGAATGACGAAGGTGCCCAAGATAAATCTTTATTTTTATCTTTGTCGCCATCAGAGTTGCTTCGCAGCGGGAATACCAGTATTCTAGCTACGGAGAACAATCAACCTTTAGTGAAATTAAACATCGTATATACAAAATTTAAATAATTTATGAACAAGAGAAACTGGCTTGTATTACTTTTAGTCGGCGTTATTGCAATTACATCCTTCAATTCATGTAAAAAAGACGAGGATACCGATAATAAAATAGATAATGGGCCTACAGAATGGACAAGAGCTACGGTATTTTCAGGTGCTCCACGCATTGGCGCATCGACTTTTACCCTAAACAATGTAGCCTACGTAGTTGGTGGATGGGTAAAACCAGGTGAAACAATCAGCGATATCTACGCTTTTGATGGCAAAGGCTGGACCAAGAAAAAGGATTTTGAAGGTGAAGCAAGACACAGTGCTGTTGGTTTCGCTATCAATAATAAAGGTTATTACGGTTTAGGATCAAACGGTTCAGATGCGTTAAAAGATTTCTACGAATTCGACGCTACAACAAATCAGTGGACTAAAATCGACGATTTCCCAGGTCAAGCTCGCTACGGTGCAGTAGCCTTCAGCATCGGCAATAAAGCTTATGTTGGTTTAGGATCTACACGTAACGAAACCTTATTAAGTGATTTCTACGAGTTTGATGGTACGACTAAAAAATGGACTGCCCTTACAGGTTCACGTGCGCCTCAATTTACAGATAAGAAAGCATATGCCTTCTCTTTCGTAATCAATGGTAAAGCATACGTAGGTGGTGGAACAGGAAATGTGCCTGAAGAATTCTGGTCATTCGACGGTACCGAATGGAAGCAATTAAAAGACATCAAATCGGATACTCAAGATATCAGACGCTCTAGAGCTAGCGCTTTCGCTATCGATAACTTTGGTTATGTAGTAAGCGGTCGTTCAACTTCAGGCGTTGTAGGGGGTGTATGGAAATATAACCCTGTTGACGATACTTGGACTGACAAACACCAATCTCTTGAAGTGGCGCGCGAGCAAGGCGTAGGATTTGCCTTAGACAAAACAGGCTATATCACTACAGGTAGCAACAGCAGCGGTGGATACTTATATGACAACTGGAAGTTTGTTCCTGTAAGATAAGCAGGCAAGCATAAGCAATATAAAAAAGCGCGAAGAGATGATCTTCGCGCTTTTTTGTTGACTAGGTATTGGAACAGGTTTTTGAGGGTTACAGTGGCCGGCTTTATGGCTGGTATTGCAAGTATGGCTTGGCCGCTGGCTTAGACCCGTTTGACTTATAGACAGTCGGAAGGCTTCCCATTTTAAGGCGCCTAAAGCTTGTACACAAAAAAAGGCCGCTCATGGAGCAGCCTTTTCCTATCAAGTATACTTGCTTAGATTAATCCTTTTTTCTGTAATAATTCAGCAACCTGTACGGCATTCGTAGCAGCACCTTTACGCAAGTTATCTGCTACAACCCAAAGGTTCACAGTTTTCGGTTGAGACTCATCACGACGGATACGGCCTACAAAAACCTCATCCTTTCCGTGTGCATCTTTCGGCATCGGGTATTCCAGTTTTGCTGGGTTATCTACCACAATTACACCTTCCTGCGCTTCCAAAGCTGCTCTCAATTCAGCAAGATCGAATTCATTTTCAAATTCAATGTTTACTGATTCCGAGTGTCCACCCATAACCGGGATACGTACTGTAGTCGCCGTTACTTTAATCGAGTCATCGCCCATGATCTTGTTGGTTTCCTGGATCATTTTCATTTCCTCTTTCGTGTAACCATTATCTTGGAACACATCGATATGTGGAATCACGTTTAAATCGATTTGGTATGGATAGGCTTTTTCACCATCCTTACCCGCACGCTCATCCATTAACTGGTCAACGGCTTTTACACCTGTACCTGTTACCGACTGATAGGTAGAAACTACGACGCGTTTGATTTTATATTTTTCGTGCAAAGGCTTCATTACAACCACCATTTGAATGGTAGAACAGTTTGGATTCGCAATGATCTTATCACTGGCTTCCAATACATCGCCATTGACTTCAGGCACGATTAACTTCTTGCTCGGGTCCATACGCCAAGCCGATGAATTATCGATTACCGTAATACCAGCTTCAGCAAATAAGGGTGCAAATTCGGTAGAAGTGCTACCGCCTGCAGAGAATAAAGCAACATCTGGCTTCAGTGCAATAGCTTCAGTAGGCGTCACAACCTTATACTTCTTTCCCTTAAAGTCAATTTCCTTACCCTTACTTCTTTCGGAAGCTACGGGGATTAACTCTGAAACCGGGAAATTACGTTCCGCTAATACTGTCAACATTTCTGACCCAACAAGTCCTGTTGCGCCTACTACTGCAACTTTCATAGTTTAAATTTTGCTTTAAATTTTAGTTAATATAGATTCTAATTAATTTATCTAAGGAAGCAAACATACTAAATAAAAGGGAATGTTTACAATTAATTTTAGCAATTCCTAAGCATTCCGGCAGTCTGCAAAATATTATTCAACAGGATCAAAATATCGGTGAAATTTATTCAGTATTTGCAGGAGTTCATTGACAATATATCAAAATCAGCAAGAGATGGAAAAGGATCTGAATGTGTACTTTCGTTGAGAAATTGATTTTTCGGAGAAAATGTACGGTAAAAACAGGGCTTTAGGGCCTTTTTTGCAACACATTCGATTGCGTAAAATCATGGTTCCTAGTAATTAGCAGGCAATTATTTACTAATTTCGCCCCAAGAAAAACAGGAACTGTTTACGATATATTAAACGAAAGAAATAATAGCTTTGCAGCAATGAAAGAATGCATTTTGATGATTGGAGCCAACGGACAAATTGGCTCTGAATTAGCAGCCGCTTTACGCCTTAAATTTGGTAAAGAAAATGTGATCACCTCCGACATCCGCGCTCCCCACGAAATTGCCGAAGATGAACAATTTGAAATCCTAAATGTCTTAGATAAAGATGGGATTCGCCACTTAATCGAAAAATACAAACCTACTCAACTATACTTATTGGCCGCCATGCTCTCGGCAACGGGAGAACAGTATCCGCAGAAAGCCTGGGACCTGAACATGAATGGCCTGTTGAACGTATTGGATCTCGCCGTAGAAATGGGGATTAAGAAAATCTTCTGGCCTAGTTCTATTGCGGTTTTTGGACCGCACTCGCCAAAAGAAAACACTGACCAATATTGCATCATGGATCCGAACAGCATCTATGGTATCAGTAAACTGGCCGGCGAGCGTTTGGTGGAATACTACCATAACCGCTATGGCTTAGATATCCGTAGTATTCGCTATCCGGGGATTATCTCCTGGCGCACAGAACCGGGAGGAGGCACGACCGACTACGCCGTACATATCTTCTTTGAAGCCCTTCGCCAAGGAAAATATACCAGCTTCTTATCAGAAAACACCGAGCTACCGATGCTCTATATGGACGATGCTGTCCGCGGTACTATCGAACTGATGGACGCGCCGGCCGAAGCCCTAAGCATCCGTTCGAGCTATAATTTAGCCGGAATAAGCTTCACACCGAAAGAAATAGCCGAAGAAATTAAAAAAATTCTTCCTAATTTTGAAATCTCGTATGCCGAGCATGACCCGCGCCAAGCGATTGCTGATTCATGGCCTAAAAGCATTAATGATGAAGTAGCAAGAAAAGATTGGGGTTGGCAACCAACCTTTGATCTCAAAGCAATGTGTGCAGACATGATAGCAAATCTGAAATCAAAATTAAATTAACATGGGTAGAGCTTTCGAATTTAGAAAAGAAAGAAAATTTAAACGCTGGGCCAAAATGGCCGTTCAGTTCACACGCCTAGGTAAAGAGATTGCCATGGCCGTAAAAGAAGGCGGTCCTCACCCGGAAAACAACTCCCGCTTACGTACTGCCATCCAAAACGCGAAGGCCGTAAATATGCCTAAAGACCGCGTGGAAGCCGCTATTAAACGCGCCTCAGAAAAAGACTCCAAAGGCTATGAGGAATATGTTTATGAAGGTTATGGCCCTCATGGTGTTCCTGTATTGATTGAAACCGCAACAGACAATACCAATAGAACTGTAGGGAATATCCGTAGCTATTTCACCAAATCTGGTGGTTCCTTAGGAAAAACAGGCTCCCTAGACTTTATCTTCAACCGTAAATCTATTTTCCGTTTCCCGGCAAGTGAGGAATTGGATGTGGAAGAATTGGAACTGGAATTAATCGATGGTGGTTTGGAAGAACTCTATGTAGAGGCTGACGAAGAAGGAAACGATGTAGTGGTAGTACAAACTTCATTCGAAGACTTTGGAAACATGCAACGTTTGCTGGAAGAGAAGGGTATTGAGGTGAGCTCTGCGAAGTTAGAACGCATTGCCCTATCGCATACTTCCCTATCGGAAGAACAAGCCGCAGACGTCCTTAAAATGATCGATAAGATCGAAGAGGACGATGATGTGCAAGCTGTTTACCATAATATGGACTAAGCTGAGGAAGCTAAAGTATCACATAAAAGGGCTGTATCCATGGATGCAGCCCTTTTATGTTAGGCCTATCATGGGAATAGGAAAAGGCTTTTTCCGATGGCAATAATTTAATGCCTATTACGTACATTTGTATATGCAGACATTTGCTGATTTCTTTGCGAAGAAAAAAATTGATCTAAGCGCTTTACAAAAAGCAGAGCCCCAATTGTACGATGAATTTGCATCCCATTATGCATTAATGGGCGAGAAGAGTTTTGACCACAGCAAGAAGTTCTGGTTCAACAAATTACGCAAAAGCTATCATTTGGTAGAAGTGGAGCTACCAAGCCCTGTAGCTGCGAAAGCAAGCCCTGCAATAACTAAGGCAAGTCCTTCAGTTGCGAAGGCCGAAGAAAGCAGTCCATCAACAGCACCTAAGCCTACAGGCTTTAAGCCAAGGTTTAAAGCAGCAAGTACCCCTGTAGAGGAAGTCCCTTCCGCTAGCCCGACAACCGAGGCTTCAGAACCAGCAGCCAGCAAACCTGCAGGTTTTAAACCCCGCTTTAAAGCAAGTAATCTACCTAAGAAAGCCGAAGAACCGGCAACTAGCCCCACGCCTATAGCCGAAGAAAAAGCGAGTGAGGAAACCGCAGAAACACCAATAGCAGCAAAGCCGAAAGGATTTACCCCACGCTTCAAAGCAGCAAGCTTACCAAAGAAAGTGGAAGAACCTGCAACTAGCACCTCGCCTATAGCCGAAGAAAAAGCGAGCGAGGAAACCGCAGAAACACCAATAGCAGTAAAACCGAAAGGATTTACCCCCCGCTTCAAAGCAGGAAGCTTACCAAAGAAAGTGGAAGAACCTGCACCTAGCACCTCGCCTATAGCCGAAGAAAAAGCTAGCGAGGAAACCGCAGAAACACCAGTAGCAGCAAAGCCGAAAGGATTTACCCCACGCTTTAAAGCAAGTAATTTACCGAAGAAAGTTGAAGAACAGGAAGCTAAAAAAGATCAATCATCGGGCGAATCTCCTACAGATTCACCGACTTAGTCTTTAGTTCCTATTAATTTTATATTTTTACAGCCTAATCAAAAATAAATTATGTTAAAAGAAGAAAGACAGGCTTATATCATTCACCAAATCAATATCCACAATAAGGTGCTTTCCTCCGACTTAAGTGTACAACTTAACGTATCAGAGGATACCATCCGCCGCGACTTAAATGAGCTGGCAGAAAGTGGTCAGGTGCTAAAGGTATATGGAGGCGCGTTGTCCAAATCTTTTCATTATCCCTTCCAGGATAATCAAGTATATGCCAAAGAAGCCAAGAAAGAGATCGCCAGCAAAGCGATATCCCTGATTCAAAGTGGAATGACGGTATTAGTTGGCGGAGGTACCAGTATGATCGAATTAGCGCGCTTGATGCCTAAGGATATCCAATGCACCTTCTTCACCATCAGCCCCTTAGTAGCCCTGGAATTAGCGGAGAAGGAGAATCTGGAAGTAATTCTATTAGGCGGACACCTATCGCGTAATACGAATATTGTATCCGGATCGCAGGTCATCAATGCCCTATCAGAAATACGTGTGGATCTTTGTCTGTTAGGTACGAATAGTCTTTCCGTAGAGGAAGGGATTACGGATTCCGACTGGGAAGTTGTACAGATCAAGAAGGCGATGATCAAATGCTCTAAGAAACTAGGCGTATTGAGTATTGTAGAGAAATTGAACTCCAACCAGAAGATGCGGGTTGCCCCATTACGGGACATCAATTACTTGGTGACCGATTTAGACCCCAAACACCCTAGCTTAAAAGAATTCAGCAGCCAGATTACCGTGATCTAATCTTCGGGATTTTCCTGCTTAAACTTATACCGAATGGCTCTATCTACGAGCCATTTGTTGCTTTCTATAAACTGATTATGCCAAAGCATATTGTAATCTATCCCCCGATTAAAGAACAAGCGCTTTCCATGTTTCAATAAGGCTTTTAAACTGTAGCTAGATACCCCATTGAACGCCTTAGCATAGTAGCCCGCATGGTGTTGTTCCCAATCTTTCACAGCCGCTTGGGTCACATAATCAATATAAGACTCCGCCGTTAACTTCTCATTGAGATTCTTTAGCCAAAGCGCAGAAACCGACTCCTCCTCCAAGCTGAGTTGCTGACCATCCTTTTTAATGACCTGGAAGTCGTAGCCTACGCGTTGCTTATGTTGGAAATCCAAGGTCAGCATCGCCCCGGTATTCCATTGAGGATGATTGCTTGGGTAGTCAAAATAAAAGTTCCCTAAACTATAACAGATTAATTTGCCTTTATACTCTTCGATACCCTGCATTACGTGCGGATGGTGGGCAATAACCACATCGGCACCCAGATCAATCAATTGTCTATATTTAGCGCGCCATTCCGGAATAGGCACATCCAAAAGCTCCACGCCTGCATGCACCTGCACAATCAACACATCCACCAGGCTTTTAAAGCGACGGATATCCGCTGGAACCCGTGCATGGTTGATCCAGGCATGCCCGATCCCCCGATCGCCATTGATAGCGCCATAGCCATTTTCACCATAGGCTAAAAAGCCATAGTTCACATCATCGAACGTTTTGACCAGCATCTCATAAGCCTGCTCCTCTTCTCCTACCCCTAATACGGCATCCTGCGGGAAAGCCTCCATGGTTTCCAGCATGCCGATGGGTCCAAAGTCGTAAATATGATTATTGGCCATCGGGAATAGGTTAAAGCCTGCAGCAATCAGCCAGTCAGCGGCTTTCGGATCCTGTGCCACTAAAGGGCCTGTTTTCTTAATAGGCGCTCCGAAACCTCTTAAAGGCGCTTCTACATTGCAAGAGCGTATTTCCGCCGCGTACAATTGCGCGCGCAGTTCTTCCGAAATCTCCGGCTCCGACTGCAACACTGCGTCGCCAACGAATAAGAATCTATGCTTTTGTGATGCTTGCATTTCTCTTTAACAATAAAGCTTCAATAGGTTTAATGGTAATATACGCAAAATATGCAGCCAACAGCTCATTCTTCGCGCCAAATAGCTTCAGAACACCCTTCACCTTCGGCGTATGCATCAGCGTTTGAAACAGCCTTTCTTTACGGCCAATATGTTGAATCTTTTGATTAATCCATTCCAGATAATCCACCTGCATCACTTCACGCAATAAGTTAACATCCAAAGGCGCCAACTCTTCATGCAACAGCGAATAGTAGTTTAAGGAATTCTGGTAAGTATAATTATGTTTTTCCTCTTCAAACAGCAGCCCTTGCTTGCGGAAGAAATCTCGCTGCCAGGCCCTATCCTGCTTTCTATCCTGCGGCAGGTTCAGCATGGCCAAGGCCACGTCCTCCTCCACAAAGGGCGAATAACCCGGGAACCCCATCCTAGATGGCACAGCAATAAGGTATTGCAACAGCATCATCTTCGTGCGCATGGCTGTAATAATGCGGAATTCAGGATGTTGAAGATCCGTCTTCATCCGGTCGAACTGCTGCTCGGCCAATCCGGTATAATCAATATTCATGGCTCGTTGCGAATCCGCCCTCATGCCATGCGTATAACCAAGCGTGCGGTACTCACGTGCAGAGCGAATCTCCGGGACGTGGACAGCACCAGCCCAGGCATCCCCAATGATACCACTGAGCAAGCCTAACTTCGCCTGGTTCTCTAGATTTCTAATTTTTGCATAAAACTCGATATGGTAAGTTCCGGATGCCCCCACAGCCGGGCCGAATTGATCAAACCAATCGTCCATATAGCCATTAAACTTACCCAAAGGGATGCGTTGCCAGGTGGTACCCAAGCGCTCGGCCAATAAACCGGCATACACCGATTCGCGAGATGCCCCCTGATTAAAGGAAGTGCCATAGGTATAGGCATGGATACGCGACTTATCGTCAAGCAGCACATTCATTAAACGGGAGTCGAAACCACCGCTAGTCGGAATCAGGATGTTCTCAGGAAAACTATTCGCCCAGGTATTCACCCTTTGCTGAATAAGCTGCATCACATCATCTTCATGACTGCGCTGGGCAAGCTTCTGACTGATGGTATCTGTTTGATCCAGCACCTTCAATTGCTTGCCATCACTATATAAAGCTTGGTTGGGCAATAGGAATTTCACATGCTTTACGGCCGTATGCCCAAATACCGCATAGCCGAAATCCAGATAGGCCGCTAAGCCTTCCGTATCGATTTCCAAATTGGAATAATCGATGACCGCATGAATATCTTCTCCGAAAGCACCTGTTTTTTCATGATAAAAAACAGTTTGATACCCCACCCAATTTCCTTGTGCAACTAATTCCATGAAAACTATTTAGCAAATTTCTTTTTCAGCATTCCCAGTATCTCCATCCATATCACCTGTTTGATCAACTGGTTGATACTGATATAAACCGCTACGAAGATAAGGCTTTGACAGATTACCAACAGCAAATTATGGGAAATGAGTTCAAAATACAACGGCAAATAGGCCAATACGCCGGCGAACAAGCTGATCCCGAAGGAAGGCAAGAGGTCTTTAAGCTGTGCCCAAAGGTGATAGCCATAGATTTTGCCACTCATTAAGGCTGTAGCCAGGTAAACCAGGATACGGACAGCAATTTGCCCGTAAATAATATAAATAATACCGTGTGTATAGGTCAATAACAGCGCAATAATGGCTAAGGAAACCTTGGCGATTTCCAAACCTAGCGCATATTGCGATTTCCCTTTAATATTCAAGAAGTTCACATTCATATCGGCCAGCGAAATGAACAAACCCGCGAAGCATAAGAGCTGGAAATAGAGCACCGAAGTCAGCCATTTATCCGTCAGAAAGTAAATAAACCCAGGCTTAGCCACAGCAATAGCCAATATACTGACCGGAAAGAGGACAAAGGCCAGGGTCGACATCGTCTTTCGGCAGGCATTTAAAAACCGAGGATAATCATCCTGAATAGGCGTCAGGGTAGACAGCGTGGTGCCTTGAATAATGGAAGAGATCAGCAGGTTCGGCGTCTCGCCCCATTTGTTTCCCTGGTAATAATAGCCGGTATCTTGAATACTGAAATGCTTCCCTAGGAAAGAATAATAGAAAGGCGACAATACTTTACCCAACATATTGGCAACCATAAAAGACAGCGAGAAGGCCACATGTTGCTTTAAGGAAGCATAGGACAGCTTCAGGCTCACCTTCCAATCGCCCCAATACCACAGCATAATCGTCCGAAAGAACGAGTACAAGAGCTGTTGCAAGAGGAGCGCCCAGATGCCGAATCCTAACACAGCAACCAGCACCACCACAATACCGGATAGAAAAATCGCAATCACATTGATGCGTGCGGTTATTTTAAACTGAAAATTCTTTAATATCTTAACATATTGCACAATACCCAGGGAATGGACGAGCAATTGCAGGAACAGCACACGCGCATAGAGGGTAAGGTTCGGGATGGCATAATATTCCTCGATATAGGGGGCGGAAAAGAACAGAATCAGGTACAAGAAGCCTGCAACCCAAAGGTTAAAGACAAACATGCTGGAATAGTCCAGTTCATTCACCTGTTTGGTGCGCACGAGCGAGGTGGCCAAGCCACTATCCACAAAAGCGGTCGCAATGGTCGAGAAGATCATCAAGACCCCAATAACACCAAAATCTTCCGAGCTGATTACCCTCGCCGTAATGATGCCCACAACCGTCACGATGGCCTGGTTCCCAAAACGGTCTAAGGCATTCCAGAAGAGCCCTTTGATGGTGATGTTTTTCGTATTATCGCTCATGCAAATTAAAACTCATCAAATTTAGGAAAGATATTTGTACAGCCTATAAAAAAAGCCAATATACGGAAGCATTACGAGATTAAACCCTATATTTGAACAATATAGATAGCAATACCTATTCATGTTAGCACCAATCGCACTTTTTGTTTACAACAGACCTGTCCATACCCGTAAAACGCTTTTGGCCCTAGAAGCCAATAAGCTGGCCGAGCAGTCGGATATCTATATCTTTTCCGATGCCGCCAAGACCTCCGAGGATATCGATGAAGTCAATAAAGTACGTTCCATTATTCGGGAGCCCTGGAAATTCAAGCATATCTATATCATTGAGCGTGGTCAGAATAAAGGCCTGGCCAATTCGGTCATCGATGGGGTAACCCAAGTCGTGCAAAAGCATGGAAAGATCATAGTTCTGGAAGATGACCTAGAGACTTCCAAATTCGCATTAACTTACTTCAACAATGCCTTAAATCATTTTGAAGACCAGGAGAAGGTGATGCAGGTTGCGGGCTATATGTATCCGGTTGAGCAGCCTAAAACCCTGCCGGAGACCTTTTTCTTCCGCGTAGCCAGCAGCTGGGGTTGGGCCACCTGGGACCGTGCCTGGAAACATTTTAACCCCGACATCAACGCCTTAACCCATGGCTTCAAGCGCAAAGACATCAAAGCTTTCAGTGTAGACCATACCGAGAACTTCTGGAAGCAGGTGAAGCAGTTTAAGGCCGGAAAAATAAACTCCTGGGCCATCCGCTGGTACCTCTCGGTCTATAAACAGGGCGGACTAGTGCTATACCCACGGCATTCCTATATCCAAAATACAGGAACCGATGGTTCCGGCACCCATTCCGATGTAGATCAGGTTTATAAAGTAGCCTTGGCTAAATTACCGGTACGCAAATATCCGGCGGTAATTGAGGAAGATCCTATCGCGTTAGCAGCCATCAAGCATTTCTACAAGCATAGAAAAGGGACGTTCTTCGAACGCTTGGCTCGCTTTATCGAGAAAAAGCTAAACCAGCGAAAGGCCAAAAAAGGATTGCGTTAAAGCGTATCGGCACGCTTGAATACCAAGGTGCGCTTTGATTTCCCCGCAAGCTCATAGCCTTTTTCATGCAGAAAACGGTATACTTTCGATTGCCCCAAGTCCTTAATGCTCAGCTCTTCTTCCACCAGCACGAAGATCGGACGGTACTTTTCCCAATTATTGGATAGCAGCACGATATAATCAAACCCTTCCGCATCGATCGAGAGGAAGTCAATTTCCTGACCTGCGGGCAGGTGCTTATCCAGCACATCCGACAAAGGCAGCGTAGGCACCACAATGGTTTTCTGTAAATGGTATTTCGCATTCAAACCATCCCGTTGTTCCGAAATCTCCTTGGAAAACCCATTTAAGGCAGGTTCGTTAAAACAATAATACAACAGTTCCTGCGGGCTTTCCGAAATGCCGATATTGAGGTTTACATCGCGTCGCCTAAACCAGTTGAACCATTTCATGGCATCCGGTGATGGTTCGATGTTTATACCCTTCCAGCCCTGCTTATAGAAATACATGGTATTGGAAAAACGATAGGGATGATGCGCGCCTACATCAATATAATAGCCTTTATAGCGCTTGCGGGTTTCATAAAAACTTCGGATTAACATATCCTCACCTTCCTGAGAATAGGATCGGTTGAAGAGGAATTTATCGATGGGAAAATATTTTAATACAGTCTTTTTAAATGAGGGCATCTTTGCGATGAGTTTACAATGCTATTAACCGCAATAAGTTACAAATAGTATGGCGGAAATAAAATAATTAGGAAAATAAAAATGCCTATTTTTGTGCTTTCTATGAATATATCCATGCAGGAAAAAGAGCTGAAACCCAAGGTATCCATTATCACCATTGTGTATAATAATGTTCGCGACATTCGCTTTACCTTAGCCTCGGTGGCCAATCAGGACTACCCGAATATCGAGTACATCGTGGTGGATGGCCTTTCCAATGATGGCACCATGGATGTAATTCAGGAATACCGATCGCATATCAGCACATTGGTTTCAGAAAAAGACAAGGGCATTTACGATGCAATGAATAAAGGCCTTAAGCTTGCCACGGGCGATTATGTGTTATTTCTCAATTCAGGAGACGAGCTATTTGCTAAGGACACCCTGAGCAAGGTATTTGCGGCCGGAGCCGATGCGGATATCTATTACGGCGAAACCAAACTGGTAAACGAAGACCGCGAGATTCTTGGCGACCGCCGCCATGCTTGTCCGGAGGAATTCAATTGGAAGTCCTTTAAATACGGCATGAATATCTGCCACCAGGCCATCTATGTCAAGCGATCCATTGCCGAGCCCTATGATATGCAGTATAAATTAAGTGCCGATATAGACTGGGTGATTCGTGCGGCAAAGAAAGCTCAGAAAATCGTCAATGTAAAGGCCTATGTGGCCAAGTACTTGGTGGGCGGCATGTCGCAACAGCGCCATAAGCAAAGCCTGCAGGAACGCTATGAAATTTTCAAGAAGTATTATGGCTTTATCCCGAACCTGGTAAACCACGGCATTATTGCCTTGCGTTTATTAAAACATCGCATCAAACATGGCAAAACAAGAGACTGATTTTTTCCGCCCCGAGATGCTCATCGAGCTGGCAAACACCAAAATGCCCTTTGGAAAATACCAAGGCTACCTCTTATGCAACCTGCCCGAGCCCTACCTCGTATGGTTTAAAAAGCAAGGATTCCCGCCCGGAAAACTCGGCATACAATTGGCCAGCCTCTATGAAATTAAAGCCAATGGCTTGGAATATTTATTGAGACCGCTCATCAAAAAGTGATGCACATCAATTTTTAATTCTTCAATTTCTGTATCTTTGCCTTAAATTTTAAACATTAAACGCCGTTTGCAGCGGTATCAATGAATATATGGCAAACTATCAAACATTACTGTACTACTGCTACAGTCCTATCGAACATGCAGAGCAATTTGCAGATGATCATTTAAACTTTTGTAAATCCTTAAATCTTGTCGGACGTATTATCGTTGCTGATGAGGGTTTAAACGGCACCGTATCGGGCAGCGCCGAATCTTGTAAAGCCTATATGGAGGCCATACATGCCGATCCGCGCTTCGCAAAAACCGAGTTTAAAATCGATGAAGTACCCGAGCCTTCTTTTATAAAAATGCACTGCCGTTACAAACCAGAGATTGTACACTCCGGCTTGCGCGACCCTAAAATTATCGACCCAAATAAACAAACCGGGAAGCATTTGGAGCCCAAAGACTTCATGGCCATGAAAGACGATGCCGATGTGGTGATTTTAGACGTGCGTTCAAACTACGAGCACTCCGTGGGTCGTTTTAAAAACGCCATTACCCTGGATATCGAGAATTTCCGCGAGTTCCCGGAGAAGGTGAAAGAGTTGGAACAATTTAAAGGCAAGAAAATATTAACCTATTGTACTGGGGGCATCAAATGCGAGAAAGCATCGGCCTTGTTACTTAAAGAGGGTTTTGAAGATGTCTATCAATTACACGGCGGTATTATTAAATACGGAAAAGAAGCTGGCGGGAAAGACTTTGAAGGTAAATGTTACGTATTTGACAACCGCGTTACAGTGGATGTAAATTCCATTAACCCGGAAGTGATTTCTACCTGTAAGAACTGTGGAAAAACAACCTCCAAGATGATCAATTGTGCCAATCCGGTATGTAATGAGCATTTCACGCAATGTGATGAATGCGGCTGGGAAATGGACGGCTGTTGTTCTGATGCCTGCAAAACCCACCCTCGCAAACGCGAATACGATGGAACGGGCTATTATGTAAAAGTACCGCAACCTGTGAATATTGAAAAAATCAGTAAACGCAAGCATAAAAAGACGATTAAAAATTAAATAAAATTTTATTTTCTTCAAAAAATCCATTTATCTTAATAACATAAATGGATTTTTTTTTAATAACCTCTTAAACTGCACCGCTATGGAAAGCCAAAAGGTAGACATGTTCTTAATGGCCAACAACAAATTTTTTGAATCCTACCATTTAATGGAAATCAAGGATTTATTGTTAAAAGCTGACGACAGCAAATTCACAAATGTACAGGTGCAACAATATAAAGATCCAACGACGGTATTGATCGTATCCCTATTGGCCGGTCCTTTAGGTATCGACCGCTTTATGATAGGCGATACAGGCTTGGGCATTGGTAAGTTGCTTACCTGTGGGGGCTTTGGTATCTGGGCCATCATCGATTACTTCTTGATTATGGGTGCCACCAAAAGTAAGAACTTTGAAAAACTGGTGACAGCCTTAAGCTATTAAACCTTGCTAACAGCGAAGAACAAACTATATCTGATTACAGGCGTAGTTTGTTTTTTCGGTTTGCTCTGGCTTTTTTTAGAATACCAGCATCCGACAGAAACAACACTATGTCCCATCAAGCGGGTCACGGGCTATCCCTGCCCCTCCTGTGGTACCACGCGGTCTATTCATAGTCTTTTGCATAGGCATTTCCTAGAGGCCATCTGGATAAATCCCTTGGGCTTAGTAGCCGCCGCCATGGCCGTGGGCATCTTGCTGTTGATGAGTATAGATCTTATTTTTCGCAAAGACTACTTCTACCGGGCCTATCGTTGGATTGAGCAGACCTTGCAAAGCAAGCGTTGGCTCAGTATTTCCCTTATCATTTTATTGCTTCTCAACTGGATATGGAACATCAAGAAAGGATTATAGCATTTTCGCCGCGCGAAATCACGGAAGACGAGCGTGAATATGCCTCCAACAGCTATTTAATGTCATTATTTGCCCTGTTTGTTGGGCTTCCGCTCCCTATTTTTAATCTAATGGCCACGGTTATTTTCTATTTGGGCAAACGCAAGTCTACCCCCTTTGTGAAATGGCATTGCATGCAGGCCTTAATTTCGCAGCTTTTTATTTTCTTCTTCAATACGGTTGCCTTCTGGTGGACCATCACCTACCTGTTTTTCCCGGAACGTTTTGCCAGCGACTATAGCTTCAACAGCTATTTCTCTTATATCTTGTTGGTGCTGTTTATCAATGGCATCGAAATCGTTTCCACCATCTACACAGCCGTTCAAACCAGAAAGGGCATCCATGTGCGTTGGTTCCTATTTGCTGAACTGACAGATCAAATCCTTGGCCATGAAAACACTCGGTAAATTCTTATTTGTACTCGCTGCCATCGCCGCGGTATATTTCATTCTTTTTCAAGTAAATTGGGAGAAACTGTTTAAGCTGGAAGAAAAGCAAGAACGCTTGGAAGAGAAGCTCGGTAAATTAATAAACGATGAACTGAAGGCCAGCTATGGCTTTATTGATGATGACAGCAGTAAGCAGGTGCTTGATTCCATTTTTAGCCCCCTCTTGGAGGCCAATGGCATAGCCCGTAAAAAATACAAACTGATGCTGATTAAGGATAGCGAGGTCAATGCTTTTGCCTTGCCCAACAACCAAATTGTACTCACTTCCGGCATCATCAACTTTCTAGACAGTGCAGATTACCTTTCCGCAGTTTTGGCGCATGAACTGGCCCATTGCGAGAAAAAACACGTCATGAAATCCTTGATTACCAACTTTGGATTGGATGTATTGCTCTCCGGATCGGGCGCTTCCGAAGTGACCAATTTCCTGACCGGCCAAGCCTTTAGCCGAAAGCTGGAACAAGAAGCCGATGAGCAAGCCGTAGATTACTTAACCAAAGCCGACATCGACCCCAAGAACCTCATCCATGTGATGGAACTGTTTGACCTATACCTCACAGGCGATTTAGACCTTACCTGGGCATCCACCCACCCAGCGCCTAAAGACCGGAAAGCCTACTTGCAGCAAAAAATCAACAACACAGCCGTTGAGGATATTGCCAAGCCTTCCTTATCGCAGGAGCAATGGGAAAAGTTTCAGGAACATGTAGAAAAGCAAGACGGGGAGGTGGATTAGGTATTGCGTTGTGGCACGTGCTGTCGTCGTGCTGGCATCTGTTTGTCACAGCATTGCCACAGCATTGTCACCAATTTGTCATGGTGAGCGGAGTCGAACCACGAACGACTGGTACGCCAATGCAATTAATCACACCTAAAACGCTTATTAACAATTTATTACAGAAACACATCATTTGTTGTGGAGTAGCTCCAAATTACAATTATTTCTAACACCTTTTTTAAACTTTTGACAATCAAGTGGATTGCACTGACGTACCAGTCGTTCGACTCCGCTCACGATGACAGCACGATGACAACCCTTGCTCTCCCCTTTCTCACCCCTTTCTCTCCCCTTTCTCACCCGTATCAATCCCCTTTGCAAAGGGCTACATAAGGGGATAGAAAAGCCTCAATAAAGCCACAAAAAAAAGCAGTACCAAAACCATGGTACTGCTTTTATGAGCTTAAACTAAATGGATTAATACAGTTTAATAATATTATCCATCTGCTCGGAAAGCGTTTTTAAGCGATTGCGATCACCGCCAGCTACTTCTACGGTAATCCATTGGCCTTTATACTGAATCTCGCGCACTTTCTTCATCACCTCTGGCCAGTTGATATCGCCTTTCATTAAGTCGACATCAAAGCCTTTCCACAGGCCTTCGTTATTCATTTTCTCGCGGCTAAACTCTTTGATATGGAGTTTTACGATCCGTTTGTTCAGCACCTCCAGCCAATGTTCTGGCCAGCCATAGCGTAGCACATTCCCGATGTCGAAATACCAACCAATCAAAGGATGGTTAATTTTATCGATAAACTGCTTGGCCTCTAATGGGCTGAGGAAAAAGTTATTCCATACGTTTTCCAACCCCAGCTTCATGCCTGTTTTTTCAACGTAGGGAATAAGCTTACGCACTGAATCTAAGGCATTATCGTAGGCGGTTTGGTAGGATACCTTATCGTTTACTACCCCCGGCACCAACAAGACTGTATCGCCGCCGAGTTCCTTTACCTCCTGCAGCGATTTGGCAACAGAATCGATGGTAAACTTACGTACGGCAGGATCAGGGTCGGAAATAGGCTTGGCCCAATGGTCTTTGTTCACCACGCTAGGCAATTCAATGCCCGATGCGGCTTTTGCTTTTAAGATTTCCTGAATGCTATGTGCAACCGGACTATTAAATTCAATACCATCAAACCCCAGGTCCTTCACCAATTTAAATTTATCGGTTAAGGAAAGTTCTTCCTTGATCATATCGAATCCTAGACCCTTTTTTAAGGTTGTCGCGGGTTTGAATGCTGCCGTTTCTGCAGCTTGTTTTGCTTGTAGATGTGGTGCTACCATGGCTGATCCGGCCAATAGAGCGGCTGATATTAAAAAGTTCTTTCTATCCATGGCTTATATGGTCTTTTTTAGTCCTGGAATCGCGATTGGCACGTCATACTTTAAGTCCCAGGATACGTTTTCCGGGAATAGTTTTTCGTTGGACGCCAAGGCATCCTCAATCTTAACGGTTTGCCCGGTGTAGGCAGCCATACGGCCGGCCATCGCCACCAAATTGGCTTTTACCATCCAATCGCCATCAAACTTCGGTTTATTCTTACGGATGGAAGCAAACAGCTCATCGTGCTCTTGCTGATACATGCTACGCGAATTGGACTTCTTATAGGCATTTTCATCCGTAAACTTGGTTTCATCGGCATATTTCCATGGTTTTTTGCCCGAGATAATATGTTCCCCTGTTCTACAGTCAACCAAACATTTGCCATCTCTACCCACCAGTTCCACCATATAGGATGGGGCGGTATCATTCTGCTGTCTGGAGGAGAAATAGGATTTGGAACCATCGGCATAATCATACACCAAAGCAAAGTGATCGTAGATATTGCCAAACTTAGGGTCTGTTCTTTTTTGTCGACCTCCTGATCCGGTTACTTGCACCGGTAGTTTGTCGCCCAAGCCCCATTGCATCATGTCGATACTGTGGATGGCCTGTTCGATAATATGATCGCCGGATAGCCAATTATAGTATAACCAGTTGCGAAGCTGATACTCGAAATCGGACCAGCCGGCCTGTCTTTCTTTATACCATAATTCGCCGGTATTATACGTACATTCTGCGGCTAAAATAGGGCCTATTTGGCCGTCGAGCACGCGGTTAAAGGTTTCCCTTTTCGGTAAGTGGTAACGCCAGCAGAACCCTGCAACCAAGGCCAGGTTACTTGCTTTAGCCTTTTTTGTGGTTTCCATCACACGGCGTAAGCCTGGTGCATCAACCGCAAAGGGCTTCTCGCAGAAGATATGCTTCTTGGCATTGACGGAAGCTTCAAGGTGGCTCGGACGGAATGCCGGCGGGGCTGCCAATAAAACAACATCCACATCGGTAGCCAAGAGCTTTTGGTAAGCATCTAAGCCAACAAATTTATTGGCTTGGCTAACTTGCACCTTATCGCCCATTTTTTCCTTCAAGGTATTGTATGAAGCTTCTAAATGATCGGGGAAGGCATCGGCCATGGCATATAGAATAACATTAGGATCGGCATTCAGGGCTTCCATTGCGGCGGCAGAACCGCGCCCACCACAGCCAATTAAGCCCACCTTGAGGGTGTTGCTGTTGAGCGACCATACACGGTCTGTGGCGAATGCTTTTTGACTTAATAACAGTCCGGACACGGAGGTGAGCCCTGCATACTGTAAAAACTTTCTTCTAGAGAATGTCATAATTGTTGGGTTTAAGTTTAGATTTAAGGATTTTGTACTAAGTTACTATTTCTATTTATCTCTGCCTGAGGAATATAAAAAATAACTCGATTATCTGTTGGCAACACCTTTTGTGTAATATTTGTTGTCGGCGTATTGTTTAGGGAATGTGTTCCCGGGTAATTACGTTCCATCGGCAGGTTATTGCGGAAAAGGTCATAAGCACGATGCCCCTCAAAGGCTAGCTCTAAAAAACGCTCTTCCATCACCGCATCCATAATGGTTCTGTCGGCCGCCTGTAGACCCGCTTGGGTTAAAATGGCAGCCCCTGTTAATCCGGCGCGTTGTCTTAATAAGTTCAGATCGGCTAATGCTGCTGTGCTATTGTTCAGCTTGGCTTGTGCTTCCGCACGAATCAGGTACAGCTCGCCCAAGCGTAAAAATACCGGGGAACTTAAGTTAATCTGCCCCTCTTGTAAAGAGTATTTATTGACATAATACATCGGAGTTACCGGCGTCAACTTCTGGTTATATTGGAGCTTTCCATCAATTAAATAAGGGGTAATAAAGCCATTACGCAAATCGTTAGGGTATTTTTGCAGCAGGTTAAAGTACTTCACCGAGGCATAGATCTCGGCCCAGCCACTAACCCCTTGTCCTAGCGGATTTCCGGCAACATCGCCACTGAAATACATGGAACTGATGGCACTCATGCCGCGGTCTTCTACCTTGGTATGGCGTACGCAAAAGATGGTCTCGCGGTTATTATCTGGTGAGGCTTTGAAGAATCCGGTATATTCGGCACCCTGCAAAAGGTTATAGCGATTGGAATTAATCACCAGGTTGGCATATTTAATGGCATTGGCGTTATCTTCCATGTATAAATAGATGCGCGACAAAAGGGCATAGGCTACTTCTTTGCTGGCGAAAGAATTGCTTTTATTCTCGGTCATCAAATCGGCGGCTTTCAACAAGTCGGCGATCACAAAATCATAAACCTCTTTCACCGAGCTGCGTTTTAAGGCAGATGTTTCCTCTTCGGTTAGGCCTTCCTTCAGCATGGGAACCCCAAGATTGGCGCCCTTACCTTGCGGATATGGCCGGCCAAAAACCCGAACCAGGTGGAAATGCACCATGGCTCTTAAGAAGAGGTTCTCGCCTTTTAACTGCAATAAACCCGCAGAGGCATTGTCAGGAACAAATTCAATGACTTTATTGGCGGCGGCCACGATTTTATAAGACTGCGACCAAAAGTTGGTGGCATGCCCGGAAGTGTTGATATGGGTATACCGATAAGCACGGGTTAAGTCATCTCCGGAAGACTGCCCTTGGGCAACCGCATCCCCCGGGTATTCCATTAAAAAGTGACCACTTCGGATGTAGGCTTCGGCTTTTAGCAGGGCATAGGTACCTATGGTGGCCGTGGCCACATCGGCTTCATTGGTTAGGGCTGATTCCTCGTCAATATATTCCGTAGGATCATAATACTTCTCACAGGAAAATAGGAACAATATGCTCAGCAATAGTACCAAAGAAGGATATATAGATGATAATTTCATTTCGCTAAGTTTAAAAGGTTAAGTTTAGACCAAAAAGTAAACGCTTGGTAATCGGGTATTTGAAGCTGGACGTTCCTGAGCTTAGGTCCACCTGGCTCAGGGATACTTCCGGATCTGGGCCTGAGAAATTCGTCCATGTCCATACGTTATCCGCACTCACAAACAGGTGCACTTTAGCGAGCTTCATTTTTGAAATTAAAGGCTCTGGTAGGTTATAGCCCAATTTAATGTTCCGCAAGCGCAGGTAACTTCCGTCTTCCAAATAACGAGAAGAAGGCTGGTTCGACTCCTTATTACCCCCTACAATAGGTTTAGGGTGTGTGGCTTGATCGCCCGGTTTTTCCCAACGGGTCCATCCTTTTGGCAATACCATGGAGTTAAAGGCTTCGTATAAACCGTCGTTATCAAAATAAGCACGCGTGTCGTTATACACATAGTTTCCATAAACAAAGTTGAAGAAAGCCGATAAGCTGAAGTTTCCGTAGGTTAAGGAGTTATTCATACCACCGGTAAACTTAGGCGCGGCCGATGTTCCTGTAAATTGACGGGAATCTGAAGTGGCGGCCTCACTGTATTTATTGGTGGTTGTTTTGGTTTGGTTGCCATTGGCATCAACGGTAATTTTCTCCCATTGCGGATCGCCGTTTTCTGGATTTACCCCTACCCAGATCGGGAAGTTGTAGGCATCCATATCATAGCCTACGGCAATGGGCTGACGTGCGCCGGCATTAAATACTTTGGCGCCATCGCTTAGCTCGATTACCTTATTTTTGTTAAAGGCCATGTTAAAGCTGGTTTCCCAGGTAAAGTTTTCCTTATTGATGTTTTGCGACAGGATATTAAACTCGATACCGCGGTTTCTTACCGACCCAGCGTTCACCCATACATAGCTATAGCCTGTGGTGGCGGCCAAAGGTTTGCGATATAAGAGCTCACTGGCTTTTTTCTCATACACATCCACCGTTACGGATACGCGGTTCCACAGGGAGAAGTCGGCACCAATATTGGCCGATTCGATTTTCTCCCAGCTGAGGTTCGGGTTTCCTTTTTGGAAAGGCGCAGCCCCCGGTAGGCCGGAATAGCTGGCCTCTTGCGTGATGCTGTATAGTCCGCGGGCACCGAAGCTCGAAATACCATCGGCATTACCCACGGTTCCGTAGCTACCACGAAGTTTCGCGAAGGTGAATACCTCATTGCCTTTCAAGAAGTCTTCGTTGCTTAAAATCCAGGATCCGCCTAATTGGTAGAAGTTGGCGGTCGAGTTATTCTTTCCGAATTTGGAAGAAAACTCATTCACGAAAGATCCGATTAAGAAATACTTGTCGTTAAAGCTGTAATCGGCCTGGGCCAAATATTTACGGAAGCCGACCTGATCACGTGCGCCTTGCGGGTTCCGCAATACGCCGGTGGCTACCGACATCACATCTTTTCCGGCCGGCAATCCTTTTCCTGCGGCATTTGCCCATTCTGAGGTGGTGGTTTCCACTTCGGCTACCCCTAATAACACCAAGTTATGGGCACCGAATTGCTCGGCATAGCGAACCCTGTTGGAGGTTAAAAAGCGGCGGGCTTGGTCGCTACCATTGTAAAGCTCTCCGATGTTGGCACCGCCTTGTTTTGTGCGGCGATCGTAATAAGTAGCGGTATTTCCATTGCTAAATTGGGTTCTGTTATAAGTAGATAGGGTGAGCTTAGGCGTTAGGGAATAATCTAAATTGATATCGCCACTTACCGCCCAGTTATTGGCTTTATTATAGTTGTATTGCAGGGAGTGTAGGAAATTTTCCTTTTCACGTCCTGTCCAGCCCGGATAGAAACGCCCGTCAATCGGGTTGCCATCGGCATCAAATGCCGGGTCGAACGGAAGACCCACATAGGCATCGTACATAGTACTGCTGTTTTCTAAGGTGTTTTTATTCACCAAACCATTGACATAAACTGCCGCTTTTAACCGATCTGACAGTTGAACATTTAAGTTGTTACGGAAGTTATAGCCGGTATGGCCGGTACCCATTAGGGTTCCCTTTTCGCGGTAGAATACACCGGAAGTATAATATTGCACCTTTTCAGAACCGCCGGAAATGGAGAGGTTATGGTTATTGACATAGCCTGTGCGATAGGCCAGATCCCACCAATTGGTATTGTTTTCTAATAGTTTCGCATCCCGATTGTAGAAGGTATTTTGAAAATCATAGAGTTCCTGCGAGTTCATTAAGCGGAAGTTTCCGGTGGTTGGATTTCCAAAACCATAGGAATTATTAAACTCAACCTTCGTGTCCCCCGGTTTTCCTGTTTTGGTATTGATGATAATAACCCCGTTTGCGGCGCGAGAACCGTATAAACCGGTTGCTGCCACGTCTTTCAAAATAGAAACCGTTTCAATATCGGCAGGGTTATAAGTTCCGCCGATATTACCATCCACCACGATTAAAGGGGAGGTACTGGCGGAAATGGTTCCTGCACCACGAATAAGCACGCGTGGGGCGCTGGAAGGATCGCCGGAAGCGGTAGACACCACGACACCCGGCGCTTTCCCTTGCAGCATGCTTGGCAGGTCATTCGCCGTTACATCTTTCAGCTTTTCTGCCGAGATCGTACTTACGGAGCTGGACAAATAGCGTACTTTCTGGGTAGAATAGCCCACTACAACCACTTCATCTAGGTTATCTACCTGCGCCAAAAGGGTCACGTTGATTTCCCGCTGTGCGCTGATGCTTACTTCCTGGCTGTTATAGCCCATGGCCGAAAACACCAGAGTTTGTGTCGATTGTGGCACCTCAATGCTATACTGACCGTCGGCATTACTCGATGTACCGATGGAAGTTCCTTTGGCCAGCACAGAAACCCCCGATAATGGATTCCCCTGATCGTCCATGATACGTCCGGTAATGGTCCGTTGTTGGGAAGCGGCCATGCGTCCTACGTTCACTTCTTTAATGACCAAGGTATTATTGGCAATTTCGAAAGTGAGGTCTGTTTCGGCGAGAATCTGCTGCAGCACCTTCTGGTAATACACATCATTTACTTTGATGGTTACTTTCTTATTCCGCTTATTCAACACCGTATTATTGTACAAGAGCTCCATGCCGATTTGCTGTTGAATTTCTTCCAACACCGTTTGCAAGTGGGCATTTTTAAAGTTTAAGGATACATTTTGTGCATAACTGGCTGCATAGGCCTGGCTAAGCATAATGCATACCGTAAAAATAATGAGTTTTACAGTCATGAGGCCCCGTAAAAGCGAGCGCCGCTTTAGGAAGCAGTGGTTAAATTTGATCTTATTCATTGGTTAGTTAGGTATGAAAAATTTAAGTTTAACTTGTTTGAATGTCTGCGCTGAGAGGTTCGTATGAAGGCGAATAGTTAGTGTCAGCATGATCTTTTCGGTTAGGGTGCTTTTTCTATGATAATCCTCCTGTCTTTAATGTGGAATGTATAATTCGATATTTTCTCTAGGTTTTGTAACAGTTCGGAGAGCTGCCTGGTGCGCTTAACGGTACCCGAAAAACGATCGCTCGTGAGGCCATGGATTTCAATATCCTCAATATCATACCAGGCTTTTAGCTTTTCCATGACGCCATAGATATCCTCATCCGAGAACTTAAACATCCCGGCTTTCCAGGCTACTTCCTTCGCGATATCTACATGGGAAGTATCGATTTCGCCATCAACATTATGCGAAATGGTCTGCATGCCCGGGGATATGCGGACCTGCTTGTTTTTGGTGATGACCTCGACAGAACCATGCTGCAGCGTGGTTAACACCCGATCTTTGATGAGGTTGGTGGCCACATTGAAAGAAGTGCCCAATACTTTAATCTGCGTTTCGTTGGCCCGAACGATAAAAGGACGATTCAGGTTTTGCGTGACATGGAAATAGGCTTCCCCGTCCAAACTGACGGTTCTTTCTTTTTCGGTAAAGGAGGAAGGATACGTGATGCTACTGGATGAGTTTAAATATACATGGCTGTTATCGGCTAGGATAAGGTGCGAGAGCATGCCTTTGGGCGAAATAAAGGTTAGTTTTTCGTTGCTCTGAATGGGACTGGTTCCAATTTTAAAGATGATCTCCTGATTGGCACTCCGAACCAATTCAATGCCTTTGCTTAATAAAAAGGCTTTGCTGGCTTTCCGAATGGAAATAAGACGACCATCAGCTAACAGGAGACTCGCATCGTTTTCAATGGGTAGGTTGATTTCATTTTCGGCTTGCACTAAGGCAGTTACGGTTTCATGTCTTGCCAGCTGCCAAACGCAAATACTCAAACAGGTCAGGAAGAGTAATGCGATGAGATAGGGCCAGTTTTTCCGTTGGAATAAGCGCCTGCTGCCAGGCTGCCCATCCTTTGGATTCAAAGAAGGAAAGGTGCCTAAAGTAGCGGATTTTCGACGCTTGGATGTAGATTCCGGGGTTTCCAGTGCAGCCCTTAATTGTTCGCTATGCAGCTGATAGCCTTTCCATTCTTCCTGCTCTTTCTCCGTTAACTCGCTGGCTCGGGCTTTGGCTTCCAATTCTAGAAATCGCGCCTTCAGCAGGTTAAAAAACACCCGCTTCACGATTAGTTCTTCAGCGCTGGAAGTCTCGTAGGCGGAATCATCACGCAGTTTTTCCGCCAAGTAGCTGCCGGCCTCTTCCTGGTTTGCGTGCTGAAAATAATCAAGAATAGTTTTCAAGTCCTCCGCATCGGCAGATCCAGCTAAATACTTTTCAAAAGCAAGGTTGAAAGCAGGTTTAAGCATAGCAGGTTTATAATGGTTTTATAAGCTACTACGTACAACTTGGAAAAAGTACCTACGCGAGGGTGAAAAAAATTAAAAATATTCAGCGAGGAAGAGAAAAGCAATTAAAATATAATACTGAAAAAGGGATAGGTTTTGCTTTAACAGGGCATTAGCCTTCGTTAGATGGTTATTGACGGTGGATTTACTGATGTTGAGCAGTTCGCAGATTTCGGCATAGCTCTTCCCTTCAATTTTGAATAAGACGAATACCCGTTGGCATTGCGGCGGTAAAGATTTTATGGCATCCATAATTTTCTCTTCACTTTGCTTGTAGACCAATTCTTCTTCGATGTGCTTATAACCCTCGGCATAGCTTTGAATAAACTCATTACGAAAGCGCTCATTCTGCGCTAACTTCCGGAAATGATCATAAACCAAGTTATGGGCGATGGTGAATAAAAAGGGTTTCAACAGCTTATCGGGATCAATCTGTTCTCTTTTTTCCCAAATCTTGACAAATAGATTCTGCAACAGCTCCTCAGCTACTTCCTCGGATTTCACCAAACGGACAATGCGCCCCAAAAGGCGCAGGCTATAACGGTGATATAGCTGCGTAAAAGCATAATAATCGCCTTGCTTCAATTGCAGAAGCAAAGATTTCTCCTCAGGATCTAAATCATCTCTTTTCACAGGGCATCTACTGTTGTTTTTTAGCTGGTTAAAGGCTATTTATTCAAATATAATTAAAAAACCAGCATTCATACAACTGTTTTACTATGATAAAGGGGTAACTAAATTCACCATAATAAACCCAAATAAACTATTTAAAAGAAATATTATTCCTTTCAGGGATAATCACTATGCGAATAAGAAAAAACAGGTGATTAATTCCATAAAATATAGTTTAAAACCATACGTTTAAACGTATACCCTATAAAAAGAATAGAAAATAGGATGCAAAAATCAAATAAATTAACCGCAAATCAAAAAAACAGCTTTCTAAGCGTCTTTCTTAAACCTCCATTGCACATAATTTATATTCTTATCGGTTGCCAGGTACTTTTTCTCGTAGTAAGTTTTAATCGATAGCACCTCATCTACTAAATCAGAATGATACAAATCGGTAGTTTCCTTCTCCTTTGGCAGTTGTTGCAGTTCGATTTGCGCTAAGGTATAGGCGTAGAAACCATCATTATCTGTTTTCAGGTGCATCATACCATCGGGCTTAAGAATGTGCTTGTAACGCGCTAAAAAGGCCGGATTCGTCAGTCTTTTCTTCTCTCTGCTATCCTGTGGTTGCGGGTCTGGGAAGGTAATCCAGATTTCGGAAACCTCTGCTGCATCAAAGTACTCCAGAATGGTTTCTATTTGGATGCGTAGGAACCCTACATTGCTAATGCCTTCTTCGATGGCCGTCTTGGCGCCTCTCCAAATGCGGTTCCCTTTATAATCGATGCCAATAAAGTTCTTATCAGGAAATAATTTGGCCAAGTTAACTGTATATTCGCCTTTTCCGCAAGCCAATTCCAATATAAGCGGCTTATCATTTTTAAAAAATGTAGCTGCCCATTGACCCTTAAAGGGCTTGCCGGCTTCCATTTGGAGTACATTAGGAAATGTAGCGATTTCTGCGAATTTTCTTAGTTTGTCCTTACCCATAGCATTCAATTAAGTCGCAAAAATAACCTTATATTTGTACTATTCAATACATTCTCGTGGAAAAACAAGCGAAAATTTACGTTGCAGGCCATCGTGGTATGGTGGGATCGGCTATTTATCGGAAGCTTCAAGCCTTAGGCTATAGCAATATCATCAGTAGAACCTCCAAAGAGTTAGATTTACGGGATCAGCAAGCGGTGAAGACCTTCTTCGAAACTGAGAAACCGGATTATGTTTTTCTTGCCGCCGCAAAGGTAGGTGGTATCCTAGCCAATAATACCTTTCGAGCCGACTTCATCTACGAAAACCTGGCTATTCAAAACAATGTGATCCATTTCGCCCATGAGAACAAGGTTAAGAAACTGATGTTTCTGGGTTCCAGCTGCATTTACCCTAAGCTGGCACCACAGCCCTTAAATGAAAACTCCCTACTCACGGGCACCTTAGAATATACCAATGAGCCGTATGCCATTGCTAAGATTGCGGGGATTAAAATGTGTGAGTCCTATCGTTTACAATACGGTGATCAGTATATCTCAGTGATGCCGACTAACTTATACGGCATTAACGATAATTACCATCCGGAAAACTCCCATGTCTTGCCGGCTTTGATCCGTCGTTTTCACGAAGCGAAGGTGAATGAAAGTCCGAGTGTGAGCATTTGGGGAACAGGATCGCCATTACGCGAGTTTATGTTCGCAGATGACTTAGCAGACGCCTGCGTATTCCTTATGGAAAATTACGATGAACTCCAGTTCGTGAATATCGGAGTCGGAGAGGATATCAGTATTAAAGATCTGGCACTATTGATTAAGGAAATTGTTGGCTATGAAGGGAAGCTGGAATTCGACAGCAGCAAACCTGATGGCACGCCTCGAAAGCTGATGGATGTTAGTAAGCTTCATGCGCTGGGTTGGAAGCATAAAACCAATCTCAAAGAAGGAATCCAATTGGCCTATCAGGACTTTCTGACGAAAGAAGGGAAATAATAATAAAATAGTAGGGAAATCAACCTGCAAAGGAGGGCTATTCTTTATGCAAAGGTGAGGTCATTCTAATACAGAAGACATGGAAAAATAATGCAAAAGAAAAGGAGGATTAAAAAGTCTCCGAATCTTTAGGAATGCCATACATATTATCCTGTACACTTTCCTCCGCAGTAATCATGGGTGGATGATTGGGAGGTGCCGCAGCTGCTTCTTTAGCTAAAGCTTCGGCTTTTTCCTTTTTCTTTTTCTTCTTCGGCTTAATAAAGGCGGTAATCTTATCAATGACCGAACTCACCGAGGCTTGATTTACTTCGCGTGCTGCCGTTTCAGAGGCCAATAACACTAAGCCTTTTTTCAGCCATCCCGCATTGCGTAGTAAGGTTTTATTCAACACCAAAGGTAAACCCAGCTGTAAAGTCTTAGTCAACCAATCTGATTTTCCAGACGTATTCTTTGAGCCAATGGTAGAGAAAATACCCTTAACCATATCTACCCCCGGCACATTGGAAGCCACCATATTGAAAATACGTGCTGGTGTTTCCACTTTATGCTTTAAAAGTTGATACTGATTAATAAGGAATTGCTCTTGTTCTTTTTTCTGAACTTTTAATCGAGCAATCTCTGCTTGCAAATCGGTGATATTTGAAATTCTGTTTCTCATGATAGGTTAAACTCGCTCTTTATCCTCTTGTTCTGTTTCAACTACGGGTTCCGGATCGGCAACTGGCGATCCGCCTTCCGACATGTCTGCCGCATGCATGGCTTCTTCATCCTTATCATCCTCCTCTTTCCATTTAGAAACTACCCTACGGATTGTAAAATCCATAAACTTCGCTTCTAACTTAGGTTCAAAGGCGCGGATAAGTAAAATAATCACTAAAAAGAGGCCACCGGTGGCTAAAAAGCCCAAGGAATAACTTCCCAACACTTCCCCTAAGTAAAACCCTAGGGCCAACGACCAAAAGAAAACCACCAATAGGGTCAACAGCAGCTTGCTGCCATCCACGATTAGGGATCCCACAATCCTCGACATACGCGATAGGGCTTTTAGTTTTAACAGCTCTACCTGCGTTTCTAAATATTCTTTTGATTTATCGAATGACTCCGAAAATGAAAACTTTTGTTCTTCCATGCAGTAGGTACCTTAAATAGAGCTACCGATAACGGTTCAGGTAGCTCTATTAATTATATAATGAGTTTACAAAAAGCTTGTAAACAACTAAGCGTGTTCTTCGATCTCTTCGTCAATTACCGCTTCAGCTTTCCCCAACTTTGTTTTCAAGCCAGCGACGATCTTTTCTTTAAAATCATTTAGTTGGTCAAACTGCTCTTCGGCACGCTCTTTAATTGCATCGCCTAAATCAGCTAAAGATTCGTTGATTTTTTCACGGGTGTCACTGCCTTTGTCTGGTGCAAATAAGATCCCTAATACAGCTCCTGCAGCCAATCCTGCCAAAAGGGCTGTTACAATTTTGCCATTATCATTCATTTTATTATGTGTTTTAGTAGTTTTACAATTCATGATATTCTCTTTTTCAATATAACAAAAAAATGCCCGTTTCGTTTTGCTTAATTCAAACTTTCTAGCATTTTAGGGAATCTTCTCCGAAACCCTTTATTGTTTCTCAGTAAAAAGAGTAGCAAACTTAATACCAAGACCGCCCTTTATTTAGAATTTGACAGGATTTTGATTTTTTCGATATTATTTTAACAGATAGCTAAGTATCAATGATAGACTGTCAGCTTTTGTAATTGCCGTCCAGCTTTTGTTGTTATAGGCAGCTAGGTTTTGCACTTTTCTCCCTCCATCCATCAATTTGGTCTTAATAGTGTTTTTACTATAAATTAAATTATTTATTTTTATTGAAATTCAGATCATATATGATAGCAAAAACCTTCAGTAGTGCTGTCCAAGGCATTGATGCAACCAGCATCTCCGTTGAAACTCACATTAGCTCAGGCACCCATTATTTCATTGTCGGACTCCCCGATAACGCCGTTAAAGAAAGTATTCTAAGAATTGAAAGTGCCATCTTATCCATCGGACACTTTATGCCGCGCCAAAAGATTGTAGTCAACCTTGGCCCCGCAGACATTCGCAAGGAAGGCTCTGCCTTCGATCTAGCAATAAGCATTGCCATTCTTACCGCCTCCCAACAAATCCACAGCAGCGAATTAGCTCATTACGTTATCCTAGGTGAGTTATCCCTCGACGGGAAAATAAAGCCCATCCGTGGGGCATTGCCTATTGCTGTTCAAGCGAAAAAAGATGGCTTTAAAGGGATTATCCTTCCGCGGGAGAATGCCGAAGAGGCGGCTATTATAGAAGATCTGATTATATATGCGGCATCTGACCTCAAACAGGTGATTGAGCATTTGGTGAATGCCAAACGTCTGCCACGCGTGCAAATATCGATACAGGAGTTATTCCAAAAGAAGATCAACAATTACGATGTTGATTTCTCGGAAGTAAAAGGTCAGGAAAACATCAAAAGGGCGTTGGAAATTGCAGCTGCAGGAGGACATAATGTCATCCTGATTGGCCCTCCTGGCGCGGGTAAGACCATGCTGGCCAAGCGACTCCCGAGTATTCTGCCACCGCTCAGCATAAATGAGTCTTTAGAAACCACCAAAATACATTCCGTATCAGGCCTGCTTGCCAGCACCTCCTCCCTATTAACCGCGCGTCCCTTCCGATCGCCGCATCATACCATTTCCGATGTAGCTTTGGTCGGCGGCGGTAAGAATCCCAAACCCGGAGAGATCTCCCTGGCGCACCATGGCGTCCTGTTTCTCGATGAGTTACCCGAATTTAAGCGCTCGGCTTTAGAGGTAATGCGGCAACCCTTGGAGTCGCGCACTATTACGATTTCCAGGACCCAGTTCACGGTAGACTATCCAGCCAGTTTCATGCTGGTAGCGGCCATGAATCCCTGCCCCTGTGGCTACTATAATCATCCAAACCGCCCCTGCATCTGTGGCACCCCTATTGTCCAAAAATACCTGCGTAAGATCTCCGGCCCTTTATTAGATCGTATAGATATCCATATTGAAGTTACGCCGGTAGATTTTGATGAACTGGTAGAAACCCGCAAAGCTGAACGCAGCGAAGACATCCGCAAGCGCGTTATTGATGCAAGGAAGATTCAAGAGGATAGGTTCCAGCACATGAAACATATCCACAGCAATGCCGAAATGCGAACCAAGCACATCCGGGAATTATGTGTTATCGAAGAAAGTGGAAAACAATTATTAACGCTAGCGATGGAGCGCTTAAACTTATCGGCTCGTGCTTACGACCGCATTTTAAAAGTAGCTCGCACCATTGCTGACCTCGCGCAATCTGACCAAATTAAGAATGAACATTTAGCTGAAGCGATCCAATTCCGAAGTTTAGATCGCGTGAACTGGAGTGGGTAATTTACTCTCCCTAAAACTGACTCACAAAATGCTTAAAAATCCAAGGGTAGAGAATCAGGGTAAAGAGAATCCCTGTTAAAGCCCCAAATAAGTGCGCATCATGATTAATGCCATCGCTAGCATTCTTGGAAGCCCAGATACAGTACCCCAAGTATAATACAGCAAAGATATAAGCAGGCATCGGGATGATCATAAAGATCCCCAGCAACATCTTCGGATCAAAGAGAATATAGCTAAACAGCACGGCTGATATGGCACCAGAAGCGCCTAAACTATGGTAACCATAGTTATCCTTATTTTGAATAATAGTCGCTATATCACTTAACACCAAGGCCACGATATAGAGCAGGGCAAACCAAAGGTGTCCCAAAGGACCGGATATCTGCACGAAAGTAGCTTCCAGACCGAATCCAAAATAATAGAAGGTAATCATATTGAACAGCAGATGCATCCAATCTTTATGGATTAAGCCACTGGTCAATACCAAATACCATTTGCTTTTGTCCCGATACACCGAATAGGGGTGTAGCATTAAGCGGCCATACCATTGCGGGTTTGAAAACACATAAATACTGAGCCCGATGGTCAATGCAAAAATAACCGAGGCTACAGGAAGGTTTAGCAAATAATTCAATAACATCTAAAAACGATCTTCTAATAAAAACAGGTATAATTCTTTAGGTCCGTGGGCACCAAGTACCAGCATTTTCTCAATATCGGCGGTACGGCTCGGGCCAGTGATGACACTGACCATGCTTGGCAAGTCCTGTCCATACTTCTCGCGAACCAGGGCCATGCCATGTCTGATATCCATAACCAATTGCGAGGCTTTAGCAATGACAATATGAACCGGGGGGTACACACTCATGCGGCGGCCAGAGGCATCCGCATTGCTCACCAAAATGCTGCCATTACGCGCAATTAAAGCTTCACAACCCGTAATCCCTACTTCCATATCTTCGAAGTCGCGACGGTTCTTATGGTATGGAAAACCATATTGATCCAGTAGCTGCTGTATATTTTTATCCCACACATATAACTTGGTGAGGTTAATCTTCTCCAGCAAGATAATCAGATTTTCAATAAGGTTTATTTCTCCGTCGCAGTACACAAACTTACCCGCCCCATTGGTAAACTCGCGTGCGAAGGTAACATCCAAAGATTCTTCTTCATCTTTATATAGGGGGCTATCCTCAAAAGCAGGATGCGGGTTTTCCCTTTTTTGAAGTAAGGCTTGCCGAATCTTTTTCAGCATCTTTTCTTTGGCGGTGGTATTTCGAATATTCATAGATAAAGAACAGACATGGTTTAGGAACCATGTCTGTAAGTTTTATGCTAATTTTCTTGACTAGACTGCGTTTCAGGCTTGCTCTCTTGCAAGTCGCCGTGATCGCCTGACGGTAGGGTCAGGTCGGTTTGAGGAACGCCTCCCCCGTCGGCACCACCATTTACAAACTCGTCGTAGGTAGTCTTATGTTGGAATGGGCGCTTGCCTAAGATCTCTTCCAAGTCTTGTTGGAAAAGGATTTCCTTCTCTAACAGTTTCTCAGCAATCTTAATCAGGCCTTCTTGTTTCTCTAATAGCAACTGTTTGGTTCGCTCATACACGGCAGAAATCAAGATACGCACTTCGTCATCAATCAATTCTGCGGTCTGATCTGAATAAGGTTTTTGGAACTGGCTATCTCCGGCACTATCGCGGAAGGATACATTCCCCACCTTATCATTCATACCATACACGGCCGTCATGGCATAGGCCAATTTGGTAATGCGCTCCAAGTCGTTCTGTGCACCGGTACTGATTCGGCCGAACGTAATATCTTCAGCCACACGTCCACCCATTGTCATACACATACTGTCAATCAATTGCTCCGTTGTGTATAAAAACTGTTCTTTTGGCAGGTATTGGGCATAACCCAAGGCTGCCACACCACGTGGAACGATGGATACTTTCACCAATGGATCGGCATGTTCCAGGAACCAACCCGCAATAGCGTGTCCAGCTTCGTGGTAGGCCACAATTTTCTTCTCCTCCGGTGATATAATTTTATTCTTTTTCTCCAGACCACCGATCACGCGGTCAATGGCATCTTGGAAGTCTTGCATATCGATAGCACGTTTATTCTTACGCGCAGCAATCAGGGCTGCCTCATTACAAACGTTGGCAATTTCAGCACCTGCAAAACCCGGGGTTTGTGCCGATAATTTCTTCGCATCCACTTCCTCCGCTAATTTCAATGGCTTTAAGTGCACATTAAAGATTTGCTCACGACCGATTAAATCAGGTTTATCGATAGAAATCTGACGGTCAAAACGTCCCGGACGCAATAAAGCAGAGTCTAATACATCCAAACGGTTGGTGGCCGCCAAGATAATAACCCCTACGTTCGTGCCGAAACCATCCATCTCCACCAATAACTGGTTCAATGTGTTTTCACGCTCATCGTTACCCCCCATAATGGAGTTCTTCCCACGGGCACGGCCAATGGCATCAATCTCATCGATAAAGATGATACATGGTGCTTTTTCTTTGGCTTGTTTAAACAAATCGCGAACACGAGAGGCACCAACACCCACGAACATCTCCACGAAATCAGAACCCGATAAGGAGAAGAATGGAACCTGAGCTTCGCCGGCAACGGCTTTGGCCAATAAGGTTTTACCGGTTCCCGGAGGACCTACTAATAAGGCTCCTTTCGGAATCTTACCCCCTAAATCGGTATATTTCTTCGGATTTTTCAAGAAATCAACAATCTCCATCACCTCCTGTTTGGCTTCTTCCAAGCCCGCAACATCATTAAAGGTGATATTAATCTGCGATTCTTTGTCGAATAATTGCGCTTTAGATTTTCCAATATTAAAGATGGCACCACCACCTGCACCTGCCCCACCGTTCATACGGCGCATCAACAGAATCCAGATCGCGACAATAATTAATAACGGAAGCATAAACGAAATAAACCAGCCAGCCCAAGGGTTGGTTCTATCCTCATAGGATACTCCCACTTTGGGTTGATTTGCGGCCAAGCTATCTTGAGAAGCCTTTAATTTGCTTTCCAAGATCTCTGCTGAAGGCTCCGTAAACGTGTATTGCGGGCCTACATTTGGCGATAAAGAAAGGGCATTCGGATTCGGCGCCACTTCTTTATACTTCTCATCAGCTAATTTATCTTTCTTAATATATACTTCGACATCTATAAGGTCATTGCTTTTATAAGCGACCAACTTATCCACATCTCCGGGGACAAGCATCTTTGTTTCGAACTCCTTGTAGGTAATCTTCTTGGCCGATTCACTGCTAAACAGATACTGCAGCCCAATGAAGCCTACAATCATTGCAATCCAAAGCCAGATCATGTTAAATTTTGGTGGCATTGGCGTAATTTTTTTACTAGGAACTTTCTTCATTTATACACTTAAACTACGTTTCACTTCTAACCTATGCACTTTGATAGGTACTTACCTGCGCATCTCCCCACAAATCTTCGATTCGGTAATGCTGTCTCTTATCAGTTTTAAAAATATGCACCACCACATCTACGAAATCCAGCAGAACCCATTCTCCATTTCCGTGTCCTTCCTTGTGCCAAGGGTCTTGGCCTAAGGTTTTATACACTTCATCTTCCACATTTTTGGCGATTGCATTTACTTGAACATTGGAGTCGGCATGGCAGATAACAAAATAATCAGATAGGGTTGCATTCACTCCGCGCATATCCAGCCTCACGATTTCATTGCCTTTTTTTTCTTGCATGCCGTGAATGATGACATCGGCTAGCTTCTCAGACAACGAAGTTTTTTTGTTTTTACTCATCAAGATTTATTATACTTTTGACTGATAGATTTTTTAAATTATATTATCCTTTGCAAAATAACACATTTTCGGGAGATTCACTACCCCTAAGATTAATTGTTTTAGACGAGGTAGATTCCACAAACGATTATTTAAAGACTAAACTGTCAAATTTCAAGCCATTTCCTGAGTACACTGCCATTATGGCAAAAAACCAGACGAAAGGAAGGGGCCAAAGGCAGAATGAATGGCTTGCGCAGCCCCATGTCAACATCACCATGAGTATGCTATTGCTCCCTGATTACCTGCGCATAAGCGAGCACTTCCAGTTAAACATGGCCATCAGCCTGGCCTTGGTTCAGTGGCTGGACAGCATAGGCGTTGAAGCCGAAATAAAATGGCCCAACGACCTGCTGATTCAGGGGAAAAAGGTATGCGGCATCTTGATTGAAAACAGCGTGAAAGGCGCGGCGATCCGACAATCCATTGTGGGCATTGGCATCAATGCCAACCAGACCGAGTTCCCAGACAGTATTGCCCAAAAGGCAAGCTCCATATTCCGCGAAACAGGCTACCTTATTCCGAACATTGCCGAGGCTTGCCAAGCTATACAGCAGCATGTACGTGCTTATCTAGAGCAAGTCCGTACCGGCAGCCTTTCCCCAACGCAATTGCTAGCCGACTATAACCAGCGCTTGTTCCAAAAAAATAAACCCGCCCTTTACAAAAGCGAGGGGAAAATATTTGAAGCAACCCTGAGTCATGTCGAGGCCGATGGACGCCTCTATCTGCTTGAGGGCCAAAAATTAAGCAGTTATTATTTCAAGGAAGTAGAATTTCTTATGCAATAAATTGATTACATAGAATTAAATTAATGATAAAATCATAACTTTGATTTAAACTTTATTGACGCAAACGAGTCAATGAATAAAAGTAATTTACATGAAAAGAATAAATTTATTAATTGCGTTTTTAGTATTTGCCGTTTCAGGCGTTATGGCCCAGGTGCATAACCCGGTGAAATGGACAGTAGGCTTTAAAAAACTAGCCAACAACGAGGCCGTAGTTTTGATTAAAGCAAATGTAGAAGAGGGATGGCACATTTACGGTATGACAGTACCGGCAGGTGGCCCAGAGTCAACTACCTTTACCTTCACTCCTGCTAACGGAGCAAAAGTGTTAGGTAAAACCGTTGCAAAGGAACCAAAATCAAAATACGAAGACGTATTTAAGATGAATGTTCCGTATTACAATGGTGAAGTCGTATTCCAACAAAAAGTTAAATTGGCAAACAACAAACCAACCATCGTAAAAGGCGTAGCTTCTTTCATGGCTTGTGATAAAGAACGTTGTCTTCCACCAGATGAATACGAATTTGCTGTAACCATAAAGTAAAAAATTAAAGATTTACATCATTAAAAGGCAGGTAACCCCTGCCTTTTTGTATTTTTGCAGTTTAATTTACGACTATGAGCAAATTAAAATTACTATACCTAGCCCTATCCTGGCTAGTTGTATCGATTTCATTCCCCCAACTTAGTATTGCCCAAGACAGCCTCATCAATTACGAAGATGTAGACTTTGGCTCAGGGCAAGAAACAACAACGCAAGATTCCTTACTCGTGAATACCGAGGATGTGGTATTTTCTGATGGCCAGGATACCCTGAGCCAAGACAGTACTGCAACTAACAGTGCTGCAGTAACGGCAGCCCCCGAGGAATCACAATCCCTATGGGGAATCTTTATCGCCGGTCTTATCGGTGGTTTTGCAGCCTTCCTGATGCCTTGTATCTTCCCGATGGTGCCACTTACCGTGAGTTTCTTCACCAAGAAATCCGGTAGCCGCAGTAAAGCCGTTTCACAGGCCTTCCTGTATGGCTTGTTTATTATCGTTATTTACGTGGCCCTAGGTATGTTGATAACCATTGCCTTCGGTGCTGAGGCCCTGAACGCCCTATCCACCAACGGAATCTTCAACTTCTTGTTCTTCCTGTTGTTGGTGTTCTTTGCTGCCTCTTTCTTTGGTGCTTTCGAAATTACCCTGCCAAGTTCTTTTGTCAATAAAATCGACGCGAACTCGGATAAGAGCGGCTTGATTGGTCTATTCTTTATGTCGGCCAGCTTAGCGGTTGTTTCTTTCTCTTGTACCGGTCCTATCATCGGAACGCTACTGGTTGAAGCGGCGACCAAAGGCGAACGCTTAGGCCCTGCCGTAGGGATGTTCGGATTCTCCTTAGCCCTAGCTATTCCTTTTGTGTTGTTTGCCATGTTCCCTTCTTTATTGAAGTCGATGCCTAAATCAGGCGGTTGGTTAAACAGTGTGAAAGTGGTATTGGGTTTCTTGGAATTGGCCTTGGCCATGAAATTCCTTTCCAATGTAGATTTAGCCTACAACTGGCAATTGCTAGACCGGGAGATCTTCCTGGCACTATGGATTGTGATCTTCGGATTAATGGGCTTATACCTCTTGGGCAAGATCAAGTTTGCACACGATAGCGACCTGCCTTACTTATCGGTACCTCGTACGGTGATCACCATTATTGTATTCTCTTTTGTGGTATACATGATCCCCGGCATGTGGGGTGCCCCTTTAAAATCTATTGCTGCCTTCTTGCCGCCAATCGGTACACAGGACTTCGACCTTGCCTCCGCAGGCCATGCCGCACCGGCAGCAGGTTCCGCCGATGCCAGCAGCAGAAAGCATTACACGCATTTCCATAGCCGTGCCACCATCAAAGGATTCGATCCTTACTACGATTACGATGAAGCCTTGGCAGCAGCCAAAGCACAGAATAAACCCTTAATGATCGACTTTACAGGCTGGACCTGTGTAAACTGTCGTAAGATGGAAGCCAGCGTATGGTCTGATCCAAAAGTTAGAAACCTCATCAACGAGAACTTTATCTTGGTAGAGCTCTATGTGGATGAGCATGACTTGAAGCTACCGGAAGCGGAGCAATATGTTTCCAAGGAAACCGGGAAGAAGATCAACACGGTAGGTAAGAAAAATACCGACTTCCAGATCACCCGTTTCCAGAGCAACTCACAGCCATTATATGCCTTGGTTGACAATAACGAGCAGCTTTTAGTACCTGCAAGCGGTGCCAACTACGATATCGATAGCTATGCAGCTTACCTGCAAAGTGCCATCGATGCCTATAAAGCAAAATAAAATAGACAAAATCTAAGGAATTGGTATATTTGACGTATGAGCAACATTAAAAACATAGCCGTATTAACTTCTGGAGGGGATGCCCCAGGTATGAATGCAGCCATCCGTGCTGTAATTAGAACAGGAATTTACCATGGTGTCAATATGTTCGGTATCCGCAGAGGGTACGACGGATTGGTGCATGGTGATATCATGGCAATGGATGCAAAATCAGTTGCCAACATTATCCAACGTGGTGGAACAATCTTGAAAACTGCTCGTAGCGATGAATTTCGGACCATAGAAGGTAGAAAACAAGCCTACGAAAACATAAAAAAGCTAAACATCGATGCCCTAGTAGTGATTGGTGGGGATGGAACCTTTACAGGAGCCTCTAAATTTATTGAAGAGTTTAATGTCCCTATTGTCGGCATTCCAGGCACCATCGACAACGATTTAGCCGGTACCGACTTCACCATCGGCTATGACACAGCCATCAACACGGTGGTAGACGCTGTCGATAAAATCCGTGATACCGCGGAATCGCATGACCGTCTGTTTGTTGTGGAAGTGATGGGCCGTGACTCGGGGCTGATTGCCTTACGCTCCGGCATCAGTACAGGTGCAGAAGCCGTACTAATCCCGGAACTGGAAGTAGACTACGACGCCATTATGAAGCGTTTAGACAAAACCCGTAAGAATAAGTCTTCCCGTATTATTATCGTGGCAGAAGGCGATAAAGAAGGTGGTCTAGTCGTGGCAGAGAAGATCAAACAAAACTTCCCAGCTTACGATGTTCGGGTCTCCATTCTCGGCCATATCCAGCGTGGTGGAAAACCAACCTGTATGGATCGGGTATTGGCCAGCCGCCTAGGGGTAGCCTCTGTAGAAGGCCTACTGGAAGGCAAAAAAGGTGAAATGGCAGGCCTACTGTGTGGGAATGTACAATTCACGCCATTCAGCAAAGCCATTAAGCACATTGATAAAGTAAATACCAACTTGACCCGCATTGTAGAGATCCTATCACTCTAAGGCAAGTTTAACCCATAGCAAAGCCAGCTCGAATCGAGCTGGCTTTTTTAATGCACTGCACTGAGGTAGAATAGACTATTTTCAAGGGCTTTGTAATAGCGTAGCTTCCCCTTTGTAAAGCCCTTTGCAAAGGGGATTGATACGGGTGAGAAAGGGGTGAGAAAGGGAGGAGAAAGGGGAGATTATTGATTGACATCTTGCTGTCATCGTATTGTCATCGTGAGCGGAGTCGAACGACTGGTACGTCAATGCAATCCACTTGATTGTCAAATGTTTAAAAAAAAATTACTGGTAATAAGTGTATAAGGTGTTGATTGTAAGTACTTACGTATTTGTGGTACGATTACACTATCAATGAAGCTTTTACACAAGATGTCGTTAATTAGCGCGTTAGGCATGGTTGATTGCACTGACGTACCAGTCGTTCGACTCCGCTCACGATGACAGCGCGTGCCAAAGCGATGAGAGCGCGATGACAACACTTACCATCACCTCTCCATAAATAACACAAAAATTATATCCCCCTAGCTATTGGCATTCCTTTATGGCATGCTTACCTTTGTTAAAAAATTACACCATGCAAACGGCAGCTCTATACCAATATTTTCTAGATTACCCGCATATCTGTACCGATACTCGTCAAATTAGCAAGGACTGTATTTTCTTTGCGCTGAAAGGGGAAACCTTTAACGGCAACCAATTTGCGGCGCAAGCCTTGCAAGCAGGCGCTAAATATGTGGTGATCGACGATCCGGAATATTATGTGGAGGAGCCTAACTATCTCTTGGTGGAAGATGTATTGCGCAGTTTGCAGGAATTGGCGGTTTACCACCGTCAGCAGTTGAATATTCCGTTCATCGGCATTACGGGCACCAATGGTAAAACAACCAGCAAGGAGCTGGTAAATAGCGTGCTTTCGCAGAAATACAAAACCTTTGCCACCAAAGGAAACCTCAATAACCATATCGGGGTGCCCTTAACCATTCTATCGCTACCGCAGGACTTGGATATTGCCATCATCGAAATGGGCGCCAACCATCAAGGAGAGATCGAGTTTCTCTGTGGCATTGCTAAGCCTACGCATGGCTTTATTACCAATGTTGGCAAGGCTCACCTGGAAGGATTTGGCTCTTTCGAAGGAGTAAAGAAAACAAAAGGGGAATTATACGATTTCCTACTGGCGCATCATGGCTTAGCCTTTATCCAAGGCGATAATCCGGAGTTAAAGGCCATGGCCGAAAAGCGGGGCTTGAAACACATTATCTGGTACGGGTTCTCCGAAGACAACAGTGTGCAAGGGGGATTGGTAAAAGCAGATCCTTTGTTGACTATATTCTGGCGTGAGGCCGGAAAGGATGTGCAATATGAAGTTCATACCCAATTAACAGGAGCCTATAATACAGAGAATATGCTGGCTGCAATAGCCTTGGGTTTACACTTCGACCTCAGCCCGGAAGAAATCAATGCCGGCTTGAGTAGCTATGTGCCGCAAAACAACCGTTCGCAGATTATGAAAACGGCGCACAATACGTTAATTGCCGATTATTACAATGCCAACGCCAGCAGTATGGCTGCCGCCTTAGGCAATATGGAAGTGATTCAAGCTGATCGAAAAGCGATCATTTTAGGCGATATGTTTGAAATGGGTGCTGAAAGTGAAGTAGAGCATCAAAAAGTGGTAGAGAAAGCGAAATCGCTGGGTGTAGATCGGTTGATCTTTGTGGGTAAGGCCTTTTATGCCTTGCGTGATGATGCCGCCGAATACTATGAAACCACCGCCGATGCCATGCAGGCGCTAAGCCAAAATCCATTACGTAACTATATGATTTTACTGAAGGCCTCCAGAGGGATGGCTTTTGAAAAACTAATCGATTTATTATAATGTTAGCGCTGGCCGATATCCACCATATTGCGATTATTTGCAGCGATTACCAACGTTCGAAGCAATTTTACACGGAAGTTTTAGGCTTGGAAATCTTGCACGAGCATTATCGGGAAGCCCGGGACTCCTACAAGCTGGACCTTGGCCTGCAGGGTCGCTACCTGATTGAATTATTTTCTTTTCCTGCATCTGCAGAAAGACCGAGCTATCCGGAGGCACGCGGTTTACGCCATTTGGCATTTGCCGTACAAGATATGGAAGGGGAAGTGGAGAAGCTTAAAGCAATGGATATTGCCGTAGAGGCTGTTCGCATAGATGAGATCACTGGAAAAAGATTTACTTTTTTCAGTGATCCCGATGGCTTGCCCATCGAACTATACGAGCTGTAATATTTAGTTGGAATCGACCTCGAGGTTCAACTCCTTTTCTTTATTGATTAAATGCGAGATACTGGTGTCGTTCAAAATCTGTAGCATGGCATTACGCACTTCTACAAAGACATCCCGAATACCACAGGCATGTTCTTCCACACATTCTTCACAAGAACGGTAGAAGTTTAAGCTTACACAAGGCAACAGGGCAATAGGGCCATCAATCAATCGCATCACCTGCGACAGGTAAATATCTTCCGGAGCTTTATTGAGGCTATAACCGCCACCAGCACCCTTCTTAGAATACAAAATCCCGGCATTCCTCATCTCCAACAGAATTTGTTCCAGGAACTTTTTAGGTATGCGCTCTTCCTCGGCAATCTTGCCGATTTGCATAGGTTCCTTTCCGAAGTTCCTGCCCAATACCATTAGGGCCTTAATAGCATATTTTGTTTTCTTAGAAAGCATATTTATATAGGTAAACTATTCCCAGTTCCTCAAATGTAATAAAATTAAAGCACATTACCGCTGGCCTAATACATCCACAATTGGCTGGCCAATGGAGCCATTTGGTTCCATTACATGCAATAAGGAGGAAAGGGTTGGTGCAATATCTGTTACGTGTACCACCTTATTGGTTTTGCCGGGTTTAATACCCCAACCCATAAATACCAAAGGAATATGAGAATCATAAGGGGTCCAGGTTCCGTGGGTCGTCCCGGTGGAACGTGGATTGCCTTCATACCATTGTGGTTCGGTAATAATCTGTATAGCACCACTTCTTTTGCGGTTATAGCCGTTGATAATCTTCTCGCGTAAGACAGCAGGCACCAACATATTTTCTCCACCTTCCACATCCAGCACATAGGCTACCCCATCTTCATGTTTTAACTGTTTGATGATTGATTTTTTAATCTTCTCCTCATCCAATTTATGTTGGTCAATCAGGGTATAATCTAAATGCACTTGGTAGTTCAACATGCTGCGGATCAGTTTATCCACGCCAAATTCTTTTTTGAGTTCCTCGTTCGCATTTCGCATAATTTGTCTGGCGAAGAAATAACCACCATTTCCGCGCATATCCATAAAATAACGCGAGTTATAAGAGGCAGCATGATCGGCCGTTAAGAAAAAGGTATAATTCCCTTTGCCTACGGTTTGATCTAAATATTTAAAGAAAGCGGCTAATTCCTGATCTAAACGAAGATAGATATCTTCAATTTCAATGGAAGACAGGGAATAACGGTGACCCACGTAATCAGTTGCGGATAAGCTAACACATAAAAAGTCGGTTGCTTTCTTTGGGTTGGCACCTAACTTTTCATTCTTGATGGCTTCTTTCGCAAAGTTAAGGGTTAATGTATTGCCGTAAGGGGTGGTTTTAATCAACTCATAGCCTGCATCTTTCATCAACAAAGAGGTTTTACGCGGAAAGGTTGGCGCTTCTTCACCGGCCCATTTACCTTCATACACATTATCATCATCGATACTGTTGTTGGTATAAGTATCGATCGGATATAGCGTATTCCAATCTTGTTTTAAATACTTATCTGCCCATTTTTCCTTGTTAAAATCACTCACCCAGCCTGGTAGGTTTTTCATATAATAGGAGCTGGAAATCCAATCGCCAGATTTGGCTTCAAACCAATAGGCTGCATCAGCAAAGTGTCCGGCAGGCAGAATACCACCGCGGTCTTTGATGGCAATACCGACAACCTTTGAATGAAAGTTGGTTGCTAATTTCAACTGATCGGTTACCGTAGAGGCCAGCAAATTACGAGGGGATTGTTGTCCTTCCTTTTCTGTTGTTCCTACGCCGGTTACCGCATCATCTTCGGTACAATACACAGAGTTTCCTGTTTGCTGATCTATCCAATTATTTCCGGCAATACCGTGGATGGAAGGCACACTACCTGTATATACCGAGCTGTGCCCGATGGCGGTGAAGGTAGGCACATAATCTATCATGGCATTTTCGCAAGAAAAGCCTTCTTTCAGGAGCCTTTTAAAGCCATCATTGCCATAACGATCGGCAAAGCGGTACAGGTAATCCCAACGCATTTGGTCGACCATAAGACCGACGACAAGTTTAGGTCTTTCCACCTGTGCACTTAAAACCGTGCATAGGCTTAAAAACAGTAATGTTGAATATACTTTTTTAAACATGTTAATATAATTTAATTAGAATTTAGGTGTCGTTTTAAATACTGCCCGGTATAGGACTCCTGGCATGTCACCAGGTTTTCCGGGGTTCCCGCAAAGACCACTTGCCCGCCTTGATTTCCGCCTTCCGGACCAATATCAATGACCCAGTCGGCCGATTTGATCATATCTAGGTTATGTTCAATAACCAATACGGAATTTCCTAATTCAATCAAGGCATTAAAGGCTTTCAATAATTTTTCGATATCATGGAAATGAAGGCCTGTTGTCGGCTCATCGAAAATAAATAAGGTTTTCTTTTGGTTGTTTCCTTTGATAAGGAAGGAAGCCAATTTAATTCGCTGCGCTTCCCCACCGGAAAGGGTGCTGGAGGATTGGCCCAATTTCACATAGCCTAAGCCTACTTCTTGTAGGGGCATCAGCTTATTTAAAATCTTCGGTTGATCGGCGAAGAAGATTATCGCCTCATCTACGCTTAAGTCTAGGATATCGGATACGGACTTCTCCTTATAGGTTACATCCAGTACGTGTTGTTTAAATCGTTTCCCTTCGCAGGCTTCACATGGCAAGACGATATCGGCCATAAACTGCATTTCAATCTTCACCACGCCTTCGCCTTGGCACATTTCACAGCGGCCACCTTCCACATTAAAGGAAAAGGCCGAAGGTTTTAAACCGTTGGCTTTTGCTGCCGGCAGGCTGGCATATAAGGCGCGCACTTCATCCCAGGCTTTAACATAGGTCACCGGGTTAGAACGCGTGGAGCGGCCAATCGGGTTTTGATCGACCAATTCAATCTGTTCTACCAAGTCAATAGCCCCTTCGATGCCATCGAATAGACCGGTCTGTTCGCCCGAATAGCTGCCTAAGGCTTTTTGTAAAGAAGGGTAAAGGATGCGTTTGACCAAGGAGGTTTTACCGGATCCGGATACGCCAGATACCACCGTAAAGACATGCAATGGAAAATCAACGGTAATACCTTGCAGGTTGTTCTCCCGGGCACCTTTAATGCGGATGCTATCCGTCCATTTGCGGCGTCTTTTGGGTACGGGTATTTGCAATTCCCCACTCAGGTATTGTCCTGTGAGGCTATTTTTATCTTTAATAATCTGTTTATAGGTTCCTGCGAAAACAAGCTCGCCACCATGAATACCGGCCTCGGGGCCAATATCGATCAAGTAATCTGCGGCTTCCATCATTTCCTGCTCATGCTCGACCACAATAACGGTATTACCAGCATCGCGCAAGGACTTCAACACAGAAATCAGGCGTTGCGTATCCCGCGGGTGCAAACCGATACTCGGTTCATCCAGCACATAAATGGAGCCGACAAGCGAGCTTCCCAAGGAGGTTGCCAAGTTGATGCGTTGAGATTCACCCCCCGACAAACTGTTGCTAAGGCGATTGAGGGTTAAATAGCTTAATCCTACATCGCATAGGAATTGAAGCCTATTTACAATCTCTGCCAATAGACGCTTGGCAATGATGGCTTCATTTTCCGACAGTTCCAGGTTGTTGAAGAGTTCAAAAGCCTTGTCTAGTGGCAATAAAACAATATCGGTAATGGAATAGCCATTGATTTTAACATAGGAGGCGTCTTTGCGCAGTCGCGTTCCTTTACAATCGGGGCAATCTGTTTTTCCGCGGTAGCGGGACAGCATCACCCGGTATTGAATTTTATAAGTTTGTTCTTCGAGTTCCGCGAAGAAGTCATTCAGTCCACGGAAGTATTTGTTTCCTGTCCATAACAATTCTTGTTGCGCCTTGGTCAATTCGCCATAGTCGCGGTGGATGGGGAAATCAAATTTTAATGCCGAGCGTACGAGCTTATCTAACCAGGCGCCCATTTTCTCGCCACGCCAAGGAGCGATGGCACCATCGAATACCGAGCGGCTTTTATCTGGAATTACCAAGTCCGGGTCGATACCGATTACTTTACCATAGCCTTCGCAGCGCTTACAGGCTCCGTAGGGGTTATTAAAACTGAAGAAGTTTGGTGTAGGCTCTTCGAACTCGATGCCATCCAATTCAAACTTATCCGAGAAATGGAAGGATTCCTCCCCTACTTCTACCGTACAAGTACCCTTTCCTTCGAAATAGGCGGTTTGGATGGAATCGGCCAGGCGGTTGATGGTATCATCGGAATGGTCTAAAACAACCCGGTCAATAACAATCAGGATATCGCCTTCTTTAAAGCTGGCGTTGCTGACTTCCTTATCCTCGATGATGGCTTCAATTTTTTTAATGGCGCCCTGGAATTTAATACGCGTAAATCCCTTTTGTAAAAGCAAGGAGAGTTCTTCTTTAAGCTTCCGGTTATTGGTTGGGATTAAATCACTATAAATCGTAATGGTGGTATCATCTTCAAAGGCCAACAATTTATCGACAATGGAAGAAACGGAGTCTTTTTTCACCTCTTTTCCGGAAACCGGAGAAATGGTACGGCCTATACGGGCATACAATAACTTGAGGTAGTCGTATATTTCGGTGGAAGTACCCACGGTAGACCGCGGGTTACTGGAGATTACTTTCTGCTCAATGGCGATAGCTGGAGCAATGCCTTTGATATAGTCTACATCGGGCTTATTCATCCGGCCCATAAACTGGCGGGCATAGGAAGAAAGGCTTTCTACATACCTGCGTTGCCCCTCAGCATATAAAGTGTCGAAGGCTAAGGAAGACTTCCCGGAACCTGACATGCCCGTAATAACAATCAATTGGTTTTTAGGAATATCGACATCGATATTCTTGAGGTTATTTACACGAGCGCCTTTGATTTGAATATGAGACTTGGGTGTATGAGTTGCATGTTCTTGCATAACCATCAAAGTTATGGAAAACTAAACAAAACACCTGCTATTGGTAACAATAAAAATAGTAAATGGAACAATGAAGTTACAAAAACCGAGAAGCGGGGAAAGGATTCCCCACGACGCTCGGCTTATAAAATTAGTTAGTGTTGGAAGAACGTATCAGTTCGATGATGCCTGACACTTCATTCAGCACGGCTTCCTTGCCTGTTTCGGAGCCTGAAGCCATGTAGCGAATGACGCCTTGCCCATCGACAAATAATTTTGTAGGGATACTTTTTACATTCAACTTATCAACCAGCAAGGTATTATTGGCACTCGCTTCATCAAAGACAAGCTTAAAGTCATACTGATTTTGGTTGATAAAATCCTGAGCCCGTTTTTTAAAATCGGCACCTTTTTCCCAAACATTCACAAATAAAAAGGCCACATCCGATTGGGCTTTATATTTTTCTATGCTGGCTTGCATGCCGGGAAAAGATTTAATGCAAGGCACACACCAGGTTGCCCAAAAATCAATCACCAGTATTTTTCCTTTATAGTCTGCCAAATTCACTTTATTTCCATCCATATCCATTAATGAAAAATCAGGCATAGGTTTTTCGATCATCTTGGAGGATAAATGAGCCATCAGTTCCTGTTGCTTCTTGTGCTGTAGGAATTGCAGATAACTATCGAAGCCTGCTTTTTCTTGGTTACTGGCGTTATACAAGTCCTCCACGAGCTGCAGGGAAGTAGAATCCAGGTTGTTTTGGTTCAGGTAGCGATCCATGACTAAAAAGCCCTGGAACGGTTTATTTAGTTGCTGATAGGCCTTGGCCAAACTTTGACTTAAGGCAGCCCCTTGAAACTGCTTATAATGGCTATCCTCTAATATTGGCTTCAGCATCTCTACTGCCAGTTCCGGCTTTCCTAATTGCATGTTATTCTTTGCATAAAGGTCGGCAATTTGTGGATATAACATCGCTGCAAAGCCATTTCTTAACTTCGCATCATCGGCGTTTTTAGCTGCTGTACTGAGGCGCAACGCTTCCGCCAGGTAGGTATCGGCACGCGCATTATCTTTCGCATCAACAGCACCCTCTGCGGCATAGAAATAAGACATGGTGCGCCAGTTGGGGTCTTGCATTTCTTGTAGGTAGGTCTCCAAAAGGTCAATGGCTTTTAATTTAACCAGTTGCTTAATGAGAATCATGCGCACAAAATCGTATTGTCCCTGTTGTTCGATGGGGTATTGCGCTTTGGGGTATTTCTTTAACCAAGTCCGAAAGCGGGCGTCTATCTCCTTGGCCGACAAGGTTTCCAAATGCCTCCCTATTTGTACCTCATACGCATTATCGCGTGCTAACTGGCCTTTGGGAAACTGTTTTAGGATACGTTTATCCATTGCCTGCAACTTATCGCTATCTTCCATGGTTTTGAATACGGCACGTGCCAACATCAAATCAGCTTCCTTTTTGCTGCCCGAGAGGCTATCAGTTTTTGCTGTTAACTTGGCCTTGGCGGCCTCGGTATTCTGATTGATTAACAGATTAAGCTCATCGCGTAAGCTTGTTCCTGTTGGTTTGTCCTGAGCCATGCGAATGGTTTGTGCCGACAAGTTGAAGCCTGTCATTAGCATCAGCATGAGCATCCATCGGGTAATTACCTGTAGTTGTTTCATCGATTTTATTTTTCGCCCAATAGTTCGTTTAATTTTGTTGCTAAATGCTCGGCATTGCCGCCGGAGCTACGGTAGATAATCTTCCCCTGCGGGTCTACGAGGATTTTTGTAGGAAAAGAGGTGACACCAAATTTTTTGACCAACTGGTTTTCCGGGCTATTTAAAACCTGCGGCCAGGTGATGCCATCTTCTTGAATAGCAAGATCCCATTGTTTCAACTGATTTTCGAGTTTACCCGATTCAAAGGCAATTCCAAGAATATCAAAACCTTTATCTTGGTAGGTTTTATAAAGTGCCAACAATTCGGGATGACTTTTGCGACAGGGCACACACCAGCTTCCCCAGAAGTCGATAAGCCAGTATTTCCCTTGCAATGCCTCGGAATCAAACCAGGCACCGTCCTTCATTTGAACCTTAAACGCTGGAATAACCTGCCCCAAACTGGTGCTTTCTCCAGCATTTAATTTCTGCTGCAGGGTTTTGCCTAGGGAGGTGTTTTGCACCTGCTTATTAAAACTGTTAAACTCTTGCAGCGCGCTGTCAATCGGCAATCCCATGTAATAGGAAGCAAAGACTTCTAAGCCTGCAAAATGATCTTTATGCTGCTTTACAAAGGCCTTCTTCTGATTAGAAATGTCTTCGCGTAATGCTTTTTGCGGACTATCCCAACCTGTGGTCGGTTGTTTAGCTTTTTCTAAGGAATCTCGACGTAGAATTAAAGCCCAACTTTTTTGCATGCTGGCACGCTCTTTCTTGCCAATTTGTTCATATAGACGGGACTCCGGCCCTCCTTCTTTTAAAAAGGAGGCTAAATGATCCTCTGTCACTAGTTGAATTTGATTTTGATGCCCTGCTTGTAAAAGAAAAACAGGCATGGGTTTCGGTGTGAACCCCGAAGAAGAGATCAAGAGGTTCTTATCGTTCTGCACCATGACACTTACTAAGAGGTATTCTTTTTTAGGGAGCTTAGCACGGTAAGTCCCCTGAGCATCTGCGGTTAAATTCAGCGTTTTGCTCTCCCCTTCATCTGTGTACATCAGCATGACCGGATCTTTGCTTGCCGGCTGTGTATTTAGGGTAAGGAGCATGGAATCTTGTTGTGCATAGATACTGCTTGCGGATAAGATTAGGCTTACTGCACTTAAAATTGATCGTAAATTCTTCATAAATATCATTTTTCCTCCTGTTTAGGGATTGTTCTGCATCGATGGGTTATGGGCAAGAATACCAGCCGGAATACGTAAGGTTAACCGTTCTTTTTTCAAGGTATAGGTGCTGCCGTCGATGCTTCGTGTTGTATGTAAGTTGTTGAATTGGCTATCGTTTGCCAATCGGCGCATATCTAACCAGCGTATGCCTGTTGCGGCAAACTCGCGTAGCCTTTCGTCTAAAATGGCTTTTACCAGCTCTTCTTTTGTACTGAAGCTTTGTTGTGCATCGCTTAGAGGCATTCTGTTTTTACGCAGCATCAGCAAATCGGCTTGTGCGGCAGCAAGATTTCCCGCACGGGCTTCGCACTCGGCTTTCATTAATAAAAGATTGGACATGGAAGCGGCCAGGTTGAAAGTTCCAGGACCAGCACGCTGGAAGCCCGGCAAGCTGGCTGACGAAAACAAACCCTTATTGCTATAGATTTTCTTGCGTTCATCATTCGACTTAAACAAGGCATAAACCTCCGGACGTAAGAGCATTTTCGTAGCAAAAGCACTGGTGATTGGAACGGCTGTTTGTTTCACAAAGATGTTCTCTTCATTGGTATATACATCCGGAAAATTCACGAGGCCCATGTTTGCCATAAATGGGAAATACCATTGATTCACCATCACATTATAATCATAAAGATGGATGGCAATCTGGCTTTTTGCGACTAAGCCATTGGCTTGTTGAAAAGCCTTTAAGGCCAGGTCGTACTTCTGCATTTGAAAATAAACCTGCCCCAACATATAATACCCGCCTAATTGAGAAAGCCGGCTACGGTTGATGGTTTGTTCATTCAGTAAAGGAATAGATTCTTCCAGTTCATTGACGATAAAGCTATAAAGCTCTTGGTTGCTGGAACGGGTAAAGCCTTTCGCTTCGGTATTAGCCTCCAGCACCAAAGGAATGCCCAGGTCTGTGGCTGCCGTAGCTTCTTGATAAGGCGCGGCAAACAGTTGAGCCGCATAAAAGTGAAGGTAGGCGCGTACCGCACGAGCCTCTGCCACTAACATATTCTTTTCCCTGTCGGTACCGCCGCGGCTCTCCATCGTGCCTTGAATTACTAAATTATATACATAATTCTGGCTATAGAATGCCCCCCATTCGGGTGCATTATCTTCTGGTAAATAAACATCGTCTGCCCATTTATAAAAATTCTGCTGTACACGGGAGAAGTTATTGAAGGTTGCTGGGTTAGCCTGTACATCATCGGCCATATAAAAAGGCGCTTCCACATCCCCCAGAATACTAAAGGAATAGGATATTTCCCCGGTTTCGGCATTTGAGGTTGCTGTAAACTTCAAATGCTGCAAGCCCCCCAGGTAGGGGTTATTTAGGAGCCCATTGAAATGCGCATAATCTGTAGGAATTGCTTTTCCTTTCGGTTCGACATCGAGGAATTTCTTACATCCGCTGGTCAATCCTAAACAAGCAATCAGTAGTATCGTTAATTTTTTCATAGCCATGTTCGAATAATTAAAAGCCTAGGTTCAGTCCAAAGGTGTAAAAGGCCGGCATTTTAGGAACACGATAGCCGGAAGTCAGGTTAAAGTATTCGGGATCAATATCCTGATCGTTGTTGGCCCACAATAAAATATTATTTACCTGTGCATAGAGGCCTACTTTTGCTAGGCTTAGTCTATTGGTTAAATCCTTAGGTAGTTCATAAGATAAGGTGATGTCTCTTAATCTGAAGTAAGAAGCACTTTTTACATTGGCATCGGCGTATCGGTAAAAAGAAGTCGCGCGCTCGCTATCACTTGTTGCCTGATTTGGAATGTATTTAGGGATAATGGTATGGTTTTCATCCCCTGGTTTTTTCCAGCGCTGAGCAAATTCTTTGCTGAGGTTCTGCAATACGCGTCCATAAAATACGGTATTCAAATCCTGGCGCATCACATTTCCTAGGTTATAGATTACAAGGAAGGATAGGCCCCAGTTTTTATAGTTAAAGTTATTGGTCATCCCACCATAGTACAGGGGTTGGGTGGATCCTTGGTATTTGATATCTTCCAGCGCTAGATCTCGTGTAAAGGAAATGGTTTCACCATTGTCTTTCACGACTTGTGGATTTCCTTCATTGTTTAAGCCTGCATATTGGAAAGCAAATAAACTAAAGGCCGAATAGCCTTCTACAAATGGCTTACTAACCGTGTTTAAGGCTGTAGGGCTATTGTAATTCTTGAGTAGGGTAATTTTGCTTTTGTTATAGGCGATATTGAAATTGGTAGTCCATTGGAAATCCTCCCGCACGATATTCCGGCTGTTTAATGAAATTTCAAGCCCTCTATTGTATAGATCGCCTAAGTTACCGAAGGAAGAATTCCAACCGGTTGTTGGGTCGATTGGTTTTTCGCCCAATAGGTTGCTGGTCTGCCGATCGTAATAGTCAACCGAGCCACTCAAGCGATTATTCCAAAGGGAAAAATCAGCACCTATATTCAAGGAGTTGGTTTGCTCCCACACCAATGCATTATTGGCCGGGCTAATAACGATATACCCGGTACCCAAGCCATCAAAGCGTTGGTCGGTAATGGCATACAAGATATCATGAGGGCCTCCTAGTCCTGGTTTTGGGGAATTGCCCGCAATACCGTAGGTTAAGCGCAGGGTCAGCTTCTTCTGATCATCAGATTGGAAGAAACTTTCCTGATGTACATTCCAGCTTAAGCCGGCACTCCAGATGGGTTTATTCTGGCTACTGCTTGATTTTCCAAATAAATTGGATTGGTCATAGCGCAAACTACCATTAAAATGATAGCGACTTTTGTAGCTATAGGCCACATTAGAATATAAGGACACGAAGCGTAATTCACTTTCGGCATTGATTAAAGGATAGTAGCTCAGTTTGCTGTTTCCTACCCCTTGCAAGGCGTTTGAAAGCACTGGGTTGGCAACGCCGGTGGAGGAGAGGAATTTTTGGTCAAAACTACCATAGCCTTGCGTCTGAAAATCATAGCCTTTGGTGCTGGTACGCTGAATATCGTAAATGGTATTGCGGCTTTCAAAACCGGCCAATGTGGTCAGTTCATGATCTGCGGCAATACGTTTGGAAAAGTCTAACTGGGTTCTAAATGTCCAAGATGTATTTTTATTATCACGGGTATAATAGTTCCCGCCTTTGGTTGGTAAATAGTAGGTAGGCATGCCCCCCGGCGTTGTGCTTGCTTGTGTAAACTGGATCTTTTCTACCTGCGTGCGGTAAAGGTTCTCTCCTTCGAAGGAATAGCCTTTATCAAATCCTTTTTGAAACTGTCCTCTACTCGACCAGTTTAACCCTTCCAGTAGCTTTAAGCGAAAGCCCGCATTAAAGCGCCCCACGAAATTCTTATTGCTGTTCAATAAGTCATGCTGCTCGTTTAAAGGCACATAGGCTAAGGGCAAGCGGCTTTTTGCGATGGCTTGCTCACGCGCAGCATCCGTTAAATAGAGGTATGACTGGTCGAGAGCATTACCTTGTCCATCGGCAAACAGCGCGTAAGGCAAGTAATCGGTTAAGCCCATCGGGAACTCCATTTCATTCTGTTTGTAGTTCTCGTAAGCCATATTGGCTGTCATATCTACGTTGAAACGCTCAGATAGGTTCCATTCCTCTTTTAAAGAAACCGTAAAGCGATCGCGCGTGGATTTATCATATTGATTGTTTCGGGTATAACTTACCGAAGAATAAAAGCGATTTACCTTGCCTCCACCGGAGAAGTTCAAATTATGAGCAGTCAGCAGGGAAGGTTGGTAGAAATACTGATCGATTTGTGAACGATTGGATAAATTGGCCAAGGAATCCCAACCACGGTTTGCGGCTTCTGCGGAGATTGTTCCGGCTTCAAGATCGTAGAAATATTTTTCATGTGGATATACTTTCGGAAAGCCGCTGTTGATAATTTGGGAATAAGGGAAAGCCTGCAGGTAGGCCGGATCAGCCATCAGTTCGCGGGTATTGGCAATAAATTCGGAGGATGACATCTTATTCATGTAATCAAACTGAGGTGTCCCTTTCACCGATACAAACCCATCGTAATTGATCTTTACCTTTTCACTATTAAAGCTTCCCGTTTTTGTGGTAATGACGATGACCCCATTGGCAGCCTGCGCTCCCCAGATCGAGGCTGCTGTTGCATCCTTTAACATGGTGATATCTTCCACATCTTGCGGATTTACCAAGGATTCAATATCGTTGTATTCGGCCATCGGCACCCCATCTAATACCACTAAGGGTTTGCGGCTGAGGTTGATGGAAGATACTCCTCGCATCAACATCTTATCGTTTCCTTCGCCATAATTTACCGCAAGGCCGGGCGTCAAGCCTTCCAAGCGATCGAGCACATTCATGCTCCCACTTTTCTGCGCAATCTGGTTTCCTTTTACTGTCGTAAATGATCCGGTACTGCGTTCTTTCGGAAGTCGTTGGTAACCGGAGTTCACCATCACGCTCACCGAGTCGATAACATGATCACGATTCACCAAAGTGATAATCATGCCTTGGGTATTTCCTGCTGCTTGCGCTGCAATTTCGGGGCTTACATTAATTTCATTGGCTTCAAAACTGACATGGCTAACGCGGATTTTACTGACCTCGCTCTCTACCTCCAGTTCAAACTTGCCATCATCATCAGACTTGGTGCCTACGGAGCGTCCAATTTCTTGAATGCTCGCATTCCGTAAAGGGCTCCCCGCAGCATCCAATACCATACCCCGCAGGACATAGCGTTTTGTAGTTCCTTTATTTTCATAAATCAAATACGTATGGGTATCGACCTTACGAAAGGCAAGGTTGGTGGATCTTAAAAGTAAGGCCAAGCAATCTTCTAAGCTTGCCCTCTCCAGAGAAACAGGCCCTATCTGATGCTTTTCAATGATCTGATCATTAAAATTAAAGTGCACTTTAAACTTCCGTTCCAGTTCCTTTAGGGCTGTTTTTAAGGGCGTGCGTTGCTGAAACTGTATGGACTCGCGTTGCTGCGCAAGCAGCGGCGATCCGAAGCCGGTTAACACCAGCGAGAACAACAACAGGGTAAATAATTTGATTTTCATTTGGTTAGTATATAAGTGCTCAAATTTTAAGGCAAAGCTTTCCCCATCCACCTGTAAAACAGGCAGCTCAAATAGTGTTAGGAAAGAATATTTGCTAGGTTTATTCGATGATATAGGTTTGACCCGTCTTGGAATACTGTTGAATATTACCGGTTTCTTTCAACATCTTCAAGACATCCTCAATCGGAACATCATCAAAATAGCCAGAGAATCGACTCTGATTTAATAGTTTATTGTTTGATTTTATCGTGATATTATACCACTTCTCTAGTTTTGAAAAAACCAGTGGCATAGGTTCATTATCGAATGCTAACTTGTTGCTCCGCCATTGTATTTCTTTCGCTTGGTCAATCTTACCCAACTCTTTATTGCTAAAGACGATGGCTAAATTACCTTGGTTTTCAATACGCCCTTGATCTGCTCCTGCTTGCGCCTTCAACCGAGCCTGTGAGAGCACGGCTATTTTATCACCCGGTGCCATTACATAAGCTTGTTCCGTTCCTGCGGCGCTTAATTCCACTTTCCCCTCTACCAAGATGGTTTCTGTTTGCTCTTCTTCCGGATAAGAGCGCACATTGAAACTGGTACCTAATACCTTAATCTGTGCCTGCTGTGTTTGTACATAAAAAGGACGGGCAGCATCTTTTGCTACATGGAAATAGCCTTCTCCAATTAAAGTTACCCGACGATCCTCTGCATTAAAATCTGTGGATACGGCCAAACTACTTCCCCCATTCAACCAAACCTCTGTGCCATCGGCTAGCTTCACAAATTCTTTGCTGCCATTTGCCGCTTTATAGATCTGCTCGGAAGAACGTCCAAACTGATATATGGCGAAATAGCTTAGCAGACCCACCAAAACGATGCTCGCGGCAATTTTTAAATAACGATTCCACAGGTTGATCGTTTTCGGTTGATCGGATTCGTTGATCTTGCTCAGCTGCTTTTGATAGGCCGCATCCACATCCACCATGGCCGGTTCTTTGCTGTTTAGCATAGCAAACAAAGCCTGGTATTCCGGATGAGCTGCCAATAGCGATTCCAGCTTATTCTGCTCGTCGACAGATAGCGTATTTTGTAAATACTTATCTAGCAGTAGTAAAAAATAATCTTTCTCCGATTGCATCATAGCTGGTTTTAATAAGAAGACAACATAAGGGTGAAAACTCGTCAATTAGAAAGTAAACTATTTTACAACAAACTGATTAACAGTGCTATAAAATTATTCTTTGGCTAAAAAGTCCGTTAATTTCTGTAGCGCAAGCTGCAAATGGCGACTTACGGTATTGACAGAAATATCTAATAATTCAGCGACTTCCACATAGGAAAGTTGCTGTTCGCGCAAGAGGCTAAATACTGTTTTACATTTAGGAGGTAACATTTGAATGGCCTCCTCTATGGAAGCTATTTTCTCCTTGCTGATCAATAGCCGTTCCGGACTCTGGCTATCCAGCACTTCAAAATCTAATGGTAAGGATTGGGTTCTTTTCAAATTCTTCAGCTCATTGAGCGAGCTGTTTTTAACCGATCGATAGAGGTAAAACGACAGGTTTTGGATGGCCAAGGCTTTCTTTTCCAAGAGCCACAGCCTTAGCAAGACCTCAGACACCACATCTTCGGCACTTTTCAAGTCCTCGAGGATGGAATGGCTATAGCGGACGAGGTCTGCATAGAAATGATAGAATATTTTTTGATAGGCCTGTTGATCTCTTTCCAAAGCAATAGCCTGCAAGAGCGCCGGTAGATGATCCGAAGAAGGCCTTTTTTTAGTCATGTGCGATGGAAAAAAATTTAGATTGGATAAATATAAATTTCTTTTTCGAGAATAAGCATATTTTATTCTGGGGCACCTTCCTGAGCAAGCTTTTGCAACAGCTTATCCACTTCGGCTTCCGAAGCGGTTAGCTTCGCCTTGCAAACAGCCAATAACTCCGATGCACGGGCGATTTTAACCGTCAGCTCATCGATAGATACCTCGCCGTCTTCAATATCAGATACAATTTGCTGCAACTCTTCGTAAGCCGCTAAATAGGTATAGTTATTTTCCATGGGTATGAACTTTATTAGTGATTTGCGCCTGTAGGCGGCCATCTTCAACCTCTATTTCCACGATATCAGCAGCTGCTACCTGATCGAGCTGATGGATGGCTTTTCCATTCTTTCGTACGATACTAAAACCGCGTTTCAAAATGTGAATAGGGCTAAGCAAACCTAGCACCTGCGTGACATGCAGTAGTTTGGCATTTTCTTCTTTCAGCAATTGCTTGCTTTGCACGGCTAACTGCATTTTAAATTGATTCAGTTTATTTGTTTCGCGTAGAAAAGCTGTTTTGCTATGCCATGTTAGCACTTGCGCCCATTGTTTCAGTACTTGCTCTTCTTGTTGAAAGCGTTCTTTGACAGCACGTAAAAGCCTTTCCTGAGCCTGATCTACAGGAACTGCGAAGTTATGAAAGCGCTGCAATAGGAAATCTGCTAACTCACTGGGCGTGATGGCATTTTTATAGGCTACCATTTCGCTGACCGTCTCGTTCGTAGAGTGGCCAATACCGGTGAGCACGGGTAAGGGGAATATGGCTATGGCTTTCGCCAATTGGTAATTGTTATAAGAACTTAAGCCGACCTCTCCGCCACCTCCCCGGATAATGGCAACCCCATCAAACTGCTCCAGCTTGCCAGCAATGGTTGCTAGTTGATTGATAATGGAGGCAATGGATTTATCGCCTTGGAGTAAAGCCGGGAATAGCGTAGTTTCGATTTTATAGCCCCAGAGATTGCCGTTAATAATCTTGAAAAAGTCGGATAATCCTTTACTGGTTTCCACAGAAATTAAGGCTAGTCGCTTGGGAACCACCGGAAATGGAAGTCGCTTATTGGCGTCGTATAGTCCTTCTTCCTTCAACTTACGGATGCTTTCTTTCTTCTCGCGTTCCAACTCGCCCAGTACAAAGGTAGGATCGATATCTACTATTTTTAAGCTAAAGCCATAGAGGGGGTCATAGGAGATGCCTGCCTGCATCAAGATGGTAATACCTTCGCGTAAAGGCTCGCCCAGCACTTCCATAAACTGCCTGTTGATCCGCTGGTAATCCATCTTCCATAAGATGGAGCGCATCTCGGCAACTACCTTTCCCTCCTTTTTCTCTAACAGCTCTGGATAGCAATGCCCCGAGTGGGTATAATGATTCAGCTTGTTCATCTCCGCCTTTATCCAATACAAACGCTGATAGCGTTCGGCAATGGTTTTCTGGATGCTTCGGGAAACCTCCAGCAAGGAAAAAACGGTTTTATCTGCGACAAGCTCGGGCATAAGGTCAAATATACTGATTTATTACCCGTCAAGCATGCGTGTTTGTGCGTTTTATTAGTACATTTACATACATAAACCAGTTCAATTCATATGATACGCAAGATTGGCCTCGCCTTTATCGCTATTTTAATTCAAGCCAGCTTTGTTCAGGCACAATACAAACAAACGGTAAAAAACAACACGGTTATTGAAAGCAATCAACGTAATATCTTACCCTTTAAAAGCTTAGATCAGTATAAGATTGCGGTTGTTACGGCAGATAACAACAAATATGCGCCTTTTATTCAACAGCTAGAGCGCTATGCTGAGCTGCAGGTTGTTGACTTCAACCAATTCGATGAGAAGACAAAATACTTCAATACCATCATTGTCGCCGGTACGGCAGCAGAATTTCGCCCGGCTCAACTTGCCATGCTGGTGCAATCGGCTGTGAATAATAAAAACGTGGTATTCTGCCAATTTGGGCAGGAGCAGAACTACAGCAACTTAAGTGTTAGCCCCCAGCAGCTGCGTCATTATGCCAGTGTTTTAAAAAACTCGGAAACAACAGCTCAGGCGCAAGCCTATGCAGCCATGTCTATCTTCGGGGGATTAGGCGTTACGGAAGGGGCGATTAAAACGGAGCAAAGTCGCCTGCAATACAACCGAGGGGCGAAATCAGATATGGATTTAAAGCGCATGGGTCAACGCATCGATGCCATTGCCAAAGAGGCTATAAGTGAACATGCGGCGCCTGGTATGGTGGTGATGGCTGTAAAAGACGGGCAGGTTATTTTTGAGAAAGCCTATGGCAATCATACCTATCAATCGGGGAAAGCCACCCAGCTTTCAGATATCTTCGACCTGGCCTCCGTAAGTAAAATTGCTGGAACTACCCCGGTGGTGATGCACCTTCAAGAAAAAGGTATTATCAATCTGGATAGCACCATGGGGCATTACCTATGGCAAGCCAAAGAAACGAACAAAGCGAATATTACCTTACGTACCGTCCTCTTGCACGAGGCAGGATTTACACCTTTTATACCCTTTTATAAGGCTTTGAAGCCCGGAGATTTGCAGCAGACGAAGTCGCCAAGCCATCAGGTACAAGTGGCTGACAATGCTTTCCTCAAGAATAATTACTACATGGATGTGATGTGGCCGGAGATGCTCCACTCGCCCGTAAAACCTATTGGAAATTATGTGTATTCGGATATCAGCATGTATGTGATGAAGGAAGTGTCAGAACATGAGACTGCTACGCCGATGGGAGACTATGTGCAGCAAATTCTATATAAGAAAATCGGGATGCAAACAGCAGGTTATTTACCTAGAAATCGCTTTCCGAAGGATCGGATAGTGCCTACGCAATTGGATACAGCCTTCCGTAAGAGTTTATTGCAAGGATTTGTCCATGATGAGGGTGCAGCGATGGCAGGAGGTGTTGCCGGACATGCGGGCTTATTTGCCACGGCAAATGATTTGGCCATTTATGGGCAGATGCTCTTGAACAGAGGTGAATATGGTGGCGTGCGGTATTATAAACCTGAAACGGTGGATCTATTCACTTCCAAGCAGTCGAAGACGAGCCGTAGAGGCTTAGGCTTTGACCGCTACGATCCGAATCCGAAAGTAAACTATCCTTCTAAGCTGGCTAATGAGTCGGTTTATGGCCATACGGGGTATACCGGTACCTGCATATGGATAGACCCAAGAAACCAATTTATCTACATCTTCCTTTCGAACCGCGTGCATCCGCAGGTAAGCAGCAAGCTGCTTGACTTAAATATCCGCAGTAGAATTCAGGATGTCATGTATGAAACCATAAATAATGCGAAATAACATGCGCAAGCAAACGATCATTACAGCTGTGCTGGCCTGTCTCTGTTGGAGCAGCTATGCCCAGGATTATAAAAAGATTCACCAGGAACTCTTGTTGATTGATGGCCATAACGATGTGATCATTGAAAGCATCCTGCCAGGAAAGGATATCAGCAAACGCCTTAAAACGGGGCATACGGATATCCCTCGCCTCCAAGAAGGAGGAGTTGATGTGCAGGTGTTTGCGGTGTGGTCTGACGATAAGAAATGGCAGAAAAATGCCTTTAAGCATGCCAATGATCAAATTGATGCGCTGGAAGCCTTGATTAAAAACAACCCGAACGCCATTGCTTTGGCAAAAAGTAGTGCTGATATCAACCGGATTCAAAAAGAAGGTAAAATAGCGGCATTAATAGGCATTGAAGGTGGCAATATGATTGAGGGCAGCATTGCTAACCTGGAAAAGCTATACGAGCGTGGCGCACGCTATCTGACCCTGACCTGGAATTACAACCTGCCTTGGGCCAGTGCTGCTGCCATAGAGGTAAAAACCAAAGGTAGGAAAGGCAAGGGCTTAAACGAGCAGGGAAAAGCGATTATTAAACGCATGAATGAATTGGGGATGATGGTGGACTTATCACATTCCGGGAAGCAAACCTTCTACGATGTATTGGCCATCAGCAGCAAACCCGTGCTTGTATCGCACAGTAATGCAGCAGCATTAACTCCGCATTACCGCAACTTAGACGATAAGCAGCTCGCTGCCCTAAAGGAAAACGGCGGAGTTATCGGGGTAAACTTCTACTCTGAATTCCTGGACGCTAACTACAAATCACGTGTAAAACGACTATACAAAGCACACTTCAAGGATGAAGCTGCCGAAAAACCATCGGTAGATAAAATGTATCATCAGCTGCCTGCAAAGCTAAAAAAGCAGGCCGATGCGCCCTTTGAGACCGTATTGAAACATATAGATTACCTGGTTTCGAAGGTAGGGATAGACCATGTGGCGATAGGTTCTGATTTCGACGGCATTACTTCCCCTCCGCAAGGATTGGAAGACGTGAGTAAGTTCCCCATGCTGACCAAAGCGCTGCTGGAAAAAGGCTATAGCAAAGAAGATGTCGCCAAGATTATGGGCAAAAACTTCCTCCGTATTCTTCAGGAAAATGAAAGGTAATTAGGAATCTATTTCTTCTTCTTCAAGTTTCACTAACTCATCGTAGTTCTTATTGAGTTTTTTCACTAAGCGGCGGTACAGCACTTTGTAATACATCCGTACAACAAAGATGAGAAGCCACATGAACAAGGCCATAAAAATAATCATGGCAATAAGGAAGAACACCATATCACCGGATTTACTGCGTTCGATACTTTCCTGATACAGGATAAATGAAGTGACCACGACTCCCGTTCCTAAAATATAAAGGACATTGAACTTAATGTATTGATCGACGTACTTTCGGGTTTTCAGGATATCGCCCAATAACTCGCGGGTGCTGTTCGTATTCTTAATTCTGGTATAGGAGGTAAAGAACATGTAGATAAAATAAATCACGACGACGTAAAATACCACCGAGAATATATCCTCTAAGACAATCATGATCGCCGGATCACCTGGTTCATGCCCCGACCCTGGCAAAAAGAAATTCAAAGCCAGCCCGGCCAACAGTTCCAACACACTGATGAAGAAAATCCACTTTACAATAGAGGAAGAACTCCGATGTAACATCCTACGGATCTCTTCCCGATCTACCTTCGGGAAATCATCATCCTTCTTCCAATGTTGTTTTAAAAAATCTAAATCTTCCATTATGCCACACTTTGCTTTGCTACCATTTCCTTTATTTTATTCTTTATTCGGTTCATTTTTACCCGAGCATTCACTTCAGAGATCCCCAGGGTTTCCGCAATCTCCGTATAGTCTTTATCTTCCAGGTACATATACACCAAGGCCTTATCGATATCGTTCAATTGTCGAACCGCATCATAAAGGAACTTCAGGCGTTCTTCCTCTTCGGAATTATATTCTTCATAGCGGATATTCGCCAAGGAATTGTCCCAATCGACCGTTGTAATCTTTGATTTCTTAGTCCTATAGAGGGAAATGGCGGTATTTAATGAAACCCTATAGGCCCATGTGGAGAACTTTGAGTCTCCTTTAAACTTCGGATACGACTTCCAGAGCTGAATGACCATCTCTTGAAATAAATCCTGATGGGAAGCCAGATCTACCGTATAGAGCTTACAGATTTTATGGAGGATGTTCTGATTCCCCTCCAGTAAAACGATAAATTCTTGTTCCAACTTCGTATCCATGAATACCTATTTGTAGACAATAGTAGCATATTGTTACAACATGTGGTCATCTTTTTTTAATTTAGGGCAATGGCAAAAACGAAATCGGCATATTTCTGTCAATCCTGCGGATATGAATCCCCAAAATGGTTAGGACAGTGTCCATCCTGTAAAGGTTGGAATACCTTTGTGGAAGAAGTGGTGGAGAAAGCCTCCTCCCGTGTTCCGGAATGGCGCAGCACGGCAGCAACGAAAGGGGAATCCAAACGTGCCAACAAGGCGGCAATTATCCATGAAATTGTCTATTCGGAAGAGCAACGGATCCTTACGGCGGATAAAGAGCTTAATCGCGTATTGGGTGGCGGCATTGTTCCGGGCTCCTTGGTACTCATTGGTGGCGAGCCGGGCATTGGTAAATCTACCTTGATGCTCCAAGTGGCGCTGACCGTTCCGAACGTGAAAACCTTGTATATCTCTGGCGAGGAAAGTGAGCAGCAGATTAAGATGCGTGCCGAACGCCTCTTGCAAACGGCGAAAGCCGATTGCTATATCCTCACGGAGACATCCATGCAACATATCTTCAAGCAGATCGATCAGGTGCAACCCACCTTACTGGTGATTGACTCTATCCAAACGCTGCATTCTTCCCAGATAGAATCAGCGCCGGGATCTGTATCGCAGGTTCGCGAATGCACCGCAGAACTCTTGCGCTTCGCCAAGGAAACCAACACTCCTGTTTTTATTGTGGGTCATATCACCAAGGACGGCTCTATTGCTGGCCCGAAGGTACTAGAGCATATGGTGGACACCGTATTACAATTTGAGGGCGACCGCAATCATGTATACCGCATATTACGAGCGGTGAAGAACAGGTTTGGTTCTTCCTCGGAGCTGGGCATCTACGAAATGCAGGGCTCGGGCCTTCGGGAGGTATCCAATCCTTCGGAGATCATGCTCTCACAACGCGAGGAGCAGGTCAGCGGAACAGCAGTAGCCGCCATGCTCGAAGGCATGCGACCCATTATGATCGAAGTACAGGCTTTAGTCTCTAACTCCGCATACGGTACCCCGCAGCGCAGTTCCACAGGCTTTGATACCAAGCGCCTCAATATGTTATTGGCTGTTTTGGAGAAGCGCTTCGGTTTCCGCTTAAGTGCACAAGATGTGTTCTTGAATATTGCCGGTGGCCTGCGGGTAGAAGACCCAGCAATTGATTTAGCCGTTATTGCAGCCTTGATATCCTCCCAACAAGATATCGCCTTGAGCCCACACATTACCTTTGCCGGGGAAGTTGGCTTATCGGGAGAAATCAGAGCCGTCAATCGCATCGAACAACGTATTCAGGAAGCTGAAAAGCTAGGTTTCGTCCAGATTTTCATATCGAAATATAATACCAAGGGTTTAGACGCTAAGAAGTATGATATCGCCATCAGGCCTATGGCCACCTTGGAAGATGTCTTCCGCGCGCTATTTGGTTAATTTCAGATAATAACTTTAATACCAGAACATAAAAAGGCCGGATAATTTGAATTATCCGGCCTTTTGTATCTGTTAGAAAGATCTTATTTAATCAATTCTGCCAATTTAGCTTCCAAAGCTTCACCACGAAGGTTCGAAGCAATGATTTTACCAGAAGGATCGATCAAGAAGTTTTGAGGAATACCTTGGATGCCGTATAATGCTACTACATCAGATTTCCAGAACTTCAAGTCTGATACATGTGGCCATTGCTCTAATTTATCGTCATGAATAGCTTTAATCCATGCGTCTTTACCGTTTTCACGGTCTAAAGAAACACCATATACAGTGAAGTTTTTGTCTTTGAACTTGTTGAATGCAGCAACCACGTTAGGATTCTCCATACGACAAGGACCACACCAGCTTGCCCAGAAGTCGATCAATACGTATTTACCACGTAAAGATGATAAGGCAATTACATTACCTGCTGTATCCGGTAAAGCGATTTCAGGAGCTACTGAACCAATAGCAACCTTTTTCAAGGTTTCAATTTTCTTCGCTAAAGCTTTTCCTTTTTCGGTATTCTTTAATGCAGGTGCCATTTTATCATAAGCTGGGCTTCCTACGGTATTTACGTTATCCGCAGTTACCATTTCCGATAAAAGACCTAAAGCCACATAGCTGTTTGGATTATCAAGGGCAAACTGCTCACCGATTTTGTTTTGTTTTGCAAAGATCGCGGAAGCACGAGATTGCAATCCTTTTACAAACTCTTCGTTTTGCTTTTGTTCATCGCTTGCGCTTTCGTACTCTTTGTTCAATACATCGAACTCGTCGTTAGAAGCTGCAATTAAAGCTTTGTATTTCGCGTAATCATCATTGATGGCATTGCCTGAAACTTTAGCATTTTTTAACGTTTCACCGTCCACTTTAACGACTCCTTTACTTAAATAAATAGTCGTACGGTCTGGATTTCTTAACGTACGAGGTCCTTTTCCTTCTGGAGAAAGGAAGAGTTGAGCTTGTGTTGGCTCTGCCACTGTTCCATTATAAGTAAACACACCTTTCACTACGTTTGCTGAATCTAACACCCGCTCTCCAGCGTTAGCATACTGGAAAAACACCTTTGCTGGGGCATCCACGTTCTTTAAATTCCCTTTTACAGAGAATTGCTCTTGCGCAAATAATAAGCTAGGAATAACTCCTAACACGCATAAAATTCCTTTTTTCATTCTTCTCATATATTATTAACTATAAAGCTACGGATTTTTTTGGGAACTACCATCTACCGCTGGCACCACCGCCACCAAATCCACCACCGCCGAAGCCTCCAAATCCGCCGCCTCCGCCACCGCCGAAGCCGCCGCCAAAACCACCTCCATCGCCGTCATTATCACCACCACGACCTAAGGAGTTCAACAATGTCCACCAGAATAAATCTGAAGATCCGCGTCCTCCCATCACTCGACCACCGCCATTCTTGCCGCCGCCCCCTGATTTTGAAATTAAGGACAACACAACAAAAATAACTATGATGATAAAGATAATCGGGATACCGCCACCACCTTCCGTGGAATAGCTATCCTTCGGATCTGCTTTATATTCTCCTTTGGTATAGGAAATTAGTGCATCCACCCCATTGGTAATTCCGCCAAAATAATTCCCTTGGCGAAAGGATGGTTTCACTTCATTTTCAATAATCCGGTAGGCAATCACATCGGGCACCGAGCCTTCAATACCATAGCCGGTACGGATGGTCATGGCCCTGTCGCCTAAGGCTACCAGAAACAAAATTCCGTTATCATATTTTTTATTTCCGATGGCCCATTTCTGCGCCAAGCGGTCGCCATAATCGGCAATATCATAATTACCGGTGGTATTCATCACCACCACGGCAATCTGAATTGAGGTTGAATCTTCAAAAGCCAATAACTTTTGTTCTAATTCGGCCTGTTGCCCCGAACTCAGCGTATTGGTATAGTCGGTAACCAGTCTATTCGGTGCGGCCGGAAAATCCTGTGCCCAAGCCGAAAAGCTCAACAGTAAACCTAGAAAGAATGTAAAACCCAGCTTTTTCGACAGCTTCAGCACCTGCATATTTTTATACATATCCTTTACGATTTACCAAAATATATATCATTCGGCAGTTCATTGACATCGTCGCCGCGGCGCGGGAAGAACGTTGCCAATTGTGTTCCTGCTTCATGAATCCCTTCAATTAATCCATTCATAAAATCCCCATTCCGAAAGAAGGACACCATTTTTTCTTTGGTGCTTTCCCAAAAATCATCACCCACCTTGGCATGAATTCCCGCATCGCCAATAATCGCAAACTGATGGTCTTCTGTTGCCAGGTAAATCAGCACCCCGTTTCTTAGGGTTGTTTTATGCATGCCAAGCTTTTCAAAATAGCGCTTTGCCTCGCTATAGGCGTCCGATCCTTTGGAGGTACGCTCTACCACCAATCGGATTTCGCCGGAAGTCTGGTTCTCCGCCAAGCTGATTGCTTGTACAATTTTCTCTTGCTCTTCTTGATTAAATATTTCCATTCCGTGTTAAAATAAAAAAGATGAATGCGCAGTAACAAGTACCCCCATTCATCTTTACGTCTTATTTAGTAACAATAAAAAGCATTAAAAGGATACTGTAGGTGCTTTATCAGCGCCTTCAGCAGCTTTGAAGGTACCTTTTTGCTTGAAGCCAAAAATACCTGCCATAATATTGTTCGGGAAGCTACGAACAGTAGTGTTATACTCCTGTACGGCTTCGTTATAGGCACGACGTTCCACAGAAATCCGGTTTTCGGTTCCTTCTAACTGTGCTTGTAGTTCCTGAAAGTTCGAATTCGCTTTTAAGTCCGGATATGCTTCTACGCTCACCAATAAACGACCGATAGATTGCGATAAGGCATCTTGCGTCTGTTGGTAGTTTGCGATAGCCTCTTCACTTAAGTTTGAAGGGTCTACGGTTACTGAAGTCGCTTTTGCACGGGCTTCTACTACCGCTTCTAAAGTTCCTTTCTCGTGTTCTGCTGCTCCTTTTACGGTGTTTACTAAGTTAGGAATCAGGTCGGCACGACGCTGGTAAGCATTTTCAACTTGCGCCCATTTACCTTTTACATTCTCGTCTTGAGAAACCATGGTGTTATAGCCGCAAGAACTAAACGATAAAGTAGCTAATAAGCCTACAAATACGATCAATAATCTTTTCATGTGTAATGTTTTTCTTGTATACCTCTAAAATTAAGAAATTGTTTTTAATAATTCCATAACAACAAAGCATATACCAAGAATAGCGTAGCCTGAAATAATGACAGATTTAATATCTTTGTAGCACTTTTGGGATAAAACCCCAACACATCGCTATGCAGAAAGAAATTGAGATTGCCCTCAGCCCCGAACATATTACCGATCAGCAATTGATCCTTCAGGAAGGAAGTAAGAAATTAGGGCTATCCCTCAAACGTATCCAAGGATTCCATATCCGCAAACGCTCTATCGATGCCCGTGGCAAGCAGGTGTTATACCGCATGCGCGTGGTCTATTTTATCGATGAGCCTGTGCAACAACCCGATTATCACACCGCCTTAAAACGCGTGCAGGATGGCAAACCCGTTATTATTATTGGCGCTGGGCCTGCAGGCTTATTTGCGGCATACCGTTGCTTGGAACGCGGACTGAAGCCTATTGTTATTGAACGTGGAAAGCCCGTACAGGAGCGTCGTCGCGATTTAGCCAAAATAAATCGAGAGGGTCTGGTGAATCCCGAATCCAATTATTGCTTTGGCGAGGGGGGCGCAGGCACCTATTCCGACGGAAAGTTATATACCCGTTCCAATAAGCGCGGCGATGTACAATTGGTTCTCTCCATTTTTGTAGAGCATGGTGCGCCGGAAGATATTATGGTCGATGCGCGCCCGCATATTGGCACCAACAAACTGCCCCATATTATCGAAAGTATGCGGCAGCGTATTATCGAGTATGGCGGCGAGGTTCATTTCGACTGCAAGGTCATCGATATTTGCGAACAATTTGGAAAAGTAACAGGTGTAAAAACTGCAGACGGCCAATTTATCCAGGCCGAGCATGTCATTGTTGCAACCGGACATTCCGCCCGTGATATCTACGAGCTGTTTCAGCAGAAAAACTGGCTATTGGAAGCCAAACCTTTTGCCTTGGGCGTACGCATTGAGCATCCCCAATCCATTATCGACCAAGCCCAATACCATTGTTCCAGCCGACCAGAAAACTTGCCTCCCGCATATTACAGCTTGGTCGAGCAGGTTCATAACCGCGGTGTCTTTTCCTTCTGCATGTGCCCCGGTGGTATTATTGCCCCTTGTGCCACCGATCATGAAGAGATTGTAGTCAATGGCTGGTCGCCTTCCAAACGCAATAACCCGCATGCCAACTCCGGTACGGTCATCCAGATTAACCTGGAAGATGTGCCTGAGGCGGCCACAAATCCATTTGCACTCCTCGACTTTCAACGGCGCATTGAGCAGCAAGCCTTTCAATTGGGCGGCGGTCAATTAGTTGCACCGGCACAACGGATGGTCGATTTTGTAGAAAACAGGGTGTCCAACGATCTTCCCATCAACTCCTACAAACCCGGCACGCGTTCTGTCGATCTTCGGGAAGTACTTCCTGAATTTGTCTACCGATCCTTACAAGGCGCCTTGCCCATCTTCGGACAGAAGATGAAAGGCTATTATAGCAATGAGGCCATTTTGGTTGGTATAGAATCCAGAACCTCCTCGCCCGTCCGCATCCCTAGAGATCGCGACAGCTTTCAACACCCACAGGTGGCCGGCTTATACCCTTGTGCAGAAGGAGCTGGATATGCCGGCGGTATTGTCTCCGCGGCCATAGATGGCATTAATTGCGTGGATGCGATAAAAATTTAATTGATTTGCCTACAGGCGATTTAACAATTATTTCACGGCATGTATTGACAAACATCACATAAAATTGTACTTTTGTTTCATCACAAGCGAAAGTAGCTCAGTTGGTAGAGCACAACCTTGCCAAGGTTGGGGTCGCGAGTTCGAATCTCGTCTTTCGCTCAAAAAGCTTCCCAATCCGGAAGCTTTTTTCTATTTTAGGCTATGCAGACTTTCAAACCAAAGAACGGCCTTATCAGCAACCTCCTCTTCGTTTATCTTCTTCTATTGGCCATTCCGCTTATCATGCTTATCAATAGAGAACCATGGGATGTCTTCTTGAAAGTCACCGCCATCAATTACGGATTAGTGACCCTGGTACTCTACATCATTCAAATCAGTACCCGGTACAAAATAAAAGACGGGAACTTCCATTACCGCAGTTTGGTATTCTTTGGCAAAATCGCCATAGCAAAAATCCACAAACTGGATGTCGGCAAAACACTATATGTAGGCATGAAGCCTGCTACCGCCAAAAAAGGCATTATCATTCATTACAACCGCTATGAGGAAGTTTATATCTCCCCGGAAGATAATGCTGCGTTCGTGGCTGCTTTACTTGCCATCAATCCGGCGATAGAAGTACACTATCACCCGAAGCCAAAAGGCATAAACAAAGAAAGCCTGCAATAGCTGCAGGCTTTCCGGTACAATTAAAAATTTATTTCTTTACATCCCACCAAATACGCTTCGCCGTATAAGTAGCATCAGCAGCATCCGGATCCGCTTTAATCACTTGATCGTAATTGTAGTTGATACTATACGAGGCTATGGTAAAGCGTCTTGGCCACATATCATCCGATGGCAAAGCCACATCAAATACAGCACCTGGACGTTTCAAACCTTTGTAAATACCGCTTGCTTCATTGTATTTACCGGAAGCATCGGTACAGAATTCCAAACGACGCACATCGTTAAACACCTCTGGTGAATACGAAAGGGCGATGTATTTCTGGATCATAATCTGGCTTAGGGTTAAGCTATTGGCGTTTTGCACCACCGAAGAGCTCGCTAAAAAGCTGGATATCTTCGCTGCCGGAACGCCTAATATTTCCATATGATCTTTAATACCGTCTTTATAGGCTTGTAAAGCACCTGGTTTATTATTTTGGTTAAATAAAACCTCCGCTTTAATAAAGTGCATTTCCGAGCTGGTCAACAATAACCCTTTTGCACCCGCAGCAGCATAGATGGAACCTGAAGAAACATTCGCTGTTGGACGTAATGCCGCGTAATTGGCAATCGTTGATCCAAAGCCTGCCTCCGGAATAACAGCCATATCCACACCCGGCGTACGCAGGCCTGTTGCTGTAAAGCGCGGGATCAGGAGGTCAGCCCGTGGGTCTTCCATATTGGTTGCGCCAGAAGGAGCTCCGGTATAATTGTTCAAGATATAATCAATATATAACTTGGTTAATCTGTTGGAGGCGTTGTTTTGGAATTGCAACGACTCCGTCAAGGAGTTATTGGATACTGCACGGTCCTGATACTGATACAAAGCACTTTCCGCGGCTGTCTTAGGTGCTTTTTCTAAGGCTGCCAACAAATCCGCAGCTTTAAACTGGCTGGTTTTCGACAGGTGATTCAACATCCGCGCTTTGATACCGTTTGCCAATTTAATCCATTTCTGCGCATCCCCTTGAAACAGGTAATCGCCTTTGGCTAAGGTAGGCGCAGAAGCGTCCTGCGTACGTTGCAAGAATTCTATACCTTGGTCTAGTTCTGCTAAACAACGCTCATAAATTAAGCTTCCCTCATCGTATTTCGGCGTCATATTTCCGCCCACGAAAGCCTCTTCATAAGGAAGCATCCCATACATATCTACAAAAGCGGCAAAGCCCCAGGCCCAGATAACTTTACCCGCACCTACATAATGGAAAGCACCTGTTGCTTCTCCTTTTTTAATCATATCCGGAATATTCACCGCCGTATAGATATACCAAGGTTGGTAAGGCCAGTTTACCGCCGCAGTGGAGATGTTCCAACGGGATAAGTTCCAGTTATTGGCCGTTGTTCCCGAAATTTGCTGGGAAATTAAGGCCGCACGCGTACCACCACTTTCGTAAGCTTCGGCAAAACGAGCAAGAATAGATGGTAGCCTTAATTCTACCGTTGGCACTTGCGTATTCGGATTATTCGGATTATCATTGATATCGAGCCATTTATCACAAGATGTGCACATCAAGGCTCCCGCTATCGCTAATAGTGAAAAAATCTTTTTCATGGATTTAGAATTTTAAATTAACACCAAACGTCACACTCTTTGTGTTCGGCACCCCGGCATAGTCAATACCGACAGATCCTGAACCAATTACCCCCGCACCAGCAGCACTTGTCTCTGGATCCATTCCTGAATAATTCGTCAGCAAGAATAGATTGGTGGCATTTAAATTGAAAGATACCCCTCTCAACACATTGGTCTTCGCCAATAAAGTCGCTGGTAAATCATAGGATAAATTCACGGAACGCAGGCGTAACCAATTTACTTCCTCAATGAAATTACTGGTCTGGTTTACATAATAACGGGTATAGAAGTTTTGATCGGCAACAATCTCGCGCGTCACATCTTCATAGGCATTGGTGTTCGGGTTCAAGGCCACACCAGATAAGGTAATTTTCTTACCTCTATCTTCCGTTTGCTTGCTAAGCCCATATTGAGTTAATAACACTTCCGTTCCATTGAAAATATCACCGCCTTTACGGAAGTCTATAAGGAAAGATAAACCCCAGTTTTTATAGGTGAAATTATTATTCAAACCACCGATAAACTTAGGCTCTCTATTTCCAACATGCACAGTTGCATTCGAGTTGGTAGTAGGTAAGCCTGTAGCCCAGTTTAGAATATATTTACCTTCTTCATTTTTGGTCCATTCTTTACCACTGATACCCATAAAGTCTCCGTCGTTATAGGATGCTGCTTTACCATCAGCCACTTGCACATCCGTTACATATAAGATTGCAATGCCGCCCGGCAATTGTTTCACCACCCCTTTATTATGCGATAAGTTCAACATCATGTCCCAAGAGAAATCAGTCTTCTTCATCACAGCACCTGTCAATGTTAACTCTATCCCTTTATTTTCCAGGGTACCGGAGTTCACATATTGGAAGATACCCCCTGTGGCATTGTCTACACGTGGAGAAAGAATCTGATCCACCGATTTATTGCTGTAGTAGGTAAATTCAACACCAAATTTATTGCGGAAGAATTTTAAATCCGTACCCACTTCAAAAGACTGGGTTTTCTCAGGCACTAAATTCGGATTACCCAAGGTCCAAGAGTTTTTATAACCACCACCAATTGTACCTTCCACAGGGTCTAAGTACGAGTTGGTTTGGTAGGCTGGGGCATCTTTACCCACTTCGGCCCAAGAAGCTCTTAATTTACCGTAGCTGAATATATCGTTCGCTTCAAATAATTCCGAGAAGATCAAACTTCCCGAAAATGATGGATAGCGGAAAGATTGGTTCTTTTTAGGCAAGGTAGAAGACCAGTCATTACGTAAGGTCATACCCACAAAGGCAAAATTCTTATAGCCTACTTTTAAATCACCAAATACGCCAACACGACGGATTTCTGTCATGTTATCTAACAAGAATCGATCGGATAAGGCAGCGTTTCCAAAGGAATAAAAACCAGGAACAACGAAACGTTGCGCTTTAATACCGGTTGCTTTGGAATTGATGTCTTCGGTGGCAGCACCTAATAAAAGGTTTACATCCCATACCTCATCAAACGTTTTATGCGCATTCAATAAGAAATTATTGGTTACGAAATTGTATTGTCTGATGTTCTGAGATAGCATCCCTTTTTGGTAATCGCGGATTACCGCAGATCCTGCATGGATTTTTGACATAAAGGTAGAGGTATAATTATCTACCCCTAAGCGGTAAGTAAAATCTAACCAATTGGTCAATTTTGCATTGGTATAGAATGTTCCCAAGAAACGGTTGGTTTTATCGTTTTGCGGATTTCTATTGATGGTCCAATAGGGGTTATCAATGGCACCAAGCAATATCTCCTCTTGATCGTTACCAATCGATACCAACAGCTTTTGAGACCCATCCACATTCAAGTAATCTTTCATGTTGGCATTCTGTGGCCAAGCAATGATAGATTCCATGTAGCCGTTACCACCCGAACCCCAAAGACCCGTACCGGTTAAGGTTTTGGTGGTCTTACTTTGGGAATAGGCTGCATTAGCGCCAAAAGTAAAAATCCCTAGTTTTTGCTCGCCATTAAATCTAAAGTTATAACGACCATAATCTGTCGTCGGAACAATTCCCGTTTGTTTTAAATGCGCGCCAGATAGGTAGAAATTACTTTTAGCATTGGCACCACTTACGTTAAAGTTATTATCGTAGGTATAGCCCGTTTGGAAAAAGTCTTCCATATTGTTATAGATAGACTCGCCACTAGCAAACTGATCCCCCCAGGATAAATACGTTTTGGTATCTACGCCTTTTCCATCCAGGTTTGTTCCTTGCTTGAACTTGGTTTGTAGTTCCGGCAATTTATTTACCCAGTTGGATCCTACGCGAGAATTGACCCCCACGGTTATTGCGCCTTCTTTTCCTCTTTTTGTGGTGATCACAATAGCCCCTGCTGCCGCACGAATACCGTATAAGGCCGCTGCTGTAGGACCTTTCAGCACGGAAATAGATTCAATATCCTCCGGATTGACGTCCATCGCCCGGTTACCATTGGTTGTCGCGATATTCGTATTTCCATCAAATTGCGATAAATCGCCCATCCCTGTGGAGTTGTCCATCGGCATACCGTCGATTACAAATAATGGCTGATTATCCCGTTCTAAGGAAGTACCCCCACGAATAATGATGGATGCCGAAGCACCAGGTGCCCCGCCAGAGTTGGTGATATTTAAACCCGCGATTTTTCCATTTAAGGAGTTAATCATGTTTGGGTTTTTGTTCTTCATCAACTCATCCGCTTTAATGTCTTGCACGGCATAACCAAGGGCTTTCTTTTCCCTTTTAATCCCTAACGCCGTTACCACAACTTCGTCAATGGATTCTTCGGAGCTCTGCAATTGAACGTTGTAAAAACTTCCGGTGCCAATAACTTGTTCTACCCCTGTAGAGCCGATGGCTCTGAAGAGTAAGGTTTCCCCTGGCGCAGCTTGGATCGTAAAGGAACCGTCCGGATTTGTTTGAACCGAGCGATTCGAGCCTTTCACAATCACCGTCACATTGCTCATCCCCTCTCCTGAAGGCGATGTCACTTTTCCAGTAATCGCTTTTTGCTGTGCCATCAAACAAGTTGCGTACAGGCAAACCCCGAAAAAAGTAAGTAAAAATCTTCTTTTCATGTTTGATTGTTTTAAAAATGGTTTGATTTAAACCGATAAGAATATCATTAATTTAGTCACAGCAATTCTACGAAAAAAAAATCAATACTCTGCGGTTTTATGCAACTTCATTTTAAAACAGGCGTAAATTTCCTTGATAAATAGAACAATTTATCGCTAATAAGTAAAAAATAGCGGTTAATATGGTTATACTTCCTGATTCTGCGTTACTCCGTTTCCTAAAGTCATTAAAGAAGGGGTTAAAAAAGACAGCAGACCAATGCCCACCATAAAAATACCGGCAATAATAAAAGCCGTTGCAACCCCTAGGCTGTCGGCAATATTTCCCGCAAACAGGAGCCCGACCAAACTCGGCAGGATAGCAAAACTAAAGTAGAGCGAAAATACACGGCCCAACATTTCCGGTGCCACCTCTTCCTGAATAATCGTCATAAAGGCTGCCGAAAAGATCGACATGCCCATACCGCCAAGACCAGTGACCAGCACAAAAAGATAAAAAGCATCGGCGCTTAAGAGGCCCGACAGCACAAAGGTCAGCCCCAACAGGATATGCATCGCATTCACCAAGACAATCTTTCGAAACGATAGCTTGAAGGCCGATAGTACGGTGCCGCCCAGCAGCATCCCCACTCCCCAAATGCTTTCCACGATGCTCATTTCCAGCTCTGCGCCTTTAAAATGTTCAATCGTTAAGATCGGAAACATAATGGCCACAGGCATAATAGCGACGGTGGCCAGCATGGCATAGAGGAACATGCGGTTGAGTCCTTTATTTTGATGGATGGCATAAAAGCCAAGCTTTAAATCGCGCCAAACTTGTTTAATAGACCCCGAAACCCGCTCACGTTTCGGATTAGGAATCTGCACAAACAATAAGCTGCAAATCGCCAAACAGGCACCGATGATATCCAGGTACAGCACTTTATTAATCGGAAAGGCAGCAATGGCCAAGGCACCTAAAGCCGGCCCGGCAATACTACTGATCGATTGTAACATTTGATTCACCCCAGATACGCGCAACAACTTGTCTTCCGGCACCAATAAAGGAGCAATGGCCTGCATGGCCGGGCTGTGGAAAGCAGAGCCTATAGAACGCAAGGCCATTATGCTATACAACAAGTACAAATTGATGTCGCCCTCTTTTAAAATAAAAGTCATGACAAATGTACAACTGGCAATAAAGGCATCGGCAAAGATCATCACTTTCTTACGATCCCAGCGGTCAATATACACCCCCGCAAATGGGCCAATCAATGCCTGTGGCAGCAAGCCTGCAATGGCAGCATACGCTAATATTTCCGCAGATTTATACGATAAGCTCAGCCACATAATCACGGCAAAGTTTACCGCCGAGCTCGTCAATAGCGATATAAACTGCCCAATCCATATAAATAGGTAGGTTTTAAACCAATTTTTCTTTTCCATAAAATAATCATGTAATACAAATTATACAGCTCCCATCGCGGAGAGCGGCGTGCAATATTTTCTCCTTTAGAACCTAATTAAAGGGTCCAAGGTTTGAAATTGATGGCTGTATAATTACATAAGGTCATACACAAAAGTAAACTATTCCAGTTACTTTCAAAATAAAAAAGCGTTTAAGATTTCTCCTAAACGCTTTCTATACTAAAACTACACTACTAATTACTTTCCAATCCTCGTGCTACCAGCTCTTCCACATACGCCTTAATGGCCTCATTGGAAAACTTCGACGTCACATCGAATGCAAAGGCATGCACCAAAAGAATACGTGCCGACTCTTCGCCGATTCCTCTTGCTCTCAGGTAGAACAAGGCCTCATCGTCAAACTGACCCATGGTACAACCATGCGAACATTTCACGTCGTCAGCAAAAATCTCCAATTGTGGTTTGGTATAAACGGTAGACTTCTCACCAATCAACATATTGTTGTTTTGCTGGAAGGCATTGGTCTTTTGTGCATCCTCGCGCACAAAGATTTTCCCGTTAAATACGGCTGTAGCCTCTTCTTGAGGGATATTTTTATACCATTCGTAGGATTCACAATGTGGTTTCATGTGATCTACGATGGTGTGATTATCAACAAATTGTTTCGCATTCAACAAGTTGATACCGTATAAATGCGACTCCACCTGCTCCGCATCCAAGCGCACGTTGATATCGTTGCGCACAAATGCCGGACCCGGGAAGTTACAGTTGTAATTGTTATACAAACTGTGTTTTTCCTGATATACTTCCGTATGGTTGATGTAATGACCGGTTGTTGCTGCCAGTTGCAAGTAATAATGTTGCACCTTCGCATTCTCTTTTACTACAATCTCCGTCACTTTATTGTTCAGGTTATCCGCCGATCCATCTGCTGTAATAAAGCTTTCCACAAGCTCCAATTCCGCATTTTGCTCCAAAACGATTAAGTTTCTCGTTTGTGCGAAGAAATCTTGACCGCCGGTAGCAATATGCACCAGGTGAATAGGTTTTGATACCACTTTATTCTTGGCTACCGATAAGTAAATACCGGAGGTATGCAAGGCTGTATTCAAAGCAACCATGGCGCTGCCCGTTTTATCGGCATGCTGCGCAAAATGAGCCTGAAAATTGGGCTCCTCTTGGGCATCTTCAATAGACTTTATCGTCAAGCCAATCTCGTCTTCTAGGGAAGAGAAAGCCAACACATATTGTCCATTAACCAATACGATACGATGGGCATCCAATCCAGGGATTTCAGCTACATCGAAATTCAAATGGGCAACATCGACATCTTCGTTCAATACATAGGGTTTATTGATTAAACCGTGGATGTTCGTATATTTCCAATCCTCATTCTTTACGGTTGGGAAACCCAATTCCTGAAAACGTGCGAATGCTTCTTGCCTAATTGCTTTTACAGCAGGCACATCATGGCTCGTTTCCAATTCCTGAAAGCTGCTTGTCAACTGCTGGAATAAGGAGTTTGCTACTAGTGTACTCATGTTATTTGTTATCAATCCGCTCATTACCTCTTTTTTATGTCCTTCCGGTTAGGCGTTTTGCGTATCTAATTCTTTTAACCAGTCGTAACCTTTTTCTTCTAATTCTAATGCCAATTCTTTTGGACCCGATTTGACGATACGTCCATCGTATAATACGTGTACAAAGTCAGGCACGATATAATCCAACAAACGTTGGTAGTGGGTAATCACCACAAATGCATTGTCTTTGGAACGCAACTGATTCACACCGTGAGAAACAATGCGCAAGGCATCGATATCCAAGCCTGAATCGGTTTCATCTAAGATGGCCAATTTCGGATTCAACATCGCCAATTGGAAAATCTCATTTCTTTTCTTCTCACCACCGGAGAAACCTTCGTTCAAAGAACGATTGGCCAAGTTTGCAGAAAACTCCACTAACTTTTGCTTATCCTTCACCATGGTTAAGAATTCTTTGGCTTCCAAAGGAGGAAGACCTTTATACTCGCGAATATCGTTTACTGCAGTCTTCAAGAAGTTGATATTAGATACCCCCGGAATTTCTACAGGATATTGAAAGGCTAAGAACAACCCTTCACGCGCACGATCTTCCGGCGACAGGTCTAATAAATCTTTACCTTCCAACAGCACTTCCCCTTCGCTCACTTCGTAGGTGTCACGACCGGCAAGCACATTGCCTAAGGTACTCTTTCCGGCGCCATTCGGCCCCATGATGGCATGTACCTCACCTGCTTTAATTTCTAAGTTTAATCCTTTTAATATTTGTTTGTCTTCAACAGACGCATGCAAATTTTTAATGCTTAACATATTCTTTCTATTGCGTATTATGAAGGGAGCCAGGCCCCCAGCTGTACTCTAATTTATTAACCTACTGAACCTTCCAAGGAAATGGCCAATAATTTCTGTGCTTCCACAGCAAATTCCATCGGCAATTGATTCAACACTTCCTTCGCATAACCATTCACGATAAGCCCTACAGCTTTCTCCGAATCGATGCCACGTTGGTTTAAGTAGAATACTTGATCTTCCCCAATCTTCGAAGTCGTCGCCTCATGCTCCAGCTTCGCGGTTTTGTTCTTACTCTCGATATAAGGGAAGGTATGCGCGCCACAACGGTCGCCAATCAGTAAACTATCACATTGGGTGAAGTTCCGGGAGTTATCCGCATTCGGACCAATTTTCACCAATCCACGGTAGCTGTTATGGCTTTTGCCCGCAGAAATACCTTTAGAGATAATCTTCGAACGGGTATTCTTACCTAGGTGAATCATTTTTGTACCCGTATCAGCAACCTGCATATTACGCGTCATGGCAACCGAGTAAAACTCACCCACCGAATGATCGCCTTTCAAGATAACCCCTGGATATTTCCAGGTAATGGCCGATCCGGTTTCTACCTGTGTCCAAGAAATCTTAGCGTAATCGCCCTTACAGATACCACGTTTAGTTACAAAGTTGTAAATACCGCCAATACCGTCTTTATCGCCCGGATACCAGTTCTGCACAGTAGAATACTTGATCTCTGCATTCCGCATCGCCACTAATTCTACCACGGCGGCGTGTAATTGATTCTCATCACGCGTTGGTGCCGTACAGCCTTCCAAGTAGGAAACGTAAGAATCTTCGTCAGCAATAATCAGCGTACGCTCAAATTGCCCTGTATTTTGCGCATTGATACGGAAGTAGGTCGATAATTCCATCGGGCAATGCACGCCTTTCGGAATATACACGAAGGACCCATCGGAAAATACCGCCGAGTTCAAAGCCGCATAAATATTATCGGTTTGCGGAACCACCGTTCCTAGGTATTCTTTTACCAAGTCAGGATGTTCCTGAACGGCCTCACCAAAAGAACAGAAGATCACGCCCTTTTCTTTTAGTTTTTCACGGAAGGTAGTTTTTACCGATACGGAATCGAATACCGCATCAACCGCCACTACGCCGGCCAATATTTTCTGTTCATCCAATGGGATGCCTAGTTTCTCGAAGGTGGCTAGTAACTCCGGGTCTACCTCGTCCATGCTTTCCAATTGCTTCTTAGGCTTTGGGGCAGCATAGTAAGACAGGTCCTGGAAGTCTACTTCCGGGTTTTCAAAATTCTGCCAAGTCGGCATCTTCATGGTCAAGAAATGACGAAATGCTTTCAATCGCCATTCCAATAGCCACTCCGGCTCGTTCTTTTTCGCGGAGATTAAACGAACGGTATCTTCATTTAGCCCTTTGGGCGCAATGTCCATTTCAATATCCGTCGTAAACCCGTATTTATATTCCTCGAGCTCTAACTCTTTTAGTAAATCGTCGTCTTTGGTGCTCATATCTCTTTCACTTAGTAGCAAGGCATTGCTGCCTACATGTTTTGAATGGCAAAGTTACGACTTAAAAAGGATAAAACAGTCATCTTTATACCGCTGTAAGGCAGTTTTGCAGAAAAAAAATGACAAATATCATTTATTCAGCTCCTAAGCCTATTTTACCAAAAATATTATGACAATGGCGTGATTAATATAATTAAATTCGATATTTAATGGTTTAACATATAAATATAATCTATTGTAAACCGACCTGAAATCGATAAAAAAACAAATTCCGAATTAAACCAAATATAATTTTGTACATTTAACTTTCGATTACAAATTTGCGTAGCCTATGTCGTACCAACCAGATAAAACAGATCTAAAGATTTTAAAACTTTTACAGGAAAACGGCAGGATCACCAACCTGCAACTTGCCACCAATATTGGCCTGTCTCCTGCGCCAACCCTAGAACGTGTGCGCAAGTTGGAGAACTCAGGCTTTATCAAGAGTTACCATGCTTTCGTCGATGAAGAGAAATTAGGGCTGGGCATTAAATCCTTTATCCAAATCTCCCTCGACTTCCATACCCATAATGCTATTCCTGAATTTGTGGAAGCGGTTCGCGCAATCCCAGAAGTTACCGAATGCCACCACGTTACAGGAAACTGCGATTTTATGCTTAAAGTATATGTGAAAGACATCAAAGCCTATGAAGCTGTTATCATGGAGAAAATCTCGAAAATCCCTTTCGTGAAAACCTTTCAAACCATGATGATCATGTCGACCAGTAAAAAAGAACCGATCGTTCCGTTGGAATATTAATGTTTGAATGCTGTACCCAGATTTTGCTATTATATTAACTTGGCCCGATGCCACTATCCGAGGGGATGAAAAATGGATGATGTTTTTCAAAAAGATCGGTATTGTCAAAAACTTAAACTTTAAAGTGGGACATACCGGGGTGGTCATCGTGGACCACCATACGGGCGAAATGCTATTCTATGACTTCGGGCGCTATATTGCGCCACGTGGCTATGGCCGCGCCCGCTCTAAGGACTCCGACCCTAGACTCAGCATCCAGCTGAAAGCCCAGATTGAAGGCACAAGCATCAAGAATATAGAACAAATCGTCAGTTATTTTGAAACCATAAAGCCGGCCATGTATGGCGAAGGGCGCTTGTTCTTCAATATCGTGCGAGATATTGACTTCCACCAGGCGAAAGCCTATGGCGATTATTGCGTGGAACAGGGCACCTATCCTTACGGTGCTGTCGCCAAAAACAACAATAACTGCTCCCGCTTTATTACCCGCATGCTGATGAAGGCATCCAGTAAATACCATTATTGGCATGGCATCAACTTGCCCGAAACCATTAAAGCAAGCCCCATCAGTAATGTGGTCAATGCGAATAAAGACCGTATCGTCTACAGTTATGCGCCAGAAACCGGCTTGCAAACCTTCCGCATGAACCGCTGGCAATCTTTTGCCTTCCTGCTGAAACAGCTTGGCGATAATGTCTTCCGCAATAAAGCCGAACAATTACCCCCCGACCTGATAATCGGTGCCATGAAATTTGGCTCCAAGCCCATCAGCGTGCCTAAACTCGCCAAATATTTAGGCGGTGTTGGCGATGGTGCCTGGTACTTTTTGAACAAAAGAAATGATGGGGATATTGAAATCAGTCGCTACAGCAGCACGGGCGAGCTGGAATATGTAGTATTAGGCGCAGGCAACGAGGCCTTCAACTTCCACGAGCCTTGGGAAATTGCTTACGACAGCCATCTGCTCTTTACCCACGTGATCCAAAACGGCAAGAAAATACGCATCAAGCATCTTAACCAGCTTCCATTGGACGACTTCCGCTTTAAGAATCTCCAGGAAAGATACGCCTAAACCTGCCAATCAATAGGCTTCAAGCCATGGGCTTGCAAATAGCTATTCGTTTGCGAGAAATGCTTACAGCCGTAGAATCCCCGATAAACCGACAAAGGCGAAGGGTGAACGGCCGTTAAAACCAAATGCTTATTCGCATCAATCAAAGCCGATTTCTTGATGGCATAACTCCCCCACAGTAAAAACACCACATGCTCCTTTTCTTTGGATATCGCTGCAATAACCGCATCGGTAAACCCTTCCCAGCCTTTTTTTTGATGAGAGGCCGCCGTATGTGCACGCACCGTGAGCGTAGCATTCAACAAGAGCACGCCCTGCTGGGCCCATTTGGTTAAATCGCCATGCGTCGGCACATCGAAACCGGCAATATCGCTCTTCAATTCACTGTATATATTCCTTAAGGATGGCGGAATAGCTATGCCGGCAGGAACTGAAAAGGACAAGCCATGTGCCTGCCCATCGTTATGATAAGGATCTTGCCCCAGAATAACCACTTTCACATCCGACAGGGGTGTCAGCTTAAAAGCGTTAAAAACCAGGTCCGCAGGTGGAAAAACCAGGTGCTGCTGCCGCTCGGCCTGCACAAAGGCAGAAAGACCTTGCATTTGGCTTGTTGCAAATAAGGGATTCAGGATGGCTTCCCAGCTGGCATCATAACGTTCAGACATGCTATTTCTCTGTATTATTAGTAATTTTTACCGTCCACATTTGTAAGAGACAGCAAATTAACGGATATTTGCAAACTTACAGGTTAATGTATAATTATGTCAAATATTGTTCGAATTATAATTTGTAGTTTATTGGTCGTGGGAACGGTAGCTTTGTTCTGGATAGGCCAATGGGGTTGGGGAATTCTAGCCATTTTGATAACCATCCTTGCTTGGGTGACGGTATTTTTCAACGAGAAAATGCTTATTGCCCAGTGGTTCTTACGTAAAGAACGCATGGATAAAGCCGAAGTGTGGTTGAAAAAAATCAACAACTATGAAAAGGAATTGATCACCGCGCAGCATGGTTACTACCATATGTTGCTGGGCATGATCGAATCGCAACGCGCACCGCTACAATCAGAGAAATACTTCAAAAAAGCCCTTTCTATGGGCCTGCATATGGATCATAACGTGGCCCTAGCCAAGTTAAGCCTTGCCGGCATCGCTATGGCAAAACGCAACAAACGTGAAGCCGAAAAACTACTGGCCGAAGCCAAAAAAGCAGATAAAAATAAATTGTTGGAAGAGCAAATCAAGATGATGAAATCGCAGATGGGCATGATGGATAAACAACAGTTTAGGTATTCGAGGTAGGTAATAGATTTGAGATGTGAGATTTGAGATGTGAGAACTTTGCTTGCTGTACTTAAACTGCGGCACGCTTACTTAAACGCTACGGCGCGAATTGTCATCGTGAGCGGAGTCGAACGACTGGTACGTCAATGCGATCAAACATATAGCGCTAATTAACAGATTGTTACAACAGCATCTATAACAGCAGGTATTTACCTCCAGAATATTATAAAAAGAAATTTAAAAACGGGTAAGTGTTAACACTTGCCCGTTTCTTTTTTATCACGTATAACTTTCCTACCGAACAAGCTTTTTTAAACTTCTTTTCTTTCCTTTTTTTCTACCCTTGCAACGCCCTTTTCAAAGGGGTTTAATACGGGTGAGAAAGGGGAGTGAAAGGGGAGTAAAAAGGGACTAGACAAAAGATGTGTCTTAGAAAGGCTGTGTTGTAAACAAGTTGATTGATGTTAATGAGATGTTTTTGTAACACGTTGATAATAAACCGTATTTATATGGCGGATTGCATTGACGTACCAGTCGTTCGACTCCGCTCACGATGACAATACGATGACAACACGATGGTAGACCACGATGGCCACATCTGCCGAAGTTCACCTTTAAAAACTTTCCCTTACTTCAAAGGGATTACCGCTTCTAGGAAGCGGCCTTCTTCTTCAAAGGAGGAGAATACCAGCTTTACTTCTTTCGCTTTCTTAATGGCTTCTGATGTGGGGAATATTTTTACTTGAATGGGTACCGGTACATCTTGATGCATCAGGTAATTGAGGTAGTTTTGGCGCTGTGCCAATTGCACGATGACGCGCCCTACTTGCACTGAACTAAACATATGGGGCTTGCTATCGCCGTCAATGAGGTTACTTGCAAATACATTTAACCGGAATTCGCGGGGATTCTTTTCGTAGGAAATGGCGAATAGATCAATCTGTAGGGTGTCGCCTACCGATTTTACGCTTTTCAGGTCGAATTGTATTTCATCGACCATCGTTAGGGATGGGTCGGATGTTTCTTGGGCCATGGCCTTGGGGCTTACCCCTAGGAAGCCCAACAGCAGTATAAGGACTAAAGTTGCTTTCATACCTACTACAATTAACGGAGTCTTTCTGCCGATTTAATCAGCTTCTCGTCGTTGCGGATACCACGGATCGCTAGGCCTAAAAAGATGATGGACACCGGCAATAGGAAAAATCCAATGCCGATATTGCTGGCACCAATACTTTGATTAATCAGATCGAGAATATTATTGGCTGCCACGAACATCCAAATTGCAAATAAGCAGATTAATACCACTTGTAGCATAATTAAGGATAACTGCATTTTGCGGTTTTTATACTTGAAGATTATAAACAAAGGAACCAGGGCTAAAACCACGGTGGCAATTGTCATCAATAAAAAACTAGACTCTTTGCTGGTGACATTGTTTACCGAGGTGTATACGCCTGTCACGTAAATATTTTTCCCCAGGCCTACTAAATCAATATAATTCACATAAGGAAACATGAAAAGACCCAACAAAACAAGACTTGACAATAACAACCATACGGTTTGAATGCGCTGTATCATAGTATAAGATTAAGTATATCTACAAATATAATACAAACAAGTCAAAATGGTTTTAGTTTACGGGCTGATATTCCGTATTAAACGTAAACTTCGATATCGATATTTGTGCCTTTGCCGATTTCGGAGTGGATATCCATCTTGCCACGGAAATAATCCACCCGCATTTGCACATTCTTCAACCCCGCGCCGGCATCTGTATCGGCATCGAAAAGTGCCGTCCGAAAGCCCTGCCCGTTGTCCTCCACGGTAATCAGCACCACGCGATCTTCCAAACTGCACTGCACCAGAATCTGGCTGGCACCGGCATGTTTCAACGCATTGTACAGTAGCTCTTGAATAATGCGGTACAGGTGAGTCTGTTGTTCCTTGCTGAGGCTTTGGAACTCGCCATAGCATTGCAGCTCAATATTGGTTTGGCTGTTTTGAAGGCTGTTGCAAAGGTCTGCTAGGGACACCTCAAAACCAAAACGGCGTAAGGCCTCGGGCATCAGGTTATGCGAGATGCGGCGCATCTCGGCGATGGCTCCATCCATATCCCCCAACACCGATTTGATCTTGGAATTGGGCTGATCGTGCGCCAAATCGAGCATTTTATATTTGATGGAGGCCAATACCGATCCGAGTCCGTCGTGGAGATCCCTGGATAGTCGGTTGCGTTCTTTCTCCTCCCCCTGCAGCATGGCATCCATGGAGCGTAACTGCTGTTTCTGCTGCTCTTCCAGCAATTTCTGTTTGTTATTAATCTCCTGCTGTTCTAGGAGTCGCTTATTTTTTTGTTGATTCTTAAAAATCATGATGATGACCAACAACAAGATGAAGGCGACCAAAAACACCACCAAACGGGTATTGCGAACCGCCAGTTCGGATTTTTCCTTATCGGCTTTGAGGATCTTGATTTCACTTTCCCGTTCCAGGGCTTTGTAGCGCGCATTATAATCCAGCATAGACTCCTTAATCTTCCGATTGAAGAGGGTATCTCGCAATTGTCGGTATTTATTCCCCCAGGCATTCGCTTGTTTATAATCGCCTAGCTTCTCATAGATAATCTGATAGCGTGAAGCGGTATTCAGGCTATCTTGGAAAAAGCGGTAAGCATTCCCTTTGTAAAGGGAATCATGGGTCAACATGGTTTTTAAGGCCTGTTTATAATCGCCTTGATCGCAATATAAGAGGGCCAATTGGTACTGCGTAGCCGTTAAGGCCTTCCTGTCGGCTGGGTTTTGGGTTTTTAGGGCATTTATATTTTGCTGATAGGCCTTAATGGAGGCTGGAAAATCCTTCTTATAGCGGTAATAGACGCCTTTGTTGTAGTAATAATCAGCGAGGGGAATTTCCTGCTGATGTTTTCGGTAAAAGCGTTCGTAATTGCGGTTCAACAAGTCTAATTGGGGCAGGCGTTTTAAATAGCCTTCTGACACGAACAGCATTTTGTAGCATTCATTCAATATCCAGGGGTCGTAGGGTCCCTGTTCCAATTGGTTGCTTGCTTGGTTCAGGTATTTACTGGCTTCCACATATTGTAGGTTATTCCAAAAGCCTAGGCCTATTTTATAGTTTAAGGAGCCGATAACGACGGAATCTTTCGTCAATAGGGCAACGGGCAGGGCTTCCTTCATCAGCACCTCCATCATCATGACGATATTATCGCGCCATTGGTAAATGGTGGCGAGGTTTGCCAATGAGCGGGCCCGCATCTTGATGGCAATGGGGTTGGAGAAGCCTTTTAGCGCCTGATCGGCTTTGCGAAACAGACCTAAGGCCTTTTCGGTATCATAATCCATAAAAAACAAACCTTGGTAGGTCAGTCCGATGGCCGACCATAGGGCATTGCCGGCACTGTAGGCCAGGGCTTTTTCCAAGTAGATATGCGCCTGCGTAGAATCGGAATAGGAATAGTACAGGGAAAGCTCGAATAAGGGTGCTGCCTTTTCGAGGTTATTTTCCTTGCGGTCGATTTCTCGCTTCAAGGAGTCTATTTCTTTTTGATAAGGAATTTGCGGTACCGCCCGGAGCCTAGCAGGTAATAAGATGCCGATCATCAGCAGGAGCAGGTAGCACTTGGTCCTCATGGTTATTGTTGGTAGAAAGAATAAAATAGGCAGTGCCCCCACTGCCTAAGACATTTATAGTATAAAGATAAAAAAATTATAGCTTGATGCTAATGCTATCCTCCTCAATAGCTTGCACCGATTCATCGGTTATTTTGGGGTTGGCCTTTTTCAGCAATTCAAAAAGGGCGTCGCTTTCCCCTTTGTACTGCACTTCTATACTGGAAACCTTCGTTTGAAATTTCAATTTCACTTCGCCAACTTGTTTTTCGGTTTCCAAGCTGGTACTTAAGGCTTTCAAATCGGCTAGTTTAATACCCTCAATGGATACGGTAATGACCTGGGCAGCCTCCCCCTTTTTCCCTAATAGATTGCTTAGGGTTCCACCAATACGGCCGGCCTTTTCCGTGCTGTTTTCCACCTTATTACCCGTTCGTTCTACTTTATTTAAGGTGCGGTCCAATTTATCTAAAAAGCCCTGGGCTTTCACGCTATGGGTACTGCACAGCAGGCAGATGACCCAAATCATTACGTTCTTCATGGTTTATTAATATTAGTTCATTACGAAGGTAGGGAGGCTAAACAAGAGAAGCTATACCCAGATTTCAGTCATTTTTTGTACTTGAAAACCTGTACAAGCACAGAAGAATTTCAGCATCGCACAGTTTTACTTACCTTTGCACAGTGGAAGAACAGGCAGCACGATATTTTTTGGAAATAGCCTATAATGGCACCGCTTACCATGGTTGGCAAGTACAAGACAACGCCATCAGTGTACAGCAAAAATTAAATGAAGCCCTGGCGGTTTTATTGCGAGCACCTGTAGAAACGGTGGGTGCCGGCAGGACCGACACGGGCGTACATGCCCGCCAACTGTATGTGCATTTCGACAGTGCTGCAGCAAGCCTAGCACAAGGAGAGCGCTTTGTGCATTCTTTAAATGCCCTATTGCCTCACGACATTGTGGTGTATCGGCTTCTTCCTGTCGCTAGCGATGCGCATGCCCGTTTTGATGCCAGTGCACGAAGCTATGAGTACCACATCCACTTTCAAAAAGATCCTTTTTTGCAACATCAATCCTGGCAATTACGCGATAGACCGGATGTAGCACGCATGAATGAAGCGGCCAAGGATTTATTGGGCAAACAGGATTTCAGTTGTTTTAGCAAATCACACACGCAGGTGTTTACCAATATCTGCCACATAACGCACGCAGCATGGCTGATAGAAGAAGATCGTTTGATATTTCATATTTCAGCCGATCGTTTTCTCCGTAATATGGTTCGTGCCATCGTGGGTACCCTCCTAGAAGTGGGCTTGGGGAAAAAACCTGTAGACCACGTAAAATCGGTGATCGCCAGTCAGGATCGTGCAAAAGCCGGGACTTCCGTGCCCGCCTGTGGCCTATATTTAACAAAAGTTTCGTATCCTTATATTACTTAAACCCGCGAACTTGGAAAAAGAATCTATCTCTGGAAAAGCATATGACAGTACCCTATTAAGTCGTTTGGCGAAGTATATTCGCCCCTATCGAACGATTTTCTGGGTATCGGTGGTCTTAACGATATTATTGGCCGCCGTAGCACCGGCCCTGCCCTTATTGGTAGAATATACCCTGGATAAATACATCCTCTCGGGTAACAGCGCCGGCCTAACGGAAATGCTGTTGCTGATGCTTGCCCTATTGGTTGCCCAGACCTTGATTCGGTATTTCCACACCTTAATGACCAATACCCTGGGGCAATCCGTTATCCGGGACATCCGGATTCAAGTGTTCAACCATATTACCAACCTGCGCTTAAAATTCTTCGATAATACCCCAATTGGCCGATTAATTACCCGTACCATTTCTGACTTGGAAACGATTGCCAATATTTTTTCGGAAGGGTTGATTCAGATTATCGGCGACCTTCTGCAGCTGGTGGTGATTTTAGGGGTGATGTTCTATACGGATTGGCGCCTGACCTTAGTGGTGCTGATTCCGATGCCTTTGATGATTGCGGCGACCTATATTTTTAAGGAAGCGATGAAATCGGCCTTTCAGAGTGTTCGCCTGTGGGTATCTAACCTGAACACCTTTCTGCAGGAGCATATCACCGGTATGGCCGTTATCCAATATTTTGCGCGCGAAGAACAGGAGATGCGCAAGTTTAAAGAAATTAATGCGGAGCATCGAAATGCCCATATCCGGGCGAACTGGTATTTCTCGATCTTCTTCCCGGTGCTGGAGGTTATTGTAGCGATAGCTACGGGATTGTTAGTTTGGTATGGCTCGAAGCAAATTCTGGCGGATGCCATTTCGCCGGGTGTAGTCGTGGCCTTTATCATGTATATCAATATGATCTTCCGCCCGATTCGCGAGCTGATCGATAAATTCAACACCCTACAGATGGGTATGGTGTCTGCAGAGCGTATTTTTGATGTGTTAGATACCGATGAATTTACCCCTTATCATGGCGATTATAAGCCGGCACATGTTGCGGGCTCGATAAGCTTTAAAAATGTATGGTTCGCCTATAACGAAGAGAAATGGGTGCTGAAAGACATTAGTTTCACCGTTCAGCCGGGGGAGACCTTGGCCTTGGTGGGTGCTACGGGCGCGGGGAAATCCTCTATTATTAATATTTTGAGTCGTTTTTACGAAATCCAGAAAGGGGAAATCTTGCTGGATGGCGTGGATATTCGGGAATATGACCTGAGCTTTCTGCGGCAAACCATCGCCACCGTATTGCAGGATGTTTTCTTATTTTCGGATAGCGTGCTGAATAATATCCGCTTAAACAACCCGAAGATCAGCATGGACAGCATTGTGGATGCATCGAAAAAGGTGGGTGCCTACGATTTTATCATGCGTTTGCCGGGTAATTTTGATTATCAGGTGCAGGAACGCGGCTCGACTTTATCAGCCGGGCAGGCCCAATTGATCTCTTTTATTCGCGCCTTGGTGCACGACCCTAAAATACTGATCTTGGATGAGGCAACATCATCCATTGATACCGAAACGGAGTTATTGATTCAACATGCCATCGATAATTTAATGGATGGACGCACCTCTATTGTAATTGCCCACCGCCTATCCACGATTCAGAAAGCCGATAAAATTATTGTGCTGGATAAGGGCGAGATTATGGAGATGGGAAGCCACCATGAGCTGCTGGACATGGACGGGCATTACAAGCGTTTATATGACCTGCAGTTTAATTCGGCGGGGATATAAATAATAACCCTAATTATGAAAAAACAGGTGAAAAATCTCTTCCGCCAACTTATCTTGGCTGCGATGATGCTGTCCTGCGGATGCTGTCTGGCCAATAATCCGCCGAAACAATTACGCGTATTTCAACTTAATATTTGGCAGGAGGGCACGATTGTGCCTGGTGGCTATGAGGGCATCATCGAGGAGATTGTAGACAAAGATCCGGATGTGGTCTTGCTGAGTGAGGTCAGAAATTATCAGGGGAAAGATTTGGTGCAGCGCCTGCTGGCTTCCCTGAAAGCCCGCGGTTTAACCTTCTATGCCGAATCGAGCCATGCATCCCTAGATGTAGCGGTATTAGCTAAATACCCTATTGAAGAGCAGATGCCTTTGTATAAGCCCGAGGAGCAAATTGGTGCCGTATTAAAAACAAAAATTATTGTTCATGGTAAGCCTTTTCTGTTTTATTCGGTGCATTTAGATTATAAGGATTACGCCTGTTACTTACCTCGTGGCTATAATGGGGCGACTTGGGAACGCATGGACCATATCATTAGCGATGTGGACGAGATAATGACCGCAAACCGTAAAAGCATGCGCGATGAAGCCATTCGTGATATTATTGCAGACAGCAACAGGGAGTCGAAGGAGCAAACCATCATCATTGCGGGCGACTTTAACGAACCGTCGCATTTGGATTGGACCAAGGCTACCCAAAATATGTTCGATCATAACGGAGCCATTGTTCCTTGGGATTGCTCGGTGATGCTGCAGGAAGCTAAATTTATCGATGCCTTCCGTAAGCAGTACCCGAACCCGGTGAGCCATCCGGGCTTTACCTTTCCCGCTTACAATAAGGATGCTGAATTTAAAAAGCTAACTTGGGCTCCCCTAGCCGATGATCGGGATAGAATTGATTATATTTATTATAAGCCTGACAAACAGGTTAAGTTAAAAGACATTAAAATTGTTGGGCCAGTAGAGACCATTCGCTATGGTAAGATAGCCCCAAAGGATAGCAAGGATATTTTCCTGACGCCAAAATCCATTTGGCCAACAGACCATAAAGGATTACTCGCCATCTTCAGCTGGTGATAAAAAAAAGCGGTTGTCCATGATGGACAACCGCTTTTTTTATGTATAACCTTCTTTGAAAGAAGGATATTTCTAGCTTAGTTTAAGCCTCTTTTTTCCATTAAGTATACCGGATTTGGATCGGCACCACGGAATTTGCGGTACATTTCTGCCGGGTTTCCGGTTCCCCCTTTTTCAAGGATATTGCTACGGAAAGAAGCGGCAGTAGCTTGATCGTACAGGCCTTTTTCTTTGAAAGCAGCAAAGGCATCGGAATCCAATACTTCAGACCAGATATAGCTGTAATAACCTGCAGAATAGCCTCCTGAGAAGATATGTTGGAAATAAGTACTTCTATAACGCGGGATAATCGCGTCGATTAATCCGATTTTGCTCATAGCAGCCTTCTCGAAATCATTGGCTTTACCGCTTACTGGTTTTGTTGCAGCATGGTAATTCATATCTAAGATCGAAGCGGCAAGGTATTCCACAGTAGCGAATCCTTGATCGAAGGTTCCTGCTTTTTGCATTTTCTCAATCAACGCATCTGGAATAGCTTCTTTTGTTTGGTAATGCTTGGCGTAAGATTTTAACACTTCCGGATCGCCGGCCCAGTTTTCCATAATCTGAGATGGCAACTCCACGAAATCACGTGGTACAGATGTTCCGGCAAGGCTTCTGTGTTTTACGTTCGAGAACAAGCCGTGTAGGGCATGTCCGAACTCGTGGAACAAGGTTGTGGCCTCATCAAAAGTTAATAAAGCCGGGTTATCTCCTACCGGTTTCGTAAAGTTACATACGATAGAAATAACAGGAGCTACACGTTTGCCATCCTTACGGCTTTGCGCACGGTAAGAAGTCATCCAAGCGCCTGAGCGTTTTGACTCACGTGGGAAGAAATCAGCATATAACAAGCCTAAGTGTGAACCATCTTTATCGCGTACTTCGTATACTTCCACTTCCGGATGGTATACAGGCACATTATTTAAAGCGACAAAGCTGATTCCCCACAGTTTGTTTGCCGTTTCGAAAGCACCTTCACGAACAGCTGGTAAGCTGAAATACGGCTTAATTTCCTCTTCGTTTAAGGCATATCTCGCTTTACGGATTTTCTCCTGGTAATAGCGCCAATCGTAAGGAGCTACTTGGAAAGTGTCTTTAGCAGCGTTGATTTCCTTTTGAATATCGGCCGCTTCTAACTTGGCTTTTGCTAAAGCTGGCGTCCACAATTTATTCAATAAGGCATTTACGTTGCTTGGATTTTCAGCCATAGACTCTTCCAATACATAAGCTGCATGAGAGTCATAGCCCAATAATTTAGCTTTCTCTAAACGAAGGTTGGCAATTTTAACCAGGGTTTCATTGTTATCTAAGGTATTGCCATGATTACCTTTCAACTGATAGGCTTCCCAAATTTGCTTGCGCAATTCACGGTTATCCGCATATTGTAAGAATGGCATAATGGAAGGGTTTTGCAATGTAAATACCCATTTACCTTCTTTATTTCTTGCTTTGGCTTCATTGGCAGCTGCCGTTTTCAATTCTTCCGGCAGGCCGGCAAGGTCTTCCGCTTTATCGACAACCAATTCAAAAGCATTCATCTCGGCCAATAGGTTTTGACCAAATTGGGTGGTCAAAACGGAAAGGTCCGCATTGATTTTCTTTAATTTTTCTTTATCAGCGTCTTTCAGGTTAGCTCCTGCGCGCACAAAACCTTTATAGGTTTCTTCTAATAGTTTTTGATCTTCTGCATCAAGGCCTAAACCTTCTTTATTCGCATATACAGCTTTTACACGGTCGAACAATTTCGCATTTAAGGAAATCTCATCAGAGTGCGCAGATAAAACCGGGGCTAAATCTTTCGCTATGGCTTGAATCGAATCATTGGTATTGGCAGAATTCAAGTTATAAAACACGGTAGATACACGACTTAATAATTGTCCTGCCTTTTCAAGAGCAAGAATGGTATTCTCGAAGGAAGGCTCCTGATCGTTGTTCAGAATGGAATCTACTTCGGTATTATGTTTGGCTAGGGCCTCCTCAAAAGCAGGTCTAAAGTGCTCATCCTTAATCTGATCGAATGGAGGAACTTCAAAGGGGGTTTCGTATGCCGTTAATAATGGGTTTTTCAAATCTTCAGTTTTTTGTGTACTGTTTTGGTTGTTACACCCTACGATTAAGCTTGCCACAACAGCTAGGCAGGGTAAAAAACTTCTTTTGTTCATTATTCGTTCTTTTAATTCAAATTTTGTGCAAAGGTAATATAATTTAACTAATTATAACTATTTGCGATCTGCTGGGATTTGTGATAATATGCAGATTTTTTCGGTAATTTGCTGTAACAATTACGCTAATTAAGCGTCTAATAGACAAAGATTTAAAAAGCATGAAATCATTTTTCTGGTGGTGCGCCGGTGTACACCGCGAAACCTTGGAGCGATACCCGGAGGAACATAATAAATACATCAGTATTGGCGCAACCATATTCTTTACTGGATTATTCGCCGCCCTGGCAGGTGGTTATGCGCTTTATTTTGTGTTTAGCGGCTCCCCCTTCGCGATTTTCTACGCCCTTATTTTCGGGCTGATTTGGGGATTGGCGATCTTCAACCTCGACCGCTACATTGTATTGAGTATTGACAAAAACAGGAATGCCGCCAAGCAGTTACTGCAAGCCTTGCCCCGGATTTTACTCGCCATATTAATTGGTTTGATTATCTCCAGGCCTTTGGAGCTCAAGATTTTTGACAAAGAGATTCGGGAATATTTACGCACGGAATACCTGGTGCAGCAAAATGCGAAAATAGACACCTTAAATAAAACCTTCGAGAACAAGTACCTCGTGGAATATGGGCAACTGAATACCTTGAAAACACAGGCTGACTCTTTAGAAGCGAGTATTAAAACTTCGCGCCAACAGTTAAATCATGAGATTTTCGGGACCAAAACCGATGAAACCTCGGGCGTAATGGGCTATGGCCCTTACGCGAAAATGAAGGAGTCCGCCCTGAATCAACAACAAAACTACCTCGACACCCTACGCGGAAGAATACAACAAAAGGAATCGACCTTATTGCAGCGAAAGGGCGCTGAGGGCCTATTGGATCAACGCATCCTCTCGGATAAATCTTTGGATAGCGCCATCAATGTGGCCGGATTTGCTGACCGCAATGCGGCCTTGAGTAATTTGCATAAAAAGCCCGATGGTACCGTAAATAAAAGCACGGAAAATGCCGTCATATTTATTGCCTTGTTGTTTATCTTCTTTGAATGCCTACCGGTGTTTGTGAAGCTGATGAGTGGCAAAGATGCCTACGATAATGCCTTAAGAAACCAACGGGAAATTCACGATTACGAATCGGATAGCGGCGTACGTGTTGAAAAAACAGCAATCGATAAAATTGAAGATTATCGCGTAGACGCATCTATAAAAAAACGAATGGACAAGCTTCAAGCTGAGTTTGAAGAATCTTAACAAGCCAGACTTCCAAAAGACACTAACCCGCTTTTTGTAAGCTAGTTACCACATACGCCAATACCTGCTATAAAATATAAAAGCGGTATTGGCGTTATTTTTGAACAATACCTTAGGCTTGCTTACGGGCAATAGCCCGAGCGGTTGGATTTAAATTGGAGTGTTATGATTGGAATTATTGGAGGCGTAGGACCTTTAGCAGGTATAGATATCGCCAGAAAGATTATGGAGGAAACTCTTGCACATACAGATCAAGAACATCTTCCCGTTTTATTATCATCACAGCCTAACCGTATTCCGAATCGATTGGAATACTTGATGGGTGTGGAACCACGCAACCCCGGCCATGCCATTGCTGAAATAAGTATGGAACTGGAAAAAACCGGCGCCACGGTCATCGGGATGCCGAGTAACACGGCTCATACCCCGCCTATTTTTGACCTGATACAAGCGGAACTGGCCAAACAGGGTTCGCAAGTGCGCTTCCTGCACATGATTGAAGAAATGGCACACTATATTCAGCAAGAACATCCCGATAAAACTGTAGGTGTGTTGGCAACGAATGGCACCCGCAATAACGGACTCTATAAAAACACCTTTGAAAAGCTAGGTATGGCATGTTTGCAACCATCTGAAAGCATGCAGACCAAAGTGCATGAAGCCATTTATGATAAAACATACGGCATTAAATACGTCTCCTCGCCTGTTACAAATCGTGCCCACGATGCCTTAGTAGCAGCTATTCAAGAGTTAAAACATCAGGGGGCACAATTGGGGGTATTTGGCTGTACCGACATCCCCATGGCCTTAAAAGAAAAATCGTACAATGGACTACCCGTCCTGGATCCAAATAGGATTTTAGCACGCGCCCTTATTCAAGCGACTAGCCCGGAAAAACTAAAAACAGACGATCATTAAATTACTTGGAAAAATATTTTTCTAAGACAACAGGCATTCCGTTGTTTGTTGATTTTTTTAAAAAAGTTTGTGACAAACAGAAAAGTTTTCCATTTATTTGCAGCAATAATTTCCCTTTTAATCCTTTGCAAGTTGACTTGCGAAGACCTAAACTAAAGGAAATCATGAGGCAAGGAAAAACAAAATGCCAGCATTCAACTGATTTGGCATGGGCTATACATAATAGCTGAATAAAGTGATTAAATCCTATGAATCACATATGAAACCTGGACAAGTATGCTTGCTCAGGTTTTTTTATGCCCTAAACTTTGATTTTTTGTATATTTATAAGAATAGGAACACACATGGCTTACACGACCTTTCAGGAAATTGATTCCATATATCAGCAGCAGCAACAATATCAAGACAGCGCAAAACACAGTACCGCAGCACAGCGCTTAAAACTATTAAAACAGCTATTGGCAGCACTTAAAGCGAAGGAGGATGCCATCCAGAAAGCGCTCTATCAAGATTTCCACAAGTCGGCCATGGAAACGGCCATTACCGAGCAATTCGCGGTTGAATTTGAACTCAAGCACATCATTAAACATTTACGCAAGTGGATGAAGAATCGTTCTGCCGGCCGCTCGTTGATGCTTCCTAACGTACGCGCTTATTTACACTTTGAAGCCAAAGGCCAGGCGCTAATCATTACACCTTGGAACTATCCCTTTCAACTGCCTATGTTTCACCTGGCAGCTAGCGTGGCCGCAGGCAACGTAACGATGCTCAAGCTATCGGAATTAGCGGTGCATACCAATCAGGTCGTGAAGGAAATTATTCAGGAAGTATTCCCTATCGCGCATGTTGCCGTGATAGAGGGAGAAGTTGCAGAAACCAGTTATCTGCTGAATAAGCGTTTTGACCATATCCATTTTACCGGTTCACCGGCGGTCGGAAAAATTGTAATGGCCGCTGCCAGCAAGCACCTCACCGACATTACCCTGGAACTGGGTGGTAAATCGCCAGCCATTCTGGATAAGAATGTAGCCTTGGAAACCGCTGTAAAGAACATTATTTGGGCAAAATTTGTGAATGCTGGCCAGACCTGCGTGGCGCCAGATTATGTGCTTGCCCCTCGCCAACTGAAACTTCAATTGGAACAAGCTTTTAAAACAGAAATAGAAGAGGCTTTTGGCAAGAATCCACAGCACTCACCTGACTTCGCACGCATCATTAATGAGAAGCATTTTAAGCGCTTGAGCCAAGCCTTGGAGGAAGCCAAGCCATTGGGTACCCAAGTGCTGACCGGAGGCGATATGGATGCCAAGGAATGCTACATCGCGCCAACCGTAGTGAGCAATGTGGCCATGAACAATAGCCTGATGCAGGAGGAAATATTTGGCCCTATTCTTCCCATTGTGTATTATAACCAAATAAACGAGGCGATCAAATTCGTAAATGGAAAAGAAAAACCATTAGCACTCTATATTTTCAGTAAGGACGATAAGTTTAGTAACCATGTGCTGCGCCATACCAGTGCCGGGTCGACCTGCATTAACGACGCCATGATTCAGATTATGCATCCGAATCTTCCATTTGGCGGGGTAAATAATTCGGGCTTGGGACAGTCTACAGGTTGGTATGGTTTTAAGGCCTTTTCGCATGAACGTGCCGTTGCCGACGTGAAGCTTCTCCCGGTATCTAAAGTATTCTGGTTCCCTTATACCGAGAAGACATTCAAAATCCTCCGTTGGATGAAAAAACTCATCTAACCGAAGATCTTATTCCATAGGCTTTTCTTAATCCCCACATAAAACTCATTATCCTCCTTCTTCAAAGGATAGATACGGATATAATTATGTTGTTTTTCATCACCTTGCCCGGTTTCTATATTGAAACGATGGCGATGGAAGGGACAGATCAGCTTACCATCCTCGCACCAACCATGGGTAAGATCAGCTCCGGCATGTGGACAACGGCTACTGGTGACAGATAATACATTGTTCTCCCGGATGAGGCAGAGCTTCTTTCCGGCAACATGCAGGGCTTTTACATAGTTCCTACTTTCATCAATCTTTACCGGCACCTTGTGCCATACCAATTCATCGTCTTCAAATTCTTCCATCCTATAAATTTCAGGCTTTTTATCTAAAATAAAAAGGCCATTCTGTTCGAATGGCCTTTCGGTATGCTTAAGTTCCAATCTTATTGGAATTTCTTGGAGTTTACTTTACGCTCGTTCTCTGTTAAGTAGATCTTACGAAGACGGATACTTTGAGGCGTAACTTCGATGTACTCATCAGCTTGGATATATTCCATACACTCTTCTAGGGAGAATTTAATGGCTGGAGCAATACGTACGTTATCATCTGATCCGGAAGCACGCATATTGGTCAATTGCTTACCTTTCGTTACGTTGATGGTTAAGTCGTTATCACGGATGTGCTCACCAAGAACCTGTCCTTCATAGATATCAACACCTGGATCAACGAAGAAGCGACCACGGTCTTGTAATTTATCGATAGAATAGGCTGTTGTGCTACCTGTATCCAAAGAGATCAATACGCCGGCCATACGTCCAGGGATTGTACCTTTCCAAGGCTCGTATCCTTTTAAACGGTGCGCCATCACAGCTTCACCCGCTGTAGCCGTTAATACGTTATTACGTAATCCGATAATACCACGTGAAGGGATAGAGAATTCTAAGTGTTGCATTTCACCTTTGGTTTCCATCACTAATAACTCACCTTTACGTTGCGTTACTAATTCAATTACTTTACCAGAAACCTCAGCAGGAACATCTACTACCAATTCTTCAATAGGTTCTGATTTAACGCCGTTGATTTCTTTTACAATTACCTGCGGCTGACCTACCTGTAATTCATAACCTTCACGACGCATCGTTTCGATTAATACGGATAAGTGAAGAATACCACGACCATATACTAACCATGCATCTGGAGAATCTGTAGGAACAACGCGTAGGGCTAAGTTTTTCTCTAATTCTTTTTGTAAACGGTCGTAGATGTGGCGTGATGTCACAAATTTACCTTCTTTACCGAAGAATGGGGAGTTATTGATGGTAAACAACATGTTCATCGTTGGCTCATCAATGTGCATTACTTCTAATTGCTCTGGGTTTTCGAAGTCTGCAATGGTGTCTCCAATTTCAAAACCTTCGATACCTACTACCGCAACGATATCACCAGCTGTTACTTCCGAAACCTTCACACGGCCAAGACCTTCGAATAATTGAAGTTCTTTAACACGTGATTTCACGATTTTGCCATCGCGTTTTACTAAAGATACCGGTTGGTTTTCTTTGATTGTTCCACGCGCAACACGACCAATAGCGATACGTCCTACGAAAGTGGAGTAATCTAAAGAAGTTACCTGCATTTGTAAAGTTCCTTCGGCAATCTTAGGCGCAGGGATATGAGAGATGATAGCTTCTAAAAGCTCTGTAAAATCTTGTGCTGGTTGTTTCCAGTCGGTAGACATCCATCCTTGTTTGGAAGAACCGTATAATACCGGGAAGTCTAACTGGTCTTCTGTAGCGCCTAAGTTGAAGAATAAATCGAATACATTTTCGTATACTTCTTCTGGGCGACAGTTTTCTTTATCTACTTTATTAACAACAACAATCGGTTTAATACCTAATGCCAATGCTTTACCAGTAACGAAACGCGTTTGTGGCATTGGGCCCTCGAAAGCATCTACTAATAAAACAACACCGTCAGCCATCTTCAATACACGCTCTACCTCACCACCAAAGTCGGCGTGGCCTGGGGTATCGATAATGTTGATTTTGGTGTCTTTATATTTTACAGATACGTTTTTGGAAACGATTGTGATCCCACGCTCACGCTCCAAGTCATTGTTGTCCAGGATTAATTCTCCTGCTGTTTCGCTATCTCTGAATTGATTGGTGAAGTGAAGGATTTTGTCAACTAAGGTTGTTTTACCGTGGTCAACGTGCGCAATAATCGCGATGTTTCTGATATTCTGCATTGAGCAATAATGTGTTATATAAAAATAAGAGGTGCAAAGATAACTATTTTGCACCTCAATATTCATTATTTTTTATTAATATTTTATTAGCCTCACATTTAATTTCCATTAAATATGAAAAAATTGAGTGCTGAAACACAGCGCATAAGGTTATTTTTACTTAATAACCCCTAATTCTTTACCCACTTTTGTAAAGGCCGCAATGGCTTTGTCTAAGTGTGCAAGCTCATGTCCGGCGGAAATTTGAACACGAATACGTGCTTTTCCTTGTGGAACAACCGGATAATAGAAGCCAATAACATAGATGCCTTCATCCAACATTTTGGCAGCAAACTCCTGCGCTAATTTAGCGTCGTAAAGCATCACCGGCACAATAGGGTGGAAACCTGGCTTGATATCAAATCCGGCCTCGGTCATTTTATCACGGAAGTATTTGGTATTGTTCTCCAACTTATCTCGTAGCTCTGTGGTCTCACTCAACATATCTAATACCGCAATGGAAGCACCGGCAATGGCTGGTGCCAGGGTATTGGAGAATAAATAAGGACGAGAGCGCTGGCGCAACATCTCAATGATTTCCTTCTTACCCGAAGTAAATCCACCGGAAGCACCACCTAAGGCTTTCCCTAAGGTTCCTGTAATAATATCAACACGGTCGATTACATTGAATAACTCATGTGTTCCGCGGCCTGTTTTACCAATAAAACCAGAACAGTGCGATTCATCAATCATCACTAAAGCCTCGTACTTATCGGCAAGATCGCAGATTTTATCCAAAGGAGCTACCGAGCCATCCATGGAGAACGCGCCATCCGTTACGATGATTTTATGGCGAGCGCCTGAAGCGGCTTGTAGCTGCGCTTCAAGATCTTGCATGTCGCAGTTTTTATAGCGGAAGCGTTGCGCCTTACATAAGCGAACACCATCAATAATGGAGGCATGGTTCAACTCGTCGGAAATAATCGCATCTTCTGCGCCAAATAAGGGCTCGAAAACACCACCATTGGCATCAAAGGCCGCCGCATATAAAATGGTATCCTCGGTTCCTAAGAATTTGGCAATCTTAGCTTCCAACTCCTTATGGATATCCTGAGTACCACAGATAAAACGTACCGATGACATGCCGTAGCCGTGGCTGTCGACACTCGCTTTTGCCGCAGCAACAACCTTCGGATGGGAAGAAAGGCCTAAATAGTTATTTGCACAAAAATTAATGACTTCCTGACCAGTGCTAATCTTGATATCAGCGCCCTGTGGGGTTACAATGATGCGTTCTTCTTTAAATAAACCGGCCTCTTTAATGGCCGCCAATTCCTTCTCTAAAGCGGGCTTTAAGGTTTTGTACATAACGTTAAATTTATTTGCGATAAAGATAACCTTTTTTTAACGGTTCTATTCATGAAAACGATTGTCTGATTTTCAATTAGACCGCATCAGGCATAAAAAATGGCGGAGTGTAATCTCCGCCATCTTCGTTATTTATTGAATTCTTTTCCAGGTTTCCGATCGCCCTAAGAGACTGATACCGATGTAACCACGAATGTCTAAGGCATCATTGTTCTTTAAGGTCATCTTACAGCTGTAGGTTTTTCCAGATTTAGGATCATAGATCTCTCCCCCTTCGTAGGTATTCCCTTTCTTCGTGAAGTTGGTTAAGATCTCGAGCCCCTGAATATTGCGCTTGCGCAATGACTCGTCAGGATTCTTCGTATCCTTCTTTGCTGCATCCTTAATCCAGTACAGCTTCCCGTAGTATTTTTCTCCTTTTTTATAGATTTCTATTCTTCCCTCGCCACTCGGATTCTGCCATTTGCCCAGAATAGGATCATTACTTTGCGCAAAAACCAGCATACTGATTAAAGCCGCACAAAATGTTGTTAATAATCTTTTCATAACCACTTGTTTAAAATTGTAAGGTGAATATAGGAAAAATATCCTATGTTAGCATAATATTATTTTTGTTACCTCCTCATAGATATCGCTTAAACAATGCTTATTGGCATTAAATTTGGTGGGTTTTTAAAGATTCAAAGATTTACATTATGCGATTTATCATCAGTCTTTTAGTAACAGGTTTAGTAGTTGCTATTGCTTCATGGGTAATTCCTGGAGTAAGTGTTGCGGAATTCGGATGGGCAATATTAACTGGTTTGGTTATTGGTTTTGTCAATGCTATAGTTGGAGGTATCCTGCGCTTATTCACATTCCCTTTAAATTGGCTAACATTTGGATTAGTATCCTTCATCATTACCGTGCTTATGATTATGTTATCAGACAAAATCATGGGTACTAAATTTGAGGTTGATGGATTCTGGCCTGCCTTCTTCTTCGCCATTGCCGTTGCAGTGATTGAGATGATTTTAGGAAAAATGATGAGCGATAAAAAGTAACATGCATATAGCAAACGCAAGCACTTAAAAAATTTAAAAGGACGCCATGGGCGTCCTTTTTTATGTACTCTTTACAACTATATAGGTCTGAAATTCTTACTTCTTATTTGTTTTTTTCATCTTATTGATCCAGATCATCACACCGGTAACCGGTAAGGAAGTGGCAATCAAACAGGAGATGAAATAAAGCAATTTGCTGAATGGGCCATAAATATCACCGATATGCAAGGCCTTGATCGATGCGGATGCACGCTCATTAAAGGGTTTCTCGCGGAAGATCTCCTTTTCCAAGGGCTCGCCACTGTATTGATCCAAGGTTAGTTTATCCCCTGCTGATGGTGCAAAGAAACCAACACGGTTCTTACTAACGCTAATGGTTCCGGTACTATCCTTGGCAAAGTTAATTGTAATATCGCCATCATACGGAAGTAACTTGTTCACCGCCAAGATCGTCTCTTCCACCGTTAAGGGCTTTGCATCTCCGGCAGGAACGATAGATTCCAGTTTTGCTTTCTCTTCTTTCGGCGCATCAGGGGCCTTATAAGTTCCCCAGGTTTTCTGCCAGCCCGCACGGTACCACTCGAAAGACCAGAAGGGCCCTGTTACAGACATAAAGAACAAGATAATGCAACTATAGAAGCCTAAGGTATTATGTAAATCGTGATTTAGACGCTTCCAATTCGCTGTCCAACGGATGTTTAAGCCATTCTTCCAAGAGCGCATTTTATTCGGAAACCAGATGACAAAGCCGGTAATTACGCCCAATAGAAACAAGAGGGTCGCGGTGCCGGTAATCAGGGATCCCAATTTACGATTCTCAATCCCTTCAAAAATCGGCTCCTCAATTTCATTCAATAATAACCAACGGTGTAAACCAAACATCTTCTGCATAAAGTCTGCTATCTTTGTTTTCTCATCGCTAGGATCTCCGATCACTTGTCCGGAATACGGATTGACCGCTAATTGATTAGCGCGAGGGCCACGCCCACCGCCAGGACCTCCGGCAGCAGGACCAGGTTTCCCTGCAGGGCCTTTGGCCACTTCAGGGCTGCCTCCTTTTGGTTTTGCTTGATCAGATTCCTTCACTCCTTTCGATTCTGAAGGCTTCCCTTCTCCTCGTGCAGCAGTAGGTTTCCCTTCTGGTTTGCCCTCTTCCTTTTTGGTATACAGGATATTCGTTGGTACATCTGCCGCAAACGGAACCTTAATACCTACAATTTTCCCCTTCACTTCCGTTTTTACCTTTGCTAAAAGCTGATCGGGACTTTGCTTCTCTCCTTCCACTTTTACGTGATGATAACGAGGCTGCGCCCAAGCACGTATTTCCGTATTATAGGTATAAATTGTGCCTGTAAGACAGACGATAAAAACGACAAGTCCTGAAATCAGTCCTCCCCATAAATGGATGTCGTTCATAAATTTCCGAACCTTCATCCAGGTCGTTGTTTTCCGTTGTTTAGATGCCATTGAATTATGTTTAATGAAATGCAAAAATCAGGTGGCCCCAAAAACCACCTGATTCCAATATTTTTAGCTGTTGTTTAGAAGATACCAATCCAAGCTGTATTCGCTTTACCAACGATTTTCGCTCCTTTTTCGTAAGCTGTTGGCGACTCTGATTTATAATCGAATGCATAAATATTACCTTCACCAGAGTTCGGCGATAATGCCATGTAGAACTTACCGTTTCTAGCTACACTCCATTGGTATTGACGGAACCATAGCTTCTCAGGTAAACCTGTATATTTAGTTACTTTTTGATTGTATAAATCAATACGTGCCAAGCTATAAGCACCATCGGCCTCGGCTTGAGTTCCTTTATCTGAATCTAAATATGGAACATAGCCAATACCATTCTCGATGTAGAACCAGCCATCCGCTTTGGTGTTTGTACCGATCTTTTGGGTGAAATCAAAAGAGTAAGAATTATCGTATTCTCCATTTTTGATTCGAAGGATAAACGTATGGTGATCTTTCGTTCCTACCGTTACAATTTGGTAGATGTCACCTTTCTCATCCACGTGTTGCGTAGGCGTTCTGTATCCATTGGTAGATCCTTTTGCTCCATTAACATTGGTAGAAATAACCTTAGGATTGGTTAAGGATGGAAAATCCATAACTAACGTACGTACTTTATCGTAGGTATACGTTGTATTTGCTGCCGTATTCGGATCGTATTTAGAAACCGCAAATCCGTAGAAAACTTTATTGCCAACAACCACTGGCGCATCGTAACGGCTGATGTACAAACCTTTGTCGGCTTCATCTAATTCAATATTATGAACGATACTTTTCTCTAATACCAATCCATCGAATTTTACAATACCGAAGGTCGACTTCATCCGTGATTTCACATATTTACCATTTTCAGTCACATGTTCTACCGTACCTGTTGCATGCAACATTCCATAGTCTTTATTGACTTTGGAGAAACGTGGGTTTTTAGTCCCCATCACTTCCGAGATATCGATTCTTTTTAATTCAGCATATTGAGCTCCACCTTTATATTCAAATAGCTGCACCGTTCCGCCGCCGTAATCTAGATTCACGATATTCTTACCATCATTTACGGCATAGAATCGTGCAGTTCTAGTGGAAGGGATCGGGAAACCGGCACCTTCAAATGAAATTTGAGGAATAGACATGATATCATCAAATCCCTGCACATAGGTTTTGGAACTTCCTTCAGGATCTTCTGCGAACGCAATGTGAAATGGCTGACCATTTATTTCCTGCGGCTGCGGCGCATCGGAGGAAGAACAAGCATGAAATAATAGAGTAGAGACAGCTAATAATAATGATTTGCTGAGCGTTTTCATATATAGTTATTTTAGAATGTAAGTAATTTTCCCATAGAAAGATCGACCTGGTTTTTGCAACATCCAGTTGTCAAATAATTGGGCATTCAAGATGTTCTTGGCATCAAATCCCAGGATAATTTTATTGTTTGGAAGGCGGTACAGCAATCCAATATCATGTGCCTGTTGTACAGGAATCATGTCTTTTAAAGAAACTTGTCCGAACATTGGCCAGTCTCTTGGAAATTCATGTACATAAGCGTAGTTATAGCGGATGGAAGTGCCGCTTAATGCTTTGGCAACATCCCCTAATTCGTAGGCAATGCTCAGGTTCGCCGTCATATAAGGCTCATTGCGCAAGCGTGCTTTGTAATAGGTATCGATATTTCCGTTATAGTCGTATTTGTTGTTTTTACGGGCATTGAATAAGGAGAAGTTTCCATCAACCATCAATTGTTTATAGCGATAAAGGAGCTCCACGTCGAAACCCTTGCTCATCACATTTTCCAGGTTCTCATAGGAATAGTATTCCCCGATATTATTCTGCACCGAGCGGCGAATCATATCTTTAACATCACGCACAAACAGATTGGTATGTAGGGAAAGGTAATGCAATTCCTGAATAGGGAATGGCCCTAAACGCAATCCCAAGTTATAGTTATTACTCTTCTCTGGTACTAAGCCATAATTAGACAGTTCATTCTCCGATTCATTGCCCAACAATTCCGATTCAGATGGTAAGCGAACGGCCTTCTCTGCCGATCCCAATACCATAATCTTATCCCATAGGGCATAAGATAGCGCCAGACCATAGCCATGATCATTCGCATGATTGTTGGTTTCTTTGGCCACATATTCGGTTCTTCCCGTCTCCGGATTACGCACTGCAACAGGATCGGTCAAGCTTACCGATTGGTTGTAATACTTATAGAAAACATTCGATTTTAAGCGCTTATTGAATGCGGAAAGCTCATAGGTAAAGCCGGCAACATATTTATTCAGTTTCCGTGTATCGGTTAACTGACGTACATAATCTGCCCAGAGCTCATCCTCCGGCTTACGCTTGAAATTATCGAATAGGAAAGTCCCGATGAAACGATGATTGTTTTTGGTATAGGATAATAAGGAACGGTTGGAGATTTTATCCTCATAATTGAACAATAAGGTCTTAGCTCCGCCTTCAGCTCCCGTTAAATGCTGACCACGCTGGCTAATCTGACCTAACCAATTAAAGATATTCGCACTGGTATCAATAACCTGTCGCGTCAAATCGGAATAGTTTAGATTCACTTGCAAATCCAAGCCCTCAAGGAGTAGATTTTTCTTCTCATACTGCATGGAGTAGACTAAGGAATGTTGCTTCGAAAACCGATTTCCATACACCACTTCCATGGTGGCTCCGGTCTGATTCTCTGAAAACATATTACCGTAAAGAATGCCCAATAGGAATTGATCGGCCCATTTCTTTTTCACGAATCCAAAATCAATCTTGGTTCCATACGAACGGTAATCATCGTGAAAACGTTTTGCGCCTCCTGCTACTTTTTCTACCGCTAGGGTTTCCGGATTCGTCACATACACCTTATCTCCCCAAACCCGATAATTGTTTTTGGAGAAGTTGTAATAGCCCGATCCACGCACGGTAAACTGAGATTTTGGATGAATGTAAGCCCCATTCACGTTCCACTGATGCGTGCCGAAGGATCCCGTGGAATAGGAGGTCATTAAAGAGTTGTCCATTTGCTTTTTCAGCACCACGTTGATGACCCCACCTAATGCATCATCGGCAATTTCACTAGGAACGACGCCTTTATACACTTCCACCCGTTCAATTAAAGCGGAAGGAATACTATTTAAGGAAAAGGACTCCCCATAATTGCTGGCAGGAACTCCATCGATCATAATCTTTACAGATCGTCCGCTTAAGCCATTTAAATTATAGTGCACATGCGAGCCGAGTCCGGCATTCTGACGCAACCTTACCCCTGCTGTTCTATCCAGCAGCTCGTTGGTTTGTATGTTCCGCAAGGCTGCTTCTTTGGTTTCAATCACATTAACGGCAAAGCCTTTGGTTTCAATCGTGCGCTTTGCCGAATTGGCTGTTACACGGATTTCATCCAAACTTACCTCCCCGCGGGGATCGATATGTATATGTAAATCGTATTCCGGTTTATTTACGTCTAGGTTTAATTTCTTGTCTTTAATTTCCAAGGAGCTCACGCTGATAACCTGCTTACCATAAGGCACATCAGGCAAGAAATAGCTGCCTTTAGCATCCGACACAGATACGATGCTTGTTCCTTGTATACGAACAGTTGCTTGCTTCACCGGGGTACCATCTAAGAGGTGAACAATCCCCTTTATATTTGCCGATTGTCCAAGGCAAGAGAAGCTACATAGAAAAAACAAGGCGCAAACGTAAAAAAATTTCATTATCACAGATAAATACTTAATTTTGGTAACCATTTAGAACAAGTCTAAATAAATGTTGCTGCAAATGTAGAATTATTCTAAATAGCAAAATGACGCAATCGGAAAAAAAAGTTAAACATTCAGAAATAATAAATCTGCCTGAAAAAGAGCTCACTAGCAGTCTGCTCACTTTGGGAACGGAGATGTATTTTACCGTTTTACAAGGTCGACAACGCTTCTGTTTTCAATCGCCGGTAGAGGGCTACTTGAACATCCTCGTGGCTGAAGATGCTGCAAATGTGAGCTTACAAATCCAACAAAAATCATACGTCTTACATGCGGGGGAAAACCTCCTAAAGCTTTTGGCAAAGGCAGACAGCATCGATATCAAAAGCATTTCACCTGACAACAAAGTATTGCTATTGCTTACACCGAGTCAGAAACTGGAGTCGTTCCATACGATTTATTCCGATCAACCCGAGCGCTTTGAGCATGGCTTATTAACGAAGTCCGATCAACGCATCAGCTTGGCCGCAAACCAACTCATCGAGCTCTATGCTGCCGACTCCTTTATCAATCACTTGCGCATTCAATCGCTCCTGCTGGAAATCATCATCCATCAAATTGAAGGCTTATATGCCGAGAATGAGCATAAAGAACTTATTGAAAACAAGGGGCTGTATGATAAGATTCAGCTAGCGCGTCAACTGATCGACGAAGATCTTTCCCAGAACCATAGTATTAGCAGCTTAGCCAAAGCTGTAGGTACGAATGAACAATACTTAAAACAGCATTTTAAGAAGTTCTTCGGAAAAACGGTACAAAACTATATTACCGAAAAGAAAATGGAACATGCCAAGGCCTTAATTCTTGCCGGTAAATATCGGGTATCTGATGTTGCACGCATGACAGGCTATAAGCATTCTACCCATTTTACCACAGCCTTTAAGAAATACTTCGGTATTATCCCGAATTCCCTTCGCTATACCTTTTTGGTGGCTCATGAAGGCTTAAGGGTGCTCCCCGAAATCCTGGAAGGAATAAAAACCCTATAAATATTCCTGCATAAAAAAAGCCACCTTTTCAGGCGGCTCCTCACACATTTCATTAGAATCTATAACTTAATGTCGTTGTAAAACTTCGTGGTGGAATCGGATTCACACTGTAATTCTCGTGCACATAGTAGTTAAAGGCATTACCGATATTGCTGATTTTCCCAAGGATGCTCCAATTCTTGTAGCCATAGCCTGCAGAGAAATCAAACGTAGTAAATGGATCTACCGGAATTAAACGGTTCAACCCATCAGCCACATTCACTTTGGTATTGTTCCATCCCGCGTTTCTTTTCCCGGTATAATAGGTTGAGAAACCTAGCTTCAAGCCTTTTACTCCCCCGTGCTGAAAGGTATAGAACAGGGAAGCATTCGCTGTATGAGCCGTTGTACCCACAGAACGAACACCTTCTACCGGACCATTATCATTGGTTTCCAAATAGCGGAAGAAGTTATAAGCATAACCACCCATAATTTCAAGTCCATCGACAATGGTTCCTGTAATATCAACTTCCAAACCATCGCTGGCTGTTTTCCCTGAGAATTCCTTCATGTTTTGGTCCTTCACGGTACCATCATCCTCCACAATTACTTGCGCAAAACGATCATTCACGATACGGTACCAGGTTACATTTGCCGTTAAGCGACCATCGAAAAACTCATTCTTTAAGCCAGCTTCGTAATGGTTGATGATGGAAGGTCCCATAGGCACAAAATCACGGTCATAGCCACTGTTAGAAACAAAGTTATTGGCGTAACTAACATAGATTGTCGACGATTTAATCGGTTGATAAATCAATGCAAACTTCGGCGACCAGGCCCCTTCTTTCTTATCACCTAAAGGCTTTTTATCGGCTGTAAGGTTTTGAACGGTGTAGGTAGAGTCTTTTGCATAATCATACGCCTCTGCTTCTTTCATGATTTGCCGAGTATAGCGAAGGCCTACCATCACCTTAAACTGATCTGTTAGGCTTACTAAGTCCTGCGCAAATACACCATAACGGTAAATATCGGTTGTCGTTCTTAGTTTTAATTCATTACGTGGCTCATCCTCACGCGACTTATATGAATTGGGATCAAACACATTGATCACATCATAGGCCGTACTCGGTTTATCAGAACCTGGGGTGGCATAAATATTAAAAGTATGGTTTTTTGCACGTGATTCATCCACATCCGCACCTAGCAATACCTGGTGTTTAACTCCACCCGTATAAAAGCTTCCGTTTAAGTTAGCCTGTTGATTAAACGTCAATTCGTTCGATTGAATCCGATTGATGACCCTTGGTAAAGAACCATCGGCTTTCGCCTGAATACGCTCAGCACCATAATAATCACGATCATATTGTTGGTAGCTGGCATTAACATCAAGTTTCCAATCCGATGAAAATTCATGGCTAAAAGCCAATTGACCATTGCTAGAGTTTGTTTTATTATAGGCCCAAACCGTATTCAGGTAGGTGCTTCTACCAACGCGCTTATCGATTTTAGCATCAACCGATCCAATTCCAAAATCGGGAGTATAATCGCTTTTCAGGTAATCGAACATCGCATTCAAGCTCGATTTATCCGATATCTTATATAATAAGGAAGGGTTCACATAAAAGCGTTTGCTTTCCACATGATCCCGATAGCTTTCCGCATATTCCCCTGTTCCTACAATCCGGAAAGCGACTTTATCGCTGAGCGGGCCATACACATCAACCATGGGCTTATACTGATTATAACTTCCAACCCGCATTGAAACTTCGCCGCCATACTCAAATTTAGGCTTCTTGGTAACCAAGTTTACCACGGCACCACCAGAAACACCACCATACAATAAAGCAGCACTACCCTTCAATATCTCTACAGATTCTAGGGTACTCGCTTCAATGGAACCTCCATTATTCGTGCGGGCACCATTTTTAAAGATATTATTCGTCCCTAAACTATAACCACGAGCGAAGAAATTCTCATTTACGCCGCCACGGTTAGCTCCTAAAGCAACACCATTGGCATTCTTCAATACATCGCTGAGGCGATTGACTTGCTGATCACGGATTACCTGGGCATTGATAATCTGCACCGATTGCGGCAAATCGCGAATTAAAATCCCACCTTTACCAACAGCCACTTTCTTATCGTTAATGGTATGATAACCTGTCACATCCACTGAATCAATCTGTCCTTGTTGATCGTTTAAGATTAAGGCAGAAACCTGCGTTTGCAAGCCTGTAGGTTTCACTTGCACATTTCGCGATTCGTAGCCAACGGCACTTAGCAGCAAAACCACATCACCGGCTTGGTCTACATATAACTCAAAGGCACCAGTCGCATTCGTTTTAGTTGAAACGCCAGCACTGGAAATATTTACATCAGCTAATCCCTGTCCTTTCGGATTCACCACTACTCCTTTTACAGTAGTCTGTGCAGATAAGCTATGAATGGAACAAAGGGCTATTAGAAAGGTAAAAAGTTTAATGTTCTTCATTTTAATTATACTAATTCTAAATAATAGACAAAAGTATAACCTGCATTAGCATGAAAAAATAAAGAATCCGACAAAAAACTTAATAATCCGAAATACTTAAGGCAGAAGGGTTAAAAAGAAACAGGAGTTCGAATGAACTCCTGTTAATATGCTATGCTAAAAAAGCTTAGTCTTTAAACTTCCAACGTACGAAAGCTTCGATGGCTTCATAGTTGGCTAAGCCTAACTCATGGTAAAGACCGGCAGTTTCGCTGGTGCGATCCTCCGCTCTTACCCAGAACTCTCTAGGGTCATCCCCAGGGAATACAGGAAGGTCTTTTTGTGATTGGTGTTTAAAGATCGCTAAGCGCTTGCGTTTCACCTCTTGCGGCGATAAAGGCACGGCCATTTCGATTTCATGAATCGGATATTCATGCCAAGCACCACGGTATAACCATAACCAGCAGTCTTTCGTCCACTCATCGGTTTTACGTAGGCGTGAGATGGCTTCCAAGATGATGTCGAAACAAACCTTATGCGTACCATGCGGATCTGCGAAATCGCCGGCAGCAAAAATCTGATGCGGCTTCACTTGGCGCAATAGCTCCATGGTTTGCAAAATATCATCTTCAAAATCTACCTCTTTCGTGAATTTCCCACGATCGTAGAACGGTAAGTTTTGGAAATGGATATTCTCATCCGGAACCCCCACAAAGCGAGCACCCGCGATGGCTTCCCCCTTACGGATTAACCCTTTAATGGTACGGATAATCTCCGGATCTACCTGATTCGGTTTTTTAACCTTGAAGAATTCACGTGCTTCTTCGTAAATATTACGGGTCACCCCGTTATCATCATCTACCGCAACAGCAAAATCTTGAACAAACTCTAAATAACGTAATACATCATCATCCCAAACAGCCGTATTACCGGAAGTTTGGTAGGCTACATGCACATTATGCCCTTGGTCAGCCAAGCGAATAAAGGTACCACCCATAGAAATAACGTCATCATCCGGGTGTGGCGAGAACAAGATGGCATTTTTACGTGCAGGTTCTGCTCTTTCCGGACGGTTCGAGTCGTCAACATTTGGTTTACCTCCCGGCCAACCTGTAATGGTGCGTTGTAATTCGTTGAAAATACGAATATTGATGCTATACGCAGTACCTTGCTCGGTAATCAACTGAGCCATACCATTGTTGTTATAGTCATCATCCGTTAATTTTAAGATGGCTTTTTTCAAATGCAGGGATAACCATACCACTGCTTTTTTCACCAACTTATCTTCCCAGACCACATCGTGTGCTAACCAAGGAAGGTTAAAACGGGTCAATGCTGATGCCGCATCTGTATCCAAAACAAACTCGACTTTATCAGACATCTGTAAATAGGTTGCTGGAATTTCCGAAGAGATTTCGCCTTCCACTGCTTTTTTCACAATTTCAGCTTTCTTCTCATTCCACGCCATTAACACAATCTCTTTGGCTTTAAAGATGGTTCCAACACCCATCGTAATCGCTTTCGTTGGTACATTTTCCTTACCCCCGAAGTCGCGTGAAGCATCTCTACGAGTAAGGTCATCTAAGGTTACCAAGCGCGTTCCAGAGTTTGGTGCCGACCCAGGCTCATTGAAACCAATGTGACCTGTACGACCAATACCAAGGATTTGGACATCTAATCCGCCGTAGCTAGAGATTTTTTGTTCGTAAGCAATACAGAAGGCCTGTACTTCTTCCGGAGCAAGCGTTCCATCAGGAATATTAATATTCTCTTGAGGAATGTCGATCTGGTCGAACAAGTGTTTTTTCATAAAAGCTACATAGCTTTGTTCCGCATTAGGAAGCATTGGGTAGTATTCATCCAAGTTGAATGTCACTACGTTGTTAAAACTCAATCCTTCCTCTTTGTGCAAGCGTACAAGCTCTTTGTAGACTTTAATAGGAGTGGCCCCGGTAGCTAATCCGAGCACTGCCTTTTCCCCTTTTGCCTGCTTATCTAAGATGATAGCGGCAATACGTTGAGCAACTTGAATAGAAGCTTCATCTTGAGAGGGGTAAACCGAAACCGGAACTTTCTCAAAACGGGTTTCCTCTAATAAATTTAATCTTGCCATTTAAATTGAAAAATACCTTAGTGAGTAACAAATTTACTAATAAATTAGGTTGCAAGCGCAAAATTTGCAATTTCTTAACAAGAAAATTATCATTTCTTCGTTTTATTGTTCTACAATAATTCTAAAAACTGCCTATAGGGTGGTTTTAAAGCGGTTATCTTTGAGATACTGCGCTAAAAATTATTGAATTATTACATTTTTATCTCGACCTACATAGTCGATATTAAGTATATTTGAGTCTTAACTCCATGATATGAAGAAACTGCTTTGCCTATTGGCCTTACTTCCGAGCTTGCTTTTTGCGCAGCAAAAAGAAGAACTGATCGCACAGGTCAAGGCTAATCCCAAGAATATAGAAACCCTACAAACCTTGCAGCGCATCGGTGTGTACAACCCGGAATACAAGGAATTACAAGGCTTATTTAAAAAGCTGGATAAGAAAGTACGCAAAAGCACCCAAGGGAAAATCTTCGAGCGTTATTTAGATGCCTTAAAGAATACGCAGGTAGGCAAAAAAGCACCCAGCATTACCCAATTGAACTTAGCGGGCGAGCCCTATGCCCTCTCTGATTTGAAAGGTAAATATGTACTGGTAGACTTTTGGGCTTCCTGGTGCCCGCCTTGTCGAGAGGAAAACCCGAACCTGGTTAAAACCTACGCACAGTTTAAAGACAAGAACTTCGAAATCCTTGGGGTCTCCTTTGATCGGGAGTTTGCGGCTTGGGATAAGGCAATAAAAGACGATAAACTCACCTGGAAACATGTATCCGACTTGCAGGGCTGGAACAATTCCGCAGGACAGACCTACGGCGTGAAGGCTATTCCGCAGAATATCCTCATCGACCCACAGGGCATCATCATCGCCAGAAACTTACACGGCGATGCTTTAAATGCCAAGCTGGCGGAAGTACTGCAATAATCAACAGACTAAAATAGCAAAGCCGATGCGTATTGAAACGCATCGGCTTTTATTTTGGGATTATGACTTACTAATTAAGTTGATAGGCAACCACCGAATTACTATTGAACGTAGGCACATACAAAATCTTGTCTTGCTGATTATAGCCCAAATCGGCCGTATTCATTTTACCTTGTACATCCAATAATTCTTTCACTTCCCCGGTTGCAGAAATATGGTAGATTAAACCACCCCAGCAGGTAACCAAGAAGCTGCCATCACCAACAGGCTCCAGGCCATCTCCGCCTAGTTTCAAGCCTTTCGCAATAACGGTTTTATTCGCATTGGCATCAATCTTCCACAATTCCGGACCTGCCATCGCATATAAAACCCCGTCTATTACACGCAGACCATTCACATTCGGCACGTCACTCATAAATAAACGTGGTTTATTGTTCTGTAGTACATAGATCTTGCCTGCACGGGTATCTGAAACATACACCTTGCCAGCACGGTCTACGGTTACATCATTTAAGAAAACCGCATCCGGGATTTCTATCTGATTGATCACATTACCGGTGATCACATCGACAATAACCACCTCATTGATATCGGCAATATACAATTGATCCTGATACAGGGCCATGCCTTTGGGCGCATTCAAGCCTTCAACCCAGGTCGCATTTTTCATGCTTCCATCGAGGTTTAAAACGGCTACACCACCCTTACCATCCTTTTTGGTTCCCTCGCCATCAATCAACGAAACAAAAAGTTCCGACCGATCAGCAACATACAAAACCGACTCAGGTACAGGCAATTGTTCCTTAGACTCCCATAGGGTTGTCAATTTACTTTGGCTATACCCTGTCAATAAACTAAAGCCTAGCGCTATGGATAAAAAATATTTTTTCATGTATTAAATCGTTAGTTTATATCAAGTTAGAAAATAAAAATACGCAATTATCTTCGTTTTTTAATGATATTACCCTAGAAATCTGTATTTTCAATACCTACACATCCAAACGATAAACCCGATAGCACGCGTATGAAAAATTTCCTGGACGACAATTTTCTGTTAAATAGCCGCATCGCAGAAGAGCTGTATCATGACTATGCCAAAGACCTACCCATCATCGATTACCATAACCATTTACCCCCTCAAGAGCTGGCCGAAAACAAGCAATTTGAAAACCTAACCAGCATTTGGCTGCAGGGCGATCATTATAAATGGCGGGCGATGCGCGCCAATGGGGTTGATGAACAGTATATCACCGGCGGAGCCAGCGACCAAGAAAAATTCCAACATTGGGCTAAAACTGTCCCCTACACCTTACGCAACCCTTTATACCATTGGACCCATTTAGAGTTGCAACGCTATTTTGGTATCCACGACTTGCTAAGTGAAAAAACAGCCGATGCGATATACGCGGAAGCCAATGCAAAGCTGGCGCAACCCGATTATGCAGTCTACGGCTTATTGGAGAAAATGAAGGTAGAAGTTATTTGCACCACCGATGATCCAACAGACGACCTGGCCCATCACCAAGCCTACGCGGCCCAAGGCAAAAACATCCGTATGTTCCCGGCTTTCCGGCCGGATAAAGCCATGAGCCCCGAACAGGGTGATGCCTTCCTCAGCTATATCGACAAGCTACAAGCCATAACCGGGATGGAAATCCAATCCTATCAGCAGTACTTGGACGCCTTAAAAGCGAGGCACGACTTCTTTGCGGCACAAGGCTGTTGCATCTCCGATCATGGCCTAAGCCATCTCTATGCGGATGATTTTACCGAGGCGCAGGTGAAAAGCATTTTTGATAAAATCCTACGTCGCGAAGCCTTGAGCAACACAGAAATCAACGCCTTCAAATCGGCGCTACTCCAACAATTTGCAGAATGGGATTACGAAAAAGGCTGGGTACAGCAGTTCCATGTGGGGGCTTTCCGTAACACCAATACCAAAGCCATCCAAACCTTGGGAGCCGATACAGGATTTGACAGCATTGGCGACTACCGACAAGGAGAAGCCCTGGTTAAGTTTCTGAACAATTTAGACCGCCGAGATAAACTCGGCAAAACCATCCTCTACAACTTAAACCCCATGGACAATGAGCTCTTTGCTGCCATGGGCGGAAACTTCAACGACGGTAAAACCATTGGTAAGATGCAATATGGCTCTGCCTGGTGGTTCCATGACCAAAAAGACGGCATGACCAAACAAATCAATGCCCTGTCTAACATTGGCTTGATCTCCCGATTTGTGGGCATGCTAACCGACTCCAGAAGTTTTCTATCCTTCCCGCGCCATGAGTATTTCCGGCGCCTGCTATGTGATATCTTTGCAGAGGATGTGGTGAAAGGTGAATTACCAAACGACCTTCCATGGATAGGAAAAATCATTCAAGATATCTGCTATTATAATGCAAAAGCGTATTTCCCTTTTAAGTAAAAAGGGAAATACTACGACTTTTCAATATTTAACCATTTTGGCACTGGTGGCGCCTCATACTGCTCCATCTTATCGATCAAGGTATGGATATCGTCAGAAAACAACATCATCTGTTGGTTTTCTTCTTTCAATAAACCTGTATCAACCATTTCTTGGATGAAACGAATCAAATGATCGTAAAAGCCATCCACATTCAATAAGCCTACGGGCTTCTTATGCAAACCCAATTGTGCCCAGGTCACCATCTCAAACAGTTCTTCCATGGTGCCAAACCCGCCCGGAAGCGCGATAATTCCATCGCATAGGGCATTCATCTTGGCCTTCCGTTCATGCATCGTATCCACCTCAATTAATTGGGTAATGCCGGAATGCCCAATTTCTTTACTGTTTAAAAATTGTGGAATAACCCCTACCACCTGTCCACCATGCTTCATCACGCTATCCGCAACGGCGCCCATTAAGCCTACACGCCCACCGCCATAAACCAGTTGAATTTGGCGTGCTACAAAAGCTTGCCCAACCTCCTCCGCAGCTTCCATAAAACGGGTTCCAAAACCCGGGCTTGAAGCACAAAACACAACAATCTGCTTTAATTTCATGACACAATAATAGGAAATATTCACAAAAAAAGGCCACAGGTTGGGAGCCTGCGACCTTTAACTTAACTAAACATTGAAACAAAAATCGTTCTTAATTTGCTCTATCCTTTTCTTCGTTGCTGGAATCGCGTTTGCGAATCTGCTGTTTTAAATTCCCGAACTTATAGGTATAGGTCAAACGGACAGTCTGGCTGTCGTTATATTGTCTAATCTTGGAGTTGAACTCCTCAAAATTTGTGTCGATATTATTTCTATTGGACCGGAACACATCAGTAACCGCTAATTTAAGCGTGCTTTTCTGATTCTTGAAGTTGTAGTTCAGGCCTAGGTCTACGTTTATACGTTCTTGAATCTTGTATACATTATATATAAACGGCGTATTTCCATTAATATTTGCTTCGGCTGAAAATTGATTGTTCAATTTAAAGGTATGCATGCTGTTGGCCTGAATAAAATAGGATCCTAAATCGGCCTGATAGCCTGCAATTGGCCCTTTGAAGTGCATATAAATTCCGGTAATATTATTATTCATGGTCCAGAATTTTCCTACCCGAAAAGGAATGTTCATGTTGATATAGGTGGTGCTGTTATTGGCCAAGTTCTCCCGCGTAATCCAGGTTTCATTGGTTTCTTTATCTTGCCCCATACTCTCCACAATGGCATCCCGCGTAATATCAGTTCCGAAGGTAAAGTTGAACATCTGCATCAAGGTATAGTTTAAGGTGATGCCATGCGTATAGGCTGGATTGACGTAAGGATTTCCCTCCTGAAAGGTCAGCTTATCGATGTAATAGCGGAAAGGATTCAAAAACCGATAGTTCGGACGAGTTACTTTTCGCGCATAACTTAAAGACAGCACATGGTTTTCACTGATGTTATAGCCTAGGCTTGCCGAAGGAAAAAAGTCCAAGTAGTCGCGCTTCACCCGGTTATTTTTGGTGATAGAATTCCCATCGGAGATGGTATATTCTGCTCTTAATCCAATCTTGGTAGACCATTTTCCAAAAGCACGGCTATAATCTACGTAGCCCGCGGAAATCTGCTCGGTATAGATAAAGTGGTTTGGACGGCCTTCATAATCTTGCCACTGCCCATTGATCAAATGCTCGAAGCCTAAATCATTGTCCGATTTTACATTGCTATATTTCAAGCCGGCCTCCAGTTTCCCTTGCTTAAAAGGTTTCAGGTAATCTAACTTGGCCACATAAATATCAATATCCACCGGCATATTGCTGCGCTCCTGTTCCTCTGGTCGCACCAGACTACCATCTGGATGCAGTGTTTTGTAAAAATAATTCACATCATTGCTTGTCCGGAACATACTCCAATCCCCATCCAGGGTAAGCTTACTTCCTAGGGTATCCAATTTATACTCATTATTGAAGTTAATGGAATAACGGTTAAACTTGGTCATGTTATAGGAAGTCGCATTGATAACCGAATCGGCAACCGATTTGGATGGGCCAATATGCGAGTCGCTCAGGTTTTCCCCATCCTCAATATTATTATTGCCCGTAAATTGCAACATCATGGTATTCTTGGCGGAAGTCTTTTGCTCTATTCCAACCCGGTAATTATGATTTATTTCTTGCTCTTTTAAATTAGCACGCTGATCGAATAGGGTACTTTTCCCGTTATTGGCTATAATACGCTCCAAGTTTAACTCCGTATTCCGGGTATTGTTGGTATAGGCATAGGAGCCAAATAAGGTGGTATTATTCTTTTTGTAATTTAAGTTCAGGGAAGTGTTTCCTCTGGGGTGCTGCCCATGTGCCGCACTGGCCACAAAAGAACCATTAAACCCTTCGGTATTATTCTTTTTCAGCACAATATTAATGGTCCCTACAGACCCTTCAGCATCATCTTTAGCCTGGCGCGTAGTGGTCACTTCCACACTTTTTATCTGCCCGGCATCGGTAGATTTTAAGAAGGTCGCTAGCTGCTCCCCGGTCATGTAGGTTTGCCGACCATCGATGGTGACAGCCACCCCACTTTGCCCCATCAACTGTAGGTTTTCATCCTTATCTACACTCACCCCCGGTGCGCGTTTCAACACTTCCAAGGCATTATTTCCAGCCGCCAAGGTTGAGTTTTCTACATTCAGCACCAGCTTGCCGTCTCTGTTTTGCACCATAGGTACCTGCCCTTGCACCGTTACGGCTTCTATTTGCTGGCTAGCGGCGGCCATTTTTATATCCGGCACCTGAAAAGCAGCGTCTTTTAATTCAAAAACGGCAGATTTGCTCGTCGCAAGCCCTACGGAAGAAACCTCAATATAATAGGTACCTTTGGGGGCTTTTAGAATGGCATAATTCCCTTCCTCATCAGTTACGGCAGTTTTTATTAACACCTTTGCTTCACTAGACATCAGGTATACCGATGCAGCAGCAATTGGTTGGTTATCTTGGTTCAGCACGCGACCCCGAATATCGGCGTCCTGCGATTTGGCCCAGGCTTCTTGAACGTGCAACAAGACGGTTGCTAAAAGAAGTACAATTATTCTTCCCATTGTTTTTTTTGTTTCAGTTTGAGATGTAGTTTTCCAGCCCAACCTAAGAAAACGCTTAGATTGGTTAATAATTAATTAGTTGACGCTTGTTGTTAAGCTTTGGTTGCAGTAGCAGTTTGTTTTTCTGCTTCTTTTTCTATTTTTTCTTTCAGCTTTTCTACAGCCTTTTCCTTTTCTTCTTGCAGCTGTTCCAGTTCTGCTTGTTTCTTTTCCGCTTCGGCTTTCAATTTCTCCTCTTCGGCTTTCAATTTCTCTTCTTCCATGCGCCAAATGCATTTTAACCCTTTATTGGTCATTATCCATTCGGTTGTTTTCTTATCGTCCTGTCTGCAGGCATCGGCCTGAATATCGCGGGTTTTCCAGATCAAGCTATTGCTTAAGGACACCCGAGTGCCAACCGGCAAGTAAACAACCATGCGTACATTTTGATCGCGGTATACATCTTTCTGGTTCATGGCAAAATGACTATCGAAAGAAACCAGGTTCTTATCTTGTTTCACCTGATAGGCGATGCGTGAGGCACGATCTGAAGCCTCTTGGTAAGTATTTCCACGCGCACTGTAATTGTATTGAATGTAAGGTGCTTTTAACGAATCCAACATTTCAAAACGAATCGAAATATCCTGACGTAGAAAATCGGCCAGCTTTTCCCCTTTCACATTCACATTGAATTTCTTGCTGTTAAACTCTTCGTCAGAGGCCTTAATCACCCGCACATCGTTCTCATTAAACACATAGCTATCGCTCTTGTCTAGTGGTTTTTCCACACTGATGGTACTTTCCTCACGGAATTGTTGCTGGGTAGTTACCACAAAGTAAAGGATCATCACGATCGATACGATCCAGGTGGCAAATAAGGTCATGCTCAAATAATTGTTCATGCGCTGCACTTTAAATACCACCCGCAAGAGCAGGTAGAATACGGCGAATGTTGGAATACCGACAGCCATAAACCCGGCCAACAAGGCGAAAAAGGCTTCCGTAGGTTGCATCACCTCCAATGGCGGCAACATAATATCGTTTTTAAAGCCCAATAGGTTTAGGGTACTGAACACGAAGGTGATAAATAAACCGATCAGCATACAGCCAAAACCTATCAAAAAGAAGATGGCCAATATTTTACCGAAGATGGAAAAAATGCGACCTAAGATATCGCCTACCGTACGTGCGCCCCGGTTAAAGTGCTCGCCGGCCCCGGAAAAATTTTCCGATAGCCCCTTCATTTCCTCTTCGAAGGATTTTTTAAAATTCTGTAGGTTGGCCGCTTCCCCACGCATCGCCATTTTATCCGAACGGCTTAAGGCTTGAGGCATCACCGCCCATAACACAACGTATAAAAGTACGCCGGATCCGCCAAATAAGAAAAACAACACAAAAATGATACGAATCCATTTCGCTTCCAGGTTAAAGTAATGCCCCAATCCGGAACAAACTCCACCAAAAATACGGTCGTCCATATCGCGCATTAACTTTTTCGAAGCGGTAAAGGTAAAATTAGGCTCGCTAGTGCTGGCGCTTTCTTTTGCGGGCTCTTGCTCGGCATCTAGCCCGGCTCTGGTCTGCTCCGGTTCTACGGTGCCTTCTTCTTCGCGTAGCTCATCAACAAAGTCGTTTTCAAAATCGCTAACCCGTCCCATCAGGGCGATTACTTCATTGACATCTTGCTGATTGATAACCTCCTTACGGCCGGTTTGGATACGCTCGGTAAACATCTCGGCAATTCTATTCTCGATATCTTCCAGAATCTCCTTGCTATCCGGAGTTTTGCCAAAGTGCTTCTTGATCTCGATCATATAGGATCGTAAGATCTCGTAGGCGTCTTCCTCGATGTGGAAAACGATACTGTTTATATTGATGATAATGGTTCTATTCATGACTATATTAGTTAAGTAGTTAGTTTAAATTTCACGGTTTCCAATAGCTGTTTGCACAGCAAATACCAGTTCCTTCCAGGTGACATCCAATTTCTGCAACACCTGCAGGCCATCGGCTGTAATCTGATAATACTTTCGTGGGGGTCCGGAGGTCGATTCTTGCCAACTATAACTCAACAAGCCATTATTCTTCAATCGCGTTAGCAAAGGGTATAGCGTACCTTCAACCACCAACAGTTCAGCTTGCTTCAGCTCGCTGATTATGTCTGAGGCGTATATTTCTCCCCGAGAAATTATCGATAGAATACAGTACTCCAGTATTCCTTTCCTCATTTGGGTTTGTGTGTTTTCTGCTATCATAACAATACAAAGATATATCCTTTGGATGGTACTTTGCAATACATAGTACTATATTTTTTCAAAAAATTATCACAACACATTGATTATCAGTGATTAAATTTTATTAACGCAAGATTCAAACCGCTTCGCTCCCGAAAAAAAACAGGCTAATCCTTTTAAATATGGATTTAAAGAGCGACTTTTAGCGTAATGAACTGGATATTAAACTATGCATGGGCAATCATTTGGGCAATCGTAATGTGTATCCTGATGCTTATGCCTGCAAACGACCTTCCTTCCGTAGAGTTTTTCGCCGGATTTGATAAAATGGTTCACTGTGGTAGCTTCTTCTTATTGACTACCCTGATGCTATTTGGGCGCATTATTGACACCAAACGCCGTGCAGGAAAATTTAAAACCATTTTTGTGGTGTTCTTAGTGTCTATCCTGTTTATCGTGTTAACCGAATTAGGACAAATGTATTTCACCAATACACGCCATGCCGATTGGTGGGACGTATTCGCCGATATGGTAGGTATTTGTATGGCCTTATTTAGTTATTTCCTCTTATACAACAGACGCGCACAATATCAATAATGAAAAGAATTACACTGCTATTCCTCGCTTTCTTGTTGCTGAGCTCAGCCCTCAGTTCTTGCTCCATCTTCAGGTCATGCGACTGTCCTTCCGTGCATAACGGAAAAGTAAGGCGTTAAGCCTTGGCAATGGTGGCTACGGAAATCCGACAGTGGGGGAAACAGGCTAGAATAGCTTGCCCAGCGGAGGTAATGGTCGCACCGGTGGTCAATACATCATCCAACAACAGGATGTGTTTATGATTTAAATCGATATCCTTCCGGCATTTGAAGATTTCCTGCACATTATCAAAACGATCGATCCGATCCTGATTCGTTTGGCTAGGATTATGCTTTACCCGGGCTAAAATCTTCCGCATTAATGGTTTTTCTAACCCTTCCGACAGACCACGCCCAAAATAATCACTCTGATTGTAGCCTCTTTTTAACTTTCGCCAAGGATGTAAGGGCAAGGGAATTAACAAATCCACATCCTCAAACACCCCACTCGCACGTAGTTCTTGGGCATAGAGCCGCCCTACATAGGTTGCCAAATGCGGCTTATTCGCATATTTGATATGATGAATGATGCGTGATACACGCGTGGCCGGGCGGAAGTACCACATCGATACCACCCGTTGGATGTCTAGCTTACCACGAAGTTGCTTATAACTTTCGTTTTCCAGACAATAATGATCTTCCGTAAAGGGAAGATGATAAAGACAGCTGCTGCAAATAAAGTGCTCTTGGAAATAAAGAATATCCTTACATCCTGCACATTGAGGGGGGTAAACCAAATGCAATAAGGCCTTCCCATACGTATTCCTAAGTTTCATGCTGAAACATAGGCATCCCGTATAACTAAAATATTATGAAGAGATTAATTGATTTAGTCGGTTACTTGCCCGGCCTTTTCTTTGATCGCTAATTGTCCACATGCCGCATCAATATCCTTCCCACGACTGCGTCGAACATTCGTGGTGATACCTTGACTACGTAAATACGTGGCAAATTCCTCAATTTTATCCGCCTCGGCATTTACAAAATCTGCCAACGCGATAGGATTATATTCAATGATATTCACCTTGCAAGGTACGTGCTTACAGAACTTGGCCAGCTCCTTCGCATCTTCCAATTCATCATTGAAATGATGGAAAACAATATATTCAAAGGTGATTGGGTTCTTTGTTTTCGCGTAGAAGTATTTCAAGGCTTCGGCCAAGGCTTTCAAGGAGTTCTGCTCGTTAATGGGCATAATCTCGTTCCGCTTGGTATCGTTTGCCGCGTGCAAGGATAACGCCAAATTAAAACGAACTTCATCATCCCCCAATTTCTTGATCATCTTGGCAATGCCGGCTGTGGAAACCGTAATACGCTTTGCCGCCATATTCAAACCATCAGGAGCAGTAATGCGCTCTACCGATTTTATCATGTTGCTATAGTTCAATAAAGGCTCGCCCATACCCATATATACAATATTGGAGAGCGGATGCCCATACTGTTCTTCAGCTTGTTTGGCAATCAATACCACCTGATCGTAGATTTCATCGGCATTTAAGTTCCGCTTACGATCCATATAGCCCGTTGCACAAAACTTACAGGTTAAACTACAACCTACTTGCGAACTGACACAGGCCGTCATCCGATCATCAGCCGGAATTAATACCCCCTCAATAACATTACCGTCATACAGGGTAAACGAACTTTTAATGGTTTTATCGTTGGAAATTTGCGACTGACGCACTTTCACCGCATTGATTGCAAAACGGGATTTAAGGTTCTCCCGCAAAGACTTGCTCAGGTTACTCATCTCATCAAAATCGGTGCACGATTTCACCCACAGCCACTCATAAATCTGTTTGGCTCGAAACCCCTGCTCACCCATTTCTACAAGGGCGTCCTTTAGCTGAGCCAGGCTCAAACTTCTGATATCTACCAATTTTATCGCTTTTTCCACGGTGCAAAGATATTTATTTTTTATCAGGTAGGTGAAATTTTAGGGAGATATAGGCGCCTTTAAGCTCGAATATCCCCCTAAAAGATTCAAATATGATGATAAAATAGATAGCTGTGCTCCCCCTTACGCTTCAAAAATTACACCTTCCTACACTTTTTGCCATTTCCGAATCCCTACAAATAGGATTGCTGAGAATAGTTATAGGAATGTATCTTTACCTTAAATATCTGAGGTAAGAGATGTGATTAGTCTCTTCGATTTTAGAATCTAAAAATTTCGTCTTTAAATATACATCCTAGTTGCTTATGTAAGCCTCTGAAACTCGTCACTTGATAACTTCTGCTATTTAAATAAGTCAATATTTTCACCAGTTCCTCCTTAGTAAGAAGCGAGTTCTTTGGTACATCCAACGACGAACTCAAAACTTTTCCTGATATGTCGGTAATGACACTTACTATGTAATCTTCATTATTTGCCTTAAGTTGAGCTACCCTACCTTGCGATAATAACGTGTTTAAAGTAGTAAGATCGAGCAGTCGCTTGTCAAACTTTACTGATGCAGCTATGCTGGATGATCCATAACCTTCTATATCATCTGGTCCGGAAGGAAGTAGAATACTTTTAGTTGGTGATATCAAAATTCCCCCAGTATCGAAATCAGAATAAGAAATCTGAAAAGAAAGACCATTTATGGTATATGTTCCTTCCTTTAATTCTTGCGCGCTAACTACAACTATCGAGAGCAAGAAAACCACTAATAATAACACTGTTTGTTTCATAAATAATTAGGGACATCAAATTGACTCTTAAAATAAGTTTTTAAGGGCTTTAGGCAATTCCTCGTCTAATTTATAGCAGTTAACCCCTCCTATCTATTCGTTATTTCACCTTCCTACGCTTTTGCCATTTCCGAATCCCTACAAATAGGATTGCTCCTAAAATAAAGATAGGCCAAATACCGATCAGCACTAAGGCTAGTCCTTCCAGCATTTGCCAACCGAAGGTTAATGAATCTTTCACGCGCATCCAAAAAGAATTGGATCCCATCGGCAGGTTGGCTTGCTCTTCAAAAAGATTGATATGCAAGGTGCTAAAATCTACCTGTCCACTTAAGTTGCGCAACTGGCTTTCATTCGCATCGATATCTTCCTGCAATTGACGAATCTGCTCTTGAATTTCTAATAAATCTTTCACCGATTTAGCACTTGATACCATCTGTTGATATTTCTCTAAATAAGTGCGTTTGCTTTTTAAGCGCGATTCTACATCATAGTACTGTATAGAAACATCGGTAGATTGAATATTCTTTTCCGTGATTTTGTCCTTGCCGGTTTCCAAGCTTTGCATAAAAGAATCAAAGGATTTGGAAGGAATGCGAACGATCAAGGAATATTGGGTAGCATGCTGACTGTTATTGGTAGATTCCTGCTCATAATAGCCTTGAAATTTCTGAAGAACAGCATCAAGATGCTTCTTGCTGGCGTGGATATCTTTTGATTCAATGGACAAGTTTCCGGAACGCACGATTTTCTTTGGCGAAACCACTGGTACCTGAGGACTCGCTATGGCTTGCTCTGCAGCTTGATCGCTTTGCTTCATCGCAGGTGCAGCATCAATTTCTTCTAAAGCTAATTCAGAACTTGCCGCTTCACGCATCCCTTGGTCTTCTTGCTTCTGCTGACAGCCTGCCAGCAAGCTGAGGCTCAATGTTGAAATTATAAATATCCTTTTCATTTTATCGTTTTATTGTCTGATGCATATTTTTTAACAATTCCATAGCGAGGTGGTTTATTTTTTTTACGCCGTGTAATTATGAATACAGAAACCTAAGACAAAGTAACCCGAAGGGTTTTAGGTAGTGCTTTTGTAAGAGCTTTGCAAAGGCCTTGCAGGCCTTTTGTTAAGCCTATAGCAAAGGGGTTTGATACGGGTGTGAAAGGGGTGAGAAAGGGGAGAAGAATGGGAGAAAGTTAGGGGAGTTTTAGCGTTTTGTCATCAATTTGTCATGGTGAGCGGAGTCGAACCACGAACGACTGGTACGTCATTACAATCAGCGATGCGATCATCATTGATTATCGCTATTTTAAAAAGCGTTGTTGGTGAGTGGGTTATGTGTTATTGATTGCATTGACGTACCAGTCGTTCGACTCCGCTCACGATGACAGCACGGGCCAAAACGCAGTACAAAGCGGGCCGCAGTTTAAACAAAAAAGGCCAAGCGTTTAAACTTGGCCCGTACTTTCCTCCCCTATCTCCTTATTTTTCTAATGCTTTTTTTACTTGCGGCATAATCTGCGTTCCATAAAGCTCAATCGCTTTCATCATTTTTGCATGGTCGGGGCTACCGACGTCCATATGGGCAGAGAAGCGGGTTAATCCGAAGAGTTCTTGCATCTGCAAGATTTTATCTACCGATTCATTCACATCGCCGACGATAAGGTGTCCGTGTTTTGAGCGGCCATAATCATACTGCGTGCGTTGGTAAGCTGGCCAGCCACGGGAGGCGCCAATGCGATCCATTTGTCCGGCATAATAAGGGTAGTACCATTTGGCAATATCCTGGCTATCTTCACCGAAGAAAGCATGCATATGCACCCCTACCTGCATATCTTCCAATTTATGCCCGGAATCTACAAAGGCTTGTTCATAGATTTCAAACAAAGGTTTGAAATTAACCGGTGATCCACCAATAATAGCAAACATAACGGGCAGGCCTAATTTAGCGGCACGGATTACGGATTCGGTGGTTCCACCTACGGCTACCCAAATTGGCATTTTACCTTTTACAGGACGCGGGTAGATCGTTTGATTGATGATACTCGGGCGGAATTTCCCGGTCCAGGTAATTGTTTCCGCGTTATTGAGCCGTTGCAAGAGGTTTAATTTTTCTTCAAACAGGGCGCTGTAATCTTTCAGGTCGAAGCCAAAGAGCGGGAAAGATTCAATAAAAGAACCACGTCCGGCCATAATTTCCGCTCTCCCGTTTGACAGTAAATCGACGGTTGCAAAGTCTTGATACAGCTTCACCGGATCGGCTGAGCTTAATACAGAAACGGCACTTCCTAATTTTATATTTTTCGTTACCGATGCTGCGGCCGCTAGAATAATTTCTGGAGATGCGACGGCATAATCAGCTCTATGGTGTTCTCCCATTCCGAAGAAATCCACCCCTACCTCATCCATGAGTTTTACTTCCTCGATGATCTCGCTTAAACGTACTTGTGTATCTTGTATTTTTCCTGTTTGGGCATCTATTTGCAGATCGCCAAACATTCCTATTCCTAGTTCCATGTTCATTCTCCTAATTTGTTGATACAAAAATAGCCTGTTCACACAGGCTATCCATTGATATATGTTAAGAAAGAACCTTATCCGTGGATATGTTCTTTTTTTCCGTACGATTGAATCAACTCCCCTTCAAAATCTAACCATTCTTTCCAGCGTTTGTCCACATCGACATCAACTGTATATTTACGTGCGAAGTTTAAAAAGGTCGTGTAATGATTGGCTTCTGACACCATCAGCTCATGGTAGAATTTGGCCAAGGCCTCGTCCTTAATGTTTTTTGACAGCACGCGGAAGCGTTCGCAGCTACGCGCTTCAATCATGGCGGCAAACAGCAAGCGATCGATAAAGGATTGGTTGCGGGAGCCATCTTTTTTCATAAACTTCATCAACTGCCCTACGTAATCGTCTTTACGCTCGCGACCCAGGGTATAGCCGCGCTCTTTGATAATATCGATCACCATTTTAAAATGGTCCATCTCTTCGATGGCAATGGCGGTAAGTTCATGCACTAAATCCTCATGTTCTGAGTTTTGGGTAATTAAAGAAATGGCATTGGAAGCGGCTTTTTGCTCACACCAAGCATGATCGGTCAATATTTCTTCCAAATTCGAGGAGGCAATATTTGCCCAGCGGGGATCTGTCAATAATTTTAATCCTAACATGTTGCGTTGATTTATGGGGCAAAGGTACGAAAACAAAAATCATCTGATGGAATCCCTTTTATTATGTTAATTTGCGCTATGGGAAAACGCCTGCTCATCATTGGTTTGGTATGGCCAGAACCGACTTCATCGGCCGCTGGCTGGCATATGCTGGAGCTGATCCGCAGCTTTCGCACACAAGATTATGAGCTGCATTTCGCCTGTGCGGCAGCGAAATCGCCGCACTCCTTTCCCTTAACCGACTGGCAGGTGCAGGAGCATGAAATTCAACTGAATGACAGCGGTTTCGACGCCTGGGTAAAAGACCTGCATCCAGACATTGTACTCTTTGACCGCTTTATGGTAGAAGAGCAATACAGTTGGCGCGTAAAAGAAGCCTGCCCCCAGGCTTTACTACTCTTAGATACGGAAGATTTACACGGCATACGTGCCGCCCGACAAGCGGCTTATAAAATAGGAAGGCAAGTTCAAGATGCCGATTACCTGCAGGGCGATAGTCTACGTGAAATAGCGTCGATCTTGCGTTGCGACCTATCCTTGATCATATCCCCTACGGAAATGGCCCTTTTAGATCGGGTATTCCGCATTAACCCTAGCCTGTTGTTCCACCTTCCCTTTTACTTGGAACCGGAAGAACGACAAACGCCCAGCTTCAAGCAACGGCAGCACTTTATGTTTATTGGCAATTTCATCCATGAACCGAATTGGAAAACCGTGCAGGTATTGAAGGAACTATGGCCAAGCATCCGCAAGCAATTGCCGAAGGCCGAGCTTCATATTTATGGTGCCTATGCGAGTCAGAAAGTCTTGCAGCTGCATCATCCGGCTTCGGGATTCCTGATTAAGGGACGAGTGGAGGAAGCCATCAGCTGCATGGAACAATACCGCTTATTATTGGCACCTATACCTTTCGGTGCGGGTTTAAAAGGAAAATTTATTGATGCCCTACGTGCTGGTACAGTTTCCATCAGCAGCAGCATCGGGGCGGAAGGTTTAAGCCAGGATGGGCTATGGCAAGGGCTAATTACCGATGATCGGGAAACCTTTATTCAGGAAAGCATCGCCTTATATGAATCGGAAACCGCCTGGCAAGAAGCGCAGCAGCGAGGAAAGCACTTATGGGAAAAATTGGACTCCCGAGCGCATTATGCTGCTTTTTTAACCCTGCTTCCAAAGCTGCAAGAGAACCTGGAGATGCATCGCCGGCACAACATCATGGGGCAATTGCTATGGAACAACCAATACAATGCCCGCAAGTATATGTCGCTTTGGATTGAGCAGAAAAACAAAGCCTAATCTGCGGAGCTATTAGCCCATAAAAAAAGGCCATCCTTTCAGACAGCCTCTACTTCTCATATCAAGTTTATATTAACGTCTCTTGAATTGAATGGTTGTTGTTTTGTCGCCTTCAACATTTTTTAAGGTAAACTTCGTGATGGTAGAAATGATATTTTCTTGAATTTCATAACGTACGCCATCAAAAATCATGACCTTGTTATCGGGCATGCTGTATGGAATTGGATCAGCGAATGATTGATCATTCTTCATGATATAAGCATTGCCGTTTGCTCTAAATTCAATGTAACTGTTTTGTTCATTTCCCACCAAGATCTCCGTATGGGTTTCTCCGTTCTCTGTTTCCGTTTTTACCACATCAAACCATTTATTTAAACGGATGATATTCTGTGCTGTATCGCGTTCGATACTGTCCAGGGTATCTTTGCTACAAGAAGCCAAGCCAATTGCAACAAACAATAATATTAATACATTTTTCATAGTCCTTAAATGCTAAGCTTACGCTGTTATTTTTATGGACTATTCCAATCATTATGCCAATTCCTGTTAAAAGCGCAGATATTAACGTTTGTTACAATACAAATTTGGCCTTTCTCAAAATTCTTTATCTTTAGAAAAACTTAAATCCGCATGAAGACAATAAAAGGTCCAGGTATTTTTTTAGCGCAATTTATTGGCGATGAAGCACCTTACAATAACTTAGAAAATATAGCCCAATGGGTTCAATCCTTAGGATTTAAAGGGGTTCAGATCCCGACTAACGATCCTTCATTTTTTAATTTGCAACAAGCCGCAGAGAGCAAGACCTATGCCGATGAGGTGAAAGGAAAACTGCAAGACATTGGCTTGGAGATTACTGAACTATCGACCCACCTGCAAGGGCAACTGATTGCGGTACACCCAGCCTATGATCAATTATTTGATGGTTTTGCACCCGCTGCAGTCCGCAATAATCCACAAGCACGGACAGCCTGGGCTACCGAGCAATTGAAATTTGCGGCGAAGGCGTCGGCAAACCTAGGCTTAAAAGCCCATGCCACCTTTTCGGGAGCCTTGTTATGGCATATGGTTTACCCTTGGCCACAGCGGCCCGCCGGTTTGGTGGAAACAGGTTTTCAGGAACTTGCCAAACGCTGGCTTCCCATTTTAGATGAATTTGACCGACATGGTGTCGACCTCTGCTATGAAATCCATCCGGGGGAAGACCTGCACGATGGCATTAGTTATGAGCGTTTTCTGGAAGCCTGCCAGATGCATGAGCGGGCCTGTTTATTATACGACCCCTCGCACCTCCTGCTGCAAGGCATGGACTACCTCTCTTATATAGACCATTACCATGAGCGCATCAAAATGTTTCATGTGAAAGATGCTGAATTTAACCCCACAGGCAAGCAAGGCGTCTATGGCGGCTACAGCAGTTGGTTGGAGCGCGCCGGAAGGTTCCGCTCTTTAGGCGATGGGCAGGTAGATTTCAAAGGTATTTTCAGCAAATTGGCAGGCTATGATTTTGCCGGTTGGGCCGTGCTGGAATGGGAATGCGCCATTAAAAACAGCGTCGATGGCGCGAAGGAAGGCGCTCCATTTATCGACCAGCATATTATCCGAGTCACCGAGAAAGCGTTCGATGACTTCGCCGCCACAGGCACTGATGAGCAATTTAACCGACAGATATTAGGTTTATAACCAAGCAGAGGGGAATCAATGATTTCCCTCTTTTTTTGTGAAATCTGCAAAAAAGAAGGCCGCAGATAAAACAAATGCTGTTAAAATGCGTTAAAAATATAGCCGTACTGCAATGTAACAATCCCGATATACGAAATAACCACCTAACCAGTGGCTCCCTCAACCTAAACCGGAAGTTAATTGTAGCGTGAAAAACTATATAACAATTAAACGTATAAAATCTTTATGATGCAGAAACTCTATTATTCAATGTTTCTCCTCTTTGCGCTTGTTCTATATGGGCAAAGCAGCGAGGCCAAAGTTCTTAAGCTCTTAGAACTAAATCGATTAACCTACAGCTCTACATTGGATTCCATTAAGATCAATGGGAAAATTACCGACCCGCAAGGCAGTGCCATTGAAGGGGTAGTAGTGACGGAAAAAAACACCACAAACTCCGCTATTAGCGATGCCCAAGGCAACTTTAGCATTTCCGCCGGTGCCAGTAGTACCTTGGTGTTTTTAAAATCAGGATTCAAAACCAAAGAAACCGCAGTTAATAACCAAACGACACTACAGGTGAGCTTGGAACCGGGCAACGATGAACCCGTACAGGATTCGGTGCCGCCAGCAAAACCGGATAGCAGCAAACAGCCTGTGCAAGATAGCAGTGTTGCGACCGGGCAGACCCCTGTAACAGCGACAAACACGCCAACTCAAGGTGGGGTTTCGGGCACCGTATCTGGCCCCTCAGGTCCCTTGGCGGGGGTTACCGTACAGGTGCGTGGAACCAGCATCTCCACCAGTACCGACGAACAAGGGAAATTTCAGATTGCCGCCCAGCCGAATCAAACCTTGGTTTTTAATTCGGTAGGCTATCAACAAACCTCCCAGCAGGTGGGCGCCAATAAAACCTTGGCGATAACCATGCAAACCGAAACCAATACCATTGAATCGGTGCAGGTTGTGGCCGTGGGCTATGGCACCATGAAAAGGGCCACCTTGCCTACAGCCGTGTCGAGTATTGGTGCAAAAGACATTGAAAACGAAGTGTTGCCAAGTATTACCCAGGCGATTCAAGGAAAAGCAGGTGGGGTGCAGGTGACGCAGAAATCCGGATCTCCGGGTTCGGGAATTAATATCCGCGTTCGGGGTACTACCTCCATCAACGCTAGCTCGGATCCCTTATACGTTGTTGATGGAATTCCGGTAAACAGCACCACGAACTTCACGGGTGGTTCGAGCTTTGACTTCGGTGGTGGTACTCAGGGGATCAACATCCTGGCCTCCATCAATCCGGCCGACGTACAGTCCATCGAAATCTTAAAAGATGCCGCTTCTTCATCCATTTATGGTTCACGAGCAGCCAATGGGGTGGTATTGATTACCACTAAGAAAGGAAAAGCAGGCCAATCGGAGTTTAACGTTAATATGTACGAGGGTTTTTCGCAGGTTCCCCGCGAGCGCTATCATGATATGATGAATACCACGCAATATCAGGATTACATGAAAGACATGTATAAATATGTGTTGGAGAACGATCCGAATGCAAAAATACCCGATCAGATATTTGCGAATCCGGATGTAAACACGGATTGGCAGGATGCTATTTTCAGAACCGCAGCTACCCGTAGCTATGAATTATCATCCAGCGGTGGTAGCGAGAAAACACAATATTATACCTCCGTAGGCTATATGAAGCAAGGCGGGGTATTATTAACATCGGATTTCAACCGCCTGAGTGGTCGTTTAAACCTGAACCATCAGCATAACGATAAATTACGTTTCGCTACAGCAATTAACCTGACGCGTGCCATCAATCAGCGGGTGCAGGAGGAGAACTCTAAAGAAGGGCCAACCAAGAACGGGATCTTCTCGCCGCCGAACGTACCGGTGTACGATGCGACCGGGAAGTATGCCTACGACATGGTTACCATTACTCGGGAGAACCCGGTAGCGATGTTGGAATTGCCGACCAATGAAGCGCAGACCTTTCGGGTATTGGCCAATGCCAGTGCAGAGTACAACTTTATGCCGGAATTGCTGTTAAAAACCAGCTTCGGTACGGATGTGAGCTTTATTGATGAAACTTTCTTTATGCCGCCAATCGGACTCCGCTCATACGCCAGTAGAGGTGGTATTGGTGCGCGTAGAAATACCAGAGACCAACTGTGGATTAACGAGACGACCTTAACTTACGACAAAACCATAGGCAATCATTATGTGAATGCCCTGGGTGGTTTCTCGGTGCAGGAATCGCGCTTGGAGTTTGTGCATGGCCAGCGTTCGAACTTCCCCAACAACGACATCAACCAGTTAATAGCCGGTGGTATTGTGGACAATGCAAATAGCTTTCCGGAAGAATGGGCCATTGCTTCGGGATTTGCCCGCTTAAACTATAATTACCTGGAGAAATATATCTTGAACCTCAACTTCAGAGCCGATGGTTCTTCCCGCTTTGGTCCGGATAATCGTTGGGCTTACTTCCCCTCTGTGGCCGCCGCCTGGCGCATCAATCAGGAAGACTTCCTGAAAGACAGCAAGACCTTCAGCGACCTGAAGCTTCGTGCCAGCTGGGGGATTACCGGTAACCAAAATATCGGCAACTACGCCAGCCGCTCCTTATACTCGGCCGGAAACAACTATATGGGTGTTCCGGGCTTCGTGCCCAATGTATTGGGAGACCGTGGCCTGAAATGGGAAACAACAAACCAATGGAACGTGGGTGCCGATATTGGCCTGCTGAATAACCGCATCAACATTTTGGCCGATTACTACCATAAGAAAACAACCGACCTGCTGTTGGGGATGCCGATTCTGTTAAGCTCGGGTTTTGGTTCGTATTTTACCAATGCCGGGGATATCGAAAACAAAGGGTTTGAGTTTGAGATTACGAGCAAAAACCTAGTTGGTGATTTTAAATGGACAACCTCCCTAAACATGACCTTTAACCGCAATAAAGTATTAAAGCTGGCGGATGGCGTAACAGAAATGCAAGGTGGTATTGAAGGGGTGAACAGAGCCCGTATTGGTGAGCCGCTGGGTGTATTCTATGGCTTTAAAATGGTGGGCGTAAATACTGAAACCGGGATGGTGGACTACCAGGCGCATGATGGTACCGTTGGGCCGCCGAAAGATAATAACATCTACAAAATCGGGGATCCGAATCCGCAATTCTTCGGGGGTATCAGCAATAACTTTAGCTATAAGAACTTCGACTTAAGTATTCTCGGCCAGTTTACCTACGGCAATGATATCTTGAACTATGGCTTGGCCAATGGTCTGGAAGGTTATAACGTGAGCTCCAATGCCTTTGTGGATTGGGAAAGACGCTGGAGAAAACCGGGAGATGTGACCGATATGCCTAGACCTACACCGAGAAACTCGGACAATGGAAAGGTGTCGAATCGCTTTGTGCAGGACGGTTCTTTCTTCCGACTGCGGAATATCACCTTCGGTTATACCTTGCCGGAAGCTGTAGCGAATAAGATTAAAATGAAGAAACTGCGTTGGTACTTCACGGTTCAAAATGCGTATGTATTTACGAGTTACCGCGGCTTCGACCCGGAAGTAAGTTCGAGTCATGGCGGCGCGAATGCCGGTTTGATTTATGGCTACGACTATGGATCCTATCCGCAGCCACGCATGTTTACTACTGGATTTAATGTCAATTTCTAATCTCTAACGCAAATTACACATGAAAAAGAATATAATCAGATTACTCCTTTGTTGTGGATTAGGAATGTCCCTTAGCTCCTGCAGCAAATTCTTAGACCGCGAGCCCCTGGGACAGATCGGTGCCCAAGGTTATTTTAACTCGGAAACCAATGCCAACTCGGCCGTGATGGGGATGTATCGTACCATGATGAACTCCTTTTCCTTCGGCCAATCCTTGGTGATTATTCCGGAGTTCTCCGCCGACCACGTGGAACACTCGGCAAAATTCCAGGAATACGAAGTCATGGCGATCCATAAAATCACAACCAACAACCCTTGGATGCAGAATATGTGGCAGGCCGTTTATGGCAGCATCAATGCCGCGAATAATATTATCGACGAGGTGCCAAAGATGGCGGAAGGAACCATTACAGCTGAAAAGAAGAATCAGTTTGTGGGTGAGGCTAAGTTTGTGCGCGCCATGAATTACTTCTTTCTGGTGCGTGCCTATGGAAATGTGCCTATGCCACTAACGGCAACACAGGAAAGTGGTCTGCACGATATGGATCAATCTAAACCTGCAGATATCTATACACAAATTATTAAAGACCTTACGGATGCAACCAGCTTATTACCGGCAAATAGCCCGCTGTCGGGTGATGCCTTCCGCGGGAGAGCCTCCCACTGGGCTGCCAAAGCCTTGCTGGCGAAGGCTTACCTGTATCAAGGTTCCATAACCAATGATTATAAGCAGGCTGCTGCTATGGCGGAGGAAGTCATAAAATCAGGCCAATACAGTTTGGTTTCAAACTTCAGCAATATCTGGGTAACCGAGAATAGTTCAGAGTCGATTTATGAGATCCAATTCGATGGCCAGGCAACCAACCCCCTAGCTGCCGTAGCAAACGATAATGCCAGTGTGCTGTTCTACGCGAAGGAAGCCAATGTGGCGAAAGTATATGCTGACAACGATAAGCGGAAGGAGTTTACCATGAAGAAGAACGCGACCAGCGGTCGGGCATTCATGGGCAAATTCCCGAACTTCTCCCCGGCTAGCCAGAACTTTCCTGCGATTCGCTTAGCCGAGGTTTACTTGATTCATGCCGAAGCAAAAGCACGCGTGGATAATAGTGTGAGCCAGGCATCCTATGCTTCCTTGAAAATGGTTCAGGATCGCGCCGGTGTAACCAAGCCGATCAGTAGCTATCCGAATCTGGCTGCCTACATTACGGCTATTCAGGATGAAAAAGAAAGAGAATTGATGTTTGAGGGGGAAACCTGGTTTGACCAATGCCGAACCAAGTATGCACTGAAGAAGCACCCCAGCTTAACCAGTGAGAACTTCTTCTTGTATCCTATTCCAATTGAGCAAATCAATCAAAGTAAGAAGCTGAAACAGAATCCTGGATATTAAGCTAAACAATAAGAAAGGTCAGACAACAGTCTGGCCTTTATTTTTGCAGCTCTATTTGGTAGAGTGTATAACTATCGAGTAAATAGATATGCTGGCTATCGATGGCCGATATTCCATGGCTTTGCCCCGGGAACCGTTCCTGCTGATGGCTTAGCAAGGCGCTGAACTGCCCGCTGGCGGGCGTATATACATAGGCAAAGGTCTTGCGATCTTCGCTATAGTCGTTTTGAGAACTCAGGTACAATCTCCCATCCTGCCATTGCATGGCGGTAAACAAGCAGTCTTCCATATCCCCGGTGGTAGCGAGCAGGTTAGCGAGGTCTATTCGTTGCCAGGTATTTCCGGCATCCTGGCTTTTATATAGTGCAGCTGTACCGGCCATGTAGACTTCCCCTGCATCGGCAAGGGCCAAACAATGAAAAGACATATCGCTATCGGTCTGTATTTTCAGGGTTTTCTCCTGCCAGTGTTTTCCGCCATCGTCGGTGATCAGGATGCGTCCGATGCCATGCGACAGCAATACCCAACGCTGTTCCGAAAGAAGCGCGATATCACGAAGTGCAAGGCCTTGATGCAGCAGAGGGGGCAGGGCTAGCCTTTGCCAACTATCCCCTTGGTTGGTAGAATAGATGAAGAAGGCGTCTTCATTTATAGCTCCTACGGCGATAAGTAGCTTATCTTGATAGTTTCTTATGTTGTCAATCCGAATGGCGGGCGACTCCAGCTGCTTTTCATCTTGATGCAAGAGCTGTCGCAAATCGTAGGCTTCCCAGCTGTGACGCTGCTTTTTTGTTCGGAAAAGATAGGGACTCTCCCCAGCAAATAGCACATGCTGCTTTGATTCAGCCAGGCTTAAAAAAGCTTCCCCCTGATTTCTAAACTGTAGCTGATTCCAGCTTGCACCGGCATCAGGACGATGGAATATACTTAATCCCGTACCAAGGATATAACCTTCCCGCGGCGTTAGAAATAGCACATCGGTGAATCGAACTGGATTCTCCTCCGGGCTCTTGAACAGTACCTTGGCCGTATTTCCCATAGCGGCGTTAGGAATATCACAGGATTGAAAAGCTAGTTTTTCCCGCGCTATTTTCCCATCGAGGAACAAGTCTGGGAGATTCGCAATGGATATCCAGCTAGATTGCTGGGCTTGGCCATAGGCTAGCTGGGTCAGGTGGAGGCAGAGGAAGATAAGTCGTTTCATACATTAGACTTTGGATCAACAGATTGCAGGAATTCCTCCAAATCACTTTCCTTCGGCAAACCGAACTTCTGCTTGAGGCGGTATTTAAACATACGGACACTCTGCGCCTCCACATGCAGCACCTGCGCAATTTGTTTGGTACTCATTTGCAGATACAGGTAAGCACAATAGCGTAAATCGAGCGCTGTTAGCTTTTGTGTGGCGCGTTCCATTAATTGCTGAAAAAAGGTAGGATGCAATTGCTGGATTTGCCATTTGATGTCTTCAAAATCAGCGGTCAACAGGGCCTCATCCTTCAATAACTTATTGATATCTTGAGCATCGCCGGCCTGGATTTTATGCTTGATTTGCTTGAGCATATCGTTTTTATGATCGATGAGCAGGGAATTGGCCAAGGCCTCCTTCTGCAACTGCTGATGCTTCAGCTCCAAAAGATCTTGCTCTGCTTTCAATCGGGCCTGTTCTTCCTTTTCGAAAAGCATCTGCATAGCGGCTGTCTGTTCGGCATCCTCCTTCTCTTTGGCCAATTGCTTTTCCCGTTGGATGGAATAGCGCAGCTTATAATGATACGCCCTGAACATAAAAGCCAGTCCTAATATCGCTAGAAGGGCAACTCCACCGTAGAGGTAGTTCATCTTCTGGCGTAGGGCTGCCGATTCACTAAGCAGCTTCAACTGGCTATCCTTTTTCTCCGACTCATATTGCATCTCCAGTTTCTGCGCATTGAACAGCTGAATTTGATCAAAGTTCTTATTCAGCACTTCTTCCGCCTTTTCCTGATAGGCCAATGCAGCCGGGATATCGTTTTTCTTCTTACTCAGGGAAGCTAAGCTTTTATAAAGCGTGTATTCCAAGCGCAATAGGCTATTATCGCGCTGGGCTCGGATTCTACTTAGGGCTTCCTGAAGATAAGAAGCCGCCAATTCCAGATCACCCTCTTGTTGGGCAAATTCGCTTTTAATACCATAGATATTCACCCAGCGCTTAAACTGCGCTTGCTTTTTATTCAATACATCTTCCGCAATGCTTAAGTAGGCATAGGCTTGCTTCTTCCGCTCGGCGAAAGCGGACTTATCATGCTCTAAAAAGTAATTCGCATAATTGACCGCAATAACCACCAAGGTATTTCCAGATACCTCCTTTGGATGCTGCTGATACAATTGATAGGCCTGATGCATATAATACAGATTGCTATCCAGATCCTGCTTCTTCTGGCTTTCCCGATACCTAAAAAGGTAGATGCTGGAAAGGCCATTGGCTACATTCGCTAGGTAATTAGGTTTGTTTAGTTCCTCTGCATACTTCTTGGCAATCAAGATATAGTCCATCATCTTTTGCTCTTCCTTCCATCCGCTATAAGTAGCATACAGCAAGTAATTAAGATGATATTTGATATAAGCCTGATCTTTTAAGCCTTCCACAAGCTTCAATCCTTGAATAGCATCTTTAACAACCTCATCGGGTAAATTAAAATAGCTATTCAATAATGCTTTAAAGCGGAGGGCGAAGGCTTTGGTAACCGGGCTATCCGACTGCTGGGCATATTCCATACTTTGACCTATCACCTGCCTAGCCTTTTGAATGCTATCCATACTGATGTAGATACCGCCCAGATAAGCATACAGATACGTATAGTCATCCGATCCATTTTTAGGGTTTTCAAGCAGCTGATTAGCCTCATCTATTCCTAGAAACTGTTGATTTACCAAGGACAATTGCTCCACACGCTTGATAAACTTCTCCGTTCTATCGGTGAGTGTTTGGGCATATACGACTTGTATGCATAAGAAAAGGAAGGTCAAGGTTATTCGCATCATCGTGGATTATATACAGCAATCTATCTATAAATTCCTTGTATTGCACGCTATACAATAAAGGACAATCATATCGTATCATCCAAAAACCATGCTCAAAATAAGCGAAATAGCAGTTCTGTAGATGATATGTATATACAAAACCGAGAAGAACAGCTGAGCGGAATCATATAATCCATCTACTGTATGGTAGAGCTAGTAACGAGGAAGAAGGGATAAGGAATCAAGCCGGACAGCCTGAAAACGGATCTGTTTTATAAAAAGCCTATCGCCGGAAAGGCTTAGTGAATAGTATTAGTTTTCACTGCTTGTCGCACGCGCTGGCGCAACTCTTGGTTAATTTGTATAAACTTTATAAAACCCGGTAGGATACTAGTTATCGCGGCTAAACCAAGTACCAGCAACAGGATGTATTGAACATCGTTCAATAAGAAAGCCACTATTAACAGCATGAATAGACTGACCATGCTGGAGATCATGACAAAAACAAACGTATTTCTGCGGAGCTTCAATAGCGCCTCAAAACTTAAGTCAGTTAATTTCATGTGCTTCATATCTTTCTTTACTGTGTTCAATGTGCTATTCCGATGCAAAGCCAAGGCTTACAACAGTGCGTCGTAGCGCAATAAACATAGTATTTAATTAGAAAACTCCCTCTGAATATTTCCCATTTCAAGCTTAGAGAATTTTAATAAAAAGCCTAAAATGTAGTAAATCAGCTACAACGCTAACCTTTGTATACTAAAGCCATCTTTCCATGTAAAGCCTATTGTAACAAAAAACAGTGCTAAATCCACGCTATAAGCCTTCCGGAACTTCTTGTGTATAGTTTGTATATAGTTCTAAAATTCCTGTAGATGCTTTGTCAAGCTGTTGATATTCATTCCTAAATTCTTAATCTGGAACTTTAGGGAAACAAAAAACGAAAGATCATGAACGGAAAAACACAATCTATTTTAAGCTATTTAGGAATCCTATGGTTAGTAGCATTCTTTGCGGGTAAGGATACACGTGATGACTTAAGCAAATTCCATTTAAAACAAGGATTAGGCCTCTTGATATTGGGAATTATCTATAATATCATCGTTACGATCATCACCTTTATTTCGCCTAGCATCGCGATGTTATTAAGTTACTTTGGCATTGTATTTTTAATCTTCATGATAATAGGCATCATTCATGCTGTAAATGAAGTTAAGAAACTACTACCCTTGGTTGGCCCTATGTTTGAAAAGCAATTCCCTTTTCTCAATCAATAAGCTCCAGGTATCAAGTGGTATGCAGCTAACAGCATAATAATCAACATGAAAATGATCGACTTTATATTAGGACTCATCGTAGTTATCGGGATAGGCTTATTCGTAGCATCGATATGGCAATTCCTACAAACCAAGCAGTTTTTGGGCGCCAGTGTAAGAAGTCAGGCAACTGTTATTGAGAACCGATTGGTACAATCAGGCAATGCCAAAGAGAGCAGCATGATGTACCAACCGGTAATGAAATATCAAGTATCCGATAAAACCCTTACGTTTAGTCCTAATTACAAGTCAAATCCGGCAGCCTATCAGATTGATGAGCAGGTGGCCATTGCCTATAACCCGACGAATCCGCAGGATGTACGGCTATTAACCTATTGGGGTTTGTACTTAGCCAGCATCATCCTGATGGCCTTTGCCCTGCCGATGTTGGTGATCGCTGGCGGATATTTTCTATTTAAATTTCAACTCCTTTAGCCCTTAAATCATGTCAGAACCAAGTAGCTTATACATAAAAGTCAAGATTGAGCAGTCTCACTTAAACAGCTTCTTTGCCGCAAGACCTGCTACAGCTACCGCTAGCAAGAACCAAGAAGCCTGGTGGCAAAGCCGGAAAATGTATAGTCCGATGGACTTACCCCAAGGACTTTTCATCCAAGCCGCGACAAACAGAGCGGTTTTTGATGAACTCTTAGCCGATAGGCGAGCCGTAGCTATGGAAGAATATGATGAAGCATCGCAAGAATGGACTTTCCTATGCCTCATGTTTAGTGAAAACTACCGAGAAATATTGCCCATGCTGAATTGCTGCGCCAGCCTTGCCGACTATCTCCAAGGCGATGAAAACGGAATAGCATTGGTTTACGACTATTTTTGGGGATCCACCGACGTTATGGTGGAATTGCGCCTTCGCCCACATGAAGCTTATTACGAATTAACCAACCACATGACAGAATTAGTCAATGCTGATGCCGAAATTATAAAAACAAGAATAGACAGTTTACTAGCCGAAGGTCAGGATCCTTACAACACCCCGGATTAGGGATTCCTCCAGTGAAAAAGGAGATTCCAGAACAGCAAGAGTTTAGGAATTGCGACTCCATTCCGTTACAAAAGAAAAGCACCCAAACAGCCTTTTTTGCCTACTTTTTAAAATTTGACATCAAGTCATTACAACTTCTGTTAATATTATTTTAATATTCTATTGTTTTTTATACTTTTATCCCGAATAAATTATGAAAGGACGTTTCGCTCCAATGCACACACTTTCTATTAAACACGTTAGGGATATCAATGATTAACACGGATAAGGTATTATTTGATAAATACTATAAGCTCCTCTGTTATTTCGCCTGGAAGATGGTGAAGGATAAAAACCTGGCCGAAGATTTGGCCCAGGATGCCTTTGCTGCCTATTACTTAAACAAGGAGAAGGTGTCCCCTGACGAGGCTGCTGTCAAAGCCTTTTTATATTCATCCATTCGTTTTGCAGTCTTCAACCAAAGTCGAAAAGGTCTTTCCGAAAAGAAATATTGGGAAAGAACGCCCTATACCGAATTTGACTCCATCGACTTCGAACAACAGATTATCCAATCCGAATTCACCTTCGCAATTCATGTTGCCTTGGAACAATTACCGGAAACTTGCCAAAAAATATTCCAACTTAGCTATTTCGATGGATTAACCACGGAAGAAATAGCAAAGGAAATGGAAATCAGCATAAACACTATTAAAACCCACAAAAAGAGAGGGTTAAAGGCCTTGCGCAATGTGTTAAAGCCTGAATATTTCTCCCTATTTCTGTTGATGTTGAATCAATAATCATTTTTTTTATTTTTCTTGTCACCCCATTCCGGGCTTTGCGGTTCTCTATTTATGAACCATGATTATAACCGCAATCCGAATAGCCCAATTATTGATCAAAAATTATCGCAATGAGCTTACCGATCAAGAACGAATGGAACTGGAACATTGGCGTAAGTCCAATCCTCGACACAGTACCTTCGAAGAGAACCTATTGTCCAGCAAGCCCGATCAAGAAGAAATAGCTTGGTTAACCAACCTGGATACACAGGACGCTTGGGAGAAAGTTCAAAAAAAACGACCTAAATCAAGGGGTCTACGCTATTGGGGTATGGCAGCCAGCCTTGTACTAACTTGTGGAATAGGCTATTACCTATGGAGCCAGCAACATGAAACCAGCCCAGAAACAAACCTAAGCAGCATCGCTATACAGCAGGATGTTGCGCCAGCTTTATTAGGAGCGCGCATTATCATGGCCAATGGTGAAGAAAAGCAGGTGGACGAGAAATTAAGCATCAACGATAGCATTTTCCAAAACAGCACAAGAGCATCCAACGCGCAGCAGGACGCAACCCCAACGGTAGCCTTGCTGAATACCCTGGTTGTACCAACGGCGAACCATTTCCAATTGACCCTGTCTGATGGAACCTCTGTATGGGTAAATGCAGGGAGCGAACTCAAGTTCCCAACCAAATTTGAGGGCGATTCGCGCAAGGTATTCCTCAAAGGGGAAGCCTATTTTGAGGTTGCCAAAAATACCAATAAGCCTTTCTACGTCATTACAGAAAACAGCAGCACCCGCGTATTAGGTACTCACTTCAATGTGTCGGCCTATGGCAGGAATGCCAAAACAACCCTTGCTGAGGGTTCGGTGGAAGTTTCCAGCGATTCCCAACAGCAACTCATCAGCCCGGGTCAAAGTGCCGAGGTTAGAGCCAACGCTATTGTCGTTCGCAAGGCCAACTTGCAGAAGGACTTAGCGTGGAAAAACAATGAATTTTACTTTAAGGGAGATAATATCGTCGACATTGCCAACCAGCTTAAGCTGTGGTACAATTTAGATATATCATTTGCCAGCAATGTATCGCTTACGGAAACCTATTCAGGGGAAATCCGTCGAGATGCGAAGCTGTCTGAAGTCATCACCATGCTGGAATTTGTCAGCGATTTACACTTTAGTCTGGAGGAGAATAAATTGAAAATAACCAAAAAATAAACGATGAAATAAAGATTACACAAACCAAAAAACGAAAAAAAACAGGAGTGTTGCAGCACCCCTGTCAGCTTTCAAGTTAAAAATCAGTAGAAACCTTAATTAATTAACTCAATCATCAAATGTATGAATAACATCTCATTTGGCAAAAGGAGCAAAAAGCTATTTGGCCCTCCTTTTGGCATAATTGTCCGAATTATGAAAATTACAACATTCTTATTGTTGGTTTTTATGTCCTGTGTGTATGCTGAGGGAACTGCACAAAACGTGTCGCTGGCCTTGAAAAACGCCAAGCTCGAACATGCTTTTCAGTTAATCAGCAAGCAGACAAAGTACAAGTTTTTGTATAGCGATGATGTATTGAAATATGCACCATCTGTTAGTTTAAATGTGAGTAACAGTCCGCTGCGGGAGGTATTAGACCAACTATTAAATGACAAGAACTACTCGTTTAAAATTATTGCAAACACCATTACGGTCAACTACAAAACAGATTCAAAACCTGTGGTAGTTACTGGCTACAGAGCACAACAACACCGGGTTACGGGTACCGTGAAAGGCAGCGATGGCAAAGCTTTAGCCAATGCATCTATTGAGGTCAAAGGCGGCACGGCAGGAACCACCTCTAACGAAACTGGTGCCTATAGTTTAAATGCGCCAGCCAACGCTACCCTTGTGGTTCGTTATGTGGGGTATAAAAGCAAAGAAGTTGCTGTTGATGGTCGCACCAGTATTCACATCATCTTAGATAGCCAAGATCAGGCCTTAGATGCTGTTGAAGTTGTTGCAACAGGTTACCAAACCTTGGATCGCAAGTTATTCACCGGAGCTACCACCAAGGTGAATGCGAAGGATGCCGAGCGTGCGGGTGTACCTGATATTTCACGTATGCTAGAAGGCCAGGCCGCCGGTGTATCGGTACAAAACGTATCGGGTACTTTCGGTGCTGCCCCTAAAATTCGTGTTCGTGGTGCCACTTCCCTATCAGGTGATAACAAGCCATTATGGGTAGTCGATGGAATTATCTTGGAAGATATTGTAAACATCTCCAACGAAGCCCTTTCTACGGGTGACGCCAATACCCTAATCGGATCTTCTGTTGCCGGATTAAACCCGAACGACATTGAGTCGATGACCATCTTAAAAGATGCCGCCGCAACCGCCATGTATGGTGCGCGTGCCATGAACGGGGTAATTGTCGTAACGACAAAAAGAGGGGTTCAAACCGACGGTGCTCCACAAATTAATTTAAACTCGACGCTTACGACCTACCTGAAGCCGAATTATAACCAATTCGACATCATGAATTCTGGGGAACAAATGTCGGTATTAATGGAGATGGAACGCAAAGGTGCTTTCTCGCACGGTGCTTCTAAAAACATGCCGAACGGAGGAATCTTTTACAAAATGTATAATCAGATTTACGATTATAATGCGGAAACAGATACCTACAGCCTTAAAAACGACGAAGCTTCGAAAAACGCATTCTTAAAACGCTATGCAGATGCCAATACCGATTGGTTCGATCTTTTGTTTAAGAACTCTTTATTGCAGGAACACTCCTTAAGTTTTAACTCGGGTACGAGCAAAGCACAAACGTATGCCTCTACCAGTTTTACCAACGACAGTGGACAAACCCTGGGCGATAAAGTAAAAAGATATACCGCCAACTTACGCACAAACTTTAAAATGAGCGATAAGTTCTCCGGGGAAATCTTAGTAAACGGTTCCATCCGTGATCAACGCACGCCAGGAACATTGACCCGTAACTCCGATCCGGTATTCGGTCAATATTCCCGCGACTTCGATATTAACCCCTTCTCGTATTCCTTAAACACCAGCCGTTTAATGACTGCATATGATGAAAATGGCAACCTGGAATACTTCCAACGTAACTTCGCCCCTTTCAACATTATCAACGAATTGGAGAATAACTACCTGGAATTGGGCATGAACGAATTAAAAGTGCAGGCAGGTTTCAAGTACAAGTTTATCAAGAATTTCACCTATTCGGCCGATGGTTCTTATCGTTACGCGAAAACAACCCGCAAACACTATATCAAAGAAAACTCAAACATGGTAAAAGCATACCAGGCCCATGGCATGGATCCTTATATCATGGATAACAACCGCTTTCTGTTCGAGCGTCCGTTTGCTCCAACCGAGCTGCCTTATGTTGTGCTTCCTGAAGGTGGTTTCTATAACACCAACAGCAATGACCTAGTGAACTACTACTTCAGACATAACTTGGAGTATGATGCAACCATCAACACCGATCACCGTGTTAATGTGTTCGGATCTATGGAATTGCGTTATACCGACAGACAATACGATAGCTTTGACGGAGTGGGATACCAATACGAGAACTCCGGAATTGTTAACCCAGATTACAAATACTTCGAAAGAGCACAATACTTAGTAAACCCGTATTTCTCGATGGGCTATACCAAAGATCGTTTCGTGGCTTATGCCTTACGTGCTGCCTATGCCTATGCGGGCAAATATAGCATGAACTTCACCACCCGTTACGACGGATCAAACTTAATGGGAAGCTCGAAAACAGCACGTTGGTTACCAACCTGGAACATCTCCGGTGCCTGGGATCTAGATCAGGAGTCGTTCTTTAACGCTGATAATCCGATTATTTCCGGAGCCCGTATCCGCGGTACCTACGGTTTAGTGGCCAGTTTAGGAAATGCACGTAACTCTGATGCCTTATTCTACAACCGCTTAACTTACCGTCCGACAGAATTGGATAAAGAAACCTTAATTGGAATCTCCAGTTTAGCAAACTCCGGACTAACCTGGGAGAAATTATATGAAACAAACCTAGGGGCCGATTTATCCTTATTCCATAATAAAATCGACTTGACGGTAGACTTATACAAACGTGATATTTTCGATTTGATCAGTACCGTAACGACCTCAGGTATCGGTGGGCAATTCCGTAAGGTAGCCAATGCCGGTAAAATGTCAGGAAAAGGTATCGAAGCGACCATCGGCGGCTCACCAATCAAAAACGATGATTTCCGTTGGAGAACTTCCTTCAACTTCGCCATCAACAAAAATAAAATTACCGAACTCGAAGTAAATCCAAACATTTGGACATTAATTCGTGCCGAAGGTGGTCCTTTATTAAATTATGACCAACGTGGTTTATTCTCGATTAAATTCAATGGATTAGACCCTGAATATGGTTTCCCACGCTTTGTAAACCAAGCAGGAAATGAAACCGCAACCCGTGTCGATTTTCAAAGTACAAGTATCGATTACTTGAAATACCATGGCCCGGTAGATCCGGTAACCACCGGTGGTTTCTATAACCAATTTGCGTATAAAAACTTAACCCTATCGGTATTATTTACTTTCGGATTCGGAAACTACGTGCGCTTACAACCATCCTTCTCGCCGTATTTAACGGATGATGTCGTGATGTCAAGAGACATGGTAAACCGTTGGATGATGCCTGGTGACGAAGCTAAAACAACCATCCCAACCATCTTAGACCCATTGGTGTCCGAATTCTTCATGGCCGATGATCCACGTTATTCGTATTTCGCTTATAACTATTCCGATCAACGCGTAGCGAAAGGTGACTTCATCCGCTTCAAGAACATCTCCCTGTCTTACAGACTTCCGCAATCCATTACAGATCGTCTAAAAATGAGAAACATGGAGGTAGCCTTAGTTGGAAACAATGTGGCCCTATTATATTCCGATAAGAAATTAAACGGTGCCGACCCGGAATTCTTCGGAAACGGCGGGGTGGCATTACCAATTCCACGTCAGTATACATTTTCATTAAAAATGGGATTCTAAAATGGACATCATGAAAATCAGAAACACAAAATCAATCTATAAAGCCTTGGCTATCGCTGCAATGACGGTGTTTGCCAGTAGTTGCTCGAAATACTTGGATGTCAATCCCGATATGCGAACTGACATCAATACCCCGGAGAAAGTAGCCCAACTTTTGGTAACCGCTTATCCGCAATATGATTACTTATTATTTACCGAACTTGCCTCTGATAACTCCACAGATAAAGGCCCAGGTGTAGGAAATCAGAATGATATCGCTTTCGATAGCTACTTCTGGAAAGAGGTGATGCAAACCAGCGGAAACAATGCGCCAAACACCTATTGGAATGCGGCCTATTCTGCTATTGCGGCTTCCAACCAAGCCCTAGAAGCTTTGGAACAAAATGATTTCGGCGAAAGAGGAAAACAATTACGTGGCGAAGCCCTATTAGCCCGTGCTTATGTGCACCATATGTTGGTCAGCATTTTTGCCAAAGCTTATGTAATCGGTGGAGACAACAGCTCCCCAGGTATTCCTTACGTATTGGAACCTGAAACCGTGGTATTTAAAGACTACGAACGTGGAACCGTGGCTTCCGTTTATGAAAACATTGAGAAAGACTTAGTCGAAGGATTGAAACTGATCAATGGGGCCACTTTTAAAGTCACCAAATACCACTTTAACCCACAAGCTGCTAATGCGTTTGCTGCTCGTTTTTACTTGCATAAAGGGGAATACCAAAAAGTAGTGCAATTTGCAACAGCCATTATGCCGGATAACAATTTCCGTGATAATTTACGCCCGGTAGCCAATAGGCTTAGAACAGCAGAGTTTTCCGTAGTACCTTTAGAATTCATGAGTTCTGAAGGCCCTTACAACCTCTTATTGGCCAATGTGTATTCTTCTTTTGCCAGTATTGCCGGGAATGGACGTTATGGTTTAGGAAATAACCGTCGCGATTTCTTGAACAGTAAAACAGCGGCTGGCAAGGAATTCTACCAACGTTATGGATCCTATGGAGATGATAAGTTGACCGTAACTAAATACCCAGGTCTTTTCTTCGTAACCAACCCGCTTTCAAACATTGGGTACAACTATACCCTGCAATGTTTATTTTCCTTAGATGAGGCCTTAATTAACCGCGCTGAAGCCTATGTACAACTCGGTCAAAATAGCCTGGCGCTAAAAGATTTGAACGACTTTGTCTACCCACGTATCCAAAACTACGATGCCAATGCACATCAGGTAACCCTGGACAAAATAGCCGCGTTTTTTGAAACAAGCGACCCGAAAGAAGGCTTAATTAAAACCGTGTTAGACTTTAAGCAAAGGGCATTCTTCCACGAAGGGATGCGTTGGTTTGACATCAACAGACATCAGTTGGAAATTCAACATAACCATATTGATGAAACTGGCTTAGAAACTTTTGAGGTGCTGAAAAAGGACGACCTCAGACGTGTCTTCCAATTGCCGGAGAGTGTGAAAAATTCAGGCCTTGAACCAAATCCTAGATAAAAAGGAAACCCATGAAAAGATCTTATTTATATATAGCAAGCTTCCTACTTATTGCCGTATTTGGCTGTAAGAAAGAAGATAAAATTGATTATCAATTCGATAATAGTCAATCCTTCGTTCCGAACGAGTTAGATAACTGGTTAACAAAAACCTTATTGGAGCCCTACAACATCGAGGTAATTTACCGATATGACCGCTACAAAGGGAATATTGAAAGAAACCTGGCGCCGGTAGAAGAATCCCGCGTACAGCCGCAAATGGAAGTGGTATTAAATGCCTTTCTAAAACCCTATGAAACGGTTGCTGGTAAGGAGTTTATTAAAACCTACACCCCGAAAGAGTGGGTATTATACGGATCGACATCCTATAACAATGATGGCACTGAGGTATTGGGAACAGCAGCAGGTGGCCGCAATATTACCCTATACCAGGTGAACTACTTAGATATCACCAATGCTGAACAGGTAAGAAGACGCTTGCGGACCATTCACCACGAGTTCACCCACACCTTGCAACAGACCAAAGCCATGCCTAAAGATTTTGAAGGCATTTCCGAAGGTGATTATTTCGACGATTGGGCCAATAACACCCTCAATCCACAAGCTTTATCCGATAGCTTGGGCTTTATATCTCGCTACGCGCGCTCCCAATACTTTGAGGATTTCGCGGAAACATCGGCGCACCTTTTATTGCAAGGGCAATTATGGTATGATAACCAAGCAAAAAAATACAATGCCCTAACCTATCAACGACTGAAGAAAAAGGAAGCATCTGTGGTAGCCTATTTCCGCGATTCGCATAATATAGACTTTAGAAGGCTACAACGCGAAATGGCTAATATTATGTATACCCAGTATAACGATAAAGCATACCAAGCCTTAGGCCCTTGGTGGCTAACAGAAGGTTTATTTACAAACCCAATTTTGCTGAAAGAAAATCTATCGGCAGACGTTAAAACCATTTATGAAGCGTTGGAAAAAGGGGTAAGTGATAAATATACCTCAAAGTACACCTTGCCTTCAGGATTAATATTTATGATGACGGCTAAGAACAATAATATTGTAATCCGAATGCCATTTAGAGGAAGTGCTGGTTCAAATACCACCACCCTCTATAATGCCGATTATAACTTCAGCTATACCTATGATGTGGCCAAGCAAACCATCAGTTTCACGAAAACAGCGCAAGGAACAACCACAACATACGCGAATGCTGATTTATTTATGAACGAATTTATGAACAGCATCGGTAAATATTTAACCTCCGGCACCTTTAAATTAGATTGGTCGCTATCCAGCCCATCCAAAACACGTTTAGACGAAGGCTTCTTTGAATCTGGAGGTTTCCATAAATTGGATGATCGCAATAGCTATATCAATTTTGATTTCAACCGAGTTGTAAAATAGTGCCTAAAAGAAGAAACATCATGATTTTAAAAAATATCTTTACATATATCTTGGGCCTACTGTTGCTTTTTACCGGTTGTGCCAAACAAGAGGTGGATTTACTATTCAATGAAACGCCTGCCGAGCGCATGGGCAAATTACAAGCAGAAGTATTAGCACAGTTAACCGAAGCACCTAACGGTTGGAAGGTGTATAACCAAACCTTATCCCGCGGAAATTACGGCTACTTTATGCAGTTCGATGCGAATAACCGCGTTAAAATGATAGCCGATATCAATACAAATAGTGCCGCTAACATGAAAGAATCGGCCTACCGCATTCGCATGGTTAATGGGCCAATGCTGGGCTTCGAAACCCATAATTACATCCACTTGCTAAATGACCCCAACCCGGGAACCATGGGTGGCGTACGTGGCGACGGATTGAAAAGTGATATCGAATTTGACCTGGTGAAAAAAACGGCCGATTCCATCGTATTTAAAGGACGTAGATATGCCACAGACTTGGTATTAACACCAGCAACAGCTGCCGAAAAAGCAAGCTACGAAAAAGGAGACTACCTCGTTCAAATCGAAAAAACAAAAGCGTTCTTTAAAAGCAATCCGGTGGCCTATGCTGAAATAAACAATGTGAAATACCAATTCTTTATCAATATGAACGGTAAAGTGTTGGACGCCGCAAGCTTGCAAGATGGAAAACCTGTGTTTAGTAAAGTATCGCCTTTTTTCTTCACCTTGAAAGGGATGGAAATGCCTGATACCCTAAAGGTAGGGCCTGCCAACCTTCGTAATTTCTCCTTTGAAGGCGAAAAAATATTCGCGCAAACCAAAGAAGGTGAAAAATTCGAAATTAAAAGTAGTACGAGTGCTATTGTACCATTAACCGATTTAATCGGCTTAAAATTCCCAAGTATCCGTAGCCCTTACTTAACCTACTTCCCTGGTACATCTGCCGCGGGTTTAACAATCTTAAAAAGATACCATGAAAATTTAGCAAACCGCGCGACAGGCTACACCTTTAACCACGGTTATTTAGACTTGAAGTGGGATTTGGTCAATAAACGCATAACCTTAACTGGTTTTGCTAGTCAGAATGGCGGAACCTCAGGCTGGGCGACTACCATTGTATACGACTATACTTTTGATGCGGCAACCAAGCAATACACGCTGAAGAAAAGAACAGCAGCTACGGGCGGCTATACTGCGGTTATTATGGATCAAATGGATGCCTTTTTATTATCCGGCCCGATTAGCTTAGATTATTATTTTGAATCTGGAAATGCCTACGGAAAAATCAAAGGCGTGAGCAAACCTGAAGTAGAGATGACCCTTCAGTTACAATAAACTGAAACCAGACAAACAAGCAAATTTATTCCCTAACATTCATAGTTTGAAAGAGGCCTCCCATAGGCCTCTTTCTTATTTTTTAGGCCTATGCAGCATCAGCTCGTCCAGCACATCAGCGATCACCTGATACGGATACTTATGCATAATAAAGCGATGTTGACCTTCTTCTGTAGGCTCCCAGGTATTCGAGCCATCTTTCTCCACCTTAAATTTCCCCGGGCCACTCACATAAAAATACTGCTCCGGATTTCTTGCCGCAATGAGCACTGCGGTTTGATCCCAAGAGCTACGGTCGGTATCCGGTTTATCCAAATAAACCGGCAGATTGATTTGATAGCCTACCGAAACCGGGTTACTGCTATCTTTCGTAGCGGCCACCTTACCTCCTGTTTTAATATGCCTACCCAACTCAACGCCCGTAAACAAAATAGGCCGTGGGAAATGCGGAAAAACAGCATAGGAAGATTTCTCGTCCTTAAACACATTAAATTCCCTGCCTTGCGGGAAACCTCCCGCCATACATACCCATAACTTCACCTTCTTATTGATCAGCTCCATCCCCGAAAGATCAGAATAGGCATCTGCACCGGAAGCCATAAGCTGGGCAATATTCGTCATAAAGCCTACCGTAATTAAAGTAACCGATTGATCGGGTTGCGCCGCCAGCACCTTACGATACACATCCAGCGCCGGCGTATAGCGTTTGTTTTTAAGGCTAGGTTCAAACTGTCGGATCAGCTTATCGCCCCAGTCGGTTTTAGCGGTAAAATTCGGCGCTAAAGCACGATCGGCCTCGCCAATGGGAATAGCAGGGCGACCAAAATAGCGGTTAAAAAGATCGATGGTAGGCGCAATATCCACATGCGCATCACTAGCTAGGCTGGCTAAAATTTCCAACTCCCCTTGATCGGCCAGGGCATGCAACATTGCAATGGCACCAATATCATCATAATCGGGGCCCATATCGGTATCAAAAATAACCTTTACGGGTTGTTTGGTAGCCTGCTGGGCCAGTAAGCACTGCGGAGCAGCAAAGCAGGAAAAAAAAAGAAGGGCATGGGCTAGCATTTTCGAATAGCTATTCATAAGCATTTTGCGTGTTTAGTTTGATTGGATAATACTTAAAGATAAGAAGAAAATAACAAGCCCTTAGGCATCGCGCCAAGAAACACACAAAAGCAAGTTTATACCATAGCCTATCTATCTCCTTTCTCTTCCCTTGCTCCTGCCTTTGCAAAGGGGATTGATACGGGTGAGAAAGGGGTGAGAAAGGGAAGTAGAAGGGCTTGTCGCAGTAGTTAGTATGGCGTTGTCTTATACTGAAATAGGTTTACAAAAAGCGAACTGATTACTAAATTAGGTTTACGCCTTATTTTTTATACTAAATAGGGTTGTCTTTGTTTTTGTTTTTGGATTTCATTGTTTTTTTCTGATGGT